>NZ_KI421511.1:3712332-4331054 GCF_000473265.1 Amycolatopsis thermoflava N1165
GATCATGCCGATCGTGTAGCCGATGGACAGTCCGGAATACCGCACCGCGGGCGGGAACGCCTCCGCGTAGAACACGCCCGCCACGCCCTGCACCGCGCCGTGCGGCACGCACAGCAGCACGTACCCGGCGAAGATCACCCACGGGTTCCCGGTGTCCAGCATCCAGATCCAGGGGAACGACAGCACCGCGAGACCGATCATCCCCGCGATCATCACCTTCGGGCGGCCCAGCCGATCCGACAGCGTGCCCGCGGCGAACACGAACAGGCAGTCCAGCACCATCGACGCCATCACGACGAGCAGGATCGTTCCGCGCGGCAGGCCGAGGTCCTTGGTGGCGTAGGACAGGCCGAACACGGCCATCATGTAGAACGCGATGCCGCCGATCAGGGTGGTGCCCGCGATCAGCAGTGTCCGGAGTGGATACTGCCGGACGATGGTCAGCGCGGGCGCCCGGTCCACCCGGCCGGCACGCTTGATCTCGGTGAACGTGGGGCTCTCGTCGATCCGCCGCCGCAGGAAGTAGCCGACGGCGATGAGGGCCACGCTGAGCAGGAACGGGATCCGCCAGCCCCAGTTCAGGAAGTCCTGCTGCGGCATGGCGCCCAGCGGCAGGTAGACCAGTGTCGCCAGCACGAGCGCGAGCGGGCCGCCGATCTGCACGAAACTGCCGTAGAACCCGCGTTTGCCCGGCTGGCTGTGCTCCATCGTCAGCAGCACCGCGCCGCCGAGTTCGCCGCCCATCGCGAACCCCTGCAGCACCCGCAGGAGGATCAGCAGGACCGGCGCGGCGACGCCGATGGTCGAGTACCCGGGCAATAGTCCGATGAGGAGGGTCGCGCCGCCCATCATGGTCAGCGTGAGCACCAGCATCGGCCGTCGCCCGACCTTGTCGCCGAGATGCCCGATGATCACGCCGCCGAGCGGGCGGACCAGGAAGGCCACCGCGAAGGTCGACAGCGACACCAGTGTCCCGGCCAGGCCGGTCAGCGTCGGGAAGAACACCTTGTTGAACACCAGCGCGGCGGCGGTGGCGTAGATGAAGAAGTCGTAGTACTCGATGGTGGTGCCGATGACGCTCGCCGCGGCGGCGCGTCGGGGCTGCAGAGTGGACATGATCGCGCTCTCTTCGTTGAGAGGGACATGGGGGATTTTTCAGGAGGCGAGGTAGGCCCCACGGTGGAAGAGCAACGGCTCACCGGGTGCGGCGGCCAGCGCGCGGACCTCGCCGACGACGATGGTGTGGTCGCCGCCGTCGTACTCGGCCCAGATCTCGCAGTCGATCCAGGCGAGCACGCCGTCGAGGACGGGCGAGCCCAGCTCGCTCGGCGACCAGCGGACGCCGGCGAACTTGTCGGTGCCGGACCGCGCGAACGCGTCCGACAGATGCCGCTGGTCGGCGGCGAGGATGTTGACGCAGAACGAGCCGATTTCGCGGATCCTCGGCCAGGTGCGCGACCCGCGGCCGGGCGCGAACGTGACCAGTGGCGGGTCGAGGGACAGGGAGGCGAACGACTGGCAGGTGAAGCCGACCGGCTCGGGACCGGCGGCGGTGACCACCACGACCCCGGAGCAGAAGGAGCCGAGCACGTCCCGCATCAGGCGACCGGGCACGGTCATGGTGTTCTCCTTCCGGGTCAGAGCACGGCGACCGCGTTGCCGGGCGATCCGAGGCCGCCGACCAGGGCCAGCGGCACGGAGACGAACAGGAAGTCCGGCCGGGAGCTCTCGTGGAGCCGGGCGGCCAGGGTGTCGAAGTCGAACAGCTCGCCGAGCGGGATGCCGAGCATCCCCAGCAGCCGCCGGTGCAGGCTGCCGACCGCCGCGTCGCCGGGGGTCACCTCGACGGCCGGGTTGTCGGCGCTGATCGCGGCGACGTGCCAGTCCCACAGCAGTTCCGCCGTGCTCTCGTCGGCGGCCAGCCCGGCGGAGCTGAACGACGACTTCTGCGCGGAGATCGCCGCGCGGCCCTCGGCGTCCAGTCCCCGGTAGGCGGACAGCCAGCCGGTGCGCACGCACAGGATGTCGCCGGGCCGGATCTCCGCGCCCTGCGCCTCCGCGACCGCACGCAGGTCGTCGGCGGTGATCGACCGCTCGGCCAGCGCGTCCAGGTCGCCGAAGTGCCGGGCGACGTCGAGCAGCACACCGCGCCCGATGATCCCGGAGCTCGCCCAGTGGTGGATGCTCAACCGGGGGTTGCCCGGCGCGGGATCGTCCTGGACGCCGCCGTAGAAACCGTGCTGGCGGACCCGGTGGTGGCGGAACCCGTCCCACTGCGTGGAACCCTGCGGGAAGAACGAGTCCAGCCGGTCGTCCCACATGCTGCCGATCCGCTTGACGGTGTGCCGGAACGGCTCCCGGCGGAACAGCGGCGGATCGGGCTGGTCCAGCGGGAGGCTGAGGCCGACCCGCTCACCGGTGCGCACCAGGGCGGTGGCCGCGCGCACCGCGTCGGCGTCGATCAGGTTGAGGGTGCCGAGTTCGTCGTCCTGGCCGAACACGCCCCAGGAGTGGTTGCCGTAGTCGTCCAGGCGCGGCAGCTCGGCGTACTTGGGGAGCATCACAGCTCCGTGTCGCCGGCGAGCAGGCGCCCGGCGATCGTGCGGCGCTGGATCTCCGACGTGCCGTCCGGGATCCGCAGCGTGCGCGCGTGCCGCCAGACCTCCTCCAGCCGCATCTCGTTGGTCAGGCCCATCGCGCCGTGCACCTGCATCGCGGCGTCGGACACCCGGCCGAGCATCTCGGTGCACAGGGCCTTGGCGATGGAGGTCTCCTTGATCGCCCGCTGCTTGCTCTCCACCAGCGCGGCGGTCCGCCCGACCACCGACTTGGCCGCGTAGATGTCCATCGCCATTTCGGCGAGCTTGATCTGGATGGCCTGGTGGTCGCCGATCACGCTGTCGAACGTCTCACGCTGCCGGGCGTAGTCCAGTGCCCGCTCCAGCGACCAGCGGGCCAGCCCCACGCACATCGCGGACATCGACAGCCGCCCCTTGCTGATCCCGAGCAGCGCCAGGGAAAGTCCCTTGTGGAGGGTGCCGATCACGTGGTCGTCGGGCACCCGCAGGTTGTCCACGGTCACGATGCCGATGTGCGAGCCGACGTGCCCGAGGATGGGGATGGTGCTGCTGCACTCGAAACCCTCGCTGGCGGTGTCGACGAAGAACGCGGTGATGCCGCCGCGCCGCTCGCGGTTGGCCTCGGGATCGGTGACCGCGAACAGGATGCAGTAGTCGGCGTAGGGCGCGTTGGTGATCCACTGCTTGGAACCGTTGATCACCCACTCGTCGCCGTCGCGCACCGCGCGGGTGCGGATCCGCTGGACGTCGGAGCCCGCGCCGGGTTCGGACAGTCCGAAGCAGAGGGTCTTCTCCCCCGACGCGATCCCGGCGACGTACCGCTCGCGGACGTCGGGCTTGAGTTCGGAGAGGATCGGGCTCAAGCCGTTGGTGAACACCGACGGGATCACGTTCTCGTGGACGAGCGGCCGGTGCGGTCCGCAGACGCGGTTCAGCTCCTCCTGGATGTGGACGAGCGCGACCTCGCCGAGCCCGCCCCCGCCGAGCGCCTCGTCGCCGAACATCGTGTAGAACCCGGCCTCGGCGGAGGCCATCCGCACCTGCTTCTTCAGCGCCCTGATCTCGGGCTTGAGCAGGCCGTTGTCGTCGTAGCGGTGCCGTTCCTCCGCCAGCAGGTCCGCGTGCTTCCGCTCGAGGGGCTCGACGTACCGCTCGATGAAGCCGAGCACCCCCTTCGCGGTCTCCCTGGCTTCGTCCGGGACGGTGAAATCCATGCGCTTCAGGTCTTCCTCTTCTTGGGCGCGCGCTTGAGGTCGTTGGCGTTGGCCTTCTCCAGGTCCAGCGCCAGCGAGCGCGCCCAGATGCTGGTCAGGGTGGCGACGACCTGCTCGATGTCCAGGTCGTCGCGTTCGCCGAGGATGAGGTTGATGTACGCGAAGTTGTTGATCATCGCGACGATGGCCTCGGCGGTCAGTTCGGCTGAGATGTCCGGGTCGGCGGCGCCCTGCTGCTGCAGGCGCTCGATGCCGTGCTGGATGCGTTCGCGGAACTTGCGGCGGATCTCCATGCGGTTCTCGCGCATGTGCTCGTCGAAGGTCACGACCTGCTCGACGATGCGGCTCAGGCGCTTGGACCGCTGGATCTCCTCGAAGTACTGCCGCAGGGTGTAGGCGAACCGGTCGACGACGGTCCCTTCGAAGTCCTCCGGCACGGCGGTCAGCAGGTAGCGGTCGGCGACGACCGAGTCGACCAGCGTGTAGAAGATCTCTTCCTTGTCCGGGAAGTAGATGTAGAAGGTGCCGTGCGCCAGCCCGGCCTCGTCGCAGATGTCGGAGACGCGCGTGTCCAGGAAGCCCTTGTTCTCGAACACCGTGCGCGCCGCGGCGAGCAGCCGTTCCCGGGTCTTCTGGCCGCGCGCCGTGCGTGGCTGCGCGTCCGCGCGCTCGCGCGACGCCTTCGACCCGGTCCGCTTGTTGCCCGTCGTGCCGCCGCTCGTCATCTTCACCCCAAGTGGTCCGCCGTCAGTTCGCGCCATTGTCGCGATTCACAGCTGCGGGCGCACCTTCTCCGCGAACATCGTCATGGAACGGAGAACCTGCTCCTGCGGCTGGCTGCCGGCGTCGAACCAGGCCACCAGGCCACCGAGGCCGGTGTGGCTGTGGAAGGAGGCCAGCTCCTCCGCGACCTGGTCCGGGCTGCCCAGGATCAGGGTCTTGCGGTCGATGTACTCGTCGTAGGTGAGCTCGTCGATGCCGAGGCCGACCTTGGCGCGGTTGCTCAGGATGTTGACGTACCACATGTAGCCGTGCTCGTACTCGCGACGCGCCTGCTCGTGGCTGTCGGCCACGTGGATGGCCTTGAGCTGGGACGCGCGGGCGATGTTCTCGTCGATCGCGTCGAACGAGTGCCCGGCCGCGCGGGCCTCCTCGCGGTAAACCCCGACCAGCCTGCGCACGTCGTCGCGGGTCGGGCGCTGCCCGAGCACGAACGAGAACCCGCGGCGGGCGGCCGAGCGCAGCGACTCCTCGCTGGACGAGACCATCACGAACACCGGCGGCGTCGGCTTCTGCGCGACCTCGGGGAACAGCTCGATCTCGTCGGCCACCTCCCCCTCGGCGGGGACCCGGTAGTGCTTGCCCGCGAACTTGACCTTGCCGGTCCGCCACGCCTGCATGACGATCTCGAAGACCTCTTCGTAGCGCTCGTCCCGCTCGGCCTCCGGGATGCCGTAGGCCTGGAACTCGAGCCGGTCGTAGGCCTTGCCGATGCCGAAGTTGAGCCGTCCGCCGGAGAGCTGGTCGACGTAGGCGTAGTCCTCGGCCAGGCGCAGCGGGTGGTGCATCGGCAGCCGGGAAACCCCGGAGCCGAGCCGGATCCGGCTGGTCGCGGCCGCGGCGGCGGCGAGCAGCAGCTGCGCGGAGGCGACGATGCCGTAGCGGCGTCCGTTGTGCTCGGCGACCCAGGCCTCTTCGAAGCCCAGCTTGTCCGCGTGGACGATCTGCTCGATCGCCTTGTTCACGACCTCGTTGTGGGTGTTCCACGGCGGAACGTTGGACAGGCTGAAGATCCCGTAGTGCGGTGTGGCGACGTTGCTCATGGCACTCCAATACGACCCGGTGAACGAGACACTGCGCTGAACGAAAACCCTTGCAGCGCCGGGTGAAGACTCACTTGACTAAACATGACACGCGCGTCATTGTCAACGGGCAGACACCGCCGTCGCCCGAGGGAGAACCACTTCGATGGCCACCGTCCAGACCGTGACCGGCGCGCTCGACACCGGCGACCTCGGACGCGTGCTCATGCACGAGCACGTGTTCGTCATCAACCACGAGTACGCGGTCAACTACCCCGAGACCTGGGACGACGAACAGCGCATCGCCGACGCGGTCGCCAAGCTCGTCGCGTTGAAGGAAGCCGGGATCGACACCATCGTCGACCTCACCGTGCTGGGCCTGGGCCGGGACATCCGGCGCGTGCGCGCGGTGGCCGAACGGTCACCGGTGCGGATCATCGCCGCCACCGGGTTCTACACGTTCGCCGAACTGCCCAACTACCTCAAGTTCCGCGGCCCGGGACGGCTGATCGGCGGTGACGAGCCGATGACCGGCATGTTCGTCCGCGACATCACCGAGGGCATCGCGGGCACCGGCATCCGCGCCGGGATCCTCAAGTGCGCCACCGACGTTCCCGGTGTGACGCCCGATGTCGAGCGGGTGCTGCGCTCGGTCGCCCGTGCGCACCTGGAGACCGGGGTGCCGATCTCCACGCACACCGACGTGTCCACGCAGCGCGGCCTCGACCAGCAGAAGATCTTCGCCGAGGAGGGTGTCGACCTGGGCGCGGTGATCGTCGGGCACAGCGGCGACTCCGACGACCTGGACTACCTGCAACGGTTGCTGGACAACGGTTCCTACCTCGGGATGGACCGGTTCGGCCTGGACACCAAGCTGGCCTTCGACAAGCGCGTCGCGACCGTCGCCGCCCTGGCCGAGCGCGGGTACGCCTCCCGCATGGTGCTCTCGCACGACGCGTCCTGCCACAGCCACAACTTCCCGGACGACTTCCGCACCAAGCACCTGCCGGACTGGCGGTTCACCCACATCACCGAGGACGTGGTGCCCGCGCTGCTGGGGGCCGGGGTGTCGCAACGCGACATCGACGTGATGCTGATCGACAACCCGCGGGAGATATTCTCGTGACCGTCCTGCAGGAGTCCACAACGGACACCGCGATCGGCGCGCTGCGCGCGGGGCGGCCGGTCGTGCTGCTCGACGACCTGGGGCCGCACCCGGAACGCGAGCTCGTGTTCGCCGCGCGGTCCGCGACCACCGCGCTGGTGGCGGGCGTGGTCCGGTGCACGTCGGGCTTCCTGGTCGTCACGCTGCCGGAACCGGAAGCCGACCGGCTGCGGCTCGCCGCCCAGTCCCCCGCCGACCGCGGCGCGCCGGCCTACGGCGTGTCCGTGGACGCCGAGGGCGTCGGCACCGGCATTTCCGCCGCCGACCGCGCCCGCACCATCTCGCTGCTGGGCACGCCCGGCACCGCGCCGGACGTCTTCACCCGGCCCGGGCACGTGATCACCTACCGCGCGCACCCCGACGGCGTGCTCGGCCGCGCCACGGGCCGGGAAGCGGCCTTCGACCTGGTCCGGCTCGCCGGTGCCGGGTTCGCCGTCGCCGGCGCCGCCCTCACCTCCGACGAGCCGCTGCCCGGGTTGCCGGTGGTCACCGCGTCCGGCGTGCTCGCCCACCGCCTCTCCCACTGACAACTCGTTTCATAATGAAGTCGGCAGCTTGCGGTAGCAGATGAGGACGCAGGCCAGGTGCATGAGGCCAAGGTGGATGTCGGCTCGGCGTTCCCAGCGGATCCGTAAACGCTTGAACTGGTGCAGCCAGGCGAACATCCGCTCAACTACCCATCTGATCTTGCCGAGACCGGAGCCGTGAGCGGTGTTCTTGCGAGCGATTCGCGGGACGATGCCCTTGTCTCGCAGGGTCTTGCGGTGATGGTCGTAGTCATAGCCGCGGTCGCCGTAGAGCCAGCGCGGGCGCTGACGAGGCCGGCCGCGTTTCCCGCGGATCACTGGAAGCGCCTCGACCAGCGGTATGAGCTGCGTGCTGTCGTGCCGGTTGCCACCAGTAACAGACACCACGAGCGGAATACCGTTGCCGTCGGTGATCACATGGTGCTTGGAACCGAGCCGAGCCCGATCGACGGGCGAGGGGCCCGTCGCTTCCCCCCTTTCAACGCCCGTACATGCGACCCATCCACCACCGCCACATCCAGATCGAGCCGATCCAGCGCTCGCAGCTGGTCAAGCAAGAGCTTGTGCACCGCGTCGAACACCCCGGCCTCGGTCCAGGCCCGCAACCGACGCCAACAGGTCACCCCGGAGCAGCCGAACACCTCACGCGGCAGCTCCCGCCACGAGATCCCGGTCTTGAGCACGAACACGATCCCCGCCAACGCCGCCCGGTCATCCACCGGCAACCGACCCGGATACCGACTCCGCCGCACAGGCCTCGGCGGCAGCAACGGCTCCACCCGCTGCCACAGACTGTCGGGAACCAACTTCTCAATCACCACATCAGCATGCCCACACTTGATCAACTACGGCCAGCAGACGCGCCGATCATTTTGAAACGAGTTGTGAAAGGAAAACCCATGAGCGTCGTCCGCACCGAGCGGAACGGGAAGATCGCCGAGGTGGTCCTGAACCGCCCGGACAAGCTCAACGCGTTCAACGACGAGCTGTTCACCACCTACGAGGAGGCGCTGGCCGAGCTGGGCGCCGACGACAGCGTGTCGGTGATCATCGTGCGTGGTGAGGGCCGCGCGTTCAGCGTCGGCTGGGACGTGAGCAAACCGCCGTCCGGCAACGGGTATGCCCACCGCACCGCGCACGAAGACTGGCTGCGCCTGCGCGGGCACATCCGGGCGTTCTCGGCGGTGTTCGACGTGCCCAAGCCGGTGGTCGCGGCCGTGCACGGCTACTGCATGGGCGGCGCGACACTGATCCCGGCGTGCGCCGACCTCGCCGTCGTCGGCGACGACACCAAGATCGCGTGGCCGGTCCTGCCGATCGGCGGCGGGATGCTCGGGCCGATGGCGATGTACGCGATCGGCCCGAAGAAGGCGAAGGAACTGTCCTACACCGCGGGCAGCCACATGATGGGCCCGGAGGCGGCCCGCCGCGGCTGGGCCAACTACTCGGTGCCCGAGACCGCGGTGCTGGACAAGGCACGCGAGGTCGCGACCGAGATCGCCAAGACCCCGTTGGACATGCTGGAGATCAAGAAGCGCGCGGCGAACGACGTCCTGGTCCGCCAGGGCTTCCGCGAAACGCTGGACAACTGCGCGGGCTGGGACGCGCTCATCCACACCTCCGCGGGCAACCGCTGGATGTCCGGGCAGCTGTCCGAGATGGGCATCTCCGCCGCCCGTGCCTGGTACGCCGAGGGCGGCTCGCTCACCCGCTGACCCACTTCCACGACAAGGAGACCCATGTCCCTGGTAGCCGTCGTCGGCGCCTCGCCCCGCAACTTCTGGACCACCTGCGCCATCCACAACCTGCGCACGCTCGACCCCGCGCTCGAGGTCGTGCCGGTGACGCCCAACCACCAAACCATCGCCGGGCTGCCGACCGTTCCGGACGTGTCCGCGCTTCCGGAAACGCCCCGCGCCGCCGTCATCGCGATCCGCCGGGAAGCCTCGGTGGAAGCCGTCCGTCAGCTGACCGCCGCGGGAACCCGGGACATCGTGCTGGTGACCGACGGTTTCGGGGAGCGCGACGACACCGGCCGGGCGTTGCAGGCCGAGCTGGTGGACATCGTCGCCGGCACCGGAACCCGGCTGTGGGGGCCGAACTGCGTCGGTTTCGCGGACTTCGCCGAGAAGGTGTGCGCGGTCGCGGAACCTGCCTGGCTGGACGCCAAACCCGGGCCGGTGTCGATCGTGTCGCAGAGCGGCGCGCTGCTGTCTGCGTTCCTCGCCGCGGCGACCGAGGAGAACCTCGGCGTCGACTTCTGCGCCTCGACCGGCAACGGCGCCGTGCTGGGCGTGCCGCAGGCGCTGAACCTGGCGCTGCGCCGGGACACCACGCGCGTGGTCTGCGTGTACCTGGAGGGCGTTTCGGAGCAGCAGCTGCCCGTGTTCCTCGACGCCTTCGAGTACGCGCGGCAGGCAGGCAAGCAGATCATCGTCCTGAAGTCCGGGGTGTCCGAACGCGGAGCGCGTGCGGTCATGTCGCACACCGCGAGTATCTCGGGCACCGACTCGGTGTTCTCCGAGCTGCTGCGTGAGCACGGGGTCCTGCGGGCGGATGGCGCCGACGAGCTGGTGCGGCTGGCCACGTTGTGCCTGCTCGGAGTGAAGGCGGGCCGGCCGCGGGCGGTGTCGGTGCTCGGCGGCTCCGGTGGCGCGGCGGCGTTGTGCAGCGACCTGGCCGACCGGCACGGGGTCAACCTGACGGTGTTCGCCGATTCGACGGTGGCGAAGATCCGGGAGCTGGCCGGGCCGGGGTCGTTCATCGACAACCCGCTCGACGTGATCGGGGTGAAGCGCCGCGAGGGCGACGACAGCATCAACGGGACCGTGTTCAAGGACCCGAACACCGGCCTGGTCCTGCTGCCGTGGAGCGTCCAGTTCCCGTCGGCGACCGAGCACGAATCGGTGCACACGTGGAACTGGGGTGATCTCTCCCGGCTGTCCGCGGAGAACGAGATGCCGCTGATCATCAACTCGATGGCGCCGGTGCCGGACACGGAGTTCGTGCGCGCGTACGGGGAGGCGCACCCGCACGTCGCGGTGCTGCACAACCTGCGGCTCACGTTCTCCGCGCTGGGCAAGCTGTTCCCCGCCCAGCCGGCGCCGGCCACGCACGCGGTCGCGGCGGAGGCACGGGTGCTGAGCGAGGCCGACTCGCGTGACCTGGTCGCCGCGGCCGGACTGCCCGTGGTGCGCGGGGTCCGGGCCGGCCGGGGCGAGGACATCGCGGCGCTGGCCGCGGACCTGCGGCCGCCGTTCGCGGTGAAGGTGATCGCGCCGGTCAGCCACAAGTCGCGGATCGGCGGCGTCGCCCTGGGCGTCGCGCAGGCCGCCGACCTGCCCGCCTGCGCGAAGGAGATCGAGTCCAACGTGGTCGCCGCCGGGTTGTCGCCGGAGGACGTCGAGGGCTTCCTGGTCGAGGAGATGGTGTTCGGGCGGGAGGTCCTGGTCGGGTTGAACACCGATCCGGTGCTGGGCCGGTACGTCGTGGTCGGGCTCGGCGGCACGGCGACCGAGCTGGCCAACCGGGCGCTGACCCGGCGGCTGCCACTGCGGCCGGGCGACGCCGAGCACCTTCTCGCCGAGGTGGGGGTGACCGGGCACGACGCCGCCGTGTCGGCGCTGGCCGGGCTGTGCGAGGCGTTCGACGGCGGCAGCCTGGGCGGCTACCAGACGGTCGAGATCAACCCGCTGATCGTGACGCCGACCGAGTGCTGGGCGGCCGACGCCGTCGTGACGGAGTTCTGATGCGCTGCTACGTCGACGGGGAGTGGATCTCCGCGGACTCGGGCGACACGCTCGAAGTCCTGGATCCGGCCACCGGCGAACTGGTCGGCACCGTGCCCGCGCTGGGTGCGAAGGAGACCCGGCGGGCCATCGAGGCGGCCGCGGCCGCGTTGCCGTCGTGGCGGTCGCTGACGGCCGCGGACCGGGCTGCGGTGATGATGCGCCTGCACGGGCTCATGCGGTCCCGGACCGACGAGCTGGCCCGGCTGCTCACCCGTGAGCAGGGCAAACCGCTGGCCGAGGCCCGTGCGGAGATCCTGTCCGGGGCGGATTTCCTCGAGTTCTACGCCGAAGAGGCCAAGCGGATCACCGGGGACGTGATCCCGGCCGACCGGGCGGGCCGCCGGCTCGTGGTGATCCGGCAGCCGGTCGGGGTGGTCGCCGCGATCACGCCGTGGAACTTCCCCAGCTCGATGATCCTGCGCAAGATCGCTCCCGCGCTGGCGGCGGGCTGCACGGTGGTCGTGAAACCCGCCGAGCTGACTCCCCTGTCCGCGCTGGCGCTGGGCGGGCTGGCCGAGGAGGCCGGCGTGCCCGCGGGGGTGCTGAACATCGTGACCGGCGAGCCCTCGGTGATCGGCCGTGAGCTGCTGGAGAGCCCGGTGGTGCGCAAGCTGTCGTTCACCGGGTCGACCGAGGTCGGCAGGCACCTGACGCGGGGCAGCGCGGACACGCTGAAACGGGTGTCGATGGAGCTGGGCGGCAACGCGCCGTTCCTGGTGTTCGACGACGCCGACCTGGACCTCGCGGTGCGGGGCGCGGTCGCGGCGAAGTTCCGCAACGCCGGGCAGACGTGCATCTCGGCCAACCGGATCTACGTGCAGGACCGGGTGCACGACGAGTTCGTGCGCCGCCTCGCCGACGCCGCGTCGTCGCTGCGGCTCGGGCACGGCCTGGACCCGGCGACGGACGTCGGGCCGCTGATCTCGTCGGCGGCGGTGACCAAAGCGGAGGGGCTGCTCGCCGGAGCGGTGGCCGCCGGAGCACGCGTGGTGACCGGCGGCCGCTCCCCCGGCGGGCGGTTCTTCGAGCCGACGGTGCTGACCGGCGTCCGGGAGGACCTGGCGCTCGGGTGCGAGGAGATCTTCGGGCCGGTCGCGCCGGTGTACTCGTTCACCGACGAGGATTCGGTGGTCGCGCGCGCCAACGCCACGGAGTTCGGCCTGGCGGCGTATGTGTACACAGAGGACTACCGGCGGGCCTGGCGGGTCGGCGAAGCCCTCGAATACGGCATGGTGGGCGTGAACGACAGCGCGATCGCGACCGCGGCCGCTCCGTTCGGCGGGATCAAGGCGTCCGGGTCCGGCCGGGAGGGCTCGCGGTACGGGATCGAGGACTACACCGAGCTGAAGTACCTCTGTCTGGGCGGACTGGGTTCCTGAGGCGTCGGCGGTGGCTTCACACGGCCGTGAAGCCACCGTCGATGACCAGTTCGGCGCCGGTGGTGTACCGCGACTCGTCCGACGCCAGGTACAGCACCCCGTACGCGACGTCCAGCGGCTCACCACGCCTGCCCAGCGGGATGCTCGCGAGCGTGCGGGCGTTGTACTCCCGCGCGGCCTCGTCCTGGCGGATCGAACCGGCCGAACCGGTTTCGATCGATCCCGGGTGGACGGAGTTGACGCGGATCCCACGCGGGGCGTAGGTGGCGGCGTCCGCCTTGGTCATCAGCCGCACCGCGCCCTTGGTGGCGTGGTAGACCGGCAGCATCGAGTTGCCGACCAGGCCGTACATCGACGACATGTTGACGATGCTGCCGCCGTCCGGCATGTGCGGGACCGCGTGTTTGGTGCACAGCCAGGTGCCGCGGACGTTGACCGCGAAGGCGTTGTCGAACTCCTCGACGGTCACCTCGTGTGACGGCTTGCGCGGCCCGGCGATGCCGGCGTTGTTGACCAGGACGTCGATGCGCCCATGCTCCTCGACGACGCTTCGCATGGCCTGGGCCACCTGGGTTTCGTCGCGGATGTCCACACTCTGCTCACCGGTCACGTCGAACCCGGTGACGCTCGCGCCGTTCTCGGTCAGCAGCCGCGCGATCGCGGCGCCGAGGCCGCGGGCCGCGCCGGTGACCACGCAGACCTTGCCCGCGACCCGGTTCACGCGGGCCTCGCCGAGATCGCCGAGCCGCCGCCGTCGACGCGGATCACCTGTCCCGTCAGGTAACTCGCCTGGGGCGAGGCCAGGAAGCAGACCACCGCGGCGACCTCCTCCGGCCGTCCCATCCGTCCCAACGGGATGGTCGTCTCCCAGCGCGCCCTCGCTTCGTCGTCGGACCAGGCGTCGTCGTTGATGGCTGTGCGGACGAAACCGGGGTTGACGACGTTGACCGTGACCCCGCGCGGCGCGAGCTCGGCGGCGAGTTCCTTGGTGAGCGCGACAACGCCGCCCTTGGACGCGGTGTAGGCAGGGTAGGCGTAGCCGCGGTCGGCGGCGCCGGAGCCGATGTTGACGATCCGCTTGTCCGACCCGGTCGTCAGGTGGGGCAGGGCGGCGCGCACGACGCGGAAGGTGCCGGACAGGTTGACGTCCAGGACGTTGTGCCACGTTTCCCAGGTGGTGTCCCGGATTCCCGCGCGGGCGAGCACACCGGCGGCGTTGACCACGATGTCGATCCGGCCGTGCTCGTGCACGGTCTGCTCCACCGCGGCCGCGACCTGCTCGTCGCTGGTGACGTCACAGGTGATCTGGAGAGTGCCGGGCGGGGCGGTGCCGGCGCGGTCGAGTGCCGCGACCCGAACGCCCTCGTCGACGAACTGCCGCGCGATGGAAGCGCCGATCCCCGAAGCGGCGCCCGTCACGAGAGCGACCCTTTTCCCAGTCATGGCAACGACCTCTCTGTCGAACCTGCCCTTGACTGGAACATGACACGTGCGTCATTGTCAATGCGTGATCGACGAACTCGTTGCCAGAGCGGAAATCACGGACGTGCTGTGCCGGTACGCGCACGCCATCGACCGCGGGGACCGCGCGCTGGCGCGGACGTGCTACCACCCCGACGCGACGGACGACCACGGCCGGTTCAGCGGGACCGTGGACGAGTTGTTCGCGTTCTTCGAGTCGTACGGCGCGAGCCTGGCCGGCACGTGGCACTTCCTCGGCACGCCGACGATCGTGGTGGACGGCGACCGAGCGGAGGCGGAGACGTACTGCCTGTACCGCAAGGACCCGCTCGAGGGCGAGCCGCTGTTCCAGGGGCTGCGGTACCACGACGTGTTCTCCCGCCGCGAGGACCACTGGCGAATCGCGCGGCGGACGGTGATCCTGGACTGGGAGCACACGTCACCAGAGCCACCCGCCGCGCCAAGCCCACCCACCTGGAAGCGCGGCGCGCGGGGCGACGCCGACCCGGCCGCCTCCCTCACCCGGCTGTTGCGCTGAGCCGTCGCCAGCTTGGCGATTGGTCACCTGGTGGATCCGGCTCGTCCCGTCGTACAGCCGCACGTCCCATCGTCCGGTAGGGCTCACCGGTGGTCAGCCCCGGCGTCCCGCCGAACCGTCCACCCCGCGATTCCGCAGCTCGCATCGATCGCAGTCGTGTGCATGACTTGCGCCACACTCCTGGAGGATGGGCGACCATCCGCGAGGTGATGGAGCACCTGGGCCACGCCTCGATCGCGGCCAACCTCTACGGTCACGTGCTGGACCAGGCGAAGCGTCAGATGGCCGAGCGGACGAACCAGCTGGCGACTGATGTCACCCCTGGATGCCAACAGGGCCCCGGATGATCTCCGGGGCCCTGTTTGCGCTGCTCCCCCGGCTGGACTCGAACCAGCAACCCTTCGGTTAACAGCCGAATGCTCTGCCAATTGAGCTACAGGGGAACGCTCTGGCCTGCCCGGATCGCTCCGGGCTGACGGGAGAGAACTCTAGCTCATGGGCGATCGCGCTCTGCAAGCACCCCCCGGCAGTTTCGCGCGCGTTGGGGGACAATGAGTGATCGAGCCGGAGACACCAGGAGGCGGGCATGAAGACTTTCCTGCTCGGCGCGGCCGTCGGGTACGTGCTCGGGGCGCGGGCGGGGCGTGCGAGGTACGAGCAGATCGTGCGGACCTACCGGGCGGTCGCCGACCACCCCGCGGTCCAGGGCGCCGCCGGCGTCGTGCGCGCCAAGGTCGGCGAGAAGGTGGGTGACAAGCTGCCGTTCGCGCGCTCCCACAGCGGTCCGAACGGCCACCGGGCCCGCGAACCGAAGGCGACCCAGGCCTGACCGCCGCCAGGCGGCCGGCTCCGCGGGATCAGGTGAGCTCAGGGCTGCAGGAACGCCCGGGCGGCTGGGACAGTTCCCCCTGGCGGTGGAACATCACGACACGGTGGGTGACCGTCGGCGTCAGTGGGCGGACCACGCCACCCCCGGCGGGCGGCGTCGCTCGCGTGCGGCTCGGGAGCACCGTGGCGCCGACCCCGAACAGCTCCACGATCCCGTCCCGGTGCGCGATCCGCGCGGCGACCTCGGTGCGCACCCCGGCAGCCTGGCGTTCACACTCCTGAAATGCGGGCCGACAGCACCAGCCGAAGCGGCAAGATGCAAACAGAGGCGTTCCTCCGGCTGGCCGGCACCACCGACGTGACCTCAAACGCTCCGCAGCACCGACACCACGGCGCCCAGGATCACGGCCCGGTCGCCGTCGATTACTTCGTACGCTGGGTTTCGCGGCTCCAGGTACACGTGTCCGTTGCGGCGCCGGTAGACCTTCACCGTCGCCTCTTCGTCGATCATCGCCGCGACGATTTGGCCCGAGTGGGCCTCCGACTGCTGCCGCACGACCACGATGTCGCCGTCGCAGATCGCGGCGTCGATCATCGAGTCGCCGCGGACCCGCAGGCCGAACACCGTGCCGCGTCCGGTCAGTTCCCTCGGCAGGGTCAGCGTGTCGTCCAGCTGCTCGATCGCCGAGATCGGCGTGCCCGCCGCGATGTCGCCCACCACGGGCACCGGCACCGAATCGTCCGAATCCGTCCGCGACGACGAACCGGACAGGAACGCCCGCACGTCGATCGGCCGGGACATCGTCGCGCTGCGGCGCAGGAAACCCTTCTCCTCCAAGGCCGCCAGGTGCTTCGACACCGACGACGAGGACCGCAGCCCGACCGCCTCCCCGATCTCCCGCGTGTTCGGCGCGTACCCGTACCGGTTCACCCAATCGCGGATCGCGACCAGGATCCGCTGCTGCCGCTCGGGCAGTGACGCCACGTCCAGGTGCTCGAAAAGATCGTCGTAGGAGGTCACCCGCGGATGTTAGACGCTCACACCCGCGCCACCGCGAACACCCGCCGGAACGGGAACCACGTCGTCCCGTCCGCGCGCGGCGGGTAGGCCTCGTTCAGCAACGGCGCCAGCTCGGCCCGGAACCGCTGCCACCCCTCGTCGTCCAGCGCCGCCCGCACCGGCCGCAACGCGGTCCCGGTGATCCACTCCAGCACCGCGTCCGGCCCGCTCAGCCGCTGCACGTACGTGGTCTCCCAGGCGTCCACCGAGCACCCCGCGTCGGCGAACAACTCCGCGTACTCCACCGGCGAGTCGACCGCTTCGACGCCCCGCAGCCCGCCCAGCCGCGCCGACCACTCCGGCCGGGCCGCCACCTCCCGCACCAGCGTGTGCGACGGCGAGTCCATGTTCCCCGGCACCTGCATCGCGAACCACGCGCCCGACGGCAGCTCCCCCACCCAGCGCCGCAGCAACGCACGATGCTCCGGCACCCACTGCAACACCGCGTTGGTGACCACCACGTCCGTGTCCGGCTCCGGCGACCACTCGCGCACGTCGGCCACCCGCGCGTCGACACCCGCCGCGCGCGCCGCCTCGACCATCTCCGGCGAGCTGTCCAGCGCCTCCAGCTTCGCCCCCGGCCAGCGCGAAGCGAGCGACACCGTCAGGTTCCCGGGCCCGCAGCCCAGGTCCACGACCCGCCGTGGTTCAGCCGCGGCGATCCGGCCGATCAGGTCGTAGAACGGGCGTCCCCGCAGGTCCGCGTAGTCGAGGTACTTCGCAGGATCCCACACAGTACGAGCGTACTGCTAAGCCTGGGGCGGCGCCAGCTTCTCCGCGGCCTCCCGCGCGATCGCCGCGACGATCTCGAGGTCGACGCCGGGATCCGGCCGCGCCTGCAGCACCACACCGTCGCGCCCGGGCAGTTTCCGCTGCACGAACCACACCCCGCCGCTGGTCAGCTCCGCCCGGTGGCGCGCCCGGATCGAGCCGTCCACGCGCTGCCGGACCAGCCACGGCACCTTGCCCGGCCGCGGCAGCTCGAACCGCACCGGCTCGCGGTCGCGCAGCACCACCGCGGCGCCGGCCGTGCCGGTCTCGTCGGCCTCGGTGACCGTCAGCGCGCCGTCACCCCAGGTCGCCTTGCTGATCAGGTGCCAGCCGATCCGCCGGGCGCCCTCGGGCACCGGAACCCACAGCCCCAGCTCGGTGACCACCAGGTGCCCGCCACCGCGGATCGGCGCCGACCCGATCGCGTTCTCCCCCTCGGCCAGCCGTCCGGGGAAGTCCTCCGGCAGCGGGTCGCCGATCAGCCGTCGCAGCCACCGCACGGCCTACCCCAGCCCGCCGATGGCCTGCGCCTTGAGCGCCTTGCGGTACTCCTCCAGCGCGACGAGGTCCCCGAACAACGCGCGGTAGTCGTCGGCCGCCTCGATCGGCGACAGCCGCTGCAGTCGCGACTTGATCTCCGCGATCTGCCGTCCGACCAGGTTCTCCTGCACCGCGGCGATCATGCTGCCGATGTAGTGCCCGTCGGCCTCCCCCTTGGCGCGCAGCGGTTCCACGGCCAGCTCGGACAGCAGCGAGCGCACCGGCCCGTCGGGCGTGTACGGGGTCGCCGCGTCGATCAGCGCCGGCCCGGCCAGCCCGCTGCCCGTGCCGCCGGCCTTGAGCACCGCGCGGTGCACCGCGACGTACGCGGGGTGGGTGAAGGCCTCCTCGGGCAGCGCGTCGTACTCCGGGCCCGCGTACGCCGGCTCCTGCAGCGCCGCCTTGAGCACCTCGCGCTGCGCCATCAGCCGCGGGTCGTTCGGGTCCGGGCGCGGCACGTCCGCCGCCGGGGCGCCGTTGACCCGCTGCACCGGCTTGCGCCCGTTGGTCCGGACCGCGCCGCCCGCGCTCTCCCGCACTCGCCGCACGACCATGGCCTCGTCCTGCCAGCCGACCCACCACGACAGCTTGGTGGCGTAGCCGTCCCGCTTCGCGCGGTCCTTGATCTGCGCGACCAGCGGCACGGTGCGCTGCAGCGCGGCGACCTGCCCGTCGACCGAGTCGAGGTCGTACTCCTTGAGGATGCTGCGGATCGCGAACTCGAACAGCGGCGTGCGGCGGGCGACCAGGTCGCGCACCGAGGCCTCGCCCTTGGCGAGCCGCAGGTCGCACGGGTCCATGCCGTCGGGCGCTACCGCGATGTAGGTCTGGCCGGCGAAGGTCTGCTCACCCTCGAACGCCTTCAGCGCCGCCTTCTGGCCCGCCTCGTCGCCGTCGAAGGTGAAGATGATCTCGCCGCGGAACGCGTCGTCGTCCATCAGCAGGCGGCGCAGCACCTTCATGTGGTCCTCGCCGAACGCCGTGCCGCAGGACGCGACCGCGGTCGGCACGCCGGACGCGTGCATCGCCATCACGTCGGTGTAGCCCTCGACGACGACCACCTGGTGGCGCTTGGCGATCTCCCGCTTGGCCAGGTCGAGCCCGAACAGCACCTGCGACTTCTTGTAGATCGGGCTCTCGCTGGTGTTGAGGTACTTGGCCTGGATCGGGTCGTCGTCGTGCAGCCGCCGCGCGCCGAACCCGACGACGTCGCCGGACAGGTCGCGGATCGGCCACACCAGCCGGCGGTGGAACCGGTCGATCGGGCCCTGGCGGCCCTCCTTGACCAGCTGCGCCTTGAGCAGCTCGCTGAACTCGAACCCGCGGTTGAGCAGGTACTTCGTCAGCTTGTCCCAGCCGGCCGGGGCGTAGCCGCAGCTGAACGTGCGGGCCGCGGTCTCGTCGAAGCCACGCTCGGCCAGGAAGTCGCGGGCGATCTGGGCCTCCGGCGTGCGCAGCTGCTCGGCGTAGAACTCCGCGGCGGCCTTGTGCGCCTCGACCATGCGGGTGCGCGTGCCGCGGTCGCGCTGGACGCTGCCGCCGCCACCCTCGTAGGTGAGCCGGAACCCGACGCGGTCGGCCAGCCGCTCGACCGCCTCGACGAACGGGAGGTGGTCGATCTTCATCAGGAACTTGATGACGTCGCCACCCTCACCGCAGCCGAAGCAGTGGAAGGTGCCGTGCGTTGGCCGGACGTTGAACGACGGGGTCTTCTCGTCGTGGAACGGGCACAGCCCCTTCAGCGCTCCCCCGCCGGCGTTGCGCAGGGCCACGTAATCGCCCACGACCTCGTCGATCCGGTTGCGCTGGCGCACCTCCGCGATGTCACTTTCCCGGATCCGGCCTGCCACGACGACCAGTCTAGTGACCGGCGGGGCCGGGTCGTACGGCACACTCGGGTGTGTGAGCACGCTGGATGGGGTCGCCGCGGAGTTCGCCGCGCTGCGCCCGCACCTGACCGCCGTCGCCTACCGGCTGACCGGTTCGGTGAGCGACGCCGAGGACGCGGTGCAGGAGTCGTGGCTGCGCCTGGCCGCGCTGGACGAGGACAAGCGTGCGGAGATCCACGAGCTGCGCGCCTGGCTGACCACGGTGGTCGGGCGGATCTGCCTGGACCGGCTCCGCTCGGCGACCGCGCGCCGGGAGAAGTACGTCGGCCAGTGGCTGCCGGAACCGATCGTCACGCCGCTGGGCGCGCCGTCCGCGGACGATCCGCTGGAGGCCGCCGTCCGCGACGAGGGCGTGCGCATGGCGGCGATGATCGTGCTCGACAAGCTCACGCCCGAGCAGCGGGTGGCGTTCGTGCTGCACGACGCGTTCGCCGTGCCGTTCGACGAGATCGCGGAGATCCTGGGCGTCACCACGGCGACGGCGCGGCAGCACGCGTCGCGCGGACGCCGGGCGCTGGACGACGCGCAGCCGCCGCCGCGCGCGGAGCTGGCCGAGCAGCAGGAGATCCTCGACCGGTTCATGACGGCGCTGGCGAAGGGCGACGTGCGGGCGGTGGCCGAGGTGCTGCACCCGGACGTCGTGCTCATCGGCGACAGCGACGGCAAAGCGAAGACCACGGTGCAGGTCATGGTGGGCGCGGACAAGATCATCCGCTTCTTCCTCGGCCTGCTGCGGTTCTACCGGCCGGAGGCGCTGGCCGGCGGCCGCCCGTTGCTGGTCAACGGCGATCTCGGGATCTACCTGCCGCCCGCCCCCGGCGGCGACGGCTACCGGCCGCTGGACGCGCACCTGGAGACGTTCACCGTCCGGGACGGGCTGATCACCGCGATCTACGACCAGGCGAACCCCGACAAGCTCAGCCGGCTTGTGGAACCCGGCACGCGTCCCCGGACGTGAAGCCCTGGTCGGTGATGTCGAGGGCGCTGTTGACGCGGGCGCGCTGGTTCTCCAGGCCGATCAGGTAGGTCAGCTCGATGAGCCCGGGCCGGCCGAACTCGCGCTCCAGCTCGGCGACCTGCTCGTCGGTGACCGCGACCGGAGTCTCGGACATCGCGTCGGCGTAGGCGAGGGCGAGGCGTTCCTGGCGGGTGAACAGCTCCGACGTGGCGTAGTCGTCGATGTTCTTCAGACGGTCGATGTCCAGGCCGTGGTGCTTCTGCAGCATGGTGCCGAAGTCGACGCACCACGAGCAGCCCAGCCGCACGGCCGTCCGGTACTGGGCGAGCTCGGCCACGTTCACCGGCAGGTGCTTGATCGCCTTCTCGACGAGCATCTCGTGGATGCCGCTGGCGCGCATCAGGGCGGGCCGGTGCGCGACGACGGCGAACGGCTCCGGCACGGCGCCGAAACGCTTGCGCGCGTAGCGGTAGACGAGCTTGGTGAGCGGGCCGGCGTCCTTTTCGGACACCACTGGGATGCGTGGCATGTCGTCCTCCTTCGTGGTCCTGCCGTGGGGACGAGACGGCCGCGCGAGATGTGACAGCGAGCGGGTGGCGCCGGGTCACCGCGCCGCGACGGCTGCGGCACAGGCCTCGGGATCGTCGGCCACCGCCGGCGCCGTGGCGGCGATGATGGCGTCCAGCCTGGCGCGTGCGGCCAGCAAACCGGCCACGGCCTCGTCGATGCGTTCGCGCCTCGGTCCCATGGGCCTCGCCCTCGCCGAGACGCTGCACAGCCACGGCCACCCCACGACCGTGTGGGCCGCCGCGCGCGCTTCCTCGGGGATGCCGGAGTTGAGGTTCACCAGCACCCGGCCGCGCAAGGCGTCGCCGGCGGAGCCGAAGACCTCGTACATGGTCTCGTAGTCCTTGAGGCACATGATCGTGGCCGGGTGGGCGGCCGAGCGGGCATGTCCTACCTGGACGGTGCGATCATGGTGCCCCCGCCCATGGTCGGACAACCCGGATCCGTCTTCCTCTACAGCGGTTCCCGGGAGGTTTTCGACGAGCACCGGCGACGCCGCGCGGGCGATCGCGGACGGCCACGGCGGCAAGAGCTACCTGGCCGTGTTCGAGGTCTTCAAGAAAGCGGCGAGCTAGCCGGCGGCTTCCCGGGGTGTGACAGCGAGCGCCACGGCCATCGCGAGAGCGGCGCACGCGAACGCGATCGTCAACCCCGGGCTGCCGAAACCGCCGGTGCACAGCACCGCGACCGTGCCGAGGCCCGCGGTGCCGACGACGCCTCCGGCCTGGCGCGCGAAGGCCAGCACGCCCATGCTCGCGCCCAGCACGTCCTTCGCCGCGGTGGTCTGCAGGAGCAGCGTGTACGCCGACGCGGTGAGCCCGAACGCGGCACCGGCCAGGAACAGCCCCGGCACGAGCACGGCCACACCGGCGTGCGGTGCGAGGGCCAGCAGGACGAGACCCACCGCGCCGCTGGTGCAACCGAGCCGTCCCCACGCCGCCAGGTCCGGCCACCGGCGCGCCCACGCCGCGAAGGACGCCGAGGTGACCAGCTGACCGGCCGTCATCGCGGTGAGCAGCGCGGACGTGGCGCCGATCAGCCCGATGACCAGGGAGACGTAGGTGAAGGTCCCGAACAACGCGAGCCCGGACAACGCGGTGACGACGACCGCGCGACGGGTGGTGCGGTCGGCGAACATCGCGCGGACGGCGGGTCGCAGCGGCGGGGTCCGGCCGGTTCCGGTGGGCATGCCACGGAAACCGATCGCGAGGGCGATCAGGCACAGCGGGAGGTTGAGCAGAAAGATCCACCGCCAGCCCGGTCCGGCGACGAGCAGCGCGCCGAGCGGCGGGCCGCCGACGGAGGCGAGCGCGAAGACCGCCGTCTGCCACCCCGCGCGGCGGATCAGCTGGTCGCGGTCGAACATCTCGCCGAGCGCGCTCATCGCGGTGACGACGAGCCCGCTGCCGCCGATGCCCTGGACGGCTCGCGCGGCGACGAGCGTGGCGATGTCCGGTGCGGCGGCGCAGGCGGCCGACGCGGCGGCGAAGACGAGGACGGACCCGGTGAAGACGGCGCGCCGGCCGTGGCGGTCGCCGAGCCTGCCGAGCACGAGCGTGGCGAACGTGACCGTGACCAGGTAGGCGGTGGTGACCCCGGCGACGGCCGTCCCCGCGGCGAGGTCGGCCTGCAGGGCGGGCAGTGCTGCGACGACGACGGTGGTGTCGAGCTGTGCCATCAGCATGCCGAGCAGCAGCGCGGCGAAGGCCTGGTCTTTTGCGTGCATTTCGCACATATTATGCGTGCGTTTTGCACGCATGCAAGGATGTCGGCTGACGGAGGGAGTTTTCGATGGCCGCGGGGCGCGCGTTGTTCCGGCTGGTGCGGTTCTGGTCCCGGCGCTGGGCGCCGGAAGTGGCGCAGCGGCTGGACGAGGACGCCCCGCGCACCGCGACCGTGCAGAACCTGTACGTCGTGGAAGCCGTGCACAGCGCCGCGCCGCGCGGGGAGGTCACCGTCGCCGACGTGGCGCGCCAGCTGGGCCTGGACCGGTCGGTCGCGAGCCGGATGATCGCCGACGCCGTGCGCGACGGCTACCTGCGGCGCGACACGTCCGCCGAGGACGCCCGCCGCGCGCGGCTGTCACTCACCGAAGCGGGCGCGGAGTTCCTCGCGGTGTCGCACGCGCACCAAGAGCAGGTGTTCGAGGCGCTGGTGGCGCACTGGCCGGCCGAGGACCGGCGCCGCTTCGCGAGCTACCTCGACCGGCTGGCACGTGAGGTGCTGGACTCCTAGCCACGGAGGGCGCGGACGTCCCAGACCCACACGCCGTCCACGTAGACGGCCTGTCCGCCGAGCAGCTGGTCCACCGTCTGGTGCAGCGCGTTGCCGTTGGTCACGGGGGCGAGCACGACCGCGTCGGCCTTCCAGTACTTCAGGTCCTCGACCGCCTGGGCGCGCTGCTGGACCGTCACGTTCGGCACCTCGCCGCTGTCCCGCACCTCGGCCAGTAGGTCGGCCGTCGGGCGGTTCACCGCGCCGTACCGGCCGCGCTTGTCGTCCGGGCCGCTCGGGCCGACGAAGTACCCGTCGGCGAGCGGGAAGCCCAGGTCGGCCTCCACCTGCCAGTGCAGCGCCCGCGCGTCGCCGCCGTTGGGCAGCGGCACGACGACCACCGAACCGGACCCGACGTACTGGCGCCACGCCCCGTCGGCGAAGAAGGCCGGGGTCTCGGGGCGGATGTAGGTCTTGTAGGGCGTCGGCGCGATCGGCAGCAGCACCGCGGCCAGCGCGCCCAGCCACAGGAACCGCACCGGCAGGTTCCGGTCGCGGAAGCCGGGCGCCGCCTCGAACACGCGGTCCGTGGCGATCGCGAGCAGCGCCGCGACCGCCGGGATGCACCCGATCGCCAGCCGCGATTCGAGCAGCGAGTCGAACAGCGGCAGCTCGGCCAGCAGCCGCCACGGGCCGGGGACCCCGGTCTCCTCGTGGTTGACGATCATTTCGACGCCCAGCGACAGCCAAGCCATCAGGAACATCGAGATCGCGATGGCACGGGCCACGACGTTGCGCCACAGCCACACGGTCAGCACGACCATGAGGATGATCAGCGGCCAGCCGAAGAACGCGTTCTCCTCGGTGCGGTTCATCGACACGTCGGCGGCGGCCTCGGGGGTGCCCGCGATCGACTCGGTCGCGAACCGGGTGAACGCCGCGGTGTCGTTGCCGACCGGGCCGTGCTCCAGGGTGCGGTAGCTCTGCGGGCCGAAGAACTGCCACCACAGCGGGAAGATCGCGATCGCGATGGCGACGACCGCGGCGACGGTAAGGCCGCCCGCCATCGGCTTGACCATCCGCAGGGCCTCGCGCGGCCGGGACACCGCGTAGCCCGCGGCGAACAGCACGAACGCCATCATCATGATCAGCAGCGGTTCCTCGCCCAGGAACACCTGGTAGGCGAGCATCAGGCCGAGGACGATGCCGTCGCGGACGGGCCGGTGCCCCTGCGCGAGCCGGATCAGCCGCATCACGATGAACGGGATCAGGAACAGCACCACGAAGTTCGGGTGCGCGTTGCCGTGCGAGATCATCGCCGGCGCGAAACCGCAGAACGCGCCGCCGATCGCGGCAGCCGTGCGCGAGGTGACCAGGTGCCGCGAGAACACCCAGTACCAGGCGATCGACGTGCCCGCCAGGCCGCCGGTGAGCGCGATCGCCCAGGTCACGGTGGGGCCGAACAGCTGCGTGATCGGCGACAGCGGGATGCCGAGCCCGAACATGGCCGTGTTGGCCATGAGGTTCACGCCGTCCGGGTAGTTCTGCAGGGTGCTGCCGAGCGGGCTCTCCCAGTTGAACACCGCGTGGGCGGTGACCGCGAAGAACCACTCCCACATGTTCTGGTCCTGGCCGCTGTTGTACATGTAGCCGCCGCTGCCCAGGTTGACCCACAACCCGGCGTAGAGGATGAACGCGGCGACGATGTAGATGCCGATGACCAGTGCGTCGGCGCGGCCGAACCGGCGCCGTTCCTCTCCGACCTCGGGCACGGTCTCGGGCGCCTGCAGCAAAGCGGTCACTCTTTCACCCTCAGGGCTCGACTACGCGGGCGAAAAAGTAGACCACACCCGTCCGGGCGTGCCGCACGAGGAGCAGGAAAGGCCGGTCGACGCGCACCTCGACCGGGTCGGCCGGGGTGACCGCCGCCAGGGTGCGGATCATGACCGCAGTGGCCGCCGCGCCCTCGAGACCCTGCTCGTCGAGCTTGAGAACCGCTTGGTGCTGGACGGCCGAGACGAACGCGCGCGGGTCCGGGGTGAGGCGGCCGAGCGGGGCCTCGCCGGGCTCGAACAGGGTGCGCACGCCAAGGTGCTTGAGCGCGCCGGTGAGGTCGGCGGGGCGGTCGAGGTCGATCTTCGGCAGGCGCAGGTCGACCTGGACGCGCTTGGGGGCGGCGAGCAGGGTGGCCAGCCGGGTGTCGTCGAGGTCCGGCTCCTGGGCGGCGAGGTCGCCGTCGGGCAGCAGGACGGTCGCGGTGACGCCTGCCCCGGGCAGCTCGACGACCTGCCAGCCGTCCTGGTGCGCGTACCCGAGGCGTTCGGTCTGGCGCATCATCCGGACGCGGCGCGGGCCGCCGGGGCTGTGGAACTGCTCGTCGCGGGTGGTGGCCTCGCGGAACGGGTGCTGCCAGGCGGCCTTGAGGTAGAGGGCGTTGACGAGGCTGGCGACGGTGTCCGCGCCGACCGAGTCCGGGGGCAGCAGTTCGGGGATGAGGTCGCGGGTGGTCTCGGCGACGTCGGCGTTGATGGCTCGGCGGGCGCCGTCGGGGTCCGTGACGAACGGGGCGGTCTTCGCGCTCGCGCCCGGCCAGCCCGCGAGGTCGGCGAGGAAGGTGTCGCGGACCGGCAGCTCGTCCCAGGCCCAGAGCGTGTTGGCGACGGCGAGGACCGGGTCCTCCTGGCGGGTGGTGTTGTCGAGCGTGGCGGCGGCGCGGAGGAGGTCGGCCTGCTTGGCGATGTCCGGGTCGCCCCCGGTGAGCAGGTGGAGCAGCTCCTCGGCGGCGGGGCCGTCGGCCGCCTGGCTCGCGAGGCCGAGCGCGCTGGCGATGGAGTACGGCGAGACCACCGAGTCGCCACTGGCGCCGGCGACGACCCGGTGAACCGCGAGGCTGAATCGCAGATGGTCACTTTCGGGCGTGGTCACGCCCCCGACGCTACCGGACCGGAGCGCGGCGCCGGGGCCTGTGCTGGGGCGGGTGCGAGGTGCTGGGACGGGGAGGCGCAGGTGGGTGACAACTCATCCGCACTGCCAGGTGAAGGACGCCGCGTCGAACCGCCCGGCCGCGAGGTCTGCGGCACGGATGAGCCAGTGCAGCCGGCCCGCGTCGCCCCACATCATGCCGGTCTCGTCGTCCGAGTCGATCTGGGCGAGCGCGACCCACCGCCGGGCTTCCTCCTGCACGGCGGGCCAGATAGCGACGTCCTGTTCGACGGCGTGCTGGATCGGGAACGCGTAGCCGCCGATCTGGTGCGCCGAGCTCGGCACGGTCGCGGCCAGTGCGGTCATGAAGGCGTCACCTGTTGGCGTGCTCGTCGAAGAAGGCATCACCGTCACGTGGTCGCCGGGAAGGAATCCAGCGTGCCGTCGGCGGGCAGGGCGAGGTCGATCGACTCGCGGGGCAGCTTCGCGCAGTCGACGGACGCGACGAAGCTCAGCGAGCCCTCCCCCGGCCACACCGGCCACTCGAAGTCGTGCGGCACGGCGGGACAGCCGCCGAGCCGGCCGACCACCCGGTCGCCCCGGCGTGCCGGGCGCAGGCGCACGGCGGGTCGGATCAACGAGATCCAGCGCTCGGCGATGGGCGGCGGCAGTGTCCGGCGCGCGACGGCGCGCAGTCGCGCCTCGTGGGTGGGCATCAGTGGCGTCCGGTGTGCCAGCGGTGCCAGGCGTGCGCCTGCGCGTCCGTCAGGGAGGCGACCTGGTCGATGACCACGCGGAGCCTCGCGGCATCGTCCGGGGCCGCGTGCCACGCCGGGTGGAACGCGGTCTCCAGTGGCTCCGGGGCGCGCTCGGCGAGGACCGTCACCAGCTCGGCCAGCAGTTCACGCTGGCCGGCCTGCATGGCGAGCCGCCGGGGGTCGCTCATCACGTAGCGCAGCGCGAGCGCCTTCAGCAGCGCCACCTCGGCCGCCACGCGTTCCGGCATCACCAGGCTCGCGGCGTAGCGGGTGAGGGGGCCGTCGCCGTACTCGGCGCGCGTTCCGGTGACCGCGGCGGACGCGAACCGGCCGACCAGTTCGCTCGTCATCCGCTTCAGGGCGATCTGCCCGTGCGGCGTGGAGTCGACCCCGGGGCGCGCCAGCTCCGCCACCACGGGCAGGTCCAGCAGGTCCCGCGCGGCGCCCTCCAGCGCGGACACCGACAGCCGCGAGAAGTGCTTGGCCGCCAGCTCCGCCACGGCCGCCCGCTCCCCGGGGTCGGCCAGCACCGACAGCGACAACCGTCCTGACAGCACACCGTCCTCGACGTCGTGCACCGAGTACGCCACGTCGTCGGCCCAGTCCATGATCTGCGCCTCCAGGCAGGTGCGGCCCTCCGGCGCGCCTGCCCGCATCCAGTCGAACACCTCCCGGTCGTCGGCGTACACCCCGAACTTCGCCGTGCCCGCCCGCCGCGGCCACGGGTACTTCGTCGACGCGTCCAGGCACGCGCGCGTCAGGTTCAGCCCGGCCGAGTCGACCTTCGGCTCCAGCCGGGTGAGGATTCGCAGCGTCTGCGCGTTGGCCTCGAACCCGCCGCACGACTGCGCCACCTCGTCGAGCGCCCGTTCGCCGTTGTGCCCGAACGGCGGGTGCCCGATGTCGTGCGCCAGCCCCGCCGTGTCCACCAGGTCCGGATCGGCCCCCAGCTCCTCGGCGATGCCGCGCCCGATCTGCGCGACCTCCAGCGAGTGCGTCAACCGCGTGCGGGGCACGCCGCTGACCTCGGCGCCCTCCCCCGGCCCGACCACCTGGGTCTTGCCGGCCAGCCGGCGCAGCGCCGCGGAGTGCAGCACGCGGGCCCGGTCCCGCGCGAACGCACTCCGGCCGTCCGGCCGCGACCCGGGAAGCGCCGCCCGCTTCGGCGCTTCGCCGAGCCACCGCTGTTGATCGTGCTCGCTGTACACCCCGCAACTCTACGGGCACCCACCGACATTTCCTGGGGGTTCTGACCAGGACACACGAGATGCCCACTCGTGCGGGCGCGAGTGGAAAGCGCGACGAAACGTCTGACGCCTGCAGGCGCCGGCAGCCCGCGCGAACCTCAGCCCAGCCCGGTACCGCCGATGTTGTCGGCCGGGGTCTTGGTCAGCCGGTAGAACAACAACGCACCCGTCTCGCGGTAGATGTAGGCGAACTGTGTCTCCCGCGTCTGCACGATCGGCCCGCGGTGCGTCGGCGAGGTCCAGGTGTCCAGGCCGGCGTCGTTGGCCATCGTGCGGGCCCGTAGGGAGTGCCACGGGTCGCTCACCAGGACCGCGGTCCGCCACCCCCGCTCGCCGAACGCGCCGGCCACCGCGCGCAGGCTGCCGAGCGTGTCGCTGCCCTCACCGACCGCCAGCGTCGCCTCGCGGGGGACCCCCTGCTCGATCAGCCAGTTCGCCCCTGCCGAAGCCTCGGTGTACGCGTCGCCCGCCCGGTTGCCGCCCGCGGTGACGATTCGGTCGGCGACCCCCTCCTCGTACAGGTCCATCGCGTGCCGCAGCCGCGCCTGGAAGATCGGCGACGGCTTCCCGTTGTACTGCGCCGCGCCGAGCACCACGATCGCGTCGGCGTGCGTGCGGTCGTCCTCGCGCGCGACCTGCCACACCCGGAACGCCGTCCCGGCGACCACCATCAGCAGCACCAGCACCGTGCCCAGCACGGCCCGGCGCACCCAGCTCACCCGCTCACCCATCCCGGTCATCCTCCCAGACGGGTCCTCACAGCCAGCCGCGCTCCTCCGCCAACCGGACGGCCTCGGCCCTGGTGCGGGCGCCGGTCTTGCCGATCGCGGCGGACAGGTGGTTGCGCACGGTCCCCTCGGACAGGTGCAGCCGCCGCGCGACGTCCGACACCGTGCCGCCGTCGCTGGCCGCGCGCAGCACCTCGTGCTCGCGCGGCGTGAGCGGGCTCGCCCCCGTCGCCAGCGATTCCGCGGCCAGTGCCGGGTCGACCACGCGCAGTCCGTTGTGGACCCGCCGGACCGCGTCGACGAGCTGTTCCGGCGGCGAGTCCTTCACCACGAACCCCGCCGCCCCCGCGGCCATCGCCCGCGCCAGGTAACCGGGCCTGCCGAACGTGGTGCACACGATGATCCGGCACGACGGCAACGCCGCATGCAGCTCGGCGGCCGCAGTCAGGCCGTCTGTGCCGGGCATCTGGACGTCGAGCAGCGCCACATCCGGCGTGGTCTCCTTCGCCGCGGCGAGCACCTCGTCGCCGGACCCGACCTGCCCGACCACCTCGATGTCCGGCTCCAGCCCGAGCACGGTCGCCAGCGCGCCCCGCACCATCGCCTGGTCGTCGGCCAGCAGGACCCGGATCACGAAACCTCCACCGGCTTCGCCGCGGGCACCTCGGCCCGCAGCTGGAACCCCTCCCCGGGCCGCGCCCGGACCTGCAGCGTGCCACCCAGCTGGGCCAGCCGCTCCGCCAGCCCGCGCAACCCGTTGCCGGCCGCGGCCGGTTCGGTGCCGCGGCCGTCATCGGAGATCTCCAGCCAGTTCCGCCCCAGCCGCACCTTCACCCGGCCGGCGCCGGAGTGCCGCAGCACGTTCGTCACCGCCTCCCGCAGCACGTACCCGAAGGCGCTCTGCAGCTCCGGCCGCACGTTGTCGACCGCGCTCGGCAGTTCCGCGTCGATCTCGGCGGCCCGCAGCGCCGCCCGCGCGCCCACCAGCTCCGCGGACAGCGACACCTCGCGGTACTCCGACACCGTCGCGCGCACGTCGGTCAACGCACTGCGCGCCAGCGCCTCGACCTCGCGGATCTCGGTGACCGCGCGCTCCTCGTCGGACGCGGTCTCGATCAGCCGCCGCGCCAGACCGGCCTTGACCGCGATGGTGGTGAGGCTGTGGCCGAGGATGTCGTGCAGGTCCCGCGCCAGCCGTTCCCGCTCCGCGCTCACCGCCAGCGCGGCGATCTCCTCGTTGGCCCGCCGGAGTCGTCGCACGGTCTGGGCGAGCCGTCCCATGAAGAACATCGCCGTGGTGATGCCGACGACCGTGCCGATGTCGGACGGGGTGCCGCGCACGTCGTTGTGGACGAGCAGCAGCAGCCCGCACCCGGCGACCGCGGCGCCGTCGAACACCAGCACCCACCCCGCCGGCATGCTCATCGCGATCGCCAGCGTGGCGTACAGGAGCATGTAGATGCTGGCGCCCTGGAGCAGCACCGCCCACCCGAGCACGAGCATCAGCAGCGCGAACGGCAGCCGGACCCGCATCCGCCGGTGCGACAGCAGGAAGTACGGGAAGGTCACGTAGCACAAGCCGTAGGCGACGAGCAGCACGATGAGCTGCGGGTCGAGTCGCTGGCCGACCGGCACGGCGCTGGCCAGGTAGAAGATTGTGCCGGCGAGCGGCCAGCGGCGCGCGAACCGCGGGCGGGGCCGTCCGGCGGCGTGCTCGTTCCACCACTGCGTCCTGTCCTCGGCCACCGTGCTTCTCCCCATCACACCCGCGCGGAGTCCTTACGGTAACGCCGGACCACCGCGATCCCGACCGCCGCGGTCCACACGGCCAGCCACAGCACGTCCTGCCCGAGGCTCGTGCTCAGGTCGGTGGTCACCGCGCCGCGCCCGACCTGCGCCATCCAGTAGCTGGGCAGCACGTGCGAGATCTGCAGCAGCCAGTGCGGCATCGCCTCGACCGGGATGAAGATGCCGCCGAGCAGGGCCATCGGGAGCATGACCAGCTGCGTGATCGGCTGGACCGAGTCGGCCGCGCCGACCTGGCCGATGAGCAGCCCGATCAACGCGAACGGGATCGCCGCGAGCCACACCCCCAGGGTGACCCGCAGCCAGCTGCCCGCCCCGAGGGACACGCCCTGCGTCAGCGCGCCGACCAGCGGCACGAGGACCACCGGCGCGAGCGCGAGCGTCAGGCCGGTCGCGGCCTTCGCGCTCAGGTAACCGGCGCCGGACAGCGGGGTGAGCCGCAGCTGCCGCTGCCAGCCGGCTTTGCGTTCGACCGCCACCCGGGTGCCCACGAACAGCGCCGCCGACATGGCGCCGAAGGAGGTCATGCCGACCATCAGCGGCGCGACGGCGTCCTGGTCGCCGCGCGCGAAGATGCCGACGTAGAGCAGGAACATCAGGACGGGGAACGCCACGGTGAAGATGAGGAACCGCGGGGCGCGCAGCACGCGGCGGATCTCCAGGGTCAGGAACTTCAGGCTCATCGGTGGTTCTCCTCGTCGGCGGTGAGGGTCAGGAAGGCGCCTTCCAGCCCGATCGCGGTGATCTCGACGTCGTGCGCGCCGGGGAAGCGGGTCAGCAGCGCCCGCAGGGTGGCGTCGGAGTCCGAAGTGGACACGGCGATCCGGCCGCCGCGCACCTCGTACTCGGTGACGCCAGGCAGTTCCGCGACCGCCGCCGAGGTGGCCTCCGGCACGGCGGCCCGCAGTGTCCGCCCGCTCGCCAGCGCGCGGACCTCGGCGACCGTGCCGTCCGCGACGATCCGCCCGCCGCGCATGAGCACGACCCGGTCGGCGAACTCCTCGGCCTCCTCCAGGTAGTGCGTCGCGAACAACACGGTGCGGCCGGTGTTCGTGTAGGCGTGCATGGATTTCCAGAACTCGCGGCGGCTGCCGACGTCCATCGCGGCGGTCGGCTCGTCGAGCACCAGCAGGTCCGGGTCGCTGACCAGGGCGACGGCGAACCGCACGCGCTGCTTCTGGCCGCCGGAGAGCTTGGTGCCGCGCCGGTTCGCCAGGTCCTCGATGCCGGCGCGGCGCAGGGCCTCGGCGACCGGCATCGGCTTGCGGTGCAGCGACGCGATCATGCCGACCATCTCGCCGACGGTCGCGTCCTCCAGCAGCGCGGCGCCTTGCAGCATGGCGCCGATCGCGCCACGCGCCACCGCCTCGGCGGGGGTTGTGCCGAAGATCGCGACCTCGCCGGCGTCGGGCGTGGTCAAGCCGAGCAGCATGTCGACGGTCGTCGACTTGCCCGCGCCGTTCGGGCCGAGCAGCGCGACCACCTCGCCGGGCGCGATGGTGAGGTCGACGCCGTCGACGGCGCGCACCTCGCCGTAGTGTTTGCGCAGGCCCGTCAGCCGCACCGCGGCCCGGGTCAGGGTCTGGGTTCCGTCCATGCTCTTAGCGTGCCGCCGCGGAGGCCCCGGTTCGCAGGCCGAGCGTCATGATCCGGCCGTGACAAGTGTCAGGGGCCGACTCACTCTCAAATCTGGGATACAATCTCTGATGTGAGAACCATGGAGGATCGCCTGGCCGCGCGCCTGGCCGAACTGCGGGCCGAACGCGGCTGGTCGCTCGACGACCTCGCCGACCGCTCGGGGATCAGCCGCTCGACGCTGTCCCGTGTGGAACGCGGCGAGATCAGCCCGACCGCGTCCCTGCTGGGCAAGTTGTGCACCGTCTACGAGCGCCCGATGTCGCGCCTGCTGACCGAGGTGGAGGCCGAGGGCGCGCAGGTGGTGCGGGCGTCCGCGCAGAGCGTGTGGACCGACGAGGACAGCGGGTTCGTGCGGCGGTCGGTGTCGCCGCCGCACCCGGCGCTGCGCGCGGAGGTCGTCGAGGGCAGGCTGCGCCCCGGCGCCGACATCCGGTACGACGCGCCGTCCGTGCCGGGACTGGAGCAGCACCTGTGGCTGCTCGACGGGAGCCTGGAGCTGACGGTCGACGGCGAGACCCACGTGCTCGAACCCGGCGACTGCCTGCGGTTCCGGCTGTGGGGACCGACGCGGTTCGTGTGTTCCGGCCCGGAACCGGCCCGCTACCTGCTGGTACTGGTGATGCCGTGATCACGCGACTGTCCCCCACGGACTTCGCCGCCGCCGTGCCCGCCCTTGGTGAGGTGCTCGCGGACTGCACGAACGGCGGCGCGTCCGTCGGGTTCCTGGCCCCGCTCGACGCCGCGTCCGCCGGGGCCTGGTGGAAGGGGCTCGCGGGCGACGTGGCCGAGGGGCGCGTCCTGGTCTGGGCGGCCTGGGACGGCCCCCGTCTCGTGGGGACCGTCCAGATCCGGCCCGCCCAGCTGCCGAACGCGCCCCACCGCGCCGAGCTGGCGAAACTCCTGGTCCACCGCGACGCGCGGGGCCGCGGGCTGGGGCGCGCGCTGCTCGCGGAAGCCGAGCGCGGCGCCCGCGACGCCGGGATCACGCTGCTGGTGCTGGACACCGAGACGGGGAGCCCCGCCGCACGCCTGTACGCCGCGGCGGGGTGGACCGAGGCCGGGACGGTGCCGGACTACGCCGCCGACCCGGCCGGAGTGCTCAAAGCGACCACGTTCTTCTACAAGAAAGCCCTGGCCACCGCGGGGTGACCAGGGCTCTTGCCGGACTGGATCAGCAGCCGGGGAGGCGGGCGGCGAGGTAGGCCTCGACCTTGTCGATCGCCACGCGCTCCTGCTGCATGCTGTCGCGCTCCCGCACCGTCACGGCCTGGTCCTCCAGGGTGTCGAAGTCGACGGTGACGCAGAACGGGGTGCCGATCTCCTCCTGGCGCCGGTAGCGCTTGCCGATGGAGCCCGCGTCGTCGAAGTCGACGTTCCAGTTGCGGCGCAGCGCGGCGGCCAGGTCCTTCGCCTTCGGCGTCAGGTCGGCGTTGCGGGACAGCGGCAGCACCGCGACCTTGAACGGCGCGAGCCGCGGGTCGAGCTTGAGCACGGTCCGCTTGTCGACACCGCCCTTGGCGTTGGGCACCTCGTCCTCGTGGTAGGCGTCCAGCAGGAACGCCATCATCGGCCGGCCGACACCGGCTGCCGGCTCGATGACGAACGGGCGGTAGCGCTCCTTGGTGGCCTGGTCGAAGTAGGCCAGGTCGACGCCGGAGTGGTTGGAGTGCGTGGTGAGGTCGAAGTCGGTGCGGTTCGCGATGCCCTCCAGCTCACCCCACTCCTGGCCGGCGGAGAAGCCGAAGCGGTACTCGATGTCGACGGTGCGCTTCGAGTAGTGCGACAGCTTCTCCTTCGGGTGCTCGTAGTGGCGCAGGTTGTCGCGGTTGATGCCGAGGTCGGTGTACCACTCGGTGCGCAGGTCGATCCAGTACTGGTGCCAGCGCTCGTCCTCACCCGGCTCGACGAAGAACTCCATCTCCATCTGCTCGAACTCGCGGGTGCGGAAGATGAAGTTGCCGGGGGTGATCTCGTTGCGGAAGGACTTGCCGATCTGGCCGATGCCGAACGGCGGCTTCTTCCGCGACGTGGTCAGCACGTTGAGGAAGTTCACGAAGATGCCCTGCGCGGTCTCCGGGCGGAGGTAGGCCAGGCCCTCCTCGGACTCGACCGGGCCCAGGTGGGTCTTGAGCATCATGTTGAACTCGCGCGGCGGCGTGTACTGGCCGCGGGTGCCGCAGTTCGGGCACGGGACGTCGGACAGGTCGTCCTCGGAGATGTCCTTGCCGGTGCGCGCGCTGTAGTCCTCGGCCAGCTGGTCCGAGCGGTAGCGGCGGTGACAGACGGTGCACTCGACCAGCGGGTCGTTGAAGGCGTTGACGTGACCGGAGGCCACCCACACCTGGCGGGGCAGGATCACGGAGGAGTCGAGGCCGACGACGTCGTCACGGCTCTGGACCATCGTGCGCCACCACTGGCGCTTGATGTTCTCCTTGAGCTCGACGCCGAGCGGTCCGTAGTCCCACGCCGACCGGGTTCCGCCGTAGATCTCCCCGCTAGGGAAGACGAAGCCACGACGCTTGCACAGGCTGACGACGGTCTCAATGTTGGCGGGCACTCCACGCTCTCCATCAGATGCGGGGACGGTTATCGGTTCCGTCCAGCGTATCCGGCCGTCGTCGCGGCCCGGCGCGGGGCTTGACATGGCCCCCGGGGAGGCGATAACGGCAACCACTACCGGCTGGACACTAGGATGGTGTGACACCGACCGACTCGAGGCTGGAGATGGCTATGCCGATGGCTCGTCCGGACGCCGCGCTGCCCGGGTTGCCCGACGACGCCGACCAGGTCCACGCCGGCGACGAGCTGAAGCCACGGACGCCGCCCCAGCCCGCGGCGACGCTGTCCGAGGCGGGCGAGCTGTTGCGGGCGCTGTCGGCTCCGGTGCGGATCGCGATCGTGCTGCAGCTGCGGGACGCCGACCGGTGCGTGCACGAACTGGTGGACGCGCTCGACGTGGCGCAGCCGTTGATCAGCCAGCACCTGCGGGTGCTGAAGGCGGCCGGGGTGGTGCGGGGTGAACGCCGGGGCCGTGAGGTGGTCTACCGGCTCGTCGACGATCATCTTGCGCACATCGTGATGGACGCGGTGGCCCACGTCCAGGAGGGTTCATGACGAGTAGCGACGTTCGCCGGGCCCCGGTGCCCGGCCGCCGGTCGACGAAGCAGCGCGCGGCCGTGGTCGACCTGCTGTCGGAGGTCGACGACTTCCGGTCGGCGCAGGAACTGCACGACGAGCTGCGCAAACGTGGTGACGGCATCGGCCTGACCACGGTGTACCGGACGCTGCAGTCGCTGTCCGAGGCCGGTGAGGTCGACGTCCTGCGGACCGAGTCGGGCGAGGCGATCTACCGCCGCTGCTCGACGCACCACCACCATCACCTGGTGTGCCGGCACTGCGGCTTCACGGTGGAGGTGGAGGGCCCTGCGGTGGAGCGCTGGGCGGAGAAGGTCGCGTCCGGCAACGGCTTCTCGGACATCCGGCACACCGTCGAGATCGTGGGCACCTGCACCGATTGCGCCAAGCGCCTGGGGAGTTAGGTCCGGGCCACGCCGCCGGGGACGGGTCGCGGCCTGGTGCCGGGCCTGGTCGAGGCGTAGCGTTTTTTCTTTGCGCCTCCTGATGACTCCGGTGAGGAGGGCGACGCATGGCTCACGCAATCAGCGAAACCACCGCGACGACGGTCGACGACTACGACGCGATCTGCCGGGTCGTCCAGCTGTGCCTGGACGGTGAGGCGACGGGCAACGCCGACAAGGTGCGGGAGGCCTTCCACGAGGACGCCCGCATGTTCGGCTCCTTGGGCGGCGAACGCTACGACGTTCCTATCTCGGAGCTGGCCGAGATGGTCGCGAGCGCCCCGGCGGACACCGGGCACTACCGTTCGCGGATCCTCTCGGTGCAGCAGACCGGCGACGCGGCGTTCGTGACCGTGGCCGAGGAAGGCTACTGGGGAACGGTCTCCTTCCTGGACTACCTGTCGCTGGCACGCATCGGCGGGACCTGGAAGATCGTGAACAAGCTGTTCGCGCACACCGGCGGCGAGCCGCCCGACCTGGGCTAGAGGGGTAACCCCCTCGGCACAGCCGGTGCCGGCAGCTGGCGGACGCTGAACTGCTGACGCCGGCGGTGGCGCAGGTGCTGTTCGGGGGGTGCGCTCGGAAGCCTGGTGGTTCCGGTGTGCCCCGCCGTTTGGCCCCCTCACCCGGCTAGTACTCATAGGCGTCCTGGGGTGCCGGGATCGGCCGGAGCGCGGTGACCGTGACGTCGGGCGTGTACCCGTTGGCGGCGACGGCCGTGCCGGGGACCACCTGGCCGGTCACCTCCAGCCAGGTGTCGTCGGGATAGCGGGCCGCCTGGGGGCCGGCCAGGCGGACCGTCATCGGCGCCGCGTCGGCCGCGCAGCAGCGGATCACCATTCGCGCCAGCAGCACGCCCTCTTTGCCGTGCACGACGAAACCGCTCAACCGGACCGTCCGGCCGTTGAGGGAGCCGCGGGAATCCCAGCCCGCCCGCGTCACGAACTCGGTGAGGGTCAGCGGCACCACGTCGCCGGCTGGGAGCGGCGGGAAAGCGGCGGCGTCCTGGGCGACGGCCGAACGGGGCGCGCCCGCCGAGGTGCGGATGACCGAGTCGGAACCGAGCGCGGGCGGCGCGACGAGGAACACCGCCAGCACCGGGACGACCAGCAGCCACGCCGAACGCGCCGGGTGGTGGTGGTCGTGGCCCGCGGCGACCGTCCTGGCCTGGCGCGCGGCCAGCACGTCCCGCACGATCGCGACCGCACCGAGCAGCAGGATGACCGCTCCCCCGGCGACCACCCACGGCTGCTGGGCGGGTTTGACGTAGCGCAGGTAGTCGCCGTTGACGCCGATCTTCAACAGCGCCCCGCCGAGCAGCACCAGCAGGATGTTCTGCGTTTCGCGACGCACCGGGTTCCTCCCCTACCGTGCCGGGACGACGGTCAGCCAGTCGGCCGCGGACACCACGAACGCGACGGCGCCGGCCAGCGCGAGCAACGCGGCGAGCGACCCGAACACGATCCCGGCGCGCGCCAGCCCGCCCGCGGCGTCGCGGCCCAGGACGCCGAACAGGACGGCCAGCACCGCCAGCACCAGGATCAGGACCCACAGCGCGCCGAGCACCAACGTGAGCACCACGACCAGCGGTGACGGCAGCGCGTCCCCGGCCCGCGGCCGGACGAACGCCCACGTGACCCACACCGACATGGCCATCACGATCCCGACGGCGCCGAGCGCTGCCGACGCGACGGCGAGCCCGGTTCGCGGCTGTTGCTGGATCATCTCGCACCTCCCAGGACGAGGACCCCGACGATCACCGCGCAGGCGGTCGCCACGAGGAACGTCACCGGGGCGAACCGTACCGCGAACGACCGCCCGAAGGTGCCCGCCTGCAGGGCGAACAGCTTCACGTCGATGGCCGGGCCGACCACCAGGAACACCAGCCGCGGCAGCAGCGGCAGGGCGGTGAGCGAGGCGGCCACGAACGCATCGGCCTCGCTGCACAGGGCGAGCACCACCGCGAGGACCGCCATCACGAGCACGCCCAGCACGATCTGGTTGCTCAGGACCTCGAACCACGCCGCGGGCACCAGGACGTTCATGGCGGCGGCGATGAGGGCGCCGAGCACCAGGAACCCCGCCGACTCGACCAGGTCGGCCCGGGCGGTCTCGGTGAAGGTGCGCCACCGGTTGCCGCCGTCGGGCAGGCGCTCGAGGGCACGCTGGACGATCCAGTCGAGCTTGCCCCACTTCGCCCAGAGCAGGCCCATCACGACGGCGGTCGCGAAGGAGGCGAGGAACCGGGCGAGCACCATCTCGGGCTGCCCGGGGAACGCGACCGCGGTGGCGACGAGCACGACGGGGTTCACGGCCGGGGCGGCGAGCAGGAAGGTGAGCGCGGCGGCAGGCGCCACCCCCTGCCCGATGAGGCGGCGCGCCACCGGGACGGACGCGCACTCGCAGCCGGGCAGGGCGACCCCGGCGAGCCCCGCGACGCCCACGGCGCCCGCCTGGTTGCGCGGGGTGACCCGGCGCAGGACGCGGGCAGGCACGAACGCCGCGATGGCCCCGCTGATCAGCACGCCGAGCACGAGGAACGGCAGGGCCTGCACGCAGACCGCGACGAACACCGTGGAGCCGGTCCGCAGGGCCGGCACGTCGAGCACGTCGCGCAGCCAGCCCTGCCCGAGCACGGCGACGACGAGGAGGGCGCAGAGCACCTCGATGGAGGTGATCCGCCCGCGACGCCGCGTGCCGTCGGGCTCGGTCCGGTCCAGTACTTCGCTCACCGGGCCGATACTGCCAGGCACCGGCGACAGGATGCGCCGGTTGGGTCGACGAGTGGGCCGTCTCGTGCGCTGAGGCACACGAAGTGACCAGTCGTGGGGTGCGAGTGGTGGGTTGGTGAGGTGACGGTGGGGCGGAGGTGGGTGGTTGGTGAGTCGCGGGTGGTGGGCGGCGGGGCGGTCTGGGGTTGGGACATCAGGCCCGCGGGACGGCTGGGTGGCTGGAACGCCGGGCGGCAGGTTCGCAGGAGAGCCGGGAACGCCGGGCGATGGGAATGCCGAGCGGCGGGAAGGCCGGACCGTGGGACCGCCGGGTGGCGGGGCAGTCGGGGTTGGAACGCGGATGGCGGGAACGAGGGCGGCAGGAACGCCGGGTAGCCGAAACGCCGGGCGGCCGAAACGCCGGCGATGGGAACGCCGGAGGTTTCGGCCGGAACGCCGGGCGACCCGAACGCCGGGTAGCCGAAACGCCAGGCGGCCGGAACGCCGGGCGGCAGGAAGGCCGGACCGTGGGAACGCCGGGTGGCGGGGCCGCCCGGGGTTGGAACGCGGGTGGCGGGAACGCAGGGTGGCGGAAGCGCGGTGGGGGTGTCGGGCGGTGGAGCGCCGCAGTCTGGAGCTGCGGGCTTGGAGCACCGCAGGGTGAAACCGGGACCTATGAAAGGGCTGGCCGGGCTGCGCTACCGCGCACCGCCCAGCCAGGCAACCGCGCAGCCGCGCATTCGCCCAGCCAAGCAACCGCCGAGCCAGGCCACCCAGCCACGCATTCGCCCAGCCAAGCAACCACCCAGCCGCGCACCGCCCAGCCAGACAACCACCCAACCGCCCAGCCGGGCAACCAAGCGCGCAGCCAGCTGAGCCTAGGTCAGCTCGGCACGCAGCTGCGAAGCCGTCGAGACCACCAGCATCAGCAGGGTCCCCAGCGCGGAGATCTCCAGCCCCTGAGCAGGGAACGCGTACCGCAGCGTCAGGTCCAGCCCGCGCTCCGCGTGCTGCACCCCGAGCGTCCCGAACAGGCCCTGTCCGGCGCGCTCGGCCGCCTTCGCGGCGAAGGCCGGGTCGTCGGGCAGGTCCCAGCCCACCACGCAGGTCAAGCTGAGCACCGTGAGGCCCTCGGCGAGCTGCGTCGACTGGATCACGCACGGCACACCGTTGTGGGAGAACGTCAACGCACCGTCGTCGTCGACGTGGACCTCCAGGTACGTCTCCAGCGCTTCCCTGGCCCGGCTGAGCAGCTCCGCGGTGTCCGCCGCCTCCGTGTTCACGACGCCCCCTTCGCCGCGTCCACCGCGGCGCCGAACCGGCGGTCCCGGCGCGCGTACTCCTCGCACGCCGCCCACAGCTGGCGCCGGTCGAAGTCCGGGAACAGCGTGTCCTGGAAGACGAACTCCGCGTAGGCCGACTGCCAGAGCATGAAGTTCGACGTCCGCAGCTCGCCGGAGGGCCGCAGGAACAGGTCCACGTCCGGCATCTCCGGCTGGTACATGTACTTCGCGAGCATCCGCTCGTCCACCTTGTCCGGGTTGATCTTGCCCTCGGCGGCCAGCCGCGCCACCTGGCGGGCCGCGTCGGCGATCTCCGCGCGGCCGCCGTAGTTCACGCACATCGTCATGTTCAGCAGCGTGTTGTGCTTGGTCTTCTCCTCGGCCGCCTGCAGCTCCTTGATGACGCTGCGCCACAGCCGCGGCGCGCGCCCGGCCCACCGGATCCGCACACCGATCGAACCCAGGTAGTCGACCTGGCGGCGGATGGTGTCCCGGTTGAAACCCATCAGGAACCGCACCTCGTCCGGGCTGCGCTTCCAGTTCTCCGTCGAGAACGCGTACACCGACAGCCACTTGACGCCCAGCTCGACCGCCCCGCTGGCGACGTCGATCATCACTGCCTCGCCGCGCTTGTGCCCCTCGATCCGCGGCAGGCCACGCTGGTTGGCCCAGCGGCCGTTGCCGTCCATGACCAGTGCGACGTGGTTCGGCACCAGCTCGGCGGGGATCGCCGGCGGCTTCGCACCGGACGGGTGCGGGTCCGGGGCCCGCAGTTCCACCGCAGCCGAACTCGCCGCACGTGCCTTGAGCCGCACCTGATCCTCCCACTGCCTCGGGTTGCGGCTTCCGACCCTACTTGCCCGGCTGGAGCTCCTTGGCACGCCTCTCGACGAGCGGCAACGACTTCAGCTGCCGTTCGAGGTGCCACTGCAGGTGAGCGGCCACGATGCCGCTGGCGTCCCGCCGGGTCCCGGCGACCGAGGCCTCCGCGACGTCCCAGTCCCCGTGCAGCAGCGACTCCAGCAGCACCAGCACCTCGGGCGCCGGGTGCACCGACCCCGGGACGCGGCAGTTGCCGCACAGCAGGCCACCCGCCTGCACGTTGAACGCGGTGTGCGGGCCGGGCAGGCCACAACGCGCGCACTCGGTGATCGCCGGCGCCCAGCCCGCGAACGCCATCGCCCGCAACAGGAACGCGTCCAGCACCAGCGAGGCGTCCCGCTGGCCGTCGGCCAGCGCCCGCAACGCCCCCACGACCAGCAGGTACAGCCGCATCGCCGGCTCGCCCTCCTCGACGGTGAGCCGGTCGGCGGTCTCGGCGATCGCGCTGGCCGCCGTGTAGCGCTGGTAGTCGCCCACCAGCGGCAGCGCGAACGCGTCGACCGTCTGGACCTGCGTGATCACGTCCAGGGTGCGGCCGGTGTAGAACTGCACGTCGACGTGCCCGAACGGCTCCAGCCGCGCCCCGAACCGCGACGTCGTGCGGCGCACCCCCTTCGCGACGGCCCGGACCTTGCCGTACCGCCGCGTGAGGAAGGTGATGATGCGGTCCGCCTCACCCAGCTTGTGGACCCGCAGCACCACGCCGGTGTCGCGATAAAGACTCACGTCTCCATGGTCTCACGCGTACGCGGACAACCCGGTGAACGGCGCGAACGGCAGGTTCCGCCCTGCCCACCACACGAGCGCGGCACCGGCGACGGACAGCGTGAGCCACCGTCCCCGCGCGCCAGGCGGCCACCACCGGCGCGCCAGCCCGGCCTCCCACCGGACCGCCGCGACCAGCGTGGCCACCGCCAGGGGGAGGAGCACCACCAGCGCGAACGCGTTGTACGACAGGGCCCCGGCCACATCGCCGCGCAACAACGCGCCCAGCGCCCGGCTGCCGCCGCAGAACGGGCAGTCCAGGCCGGTCAGCGCGTGGAACCAGCACGGGATCCGGAGCACGCCGGTGCCGAGCGCCACCCCGGCCGCGAGACCGGCGGCGGCCACGGCGGGCGTGACCCGCACGCTCCGCCACGACCGTTCGCCCATGACCTCAGTACAGCGCCTTCGTCGAGATGGCGTAAGTCTTCGCGGCCTTGTCGTGCCAGCCCTGGCGCGCCTGCTCATCGAAGAACGGCGACAGCACCACCAGCAGCTCGACCAGACCGCCGATGCACGGGATCAGGCCCGGCAGCACCATCGTGGCCAGCCGGGTGAAGGCCGGCCCGCCGCCGATCCCGGCGCCCGGCTGTCCCGCCGACTGCTCGGTGACGATCCGGATGCCCGCCACGTTCTTGCCGACCGTCGCGCCACGCGTGGCGAGCATCACGCCCTCGTAGACCAGTACCGACAACGAGGTGAGCGGCAGGAACAGGAGGAAGATCCACCACGTGCTGGGGTCACCGGCGAGCACGGCGAGCTGCAGGATCAGCACGAGGATCGTCAGCGGCACACCGATGATCAGCCCGTCCACGACCCGGGCGAGGAACCGGCTGCCCATCGTCGCCAGCACCAGCGGCGGCGTGTGCCGGAACTGGATCCGCGACCCCGGCACGACGATGTGCGCCTGGCCCGGCATCGGCGGGATGCCGGCGTACTGGGGCTGGCCGTACGCGGGCTGCCCGTACTGGGGCTGGCCCGGATAACCCTGCGGCGGCCCGTACGCCGGGTAACCGGGCTGCGGCTGACCGGGCTGGCCGTACGGCTGCTGGAACCCGCCGGACGGCTGGCCGTAGGGCTGCGGACCGGTCTGCGGGTACTGCCCGTAGGGCTGCTGCCCCGGCGGCTGACCATAGGGATTGGTCACTGCGTCTCCCCCTCGGAGTGGATCACGTCGGGCGGCAGCGTACCCGGTGCTCCGGTGGGGGCCGCGGAACCGGTCAGAAACCCAGGCGGCGCAACTGCTTCGGGTCGCGCTGCCAGTCCTTGGCGACCTTCACGTGCAGGTTGAGGTAGACCTTGGTGCCCAGCAGCTTCTGGATCTGCTGCCGCGCCTGCGCCCCGACGGCCTTCATCCGCTCGCCCTGGTGGCCCAGGATGATGCCCTTCTGGCTGGGCCGCTCGACGTACACCGTGGCGTAGATGTCGAGCAGGTCGCGCTTGTCCTCGCGCGGCAGCATCTCCTCGACGGTCACCGCGATGGAGTGCGGCAGCTCGTCGCGCACGCCCTCCAGCGCCGCCTCGCGGATCAGCTCCGCCACGAGCGTCTGCTCCGGCTCGTCGGTCAGGTCGCCGTCCGGGTAGAGCTGCGGGCCCTCGGGCAGCCGCGCGACCAGCAGGTCCTCCAGCTGCTTCACCTGGAAACCGTCCACCGCGGACACCGGGATCAGCTCTTCGAAGTCCAGCACGTCCTGCAGCGCCAGCAGCTGCTCGGCGATCTGCTCCGGCTTGGCCACGTCGGTCTTGGTGACGATCCCGATGACCGGGGTGCGCTTGGCGACCTTGCGCAGCTCGCTCGCGATGTAGCGGTCGCCGGGGCCGACCTTCTCGTCGGCGGGCACGCAGAACCCCACGACGTCCACTTCGGACCACGTCTCGCGCACGACGTCGTTGAGCCGCTGCCCAAGCAGGGTCCGCGGCTTGTGCACGCCGGGCGTGTCCACGATGACCAGCTGGGCGTCGTCGCGGTGGACGATGCCGCGGATGGCGTGCCGGGTGGTCTGCGGCTTGCTCGAGGTGATCGCGACCTTGGTGCCGACCAGCGCGTTGGTCAGGGTGGACTTGCCGGCGTTGGGACGGCCGACGAAGCAGGCGAAACCGGAGCGGTGGGTCACAGGACTTCCTGCACGGTTCCGGACGGATCGGCCCGCAGGATCGTCGCCGTCTTCGCCAGGTCGCGCACGGCCTGCACGGACGCCTCGGCCACGAACGGCTCGGCCGTGACGACCGCGGCCGCCTCCAGTCCCTCCGCCCCGCTGGACACCGCAGCCGCGACCGCCGCCTGCAACGCGGTGATCTTGAACGAGGGCAGGTCGACCGTGGTGGCCGCGTAGGTGCGGCCGTCGGTGTCGCGCACCGCGGCGCCCTCGGCGGCGGAGTTCCGCGCCCGCGCGGATCGGGCGAGGATGACGATCTTCTCGTCCTCCGGGTCCAGCTCAGGCATGGTCCACACTCCTGTCGGCCTCGTCGTGGTCACCGTTACCGGTACGCACCCTACGTCCGGCCAGCTCGTCGCTCTCCGCCTGCACCACCACGGTCGTGATCCGCATCCGGCCGCGGCGGTCCTTGCCGCCCTCGGCGTGCAGCCGCAGGCCGTCCACTTCGGCCTCGGCGCCGGGCAGCGGCACCCGCCCGAGCCGCTGCGCGAGCAGACCGCCGACGGTCTCCACGTCGTGGTCCTCCAGCTCCAGTCCGAACAGCTCGCCCAGGTCGCCGACGCCGAGCCGCGCGGACACCCGGACCGTGCGGTCGTCGAGGTGCTCGACCGGCGGCCGTTCCTCCAGGTCGGACTCGTCGGTGATCTCGCCGACGATCTCCTCCAGGATGTCCTCGATGGTCAGCAGGCCCGCGGTGCCGCCGTACTCGTCGACCGCGATCGCCAGGTGGTTGTGCGACACCTGCATCTCCCGCAGCAGGTCGTCCAGGCGCTTGGAGTCGGGCACGAAGCTCGCCGGGTACATCAGGTCCGACACCGGCTTGGCCTCGCCGCCTTCGAGCTGCGCCCGGACCAGGTCCTTGATGTTGACCACGCCGACGATCTCGTCCACCGACTCGCCGATCACCGGCAGCCGGGTGTACCCGGTACGCAGCGACAACGCGAGCGCCTGCCGGACGCTCTTGGTCTGCTCGATCCAGATGATCTCGGTGCGCGGCACCATCACCTCGCGCGCCACCGTGTCGCCGAGCTCGAACACCGAGTGGATCATCTGCCGCTCGCCCGGCTCCACCACGCCGCGTTCCTCGGCCAGGTCGACCAGCTCGCGCAGCTCGATTTCCGTGGTGAACGGGCCTTCCCGGAACCCCTGGCCGGGGGTGATCGCGTTGCCGATGATGATCAGCAGCCGGGACAGCGGTCCGAGGACCGACCCGAGCACCCGCACCGGCCAGGCGATGACGGTGCCCACGCGGTAGGGGTACTGGCGGCCGATGGTGCGCGGCCCGACGCCGATGAGGACGTAGCTGACCAGCACCATCACCAGCGCGGCCACCACCAGCGCCAGCGCTTCGGGCTTGATCCAGCGCAGGAACACGACGGTGACCAGGACCGTCGCGGTCAGCTCGCAGCCGAGCCGAAGCAGCACCAGCAGGTTGATGTGCCTGCGCCGCTCGTCGATCACCATGGCCAGCTGGCGGGCGCCGGGGCGGCCCATCCGGACCAGCCCCTCGGCGCGGGCCTTGGACACGGTGCTCACCGCCGCGTCGGCGGCCGCCAGCACCGCGCCGAGCAGCACCAGCGCCACGGCGATCACCAGGAGAGCGGCCGAACTCGCCATCTCCGGCCGCCTCAGCTTTCGGCGTCGGCGGGGCCGTCCAGGCCCGCGGCCCCCAGCAGCCGGTCGTCGGCCGTGCGCTGCGCGTCGCGGCGCCGCGCCTCGGCGACCGCGGCCTGGAAGTCGGCCAGGATCCGCTTCTGCAGCCCGAACATCTCGCGCTCCTCGGCGGGCTCGGCGTGGTCGTAGCCGAGCAGGTGCAGCACGCCGTGCACGGTCAGCAGGTGCAGCTCGTCGAGCAGCGAGTGGCCGGCGGTGCGGGCCTGGTCCCTGGCGAAGGCCGGGCACAGCACGATGTCGCCGAGCAGCGCGGGCGACGGGTCACCGGCGTCGGGGCGGCGGGCGGCGTCCAGCTCGTCCATGGGGAAGGCCATGACGTCGGTGGGACCGGGCAGGTCCATCCACCGTTCGTGCAGGTCGGACATGACGTCCAGGGTCACAAGCACCACCGACAGCTCGGCGAGCGGGCTGACCTCCATGCGGTCCAGCGCGAAGCGCGCGGCCGAGACGATCGACGTCTCGTCCACCGCGACGCCGGACTCGTTCGCGATCTCGATGGTCATGCTCAGTGCCGGCCCCGCCAGCCGTTCCCGGTGCCGGTGCCGCGCTCGGCGTCCTGCTCGGCCTGCCACTTCTCGTAGGCGTCCACGATGTCCCCGACCAGCCGGTGGCGCACCACGTCGGAGCTGGTCAGCGTGGCGAAATGCAAGTCTTCCACGCCTTCCAGGATCTCACGCACCACCCGCAGGCCCGACTTCTGCCCGGTCGGCAGGTCGACCTGCGTGATGTCGCCGGTCACCACGATCTTCGAGCCGAAGCCGAGCCGAGTGAGGAACATCTTCATCTGCTCGGGCGTGGTGTTCTGCGCCTCGTCGAGGATGATGAACGCGTCGTTGAGGGTGCGGCCGCGCATGTAGGCCAGCGGCGCGATCTCGATCGTGCCCGCCTGGATCAGGCGCGGGATCGAGTCCGGGTCGACCATGTCGTGCAGCGCGTCGTACAGCGGCCGCAGGTACGGGTCGATCTTCTCGGACAGCGTGCCCGGCAGGAAGCCGAGCCGCTCCCCGGCCTCGACCGCGGGGCGGGTGAGGATGATCCGGGTGATCGCCTTGGCCTGCAGCGCCTGCACGGCCTTCGCCATCGCCAGGTACGTCTTGCCGGTGCCGGCCGGGCCGACCCCGAACACGATCGTGTGCTTGTCGATGGCGTCGACGTAGCGCTTCTGGTTCAGCGTCTTCGGACGGATGGTGCGGCCGCGCCTGGACAGGATGTCCATGCTGAGCACCTCGGCAGGCGACTCCGCGCCGCCTGCCGACAGCATGCCGACGGTACGGCGGACGGTGTCCGGGCCGACCTGCTGGCCGCGCCCGGCCAGCGCGACCAGTTCGGCGAACACGCGCTCGCCGAACGCGACGTCCGCGGGCTCCCCGGTGAGGGTGACCTCGTTGCCCCGGACGTGGACGTCGGCGGCCAGCAGTTCCTCGGCCACCCGCAGGTTCTCGTCGCGGGATCCGAGCAGCGTCAGCACCGCGCCGTCCGGAATGGGGAACCGGGACTGGGCGCTGCGCGTGCTCCGTGCGGTTCCGGTGGTCTCAGTGACGTCCCCGGCGCTCTCGGGAACGTCCGATCGGGCGGCTCCACCCTGTGCGGTTCCGGCCAAGTGTCCTCGGGCCTGCCTTCTGCGTTTCCGCTGCTCTCTTCCTGCTTACCCCATCGATGCTAGCGGGCCGGGCGGGGCGCGCGCAGTCGGTTACTTCGCGAGCCGCCCGAAGAACCCGAGCTGTTCCCCGCCCAGGACGTGCGCGTGCACGTGGAAGACCGTCTGGCCGGCGTCACTCTCCGTGTTGAAGACCACGCGGTACCCCGACTCGGCGATGCCCTCGAGTTCGGCGACCTTCGCGGCGGTCGTCAGCACGTCGGAGAGCAGTTGCGGATCGGCGGCGGCCAGCTCGGCGACATTCCGGTAACGCTTCTTCGGCACCACGAGCACGTGCACGCGAGCCTGCGGCTGGATATCCCGAAACGCGAAAGTCGTTTCAGTTTCGTACACCTTCTCGCTCGGGATCTCACCGGCGATGATCCGCTCGAACAGCGTCTCGGCATCACTCATGCGGCGAACCCTATCGCGTGCGGGAAGTGCGGTGGCGCAAGGGAAGTCGCGACTCGCGGTAGACGCCGCGGGGCGGTGGAGCCTGGGGGTCGCTCCACCGCCTCCGCGGCTCCGCCGGACCGAGGGGGGAGGTGTCCGGCGGGCTTTGGGCACCCGGGGGCGACCCCAGGTGTCGTGTGGGTCAGGGTAATGGGTGCGATGCCCGGTGCGCCACAGTCGACACCCAATTTTTTCCAGGTTTCGAAGACGGGCGGTACGCGAATCAGCCGTTGAGCCGCTTGCGGTGCGGTTTCCGTGATGTTCCGCGGAGGTGACCGGCTCCACGGTTCGCCCGGTCCGGCGACGACAGCGCGTGACGGTCAGTCCCAGCGGGAAGTCATCGCGCCGAGGGCGCCCAGGGCCACCGCGGCCGCGGTGGACGTGCGCAGCACCGTGGGGCCCAACCGGACCCCGACCGCACCCGCCGATGTCAGCGCGTCCACCTCGCCGTCGGTGATGCCGCCTTCCGGGCCCACCACCAGCAGCAGATCACCGGCGGCGGGCAGCGACAGCTCGGTCAGCCGCCGCGAAGCACTGCCCTCCAGCACCACCGCACACGCCGCTGTGGCCGCCACCGCCGCCAGCTCGGCCGTGCTCACCGGCTCGCGCACGGGCGGCACCCACGCCCGCCGGGCCTGCTTGGCCGCCGCGCGCGCAGTGTTCTGCCAGCGGGCCAGCGCCTTCGCCCCGCGCGGGCCCTCCTCCCAGCGCACCACGCTGCGCTCGGCCCGCCACGGCAGGATCTCGTCCGCACCCGCCTCCGTCGCCAGTTCCACGGCCAGCTCGCCGCGGTCGCCCTTGGCCAGCGCCTGCGCCACCACGACCCGCAGCGCGGGCGCGGCCTCCGTCCACCGCCGGGAAACCTCCAGGTCCAGCACCGGTTCACGGCCCGGGCGGACCTCCGCGATCACACACTCCGCGGCCGAACCGCGGCCGTCGGAGGCGACCAGCCGCTCCCCCGCGCGCATGCGCCGCACGGTCGCCGCGTGGCGGGCCTCCTCGCCGGACAACACGAACCGCGGCCCCGCCGGCAGCTCCTCGACCAGGAAGACCGGCGGCGTGGTGGACGGCATTACTTGTGGCTCTTGGCGCGCAGCTTCGAGAACAGCCCGCCCTGGTGCCGCCCGTTGGACGTCACCCCGGCCTCCTCGCCGCGCAGCTGGGCCAGCTGCTGCAACAGCTCGCGCTGAGCTTCGTCGATCTTGGTCGGCACCGTGACGTCCACGTGGACGTGCAGGTCGCCCCGCCCGTCGACCCGCCCGGACGAGCGCAGCCGCGGCATGCCCATCCCCGCCAGCACCAGCTCGGTGCCCGACTGGGTGCCCGGGTCCACCGACAGCTCGTACTCGCCGTCGATCAGGGTCTCCAACGGCACCGTCGCGCCCAGCGCGGCCGCCGTCATCGGGATCCGCAAGTTGCAGTGCAGGTCGTGGCCCTCGCGCACGAACACCTCGTGCGGCTCCTCGTCGACCTCGATGTAGAGGTCGCCCGCCGGGCCGCCACCGGGACCGACCTCGCCCTGGGCCGACAGCCGGATCCGCATCCCGTCGCCCACACCGGCCGGGATCTTCGCGGTCACCGAACGGCGGGCGCGCACCCGGCCGTCGCCACCGCACTGGCGGCACGGGTCGGTGATGACCTCGCCGAAGCCGCGGCACACCGGGCACGGCCGCGAGGTGACGACCTGGCCGAGGAAGGACCGCTGCACGGACTGGATCTCACCCTGCCCGCCACACGTGTCGCAGGTCTTCACGGTGCCGCCGGGAGCGGTGCCGTTGCCGTGGCACTGGTCGCACAGCACCGCGGTGTCGACGGTGATCTCCTTGTCGACCCCGGTCGCGCACTCTTCGAGGCTGAGGCTGATCCGGATCAGCGCGTCCGAGCCGGGCTGGACGCGGCTGCGCGGGCCGCGCCCGCGTCCGCCGCCGGTGGCCGCGCCGAAGAAGGCGTCCATGATGTCGCCGAGACCGCCGAACCCGCCGAACGGGTCGCCGCCGCCACCACCGGCGCGGGCCCCGTTGTCCAGCGGATCGCCGCCGAGGTCCACGATCTTGCGCTTCTGCGGGTCCGACAGGACCTCGTACGCCGTGGTGACCTCGCTGAACTTGTGCTGGGCGTCCTCGGACGGGTTGACGTCGGGGTGCAGCTCGCGGGCGAGCTTGCGGTAGGCGCGCTTGATCTCCTGATCACTCGCGTTCTTGGGCACCCCGAGGATGCCGTAGTAGTCCCTGGCCACCTTCTGAACCGTCCTCCTAGACAAGCATCGCCCTGGCTAGCCGCCGGCCAGGATCTGCCCCACGTAGTTGGCCACCGCGCGCACCGCGGCGATCGTGCCGGGGTAGTCCATCCGCGTCGGACCGACCACACCCATACCGCCGAGCAGCATGTCGTTCTTGCCGTAGCCGATCGACACGACCGAGGTGCTGCGCATCTGCTCGTCTTCATTCTCTTCACCGATGCGAACGGTGACCGCACCGGGGTTGCGCGCCGCGGCGAGCAGCTTGAGCACCACGACCTGTTCCTCGAGCGCCTCGAGCACCTGGCGCAGCGATCCGGGGAAGTCGGCGACGCTGCGGGTGAGGTTCGCCGTGCCGCCGAGGACCAGCCGCTCCTCGGGGTGCTCGACCAGGTGCTCGACCAGCAACGTGCAGATCCGCACGAGCGCGTCGCGCAGCTCGCCGGGCGCCTGGTCGGGCAGTTCGGTGACCCGGGTGGCCGCGTCGGTGAGGCGGCGGCCGGCCAGGGCCGCGTTGAGCATCTCGCGGATGCGGGCGACGTTCTCCTCGGTCATCACGTCACCGAGGTCGACGGTGCGCTGGTCGACCCGTCCGGAGTCGGTGATGATCACCAGCATCAGGCGGGCCGGTGTGAGCGGCACCACTTCCAGGTGGCGCAGCGAGGAGTTCGACATCGTCGGGTACTGGATGACCGCGACCTGCCTGGTCAGCTGCGCGAGCAGCCGCACCGAGCGGCGCAGGACGTCGTCCAGGTCCAGCGCCCCGTCGAGGAAGCTGATGATGGCCCGCCGTTCGGCCGGGCTCAGCGGCTTGACCTCGGACAACTTGTCGACGAAGAGCCGGTAGCCCTTGTCGGTGGGAATGCGGCCGGCGCTGGTGTGGGGCTGGGTGATGTACCCCTCCTCCTCCAGCACCGCCATGTCGTTGCGCACCGTCGCGCTGGACACGCCGAGACTGTGCCGGTCCACGAGCGCCTTGGAGCCGACCGGCTCGTGGGTCGACACGTAGTCCGCGACGATGGCGCGCAGGACCTCGAAGCGACGCTCCTCCGAGCTGGGCACGCCTCACCTCCGAACTCCTACGGCGGGTATCTCACCCCGAGTTTACGGAAGACGAACCTGAAGCGCCCTCGCTTGTGACCGGCTCACGTGCCGGGCACCCGCGGGGCGACCACCGCGCCGGCGACGGACAGGGGGGCGCCGTCGGCCAGCAGGCACGCTCCGGCCAGGATCGAGATGACGGGGCGCGACGCTCGTCTTCGTGGTGGACCTGGTCGACGTCAGCTGAGCCGGGACGCCACCCGCGCCAGCAGGCCGGCCACGGCCTCGACGTGCGCGGCCGGCCGGGGCCGGTGCACCGCGTACACCTCGCGGTCCAGCGCGCTCCCGGCCAGGTCGCGCATCACGATCCCGTCGGCGCCACGCAACACGCTCGCCGGCACCAGCGCCGCGCCCAGCCCGGCCCGGACCAGCGCGAGTATCGCCGCGTAGTCCCGGGTCTCGTAGGCGATCCGCGGCTCCACCCCGTCCTTGGCGGCCAGCAGGTCCAGGCACGGGCGGTCGGCCGAGATCCAGTCGTCGTCGGCGAGGTCGACCAGCTTCACCTCGGGCTTGCGCGCCGCCGGGTGGTGGGCGGGCAGCACCAGCCGCAGCCGGTCGGCGAGCAGCGGCATCCTCGTCAGCCCGCGTGACAGGCCTCATGGCCCCGGTCCGGCCCTCGGCCAGGATCGACTTCGTCAGCCCGCCGCGCGTGCGGACGCTCCGGCGCGACCGCAGCGAGCCCAGCGACCACACCGCCGGGGGGCGGCGCGGCCAGCGCGAGCGCGATGACCACGCCCTGCGTCAGGTGGACCTCGGTCGCCTGCCGGATCGCCTGGTTCAGGTCGGCGGCCCAGTCCAGCGCGAACAGGCCCACCGCGGTCGGCACGGCGCCGAGCAGGGCCGGGATCGCGCCCCGGCCGGACAGGGTGAGCGGCTGCTCGCCTCAGGCCGGGGCGCGTGCGTCGGGAACTGCTGGCCAACCGAGTGGGCGCTCAGGAGTTGCGCGGGAAGCCCAAGTTCACCCCGCCCTGCGAGGGGTCCGGCCAGCGCGACGTGACGACCTTGGTCCGGGTGAAGAAGTGGAACCCTTCCGGCCCGTAGGCGTGGCTGTCGCCGAAAAGGGAGTCCTTCCAGCCGCCGAACGAGTAGTACCCGACGGGCACCGGGATGGGCACGTTGAGCCCGACCATCCCGACCTCGACCTCGTTCTGGAACCGCCGCGCGGCGCGGCCGTCGTTGGTGAAGATCGCCGTCCCGTTGCCGTAGGCGTTGGCGTTCACCAGCGCCAGCGCGTGGTCGTAGCTGCCGGCCCGGACGACCGACAGCACCGGGCCGAAGATCTCGTCCGTGTAGATCGACATGTCGGTGCGCACCTGGTCGAACAGCGTCGGCCCGAGCCAGAACCCGCCGCCGGGCACCGAAACCGACCGGCCGTCCACCACGAGCGACGCCCCCGCCGACACCCCGGCCTCCACATAGGACTGCACCCGGTCGCGGTGCGCCGCCGTCACCAGCGGGCCCATCTCCGAGTCCGGCGACCGCCCGTCGCCGACCGTCAGCGAGCCCATCCGGGACGCGATCTTCGACACCAGCTCGTCGCCGACCGGATCCACGGCGACCACCACGGACACCGCCATGCACCGCTCCCCCGCCGATCCGAACCCGGCCGACACGGCGGCGTCCGCGGCGAGGTCGAGGTCGGCGTCGGGCAGCACGACCATGTGGTTCTTCGCTCCGCCCAGCGCCTGCACCCGCTTGCCGTGCGCGGTGCCCGTCTCGTACACGTACCGCGCGATCGGCGTCGATCCGACGAACGAGATCGCCTTCACCACCGGATGGGTCAGCAGCCCGTCGACCGCGACCTTGTCCCCGTGCAGCACGTTGAGCGCCCCGTCCGGCAACCCGGCCTCGGCGAACAGCTCGGCGATGAACAGCGACGCCGACGGGTCCTTCTCGCTCGGCTTGAGCACGACCGTGTTGCCGCAGGCCAGCGCGTTGGGCACGAACCACAGCGGCACCATCGCCGGGAAGTTGAACGGCGAGATCACCCCGACCACGCCGAGCGGCTGCGCGATCGAGTACACGTCCACGCCGGTGGAGGCGTTCTCGCTGAACCCGCCCTTGAGCATCTGCGGCGCGCCGCAGGCGTACTCGACGTTCTCGATGGCGCGGGCGATCTCACCGGCCGCGTCGGAGAGGACCTTGCCGTGTTCCGCGGTGATGATCGCCGCCAGCTCATCCTTGCGCTCGGTGAGCAGCTCGCGGAAGCGGAACAGCACCCGCGACCGCGCCGCGAGCGAGGTGTCCCGCCAGCCGGGGAAGGCGCGCGCGGCCGCCGACACGGCCTCGTCCACCTGCCCGCCACCGGCGAAGTCCACGCGCGCGCGCACTTCACCGGTGGCGGGGTCGAACACCTCCCCGGTCCGGTCCGGAACCCCAGCCCACGGCTTGCCGTCGATCCAGTGGCTGATCCGCGGCGTCACTTCCGCGCCTCCTGCACGGCGGCGATCGACTCCCGCAGGATTTCGAGCGCCTCGCCGGTCTCGTCGTCGGTCAGGGTCATCGGCGGCGCCAGCCGGATCACGTTGCCGTGCAGCCCGCCCTTGCCGACCAGCAGACCACGGGCGCGCGTCTCCTCCAGCACCAGCCGCGCGGACTCCGGGCTCGGCGCCCCGTCCGGCTCGACCAGCTCGACGCCGATCATCAGTCCCTTGCCGCGCACGTCGCCGACGACGTCGTAGCGCTCGGCGATGTCGCGCAGCCCGGTCAGCAGCCGCGCGCCCTGCTTCGCCGCGTTGCCCTGCAGGTCGTGGCTGAGCAGGTAGTCCAGCGTCGCCTTCGCGCCCGCGGTGGACACCGGGTTGCCGCCGAAGGTCGAGATCGAGTTCGCGGTGATGGAGTCCATCAGCTCGCCGCGCGCGACGACCCCGCCGATCGCCAGCCCGTTGCCGAGGCCCTTGGCGAACGTCATCGCGTCCGGCGTGACGCCGTGCGCCTGGATGCCCCAGAAGTGCTCACCGGTGCGGCCCCAGCCGGTCTGGACCTCGTCGGAGATCAGCAGGATGCCGTACTCGTCGAGGACCTCCTTGAAGGCGGCGAACAGCCCGTCCGGCGGCACGTTGAACCCGCCCACGCCCTGGATCGGCTCGGCGATCAACGCGGCCACGTCGCCCGAGGTGGTGGTCTCCAGGACGTCCCGCAGGTCGTCGGTGCAGGCGCGCACGTAGTCGGCGTCGGACAGGTTCCGGAACGCGTCCCGGTAGCGGTAGCCGCCCTGGACGTAGGAGACCTTGACGGGCGAGAGCGAGCTGGCGGACCAGCCGCGGTTGCCGGTGATGCCGATCGTGGCGAACGCCCGGCCGTGGTAGCTGTTGCGCATCGCGAGCACCTGGTTGGAGCGGCGGTACTGCGTCGCGAGCATCAGCGCGGTCTCGTTGGCCTCGGTGCCGGAGTTGGTGAAGAACACCTTGGCGTCCGGGATGCCGCTCAGCTGGGCGATCTGCTCGGCGAGCTCGACCTGCTTGCGGATCAGGTACAGCGTCGAGGTGTGCAGGACCCCGGAGTCGACCTGGGCGCGGATGGCGTCGGAGATCTCGGCGACGTCGTAGCCGATGGCGTTGGTGAGGATGCCGGCGAAGAAGTCCAGATAGGTGGTGCCGGAGGAATCGGTGACCCGCCTCCCCTGCGCTCGCACGATCTCCAGGGGCTCGTCGTAGTACAGGGCCAGCCAGTTCGGCAGGACCGCCCGGTGCCGGGCCAGCAGCTCCGATTCGCTCATGCCCGCCAGTCTCGGTGGCCGCCGCGCCCGCCCACCACACACAACATGTACCCAATGGCCGGATCGGCCGTACAGTCTGCTTTCTGCGGAGGTGGTGGCGCTTGTACCCGACGGTCGCGGACGTGCTGGCCCTGCCGGTGCTGCGGCACGGCCGCCCGAAGGTCGTGGCAGGCGGGCAGAAGCTGGACACCCGCGTGCGCTGGGTGCACGTCGCCGAGGTCGCCGACATCGGGCACCTGCTCAAGGGCGGCGAGCTGGTCCTCACCACCGGGATCGCGCTGCCGGACGACGCCGCGCAGCTGGCGAAGTACGTGGACGGGCTCGCCGAGGCCGGGGTCGCCGGGCTGGTGGTCGAGCTGGTCCGGCACTGGAGCGACGCGCTGCCGCGGGCGCTGGTCGACGCGGCCGCGCGGCACGAGCTGCCGTTGATCACGCTGTCCCGCGAGACGCGGTACGTCGCGGTCACCGAGGCGGTGAACGGGCTGATCGTGGACGCCCAGGTCGCCGAGCTGCGCGCCGCCGAACACGTGCACCAGGTGTTCACGCAGCTCACCGTCGCGGGAGCGGAACCGGCCGAGGTGCTGCGCGAGGTCGCGCGCATGACCGAGTCGCCGGTGGTGCTGGAGACCCTGGCCCACGAGGTGCTCGCCTACGACTCCGCGGGCGCCGATCCGGCCGAGCTGCTGACCGGCTGGCCGTCCCGCTCCCGCACCGTGCACCTGGGCGAGCGCACCGGCTACCACGCCGACGCCGGCTGGCTGGTCACCGTCGTCGGCGCGCGCGGGCACGACTGGGGACGGCTGGTGGTCGTGTGCGACGAGCCGCCGCCGGACCGGCACGTCGTGGTCGCCGAGCGGGCGGCGTCCGCGCTCGCGGTGCACCGGCTGGTCGCGCGCGAGGCGGACAGCCTGGAGCGGCAGGCGCACCGCGCGGTGCTGGCGGAGCTGATGACCTCGCCCGCCCCGTCCACCGAACTGCTGGCCCGCGCGGCCGCGCTGGGCTCGCCGTTGTCCGGGCGGCTGGTGGGCGTCGCGGTCCGGCCGCGGATGACCGCGTCGCAACGGCAGGCGGCGTCCGCGCCGACCGTGCTGCGGGACCTCGCCGAGACCGTCTCCCTGGCCACCCGCCGGGCGAAGGTCTCCGCGCTCGTGGCGGTCGTCGACGACGTCAGCGTGCGTGCGCTGCTGTCGCTGTCGCCGCAGGCCAACGTCGACGCGGTGCTGCGGCGGCTGTCCGCCGAGCTGCGGGCCCGCCCGACGTCGGTGCCCGTGGTCCTGGCGGTCGGCACGGTGGTGGACAGCGCCGCCGACGCCCGCCGCAGCCTGGTCGAGGCCGCCCACGTCGCCGCGGCGGCGCTGCGCTCGGACACCGACCGCGAGGTCCACCGGCTGCAGGACGTCCGCCTGCGCGGGCTGCTGCACCTGCTCGCCGACGACGAGCGCGTGCGGGCCTTCGCCGAGCGCGAGCTGGGCCCGCTGTTGTCGCGGGACGCGGCATCGGGCACCCGGCTGGTGCAGGCCCTGCGGCACTACTGCGAGCACGGCGGCAACAAGTCCGCCGCGGCCGCGGCCGCGCACACCTCCCGCACCGCCTACTACCAGCAGCTCGCCCGCATCGAGCAGGTGCTCGGCGTGCCGCTGGAGGACCCTGAATCGATGCTGTCGCTCTACCTCGCGCTGCTGGCCCATGATCTTTTCGACGATCACCCGAACCGGTAACACAGATCCGGGCTGGACCGGCCGATAGCCCCGATATGCCTTTTTCCGCCCTACTCCCCGCCGCGGCGTCGGTGCTGGCCCTGGCCGCCCCGCCCGCCCAGACCCCCGCGGCCAGCCTGATGCTCTCCCTGCAGGACGGCGCGGGCCGGGTCGTCACCGTGAGCCTGGACTGCCACCCGGCGGGCGGCAGCCACCCCGGCAAGACCAAGGCCTGCGCCACGCTGACCACTGTGGACGGCGACATCGAGCGCATCCCCGGCGAGGCGACGGTGTGCCCGATGATCTACAGCCCGACCACGGCCACCGCCAAGGGCCACTGGCGCGGCAAGCCGGTGGTGTACACCCACACCTTCGGCAACAAGTGCGCCGCGGCCGCCGAGTCCGGCGGGGTCTTCGAATTCTGAACCCGTGTTTCAACCAGGTTGACCGGCTGTCACAACCGGCTTTCACATCCGGGTGATGCACCGGCCCGCGCCGGGCGCAATCGACACAATGCGTTCCGACGCGGGCAACGGTGAACACTCTGACAGTGCCTCCCCCGCGGCGGGGACGAGCAGGATTCCGCAATGGAACCCACCTCGCAGATCACGCGACCGGACGGCCGGGTGGATCTCAGCGACACCGCGCCGATCCGGGGTAGCCGGTTCTTCAACGACGAGCTCGCTCCGGTGCCCGTCGAAAAACGCACCTGGAGCACCTACAACTATTTCGCCCTGTGGATGGGAATGGCGCACAACATTCCCAGCTACGCGCTCGCCGCGTCGTTGATCGCGCTGGGGATGAACTGGCTCCAGGCGCTCATCACGATCACCCTGGGCAATCTGATCGTGCTCGTTCCCATGTTGCTCAACAGCCACGCCGGCACCAAGTACGGAATCCCGTTCCCGGTGTTCGCGCGTGCCTTCTACGGAATCCGGGGCGCGAACCTGGCCGCGCTGCTCCGGGCGTTCATCGCGTGCGGCTGGTTCGGCATCCAGACCTGGGTCGGCGGCGAGGCGATCTACATCCTGGTCGGCAAGCTCACCGGGTCGGGGTGGCGCAACGCGGCCGAGGTGGGCGGCCAGCCGTGGACGCTGTGGCTGTCGTTCGGCGTCTTCTGGGTGGTCCAGATGCTGATCATCTGGCGCGGCATGGAGGCGGTGCGGCGGTTCGAGAACTGGACCGCGCCGCTGGTGTCGGTCGGGTTCCTGATCCTGCTCGCCTACGTGCTCATCAAGGCCGGCGGCCTCGGCCCGATCCTGTCCGAACCGGCGAAGCTCGGCTGGGGCACCGGCTTCTGGAAGATCTTCGCGCCGTCGCTGATGGCGATGATCGCGTTCTGGTCGACGCTGTCGCTGAACATGCCGGACTTCACCCGCTTCGGCGGCAGCCAGCGCAAACAGGCCCGCGGCCAGGTGCTCGGCCTGCCGACCACGATGACGTTCATCGCGATCGTGGCGATCCTGACCACCTCCGGCGGCCAGGTGCTCTACGGCGAGGCGATCTGGGACCCGGCGCAGCTGGCCGACCGGTTCTCCAGCCCGGCGCTGGTGGTGGTCGCGCTGATCGCGCTGGTGCTCGCCACGATCTCGGCGAACCTCGCGGCGAACGTGGTCAGCCCGTCCTACGACTTCTCCAACGCCTTCCCCAAGCGCATCACCTTCGCCGTCGGCGGCCTGATCACCGGCGTGATCGGCGTGGTGATCATGCCGTGGAAGCTCTACTCCGACCCCGACATCTACATCTTCGCCTGGCTTGGCTTCTACGGCGGCGTGCTCGGCGCGGTCGCCGGGGTGCTGGTGGCCGGGTACTGGGTCGTCAAGCGCACCAACCTGGACCTGGCCGGGCTCTACGCCGAGGGCGGGCGGTACTGGTTCCGCGCCGGGTGGAACTGGCGCGCGCTGGTGGCGACGGCCGTGGGCGGGGTGCTCGCGGTCGGCGGCGCCTACACCGCGCCGGGTTCGCAGGGTCCATTCCCCGCCGACGGGCTGATCCCGTTCCTCAAGCCCGTCTACGACTACAGCTGGGTGGCCGGTCTGGCCGGCGCCTTCGTCGTCTACCTCGCGCTGTCCTGGGCGCACCGTCAACCGAAGGAGGAAACCCGTGAGCAATCTGGTCCGAGCCGCGTTGGTACAGCAGCGGTGGACGGGTGACAAGGACTCGATGATCGCCGGCGCGGTCGACGCGATCGGCACCGCCGCCTCCCAGGGCGCGCAGGTCGTGTGCCTGCAGGAGCTGTTCTACGGGCCGTACTTCTGCCAGGTGCAGGACGCCGACTACTACTCCTACACCGAGGGCATCCCGGACGGCCCGACGACCAAGCTGCTGCAGGAGGTCGCCGAGCGGCACGGCATCGTGATCGTGGCGCCGATGTACGAGGAGGAGCAGGCCGGCGTCTACTACAACACCGCCGCCGTGATCGACGCCGACGGCAAGTACCTGGGCAAGTACCGCAAGAACCACATCCCGCAGGTCAAGGGCTTCTGGGAGAAGTTCTACTTCCGGCCCGGCAACACCGGCTACCCGGTGTTCGACACCGCGGTCGGCCGCATCGGCGTCTACATCTGCTACGACCGGCACTTCCCGGAGGGCTGGCGCGCGCTGGGCCTGGCCGGGGCGAAGATCGTGTTCAACCCGTCGGCGACCAGCCGCGGCCTGTCGCAGTACCTGTGGCGGCTGGAGCAGCCCGCCGCGGCCGTGGCGAACGAGTACTACGTCGGCGCGATCAACCGGGTCGGCGTGGAACCGCTGGGCGACAACGACTTCTACGGCCAGACCTACTTCGTCGACCCGCGCGGCGAACTGGTCGGCGACGCCGCATCCGACACCGAGGACGAGGTCGTGGTGCGGGACCTGGACATGGACAAGCTGGGTGAGGTCCGGGACCTGTGGCAGTTCTACCGCGACCGCCGCCCGGACTCCTACGACTCGATCGTGGCGCCCTGAGGGAGAACGCATGCGCACGCTGATCAAGGGCGGCACCGTGCTGTCCACCACCGGGGCGAGCCGCGCGGACGTGCTTGTCGAGGGCGAGACGATCGCCGCGGTCGCCGCGCCGGGGCTGTTCGACACCGCCGACGAGGTGATCGACGCGACCGGGAAGTACGTGCTGCCCGGCGGGATCGACGCCCACACCCACATGGAGATGCCGTTCGGCGGCACGTTCTCGCACGACACCTTCGAAACCGGCACCACCGCGGCCGCGTGGGGCGGCACCACCACGATCATCGATTTCGCGGTGCAGCCCAAGGGTTCCACGCTGCAGCCGACGCTGGACAAGTGGCACGAGAAGGCCGACGGCAACTGCGCCGTGGACTACGGGTTCCACATGATCCTGTCCGACGTCAACGACACCACGCTGAAGGAGATGGAGGCCTGCATCGACGCCGGGGTGTCCAGCTTCAAGATGTTCATGGCCTACCCGGGCGTGTTCTACTCCACCGACGGCGAGATCCTGCGCGCGATGCAGCAGGCGAGGCAGACCGGCGCCACGATCATGATGCACGCGGAGAACGGCATCGCGATCGACCAGCTGGTCGCGCAAGCGCTCGCCGAAGGCAAGGGCGATCCGGTGCAGCACGGGCTGACCCGGCCGCCGGAGCTGGAGGGCGAGGCGACGTCGCGGGCGATCCGGCTCGCGCAGGTGACCGGCGCGCCGCTCTACATCGTGCACCTGTCGGCGTCGCAAGCGCTTGCGGCCGTCGCGGAAGCGCGGAACACGGGGCAGAACGTGTTCGCCGAGACCTGCCCGCAGTACCTCTACCTGTCCATCGAGGACCTGGCCAAGCCGGACTTCGAGGGCGCGAAGTACGTCGCTTCCCCGCCGCTGCGGGAGAAGTGGCACCAGGGCGACCTGTGGCGCGGGCTGCGCACGAACGACCTGAGCGTGGTGTCGACCGACCATTGCCCGTTCTGCTTCAAGGACCAGAAGGAGCTCGGCCGCGGGGACTTCTCGAAGATCCCCAACGGCATGCCGGGTGTCGAGCACCGGATGGACCTGCTGCACCAGGGTGTGGTGGCCGGCGAGATCTCGCTGGGCCGCTGGGTGGAGGCGTGCTCGACCACCCCGGCGCGCATGTTCGGCCTGTACCCGCGCAAGGGCGTGATCGCGCCCGGCTCGGACGCCGACATCGTGGTCTACGACCCGGCGGCGAAGCAGACCCTCTCGGCCGAGACGCACCACATGAACGTGGATTACTCGGCGTACGAGGGCTTCGAGATCACCGGGAAGGTCGAGACCGTGCTCTCGCGTGGCCGCGTGATCGTGTCGCCGTCCGGGTTCACCGGCAGCGCCGGGCACGGGAAGTTCCTGTCCCGGGACCTGTGCCAGTACCTGAACTAGGGAGCCGTCATGGACTTCGGTGTGGTGCTGCAGACGGATCCGCCCGCGCGTGAGGTGGTCCGGCTGATGAAGGCGGCAGAGGACTGCGGGTTCGGCTACGGCTGGACGTTCGACTCCGTGGTGCTGTGGCAGGAGCCGTTCGTCATCTACTCGCAGATCCTGGCCGCCACCTCGGCGATGACGGTCGGGCCGATGGTCACCAGCCCGGGCACCCGGGACTGGTCGGTGCTCGCGTCGTTGTTCGCCACGCTCAACGACATGTTCGGCAACCGCACTGTGTGCGGGATCGGGCGCGGCGACTCGGCGCACCGGGTGATCGGCAAGCGACCGTCCACATTGGCCACGGTCCGGGACGCGATGCACGCGATCAAGGAGCTGGCCGAGGGCAGGGAGGTGGTGCTCGGCGACACCCCGGTGCGGATCCCGTGGGTGCGCGGCGGGCGGCTGGAGATGTGGATGGCCGGGTACGGGCCGAAGGCGCTGCAATTGGCGGGTGAGCACGCGGACGGGTTCATCCTGCAGTGCGCGGACCCGGCGATCGCGGAGTGGACCATCGGCTCGGTCCGCGAGGCGGCCAGGGCGGCGGGACGGGACCCGGCCGGCATCACGATCTGCGTCGCGGCGCCCGCGTACGTCGGGGACGACCTGCCGCACCAGCGCGACCAGCTGCGGTGGTTCGGCGGGATGGTCGGCAACCACGTCGCCGACCTGGTGGCCCGCTACGGCGAGTCCGGCCTGGTGCCGCACGAGCTGACCGACTACATCCGCGAGCGGCAGGGCTACGACTACGCCCACCACGGCAAGGCGGGCAACCCGTCGACCGACTTCGTCCCGGACGAGATCGTCGACCGGTTCTGCCTGACCGGCCCCGCGGGGGCGCACGTCGCGCGGCTGCAGGAACTGGCCGCCCTGGGGGTCGACCAGTTCGCCGTGTACCTGATGCACGACCAGCGCGAACAGACGCTGCACGCCTACGGCGAGCAGATCATCGGCAAGCTGGGATGAGCACCCGCCGGGTGGCGGGCAACATCCGCCACCCGGCGCCTCCCGGCGGGGTCAGGATGGTGTTCCACACCGTCGTGACCAGGAGGCCCGATGACCACCAGCACCCCGTACGGCCCGCCACCGGCGTTCGACCCCGAAGCCGCGGCCATGCTCGACGTCATCGCCGAGCAGGTCCCGCCCGCGATCCTGCCGGACATGATCCCCGCGATGCGCGAGGGCATGGGCGCACGCCTGCTCTCCGACGACGAGCTGAGCCAGGACGGGCGCATCGAACTGGTGGACCGGCGGGTGTCGGACGAGGTGTCCGTGGTCGTCGGCCGCCCCACCGGGCTGCGCACACCCGCGCCCGGGATCTACTGGATCCACGGCGGCGGCATGGTCGTGGGCACCAACCGCGTCGGGCTCGACGAGCCGCTGGCCTGGGCGCTCGAGCTGGGGCTGGTCGTGGTGTCGGTGGAGTACCGGCTGGCGCCCGAGCACCCGCACCCGGTGCCGGTCGAGGACTGCTACGCCGGGCTGCGGTGGACCCGCGAGCACGCCGCCGAGCTGGGCATCGACCCGTCCCGGCTGGTCGTGGCCGGGGGCAGCGCGGGTGGTGGGCTGAGCGCGGCCGTCGCACTGATGGCCCGGGACCGCGGCGGACCGCGGCTGACGGGGCAGTTGCTGGTCGCGCCCATGCTGGACGACCGCAACGAGACCCCGTCGACGCACCAGATGAAGGGGCTCGGCGTGTGGGACCGCACGTCGAACGACACCGGCTGGACGGCGCTGCTGGGCTCGGCGCGCGGCGGCCCGGACGTCTCGCCCTACGCCGCCCCGGCGCGGGCCACCGACCTGTCCGGGCTGCCGCCTGCGTTCATCGACGTCGGCTCGGCGGAGTCCTTCCGCGACGAGGACGTCGACTACGCGCGGCGGATCTGGCTGGCGGGCGGGTCCGCCGAGCTGCACGTGTGGCCGGGCGGCTACCACGGGTTCGACTCGTTCGCGCCGCAGGCGGAGATCTCCCGGGCCGCGAAGGCCGCGCGGTTGCGGTGGCTGCGGCGGATCCTCGCCGAGTGACACCATGGACCGGTGAGAGAGCTGGCAGGGCGGCTGGCCGCGCTCGACCCGGAGGCGGGCGCCGCGGTCAAGGTGATCGCCTACTTCGACCGCCTCGTCGACGGGCACGCCGGGCTGGAGGCGCTGGTCCGCGGCGCGGCCACCCTCGCCGGCTGCGCCGCGCGGCTGGAGGCGCCCGGCAGGCGGATCCGGGTTTCGGCCGACGGCCGCCGGTCGGACCTGGACACCCCGGTCGATCCGGCTTGGCCCGGTGTGGACGGGTTGTGGCTGGAGCGGCCGGGCCCGCCTTCCGCGGTGGATGCGATGGTCCTCGAACGCGCCGCCGCCGCGATCCGGCTCGTGCTGGAGCGGGACCGGGTGCCGGAGCCCGTCGAGGTCGTGCTGGACGGCACCGCGGCCCCGCAGGCCAGGGAGAAGGCGGCGCGGCGGCTGGGCCTGGGGGCGACCGCGCGTGCCATCGCCTACGCCGACGGCACGGCCGGGGTGATGATCACCCCGCCGGCCGGGGCACGCGCGGGAATCGGCCCCGCGGTGCCCGTGCTGGACCTGCCGTCGTCCCTGGCCGCGGCCCGGACGGCGCTGCGGTTCACCGCCGAAGGCACCCCGGACGACCCGGGTCCGCGGGTGGTCCGCGCGGACGAGCTGGGCGGGCTGGCGGTGCTCGCGCAAGCCGTCGGGCCGGGTAGCGAACCGGTCCCGGACGTGCGTGCCCTGGAGCGCGCGGCCGCGTCGGCGCCGTGGATGCTCGCGACGCTCGACGCCGTGGCCACCAGTGCGAGCCTGCGCGCGGCGGCCGCCGCGCTCACCGTGCACCACTCGACGCTGCAGGACCGGCTGGCCCACGCGGAAACCCTGCTGGGCTGGTCGGTGCACGACCCGTCCGGGCGCCTGCGCCTGCAGCTCGCACTGGCGCTGCGGCGGCTGCACCGTCAGTCGACGAGCGCCTGATACACCAGCTGCCGCAGGTACTGCCGGATCGGGTGAGTGCTGGACGGCAGCAGCTGCGTGAAGAACAACGCGGTGATCTCCGCGGCGGGATCGACCCAGAACGCGGTGCTCGCCGCACCGCCCCAGGCGAACTCGCCCTCGCCGGACAGGGTTTTCGCCTTCACCGGGTCGGTCAGGACGGAGAAGCCGAGCCCGAACCCGAAACCGTGGAAGGGCATTTCGGCGAACAGCGGCCTGCCATAGGCCTCCAGGTCCACACCGCCCGGCAGGTGGTTGCTCGTCATCAGGTCGACGGTGCGCGGGCCGAGCAGCCGGACCCCGTCGAGTTCGCCGCGGTTCAGCAGGAACTGGGTGAACCGGTGGTAGTCCGCGGCCGTGGACACGAGCCCGCCACCGCCCGATAGACACGCGGCCTTCTCCAGCCCGGACCGCCCGAACGCGTCGTTGCGGACGGCCTTGCCGGTACTGGGATCGGGCACGTACAGCGCGGCGAACTTGTCCGTGGAGTCGGTGGCGAAACCCGTGTTGCCCATGCCGAGCGGTTCGAAGACGCGCTGTGCGAAGAACTCGTCCAGAGGCTGCCCGGACACCACTTCGACGAGCCGGCCGAGGACGTCCGTGGCGACCGAGTAGTTCCACTCCGCGCCGGGCTGGAAGACCAGCGGCAGCTCCGCCCACCGCCGCGTGCACTCGGCGAGGTCGGCGCCCGGCGGGGTCCCCCACTCGAAGCCGTTGGCGCGGTAGATCGCGTCGACCGGGTGGGCGTGGTGGAAGCCGTAGGTGAGCCCGGCGGTGTGGGTGAGCAGGTGCCACACGCGGATCGGCTCGGTGGCCGGTTCGGTGACCGGTTTGAGCGCGGAGCCCTTGACGAACACGCGCGGCTCGGCGAACTCCGGCAGCCAGCGGGCGATCGGGTCGGTGAGCTCGAAGGCGCCCTCCTCGTAGAGCACCATCGCGGCGACCGACGTGATCGGCTTGGTCATCGAGAAGATGCGCCAGCGGGTGTCCACTTCGACCGGAAGGCCCGCTTCGACGTCCCGGTGGCCCTGTCGCGCGACGTAGGCGATCTTGCCGCGCCGCGCGACCACGGCCAGGTACCCGGGAAGCAGGCCGTCGTCCACGTACCGGCCGAAGTGCCCGTCGATCCGGTCCAGCCGCCGCGCGTCGAACCCCACCTCGGCGGGGTCGGTGTCCACCTTCAGCTCCGTCGCCATGATCCCGTTCTACTCCAGCCGGCCTTGACAGACCAGATCCGCGGCTGACATCGTTTAGTTATGCGCATAACTGGCCGGGGCAGGCCACGCCGGGTGTCGCAGGCCGACATCGCGCGCCGCGCCGGGGTGACCCAGGCGGCGGTGTCGCTGATCCTGCGCGACAAGGCGACGACGATCCCGGAGGAGACCCGGCAGCGGGTGCTCGCCATCGCACGGGAGATGGGCTACCGCGCCGACCCGCTCGCTCGCCGCCTCGCCAAGGGGCGCAGCCAGCTGCTCGGGATCTTCACCTACGAGCGCGTCTTCGGCACCGCACAGCGCAGCCTCTACCACCCGTTCCTGCTGGGCATTGAGGAAGCCGCCGAGGAGTCCGGGAACGACCTGCTGCTGTTCACCAGCGCCGCGATGTCCGGGCCGGTGCGCAGCATCTACGCCGGCGGCGAGAACAAGCTCCGCCTGGTGGACGGCGCCGTGCTGCTCGGGCGGGACGAGATCCCCGCCGACCTGGAGCAACTGGTCGCCGAGGAGTACCCGTTCGTGTTCATCGGGCGGCGGTTCCTGGACGACGGGCGCGAGGTGCCCAACGTGTCGCCGGACTACCGGGGGGCGGGGCGGGCGCTGGCCGGCCGGATCGCCGCGCTCGGGCACCGCGAAATCCGCTATGTGGGCGCGAATTCCGGGCTGCCGGCCACCGCGGACCGGCTCGCCGGGCTGCGCGACGGCGATCTCACGGTGTCGGAGTCCTTCCCGAAGCTCGACGAGATCTCCCCCGCCTTCGTTCGAGAACTGCGCGAAAGCGGGGCCACCGCGGTGGTCGCGGAGAACGTCGACTACGCCGAGGCGGTGCGCGCGGTGGCCGCGGACCTGCCGGTCGCCGTCGCCGGGATCTCCGAGGAGAGCGAAGACGACTTCTGGTCCGGCTACGGCATTCCCGGCCGCCTGGTCGGCCGCCGCGCGCTCGAACAACTGCTGGCCGCGCTGGACGGCGGCGGCGCTGCGATCAGCACCGTCGACTGCCCGCAGCGCGAGGGGACCACGCTCACCCGCGCCTGACACTGCCGACCCCAACGGAGAGGTTGCATGAGAAAGCGATGGGGGCGCCTGTTCGCCGTGTCCGCGGTCGCGCTGACCGCGGCCTGCGGGATCGGCGACCGCGCCGGCGCAGACACCGTCACCATGACGGTCTGGACGTCAAACCAGGAACAGCTCGGCCTGCTCAACCGGCTCGCCGGGGAGTTCTCGGCGCAGCACGGCGGCACGCCGGTGCGGATCCAGACCGTGCCGCAGGCCGACTACACGACGAAGGTGTCCGTCCGGTTGGCCGGCGGCGACCCGCCGGACCTCGGCTGGCTCGGCGCGCCGGACGCGGTCGGCATGGCCGCCACCGAGGTGCTCGCCGACGTCGGGCCCGCCCTGCGAGCCGACCCCGCGTACCGGCTGGGCGACTTCGTGCCGAGCGCGTTCACCAACTGGCAGAACGGCGACGCGGTGTACGGAGTGCCGTTCTCCACCAGTCCGTTCTTCGTCGTCTACAACCGGGACTTCTTCTCCCGCGCCGGTCTGCCCGAGCCCGCCGAGCTGGCCGCGCGTGGCGAGTGGACGTGGGACCGGCTGGCCGCCCTCGCGCGGGACCTGCAACCGACGTTGCCGGGTGGCAGCTACGTGTTCCAGAGCAACGAAGGCAGCTTGTACGGACCGCTGCCGGTGTCGTGGCCGACGCTGGACCCGCTGCTGCGGGCTCACGGCGCGCGCTTCGCATCCGGCGACCAGTGCACAATGGACTCGCCGCAAGCCGTACGGGCCATCGAGACCCTGCACCGCATGGCGTTCACCGACGGCACCGCGGTGCCGCCCGGCGCGCAGGCGGACTTCTACGCCGGCAACGCGGCACTGACGATCACCCAGCTCTCCCGGTTGTCCCAGCTGAAGGGCGCGAAGTTCCAGTACGGCTTCGCCCCGCTCCCCGCCGGCCCCGGAGGTCAGCCGCAGGTGACCGGGCAGGCCGGGCTGGTCGTGTTCCAGCAGGCGCCGCATCGGGACCTGGCGATCGACTTCCTCAAGTTCCTCACCGGCGAACGCTCGATGCGTGAGCTCGCCCGGTTCTTCCCGCCGCCGCGCCAGTCCGTGCTCGCCGATGCCACACAGGTGTACGACGGCAACGCGCTGCCGCCGGACGCGATCAGGAACATCCTCGTGCCGGGCATCACCGAGGGGCAGGCGTTCCAGTACCCGCGGACGTGGCCGGAGATCAAGACCGCGGCGCAGCCGGTGTTCGACGAGCTGTGGTCACCCGGCGCGAACGTGGCCGGAGCGCTGTCCGAGCTGTGCAGCGAGGTCGGCCCGCTGCTGCGCGAGAAGAGTTAGGGGGAGGTCGTGGTCGCACGGCGCCGCGTCCGCGAGACGCTGACCGGTTACCTGCTCATCACCCCGCAGATGATCGGGTTCACGCTGTTCGTGCTGGTCCCGCTGGTGTCCGTCGTGGTCCTGTCGTTCACCCACACGGACCTGCGCTCGGGCGTGTCGAAACCGGCGGGGTGGGAGAACTACCGGGAACTGCTCACCGGGGACGCCACCTTCTGGCACTCGCTGGCGGTCACCGGGGTGTTCGCGCTCGGGCTCGTGGTGATCAACGTCGGGTTGTCGCTCGGGCTCGCGCTCGTGCTCCACCGCCGACCGCCGGGAGCCGAGGTGTTCCTCACGCTCGCCTTCCTGTCCGTCATCACCTCGCAGGCGGCGTGGGCGCTGGTGTGGCGGTTCCTGTTGCAGGGCAAGGGCGGCGGGGTCAACGAGTTCCTCTCGGTCTTCGGCATCACCGGCCCGAACTGGCTGTTCGAGGCCCAGCCGTCGCTGGTGGCGGTGACCGTGGTGGCGGCGCTGAAGACGGTCGGGCTGAAGGCCGTGATCTTCCTCGCCGCGCTGCGCAACATGCCGTCGGAGACCCTGGAAGCGGCGCGGCTGGACGGCGCGAGCGAGTGGCGCGTGACCAGGCACATCGTGCTGCCGCTGATCGCGCCCACCACGCTGGTGGTCGTGCTGATCACGTTCATCGGGTCGTTCCAGGTGTTCGACTACATTCAGCTGATGACGCACGGCGGGCCGGCGCACGCGACGTCCGTGCTCGCCTACTACCTCTACGAGCAGGCGTTCCAGCTGTTCCGGACCGGTTACGCGAGCGCGATCGCCGTCGTCCTCTTCGGACTGACGCTGCTCCTGGTGGCGGCGCAGTGGTGGGCGCGCAGGAAGTGGGTGCACAGTGAGTAGCCGGGTACTGCGGTACGCCTTCCTCGTGGTGCTGTGCGTGCCGCTGGTGTTCCCGTTCCTGTGGATGATCGCCAGCGCGCTGAAGCTGCCCGGGGACGTGCTCGCGTCGCCGCCGCAGCTCATCCCCCGCGACATCACGCTGGACAACATCCGGGACGTCTTCGCGTTCCAGCCGTTCGCCCGGCAGATCTACAACAGCCTGTACATCGCCGTGCTGGTCGCATTGTTCACCTGCGCGCTGTCGCTGCTGTCCGGCTACGCCTTCGCGCGGCTGCGCTTCCCCGGGCGCAACGTGATCTTCTTCCTGTTCCTGAGCGCGCTGATGCTGCCGGTCGAGGTCACGCTGATCCCGAACTTCACGCTGATGAAGGACCTCGGGCTGGCCGACACGCACGTGCCACTGCTGGCGCTGCCGGTGTTCGGCGCGACCGGGGTGACCGGGATCTTCCTGATGCGCCAGTTCATCCAGTCGATCCCGGTCGAGCTGGAGGAGGCGGCGATGATCGACGGGATGGGCCGCGCCCGGATCCTGTGGCACCTGGTCCTGCCGCTGACCCGCCCGATGCTCGGCACGATCGGCATCATCGCGTTCCTGTACAGCTGGAACTCGTTCCTGGAACCGCTGGTGTTCGTCAACCGCAGCGAGCTGTACACGGTGCCGCTCGCGCTGACCGCGCTCACCGACACCAGCGGAAACCCGTTGTGGGGACCGCAGATGGCGGCGACGGCGATCTCGACCGTGCCACTGGTGATCGCCTACCTGGTGGCCCGGCGGCAGATCACCGAAAGCCTCGCCCAGACGGGCGTGAAGTGAGGGAGAGGGCAATGCGTTCCGACTGCGAGGTGCTGGTCGTCGGCGGCGGTTGCGGCGGGGTGGCCGCGGCCCTCTCGGCGGCGATGCTCGGCAGGCGGGTGGTGCTGACCGAGACGACCGGGCGGCTCGGCGGCCAGTTGACCACACAGGCGGTGCCGCCCGACGAGAACGCGTGGGTGGAAACGTTCGGGGCCACCCAGTCGTACCGGCTGATGCGGTCCCGGGTGCGTGACCGGTACCGGGCGGACCCCCGGCTCAGCGCCGAGGCACGCGCGGTGCGGGAGCTGAACCCGGGCGAGGGCTGGGTGAGCGCGTTGTGCGCCGAGCCGGTGGTCGTGGGCGAGGTGCTGGACGAGCTGCTCGCGCCGCTGGTGCGGGCGGGGAACCTGGAGATCCGGTACCACCACACGCCGGTCGGCACCGTGACGATGGGCGACCGGGTGGACGCGGTGGAGTTCGCGTCACCGGAGGGTGCGGTGTCGCTGAGCGCGTCGTACGTGATCGACGCGACCGAAGAGGGCGACGTCCTGCCGCTGGCGGGGTGTGAGCACGTGCTCGGCTCGGAGAGCGCGGACGAGACGGGCGAGCCGCACGCGCTGGACGGGCCGGCCGACCCGTTCGACCAGCAGGCGCTCACCTGGTGCGCCGCGCTGGAGTGGGACCCGGACGGTTCGCACGTCGTGCCGCGCCCCGATGACTACGACTTCTGGCGTGGTTACCGGGCGCCGTTCTGGCCGGGCCCCCAGCTGGGGTGGACCACGCAGGAGCCGGAGACGGGCGAGCCGTTGAGCCGTCCGTTGTTCGGCGAGGGACAGGACCTGTGGCGCTTCCGGCGGATCCGGAGTGGACGGTTGTGGGAACCGCCGCGGCCGGACGTGACGCTGGTGAACTGGCCGCAGATCGACTACTGGCTGGCGCCGGTGACCGGAGTGGCGCCGGAGGAGCGGGCGGCGCGGCTGGCGCAGGCGCGGTCGCTGACCTTGTCTTTCGTGCACTGGCTGCAGACCGAGGCGGGGTACCCCGGTCTGCGTCTCACCGGGGAGCCGCTGGGGACCGCGGATGGGTTGGCGCTCGCGCCCTATGTGCGGGAGAGCCGCCGGATCCGGGCCGAGTTCACCGTGCTGGAGCAGCACGTCGGGGTGGCGGCGCGCGCCGGGATCGGGCAGGCCGAGCAGTTCGCCGACAGCGTGGGGATCGGTTGCTACCGGATCGATCTGCACCCGAGCACCGGGGGCCGCGGGTACCTCGACATCGCCTGCCACCCGTTCCAGATCCCGCTCGGCGCGCTGCTGCCGGTGCGGGTGGAAAACCTGCTGGCGGGCGGAAAGTGCCTCGGGGTGACGCACGTGACGAACGGTTGCTACCGGCTGCACCCGGTGGAGTGGAACACCGGCGAGGCGGCCGGAGCGCTGGCGGCGTTCGCGCTGGAGAACGGGGTGCCCCCGCGGGCGGTGCGCGCGCGACCCGGTCTGCTGGCGGACTTCCAGGCCCGCCTGGCGAAGCTCGGAGTGCCGCTGGAGTGGCCGGAAGGGGTGCGCGGCGTGGTGCGGTGAGAGCCGGAAAATCTGTCTTTTGGTAGATGTGCGGTGGTTTTGCGCCTCCTAAACTGATCAGCAGAACCGAAGCCACAAAGGACAGAAGGAAGACCATGGCCTCGCAGCAGTCCACGATCAGCCCGCGCCGCACCGGCAACCTTGGCAACCGCGCTCGGCCTGCGTCGCTCAGCGCGCCGGCGCCACCGCGAAGAACCCGTCCAGCACGACATCCACCACCCGCCGCACGGCGTCGTCCTGGTGCACCGCGGCCGATCCCGCCGTGACCGCCGCTTCCACCATTTCGAACACCAGCAACAGATCCGTCGGCCGAACATCCGCGCGCAACTGCCCATCGGTCTGCGCACGGCGGAAAGCCGGGGTAAGGATCGTGATCAGCGCGTTCGCCTTCTGCTGCTGGTAGCGCACCGGCAGCTCCCGGAACAGGCGGACCAGCGGGCGCCGGGAGACCTGCATGGCCAGCACCATCGCCAGCAGTTCGCGGAACGGGCGGGGCGCGGCCTCCTGCTGCTTCACCATCCTCCGCAGCGCCCGCAGTTGCTGCGCCGCCACAGCCAAGCCGAGCGCACGGCGGTCGGGGAAATGCCGGTAGACCGTCGCGCGGCCGAGGCGCGCCCGGCGGGCGATCTCCTCGAGCGGGACGACGTCCACGCCCTCCGCGAACGCCTCGTCGGCCACGCGCAGGATCGTCTCGCGGTTGCGCAGGGCGTCGCTGCGGTGCGGGCTCAACTCCGGCGACCTCGCATCCGCCGGATGCTACTGGCGAGTAGTGAGATCCGCAAATCGTTCCATGTCTCGGTTCACCTCCCTAAACTCCCGCCCGTCACCAAACCCGCACCGACCGCAACGGAGGACCCATGCCCGCTCTGAGCCGCCGCACCGTGTTCAAGGGGGCGGCCGCCGCCACGGGCCTGACCCTCCTGCCGGGCGCCGCGTCCGCGAGCCGGGTGCCGGTCACCCGCGAGGAGCACCGGGTCGTGGTCATCGGCTCCGGCTTCGGCGGGGGCGTGACCGCCCTGCGGCTCGCGCAGGCCGGGGTGCCCGTGCACGTCCTCGAACGCGGCATCCGCTGGCCCACCGGCCCCAACGCCGAGACCTTCCCCCACCCCACCGCGCCGGACAAGCGGATCTTCTGGCTCGGCTCCGAGCCCAACCTGTTCGGGCTCGTGTCGTTCCCTTTCGAGCGCTACACCGGACTGCTGGAACGCGTGCCGGGCAACGGCATGGACATCATGTGCGCGGCCGGTGTCGGTGGCGGATCGCTGATCTACCAGGGCATGACGCTCCAGCCGACCGAGGAGGTGTTCAACGCCAACTTCCCCGAACAGCTCGACTACGCGCGGATGGACCAGGTGTACTACCGGCGCGTGGCGAGCATGCTGCGCATCGCCACCGCGCCCGACGAACTGATCGCCAGCCCGACCTACGCGGCGGCGCGCGTCTTCGCCCGCAACGCCCGCGCCGCCGGCCACTCGGTCGAGAAGATCCCGATGCCGATCGACTGGAGCTACGCCCTGCGCGAGCTGAGGGGCGAGATGAAACCGTCCTACACCAACGGCGACTGCGCGTTCGGCGTCAACAACGGTGGCAAGCACTCGGTCGACGTCACCTACCTCGCGGCCGCCGAAGCCACCGGCCGCTGCACCGTCGCGCCCCTGCACAACGTCACCGATGTGGCGATGGCGCCCGACGGGCGCTGGCTGATCCACGTGGACCGCATCAACACCGGCGGCGTCGTGCTCGAAAAGAAGGTCCTCACCGCGAGCGCCCTCGTGATGGCGGCCGGCACGGCGAACACCACGAAGCTGCTGATGCGGGCCGGCGCCACCGGCGGGATCCCCGACCTGCCGGACGGCCTCGGCACGAACTGGGGTTCCAACGGCGACCAGATCTACACGTGGACCAGCCTCGCCGACGACTTCGGCTCCCCACAGGGCGGCCCGGTCATCTACGGCAGCAAGGAGTGGGACGACCCGGCGCTGGCCAACACGGTCATCCAGGCGTCCCTCCCGCCGCTGCCGAACCTGCGCACCACGATGCTCGTCGGCTACGGCGTGAGCGCGGGGCGCGGCCATTTCGTCTACGACCCGGCCAAGGACGACGCGGTGTTGCAGTGGCCAGGTGACGCGGACGCCAAGGTGGCGCAGCGCATCCACGAGCGGATCACCGACATCGGCGGAGCCGCCGCCGTCAAGCTCAACACCACGACGCTCGTGCCGAGCACGTGGCACCCGCTCGGTGGCGCGTCCATGGGCACGGTCTGCGACCTCGCCGGCCGCGTCCTCGGCCACCGCGGGCTCTACGTGCTCGACGGCGCCCTCATGCCGGGCAACACCGCCGCGTGCAACCCGTCCATGACCATCGCCGCCGTCGCCGAACGAGCCCTGGACGAAATCGTCGCCCAGGACGCAGGCACTGTCTTCTGAGGAGACCAATGAAGCGTCCCGCCGCCCTGCCCGCCGCGGCAATGCTCGCCCGCGGCGTGCCCATGGACACGCCGCCGTCAAGCTCAACACCACGACGCTCGTGCCGAGCACGTGGCACCCGCTCGGTGGCGCGTCCATGGGCACGGTCTGCGACCTCGCCGGCCGCGTCCTCGGCCACCGCGGGCTCTACGTGCTCGACGGCGCCCTCATGCCGGGCAACACCGCCGCGTGCAACCCGTCCATGACCATCGCCGCCGTCGCCGAACGAGCCCTGGACGAAATCGTCGCCCAGGACGCAGGCACTGTCTTCTGAGGAGACCAATGAAGCGTCCCGCCGCCCTGCCCGCCGCGGCAATGCTCGCCCGCGGCGTGCCCATGGACACGCCGCCGTCAAGCTCAACACCACGACGCTCGTGCCGAGCACGTGGCACCCGCTCGGTGGCGCGTCCATGGGCACGGTCTGCGACCTCGCCGGCCGCGTCCTCGGCCACCGCGGGCTCTACGTGCTCGACGGCGCCCTCATGCCGGGCAACACCGCCGCGTGCAACCCGTCCATGACCATCGCCGCCGTCGCCGAACGAGCCCTGGACGAAATCGTCGCCCAGGACGCAGGCACTGTCTTCTGAGGAGACCAATGAAACGTCAGGAGGTGCCTACCGAATCGGCCGCCGGTCCGGTGCCGCCGATCAGTCCCAGGTGACCGGCAGCCGGTGGACGCCGTAGATGCTCATGTCGTGTCGCAGCGGCACCTCGTCGGCCGGGACCGCCAGGCGCAGCGTCGGGAACCGGGCGAAGAGCGCAGGGATGGCGACGCGCATTTCGACGCGGGCCAGCTGCTGCCCCAGGCACTGGTGGATGCCGTGGCCGAAAGCCAGGTGCCCGGCGGCGTGCCGGCGCAGGTCGAGCGTGTCCGGGTCCGGGAACCGCTCCGGGTCACGGTTCGCGGCGTTCGCGGCGATGGTGACCGACTCGCCGGCCCGGATCACCTGACCATCCAGCTCGACGTCCTCCAGCGCGGCCCGGACACCGGTGTGGGCGATGGTCAGGTAGCGGAGCAGCTCTTCGACCGCGCTGTCCGCGAGGGCCGGGTCGTCGCGGAGCGCGGCGAGCTGGTCCGGGTGGCGCAGCAGGGCGAAGGCGCCCAGCGCGATCATGTTGGCGGTGGTGTCCAGGCCTGCCCCCAGCAGGAACGTGCCGATGCCGGACAGTTCCTCGTCGGTCAGGTCGCTCGTGGTGAGGTCGCCGAGCACGTCGTCGGTGGGCTCGGCGCGTTTGGCGCGCACCAGGTCGCGCAGGTAGTCCTGCAGCGCGCCGTACGCGGCGAACTGCTCGTCCGGCGTGCTCTGCGGGGTCATCAGCGCCGTCACCTGGGTGTGGAAGAACTCGCGGTCGGAGTACGGCACGCCGAGCAGCTCGCAGATCAGCACCGCGGGCACCGGGCGCGCGTAGGCCTGCACCAGGTCCACCGAGGGGCCGTGCTTCGCCATCGCGTCCAGGTGCTCGGCGGCGACTTCCTCGACCCGCTCGGTGAGCTGACGCATCCGGCGGACGGTGAACTTCCCGGCGAGCAGCTTGCGGTAGCGGGTGTGCTCGGGCGCGTCGATGCCGGTGAGGTCGCCGACCGGGGCCGGCGGGATGTCGCCGTCCAGGCCGGGGAGCGGGTAGTGCATGAGCTCGTACCGCGAGGTGAACCGCGAGTCGCCGAGCACGGCGCGGGCCTGGGCGTGACCGGTGACCAGCCAGCCGCGGTGCCCGTCCGGGTAGGACATACGCACGAGGGGCCGATGTGCCCGGATCTCGCCCAGCTCGGCGGGCGGGTCGAAGGGGCAGCCGGCGGGACGGGCGGTGGGCAGCGAGGCCAGTTCGTCTTGTTCCATGACCGCAGCGTGCGGGCGACCGGTTTCACCACGGCTTCAGCACGGTTTCGGCGCTCAAGTGATCCGGCCCAGGGGACCGGCCGGATTTTCGCGCGCATCACGGTGGACACCGCTCTGCGCCGGCTGCACAACGTGCCCCTGACGATCGCCCGGAGAAACCGCGCTCCTGCCCGCGCCGCGGACCCGGCGGGCTGCCGTGGGCTTCACGACGGCCACGCCCGCGACCGGCTGAAACGGAAAACGGCTGCCGCGTTCAAGCGTGGCAGCCGTTCCGGAAAGATCAGTGTCCACAGAGGACGGTGGTGCGCGATACTGGGATTGAACCAGTGACCTCTACCGTGTCAAGGTAGCGCTCTCCCGCTGAGCTAATCGCGCGTGGAGCGGACGACGGGATTCGAACCCGCGACCCTCACCTTGGCAAGGTGATGCGCTACCAGCTGCGCTACGTCCGCGTGTGGCGCCGGGTTCCGGCGCCGGGAAAGAGAATAGCCGACGGGCCTGCCGGCCTCGCAACCACCCGGCGTAACCGGCCCGCGCAGCCCGTCACGAACGGCAGGCGCAGCCCTCACGAACGGCAGGCGCACCCTCACGAGCGGCCCGGCGCAGCCCATCACGCGCGGTCCACGAAACCCGCCGCAAGCGGTCGGCGCAGCCCATCACAAACGGCCGGCGCAGCCATCACAAGCGGCCCGCGCAGCCCGCCACAAGCAACGCGGGCTCAGCCCGTCACAAGCAACCCGGCACAGCCCGCCACAAGCAGCCCGCGCAGCCCGCCACAAGCAACCCGGGCTCAGCCCGCCACAAGCGGCCCGGCACAGCCCATCACAAGCAACCCGGGCTCAGCCCGCCACAAGCAGCCCGGCGCAGCCCATCACAAGCGCCCCGCACAGCCACAAGCGGCCGGCGCAGCCCGCCACAAGCGGTCGGCGCAGCCCGTCACGAACGGCCGGCGGCCTCCTCGGCGGCGCGCTCCGCGGCCTTCTCCGCTCGCCACTCCTCGTCCGTCTTGCCCCGGCGCCAGTAGCCCGAGATCGACAGCAGGTCCTTGCGCACCCCGCGCTCGCCCAGCAGGTGCCGGCGCAGCTCCCGGACGAAACCGGCCTCGCCGTGGACGAAGGCCTGCACGGTGCCCGGCAGGAACTCCAGCGCGCGCACGGCGGCCACCAGGTCGTCCCCGGCGGACCGGTGCAGCCACTGGATCTGCGCGTCCCCCTTGGTGGCGAGCGGCTGCTCCTCCGCGGGGTCCGCCACCTCGATGAACGCCCGCACCGGCACACCGGCCGGCATCATCTCCAGCGCCACCGCGATCGCGGGCAGTGCGCTCTCGTCGCCGACCAGCAGGTGCCAGTCGGCCTCCTCGCCGGGGGCGTAGGCGCCGCCGGGGCCGGCCAGCAGCAGCTCGTCACCCGGCTGGGCGGACGCCGCCCACGGGCCGCCGAGCCCCTGGTCGCCGTGGTGCACGAAGTCCAGCGCCAGCTCGCCGGCGCGCGGGTCGTAGTAGCGCACGGTGTAGGTCCGCATCACCGGCCACTGCTCGCGCGGCATCTCGGCGCGGATGACGCCCATGTCGAACGGCGCCGGGTACTCCACGCCCTCCTGCGGGAACAGCATTTTCACATAGGCGTCGGCGAACTCGTTCGGCTGGAAATCGGCCAGCCCTGGCCCACCGGCGACAATGCGGATCATGTGCGGTGTCAGCCGCTGGGTGCGCAGCACCCGCAGCCGGACCGCCGGCCGGGACTTGCCTGCCATACGCCGCTCCTCACTCGCGTTCAGCGTCTGCGGTTAGGCTACCCTAATCCCGGCCGGAGCAACCGGCGATGGCGGTCAGCAGGTCTTCGATCGCATCCAGCCGGTGGGCGCTGACGACGGCGTCGCAGTATGGCCACGCCGCCGCCATCCCGCCGGTCGCCGGCCGGAACCGCGGGCTGGCCGTGCGCGGGTTGGCCCAGACGATCCGGTACGCGAGCCGCGACAGCCGGGCCATTTCGCGGCCCAGCCGCTCGGGGCTGCCGGTCTCCCACCCGTCGGACAGGACGACCACCACCGCTCCGCGCGCCATCCCCCGCGCGCCATGGGTATCCAGGAACTCGCCGAGCGAATCACCGATCTTCGTGCCGCCCGACCAGTCCGGCGCCTCCCGCCCCGCGTCGGCCAGCGCCTCGGACGGCGCGCGCTGCAGCACCCGGGTCAGCCGCGTGAGACGCGTCGCGAACGTGAACACCTCGGCCCGCGCGCCACCCGCGGCGCACACCAGCAGCTGCAGCAGGGCCCGCGCATAGGGCTCCATCGACCCCGAGATGTCGCACAGCACGACGAGCTTCCGCGGCTTCTCGCGCGACACCCAGCGCCGCAACCGGACCGGCTCGCCCCCGGTCCGCCGTGCCACGCGCAACGTCTCCCGCAGGTCGGCGCGGCGCCCGCCGGGCGAAACCCGCTTCCGCCGCGACCGCCGCAGCGGGGTCGCCAGCCGGAACTCGCTCATCGCGGCGCGCAGCAACGCCAGCTCCGCGGGTTCGAGCGTGCCGAAGTCGCGGGTCGCCAGCCGGTCGACTGCGCTGCCTGCCGTGGGCGCCCGCACCTCCCGGGACGGACCGGTCGATTCCCCAGCGCTGAAGGCCCCGCCGGCGCCGACGTCGGGCGCGTCGAAAACGGTGGCGAACACGCTGGCCAGGACCTGCGCGTCGGCCGGGGACGAGGTGAGGGTTGCCAGCGCGCACAGGTAGAGCTCGCGCGTGCGCTGCGGAGACACGAGCATCACCGCCTGGGCGAAACGGGCAGCCCGGTCCGCGCCGACCGCCAGGCCGGCGGACCGCAGCCGCTCGCACAGCCGCGCCGCCAGCTCCGCCAGGTCACTCACCCGGCACCACCGGCGGCCTCAGCACCGACCACCTCCGCGACACGCTCCAGCACGCGGCGGGCAGGCCTACTCACTGACCACCTCCGCCAGCCACTCCACCGCCACCGCGCCCGCCGGACATAGCCGCCGCCGGCACCGAGGACAACGCCCGCCCGATCCTCTCCACACGGCAACACCACACCGAACATCCGCACCACCGGACCGGGACTCACTCACCAACCACCTCCACCACCACGCCCACCGGACACGACCACCGCCGGCACCGAGAAGAAACGCCCGCCCGGTCCTCTCCACACGGCAACACCACGCCGAACATCCGCACCACCAGGCCGGGACTCACTCACCCACCACCTCCACCAGCCGCTCGACCGCCACCGCGCGGTCCTCTTCGTACTTGAGCACCGCGCTCAGCGTCCGCTCCACCGCCGGGCCGTCCAGTGCGGCCACACCGAGCACCTGCAGCGCCGAGGCCCACGAGATCGCCTCCGCGACCCCGGGCGGCTTGTAGAGCCCGAACCCGCGCATCCGCCCCACCGCCCGCGCCACACGGTCAGCGAGCCAGTCCGCCACGCCCGGCACCCGCAACCGGATGATGGCCGCCACCTGCGCCACCTCCGGGTGCGCGATCCAGTGGTACAGGCACCGCCGCTTGAGGGCATCGTGCAGTTCGCGGGTCCGGTTGGAGGTCAGCACGACCACCGGCGGCACCACCGCGCGCCGCGTCCCCAGCTCCGGGATCGTCACCGCCGACTCGGCCAGCAGTTCGAGCAGGAACGCCTCGAACTCGTCGTCGGCGCGGTCGACCTCGTCGATCAGCAGCACCGCCGGGCGCGGTCCGGGGTGCGTGATCGCCGCCAGCAGCGGCCGCGCCAGCAGGTAGTCGTCGGCGAAGAGGTCCGCCTCCGCCAGCGACTCGCCCCGCGACTCGGCCAGCCGGATCCCGAGCAGCTGGCGCGGGTAGTTCCACTCGTACAGCGCGTCCGAAGAGGACAGTCCCTCGTAGCACTGCAACCGGATCAACGGCGTGTCCATGGCCGCCGCCAGCGACTTGGCCGCCTGGGTCTTGCCGACGCCGGGCTCACCTTCGAGCAGGATCGGCTGCCGCATCCGGACCGCGAGGAACAGGGCGGTGGCCAGTGCGTCGTCGGTGAGGTATCCGGCGGCGCCAAGGCGCTCGGCGAGATCGCCGACCGTCTCAGGCGTCACCGGTGTACCTGCCCGGCTCGTCGGCGAACGCGTGACGGCATCCGGTCCCGCAGAAGTAGTACCGCCGCCCGCCGTAGGGCAGCTGCACCGCTTCCGGCGTGATCGCGACGCTCATGCCGCACACCGGGTCGACCGCCTCGGCGGCCACCTCGACGTCCTCGGCCGGGCGCCGCGGCGGGTGCGGGCGGGTCGCGATCAGCTCCGCGTACACCGAAACCGCGACCTCGGCCGGCGTCCGCGCCCCGATCGGCAGGCCGGCCGGGGTGTGGATGCGGCCGGGCTCGGACAGCCCCAGCCGCTCCAGCACCGCCGCGCCGCGTTTCTCGCTGGCGATCAGCCCGATGTAGGCCACGTCCGCCCGCATCGCCGCCTCCAGCACGCGTTCCTCGTCCCGGCCGTGCGACGCCACGATCACCGCGAACGTGTCGTCGGACAGCTCGGCGCCCACCCGCGTTTCGTAGCCGAGCACGCGGCCGACCGACGCCAGCGCCCGCGCGATCGGCCCGTCGCCGTGGATCGCCACCAGCGGCGGCGGCATCTGCGCGTCGAGGAAGATCTCCAGCTCGCCGCCGGACAGGCACGGGTTCCCGACCGTCACCACCCCCTCCTCGACCTGCTCGCCCGCGCCGGGCTGGATCCGCAACAGCGCCGACTCGCCGGTCAGCAAGAGCCGGATCCCCTGCTGCCGCACGGTCGACTCGGCGCAGGACCCGCCGACGAAACCCTCGATGGTCCCGTCGGCGAGCACCAGCGCGCAGTCGCCGGGTTTCGCGCTGGTGGGGCGTTGCGCCCGCACCACCGTCGCCAGCACGAACGGCGTCCGGCCCGCACGCAGGGACTCCGCGTGCGCCCGCAACTCCTGCCCGTTCATCACGTGATCGCCAAATCTGTCCGGAGTGGACGGTTCTGCATCGCGCGCCACACGGCTGCCGGGGTCAGCGGCATGTCCGCGTGCCGCACCCCGTACGGTTTGAGCGCGTCGAGCACCGCGTTGACCACAGCCGCGGGCGAGCCGACGGTCGCGGACTCGCCGATGCCCTTGGCGCCGATGGGGTGGTGCGGCGACGGGGTGACCGTCTCGCCCAGCTCCCACGACGGACACTCCATCGACGTCGGGATCAGGTAGTCCATGAACGACCCGCCGAGGTGGTTGCCGTCCTCGTCGAACGCCATCACCTGCATCAGCGCCATCCCGATGCCCTCGGCCAGCCCGCCGTGCACCTGGCCCTCGACGATCGTCGGGTTGATCCGGACGCCGCAGTCGTCGACCGCGACGAACCGGCGCACCTTCACCTGCCCGGTCTCCGGGTCGACGTCGACGACGCAGATGTAGGCGCCGAACGGGTAGGTCAGGTTCGGCGGGTTGTAGACGCAGGTCGCGTCCAGGTGCCCCTCGACGCCGTCGGGCAGTTCCAGGTCGGAGTGCGCGGCCAGCGCGATCTCCTGGATGGTCTTGCCGGAGTCCGGGTCCCCTTGGACGAACCAGCGGCCCTTCTCCCACTCCAGGTCGTCCGGGCTCACCTCCAGCATGGCCGAGGCGACGATCTTGGCCCGCTCGCGGACCCGCCGCGCCACCACCGCGGTCGCCCCGCCGGACACCGGCGTCGACCGGGACCCGTAGGTGCCCAGGCCGAACGGCGTCTGGTCGGTGTCGCCGTGCACGACCTCGATGTCGTCCGGCGAGATGCCCAGCTCCTCGGCCACGATCTGCGCGAACGTCGTCTCGTGCCCCTGACCCTGGCTCTGGCAGGACAGCCGCAGCACGGCCTTGCCGGTCGGGTGCACGCGCAGCTCGGCGCCGTCGGCCATGCCCAGCCCGAGGATGTCCATGTGCTTGCGCGGCCCGGCGCCGACGGCCTCGGTGAAGAAGCTGATGCCGATGCCCATCAGCGGACCGTCCCCGCTCGCCGCGCGCCGCTTCTGCTCCTCCCGCAGTTCCGCGTAGCCGGCGATGTCCATCGCCTGGCTCAGCGCGCGCGGGTAGTCGCCGGAGTCGTACTCCCAGCCGGTCTTGCTGACGTACGGGAACTGCTCCGGCCTGAGCAGATTGCGCATCCGCAGCTCCGCCGGGTCCATCCCGAGGTCGTAGGCCAGCACGTCGACCAGCCGCTCGACCAGGTAGACCGCTTCGGTGATGCGGAACGAACACGCGTAGGCGACACCACCGGGCGCCTTGTTGGTGTAGACGCCGGTGACCGCGCAGTGCGCCGCCTCGATGTCGTAGGAACCGGTGAAGACGCCGAAGAACCCGGCGGGGAACTTCGTCGGCTGCGCGGTGCCGTTGAACGCGCCGTGGTCGGCGAGGACCTTGACCCGCACCCCGAGGATCTTCCCGTCGCTGGTGGCCGCGATCTCGCCGTGCATGTGGTAGTCGCGGGCGAAGGACGTGCTCATCAGGTTCTCCGAGCGGTCCTCCATCCACTTCACCGGTTTGCCGGTGACGATCGAGCCGACCACCGCGCACACGTAACCCGGGTAGATGCCGACCTTGTTGCCGAACCCGCCGCCGATGTCCGGCGAGATGACCCGGATCTTGTGCTCGGGCAGGCCGGCCACCAGCGCGTACAGGGTGCGGTGCGCGTGCGGCGCCTGCGTGGTCGTCCACACGGTGAGCTTCCCGGTGATGGGGTCCATGTGGGCCACCGCGCCGCAGGTCTCCATCGGCGCCGGGTGCACCCGCGGGTACAGCATGTCCTGCGCGGACACCACGTCGGCGCGGGCGAACACCTCGTCGGTGCGCGCGGCGTCGCCTGCTTCCCAGTCGAAGATGTGGTTGTCCCGCTTGCCGTCGATGTCGGTGCGGATCACGGGCGCGTCCGGCTCCAGCGCGCGGCGGGCGTCGACGACGGGCGGCAGCGCCTCGTACTCGACGTCGATCAGCTCCAGCGCGTCGCGTGCGGCGTAGCGGTCGTCGGCGACGACGAAGGCGACCTCCTGGCCCTGGAACCGCACCTTGTCGGTGGCCAGCACGGCCTGCACGTCGTGCGAGAGCGTCGGCATCCAGGCGAGGTTCAGCCCCTCCAGGGTCTGGCCGGTGATGACGGCCTTCACCTTCGGGTGTGCCTCCGCCGCGCTCGTGTCGATGGACACGATGCGCGCATGGGCGTGCGGGCTGCGCAGCACCGCGCCGTGCAGCATCCCGGGCAGGTTCACGTCGTCGACGTACTGCCCGTGACCGCGGATGAACCGGGCGTCCTCCTTGCGGTGCATACGCCCGAACCCCATCGGGGTGTGTTTCTCGGTGGTGGTCACGCGGACACCTCCGTACTGTCCACGGTGCTCTCCTCGGGGACCGCCGCGGCGGCAGTGTCGTGCTCGGCGGCCCACCGGATGGACTTGACGATGTTCTCGTAGCCGGTGCACCGGCACAGCTGTCCGGAAATCGCCTCGCGGATGTCCTCTTCGGACGGATCCGGCTGGTGGTCGAGCAGCCAGCGCGCGGTCAGCATCATGCCCGGCGTGCAGAACCCGCACTGCAGGCCGTGGCATTCGGTGAAGCCCTGCTGCACCGGGTCCAGCCGGGTGGAGTCGCCGAGTCCCTCGACGGTGCGCACGCGGCGGCCGTCGGCCATCACCGCGAGCACCGTGCACGACTTGACCGGCGTCTCGTCCAGCCACACCACGCACGCGCCGCAGTTGGACGTGTCGCAGCCCCAGTGCGTGCCGGTCAGGCCCAGCTCGTCGCGCAGGAAGTGCACGAGCAGCAGGCGGGGTTCGACGTCCCGCGTGTGCTGCTGCCCGTTGACGGTAACCGTGATCTCCATGTCTTCACGCCTCCTGGCGGTGGTTGCCGTGCCAACGGGTGCGGGCCCGGCGCAGCGCGCGGACGGTGAGGACCTCCGCGAGGTGACGCTTGTAGTCGACGGGACCGCGCTGGTCCGGAACCGGTTCGCAGTGCCGGGCGGCGATCCGGCCCGCCTCGGCGAAGCGCTCGTCCACGGCCGGCCCGCCGAGCAGGTACTCCTCGGCCTCCGGCGCGTGGAAGTTCGGCGCACCCAGCGCGGTGAGTCCGATGCCGACCGAAACCAGTTGCGTGCCTTCGATCCGCAGCTCCGCACCGGCCGCGGCGACCGCCCAGTCCCCCGCCCTGCGCTCGACCTTTTCGTAGGCCGACGCGGACGAGGAGATCGGCACGCGCAGCTGCACGAGCATTTCGTTGTCCCCCACCACGGTCTGGTAAGGACCGGTGAAGAACTCACGGACCGGCACGACCCGGCGCCCGCCGGGTCCTTCGATCACCGCCTCGCCGCGCACCGCGGCGAACGCGGCCGACAGGTCCTCCGACGGATCGGCCTGGCACAGCGAACCGCCGACCGTTCCGCGGTTGCGCACCACGGGATCGGCGATCACCCGCTCGGCGTCGTGGAAGATCGGGAAGTGCTCCCCCACGACCGCCGAGGACAGCAGATCGGCGTGACGCACCATGGCGCCGACGCACAAAGTGCTGTCCTCGACGCTGATCCGGGCCAATTCGGACAGGTCGTTGATGTCGATGAGCGCCTGTGGCTGGGCCAGGCGCAGCTTCATCATCGGAATGAGACTGTGCCCGCCCGCCACGATCCGGCTCTCCGGACCGAACTTCGTCAGCAGACTCAGCGCGTGGGCCACGCTCGTGGCTCGTTCGTACTGGAACTGCGCAGGTACTTGCATGCGCCCTCCCCGGGCATGGATTTTCGGCACAGGGTGCACCCGGTGGGGGAAACCGACAATGGCCGATTAAGGGATCACTTATGTAGGCTGTTCAAGTGCTTCGGACCGGTGTGAGATGACGCTCGGTCAGCTGAGCGCCTTCGTCCTCGTGGCCCGGCTCGGCTCGGTGACCGACGCGGCCCGGACCCTCGGCGTCAGCGAACCCGCGGTGTCGCAGGCACTCGCCGCGTTGCGGCAGCACCACGGCGACAAGCTGATCGTGCGCACTGCCAACGGGATGACGCTGACGCCGGGCGGCAGCCGCCTGCTGCCGATCGCCACACAGATGGTAGCCCTCGGGGCGGATGCCGATGCCGCCGTTCGGGAGGCCAATGGCGTAGCCGAACGGATGCACGTCGTGGTCACGAGCACGATCGCGGAGTTCGTCGCGGATCCGTTGCTCGAAGCGTTCATGCGCCGAACGGGCCAGTCGGTGGACGCCTCGGCGGGGCTGGCCCAGGTGGCGGAAATGCCGGTGCTGGTCACGAACCGGCTCGCCGACGCCGCGCTCGGGCCGCGCCTGGAGGGCGATGTGGCGAGCGAGCCAATGTTCCGGTGCAACATCGTCGCCGTTGCGGCGCCTGGGTTCCGGCCCCGCGGCGGGCCTGCGCAGTGGCCGTGGCTGGTCGACCCGTCCGGCGCGGATCCGGGCAGCGGGACGGCACAACTGTTGCGCCGCATGGCCGTTCCGGAATCCGCCATCCGCGTCTTCCCCAACCAGACGGCGGCGTGGTCGGCGGCGGCCAACGGCAACGGGGTGTCGCTCGCTTTCGAGCACCTGGTGGCGCCGCAGCGGCGCAGGCAGGAACTGGTCGTGCTGCCGACGCCCGTCACCCCGCGAACGGAGTACTGGCACCTGACCACGTTGCCGCACAACCGGTGTTCCACCGCGGCGAACGCGCTGCGGCACTTCCTGGGCACCCCGGCGGCGATGCAGGTGATGCGCGCACCGGGCGCCGGGGTGCCGCCGTCCCGCTTCCGGCCACCGGTCTACGTGACCATCTGGAGCTGACGGCGGCCCCGGTCAGCCGGCGACCGCGGACGCCGCGATCGCCTCCACCACCGCCTGCTCGCCGTCCTCCGTGTCGACCATCAGAACCGTTCCGCCGTCGAGGATGCGGCGCACCGTCTTGACCGTGATCAGCGGAGCAGGCACGCTCGTCGACGTCGTGGCCCTGGTCGTGGTGGCGGGCACGGGGCCGGCCACGGAGACGCTGTAGCACCGCCCGTCCGGCCGGGCCGGCGACTGCGTCTGCACCTCGGGCGGGCACAGCGTCAGGTACTCGTACTCCGTCCCGCCGCTCCACTGCCGAACCGTCAGGTCCGCCGGCGCGCGGAGGCTGCGCAGCATCGAGTGCACCGGCGTCGGCACGAGGCGGACCGACCGCGCGATCCGCAGCACGCTGATGTCCGGGATCTGCCAGGCCTTGGTCAGCACCGAGACCACCCGGTCCGGCGCGATGCGGACCTTCGCCTGTGTCCCCCCGCCGGCCAGGTCCGTCACCATGCCCGACTCCCCGACCTCGCGATCCGGGTAGTCGCTGACGCTGATCTCCAGGTAGTTGCCGGACGAGCCGTTGTACCGGCCGCTCGCGAAGCTGCCGGAGACGGTCCAGGTGCTCAGCTCGAACCCGGACGGCAGGTCGCCGACCGTGAACGGCAACGCGAGCGCGGGCAACGGGAGGTCGGCCGCCCCCGCGGCGGCCTCGATCGACTCCGGCTCGTCCGACGGCCGCAGCACGGTCATCCCGGCGGCGACCCCGGCGATCACCACCGCCACCGCGGCCGCCGCGCCGGCGATCCGCCGCTGGGCGCGCCTGCGCCGGATCCGGCCGTGCGCCCCGGCGAGCACCGCGTCCGGATCGGGGGCGAGCGCCTCCCGGGTCTTCAGCGCTTCCCGCAGATTCCGCATTTCGGACATGGTCAGGCCACCTCCATCTCGGCGCCCAGGCGGACCCGCAGCACGGACAGGCCGCGGGAGATGTGACTGCGCACGGTGCCCACCGCGCAGCCGAGTACCGACGCGATCTCGTCGTCGTCGCGGTCCTCGTAGAACCGCAGCACGATGGCGGCCTGCTGCGACCGGCTCAGCCCCGACAGCAGCTCCTTCAGCTGCGCGCCGTCAGCGATCCGGCCGGCCGGGTCGGCGGCGTGCGGCTCGCGGAACCACGCCGGGTCCGCCACCGTCCGCACCGCGCGCTGGTACCAGCGGCGCCGCCACGACAGGTGCCCGTTGACGACCATCTTCCGCAGGTACAGGTCGGGCCGGTCGGTCTCGGCGACCCGGGCCCACTTCTCGTGGGCCCGCACCAGCGCCTCCTGCACGAGGTCCTGGGCCAGGTCCGGATCCCCGGTCAGGACCGCCGCGAACCGCACCAGCCCCGGCAGCTGCTCGCGGGCGAAATCGTCGAAGTGCACGAAGAGCAGATGCTCGCACCACGGGTGGCCGTTGCACCCGGACCGCACTTTTTCCCGGAAGTGCGGTCCGGGTCACACGATCAGGCCGCGGCCGGCACCCACAGGGCGTCGATCTCCTTCTCCGCGGTGGCGAGGCTCTGCTCGAACAGCGGGATCAGGTCGGCCATGGCCGGGTTGTGCGGCGCGAGGGTCAGCTCGGCGGCGATCACGCGCGGTTCGAGACCGGTCAGGGACAGCCCGTGCGGCAGCCACGGCTCGGCGTGGTCCCAGCCCTCGCGCGGGGTGCCCGGGCCGTAGCCCCCGCCACGGCTGGCCAGCACGATGAGCTCGCGATCGCCGAGCAGCCCGCGCGCGGTCTCCGGGTCGAACGCCAGGCCGGGGACGATCAGGTGGTCGACCCACGCCTTGACCTCGCTCGGCGGGCCGTAGTTGTAGAGCGGCAGGCCCAGCAGGACGGTGTCGGCCGCCTTGATCTCGCCGATCAGCTCCTGCATGCGCGCCCAGGCCGCGGCCTGGGCTTCGGTGTGCTGCGCGGGCGGAACCGTCCGTGCCGTGTTGCCTGCCTCGCCGAGGTGCGGAACCGGGTTCCGGGCGAGGTCGCGGTAGGTGACGGCGCCGTCCGGGTGCGCGGCCCGCCAGGCCGCCGCCGCACGAGCGGTCAGCCTGCGGCTGACGGACTCCTCGCCGCGGATGCTCGAGTCGATGTGCAATAGGTGCGCCATTGGTGGTTTGCCCTTCAAGATTGATTTGTGTTACGCAAACTATCTATAGCACACCGATAGGCCTTTCCGTTGGGTAAAGTGACGAGGTGGCCTCCCTGCCGGTTGTGAACCAGCCCGCGCACCGGGTCGGCGCGTTGATCGACCACCTGGCGCGCCGGCTGCGGCTGCGCTCGGAAACCGTGCTGGAGCCACTGGGGCTGCGGCCGCGGCACCTGCTGGCCCTGACCCTGGTGCGGGACCGGGACGGGATCTCGCAGCAGACGCTGGCGAGCACGCTGGAGATGGACGGGACGAACGTCGTGGGCCTGCTCAACGACCTGGAGCGCGAGCAGCTGGTCGAGCGGCGGCGCTCGCCGGAGGACCGCAGGCGGCACACGGTCTCGCTGACCGAGGCCGGGGCGAAGACGCTGGCGAAGGCGGAGTTCGCGCTGGCGGCGGTGGAGGACGAGGTGTTCTGCGCGCTCGACACCGACCAGCGCGAGACGCTCTACCGGCTGCTGCAGACCGCGAGCAACGGCGAGCAGCCGATCTGCACCGAGACGATCCCCGACTGCTGACCCCCGACCAAGGTCGGAGCCGGTGTAGCCGCAAGCCCGACGCGCGTGGCGGGCTGCACCCAGGACCATCGGCAGGTGAGCAACCACGTCCGTTCCGTGGTGCTGGACGTCGCCGCACCGCTCGCCCTCTTCTACGGACTCCGCTCGGCCACCGGCGACACGACGGCGCTCGTGGTGAGCATGACGCCACCCGCGCTCAACGCGGTCCTGACCGCGGTCCGGCAACGCCGGCTGGACGCGCTGGCGGTCGCAGTGCTCGCCGGCACCGCGCTCGGCGCCGTCGCGGCGCTGCTCGGCGGCGGCCCACGCGAACTGCTCGCGCGCGGCGCCTGGTTCAGCGCGCCGGCCGGGCTCTGGACGCTCGCGACGCTGTTCCGGCGGCAACCGCTCACCTTCGAGGTGACCAGGACCCTGCTGCCGCACCGCGCGACGCTGATGGACCGCCTGTGGGCCACCGACGGACGGTTCCGGGCGGCCTGGCGGGCCATCACGATCTGCTGGGGCGGCGCGGCGCTCGCCGACAGCGCCCTGCGGATCGTGATGGCCTACACGCTGCCGGTCGCGGTGGTCCCCGCGCTCGACAGTGTGCTGACGATCGTGACGATCGTCGTCCTCCAGCTGCCGACCCACCTGCTGCTGCGGCGCTCCGGCCACTGGCGCAGCCTGTTCGGCCGCCCGGCCGCTACGACCGGCTGAAGCGGAGCACCTCACCCTCGTCGGCGACGAACGTAAACCCGGCCGCTTCGAGCACTCGCACCGAAGCCGGGTTGGAACGCTCGACCTGGGCGGACACGCTACGCACGTCCGGCGAGGTGAGCGCGAACCCGGTCAGCGCGACGGTGGCCTCCGCGGCGTACCGCCGCCCGTGGCGGCTCGGCACGATGCCGTAGCCGATCTCCACGACGCCGTCCTCAGGCGGCCAGAACAGGCCGATCGAACCCACGACGAGCCGGGTGGCCCGCTCGACGACCAGGTGGTGCCCGAACGCGGTGAGCCAGTCCGGGCGCTCGGCGAGCAGCCCGGCGATCACGACGTCACCGTGGGCGGGGAAGTCACCGGCCCAGTCCGGGCGGCGATCGCCGGCGCGGACGGCGGCGGCCTCCGCCCCGGTCCACGGTCGCAGCAGAAGACGATCAGTGGTCAAGAACAAGGAGAACTCCTGGTGAGAGAGAACGGGCAGGCGAAGGACGGCCGCTGACAGCCATATCCCTCGACCTCCCGAAGTCACCAGGTGCCGCGAAGCTAGCAGCACGGCGATGGTCTCCGCGAACGAATATTCAGGGAGCGAGCCGCCGCACGAGGCCGTCGGCCAGCAGGCGTCCACGGAAGGTCAGCACGCACCGCTGCTTGTCGGCGAGCGCGGCGGCGTCCAGCAGCCCCTCGGCGACCGCGGCCTCGGCCTCCAGCGCCCCGTCGGCGGTCAGCGCGGACACCGGCAGCCCCTCGGCGAGCCGCAGCTCCAGCATGATCCGCTCGAAGGCCTGCTCCTCGGGCGTCAGCACCTCGCGGTCCGCCTCCGGGGACCCGCCGTCGGCCAGCGCCGCGGCGTAGCGCGCCGGGTGCTTCACGTTCCACCACCGCACCCCGCCGACGTGGCTGTGCGCGCCCGGCCCCGCGCCCCACCAGTCGCCGCCCCGCCAGTAGCCCAGGTTGTGCCGGCACGCGGCCGCCTCCGAGGCCGCCCAGTTCGACACCTCGTACCAGCTCAGCCCGGCCGCCGACAGCACCGAGTCGATCAGCTCGTAGTCCGCCGCCAGCACGTCCTCGTCCGGCGCGGGCAGCTCACCTCGCCGCACCCGCCGGGCCAGCGCGGTGCCGTCCTCGACGATCAGCGAGTACGCCGACACGTGGTCGACCCCGGCCTCCAGCACCGCGTCGAGCGAGGCGCGCAGGTCCGCGGTCCGCTCCCCCGGCGTGCCGTAGATGACGTCGAGGTTCACGTGCTCGAACCCGGCGGCCCTCGCCTCCTTCGCGGCGGCCACCGGGCGGCCCGGCGTGTGCGTGCGGTCCAGGATCTTCAGCACGTGCGAGGCCGCCGACTGCATCCCCAGCGAGATCCGCGTGTACCCGGCCTCGCGAAGCCCGGAAAAGAACTCCGGCGACGTCGACTCCGGGTTGGACTCGGTGGTGACCTCGGCCCCCGGCGCCAGCCCGAACGACTCGCGCACCGCGTCCAGCACGTCGGCCAGCCCGGAGGCGCCCAGCAACGACGGGGTGCCGCCGCCGACGAAGACCGTCTCGGCCGCCGGCGCGTTGCCCAGCGCCCGCGCGCCGAGGTCCAGCTCGCGCCGCAACCCCTCCAGCCACGACTCGGGCGACGCGCTCGTGCCCAGCTCACCGGCGGTGTAGGTGTTGAAGTCGCAGTAGCCGCACCGCGTCGCGCAGAAGGGCACGTGCACGTACACGCCGAAGGGCCGCGTCCCCAGCCCGGCCAGCGCGTGCTCCGGCAGTGCGAACGCCACCGGGGCGGAAGTCTCACTCACGCTTCCCAGTGTCCCTGATCCACTCCGCGCGACAGTCTGCCGGAGATTTTTTCAGCGTGATGCGTATCCCAGCATGCGGAGCGGGCTGGACCACATCGTGAGCAGCGTGGCACGCTGATGCGGTGACTTATGCCGGAGTGCTCCTCGTGGTGCGTCGCCACGTCGACTTCCGGCGTGTCGCCAGCGCCCTGTGCCGCGAGACGAACTGACGCCGCCACCGCCACCCAGCTAGGACCAGCGGGCGCCGTCACGCCGCGGACTGCCAAATCCCCACCACGGGCTTTGACCAGGGCATTTCCGTGTGCGCGGCGCCTTCGCGAGAGCCCCGGAAGGACTCGAACATGGCTTCGCCGACGCGCGACAACCCCGCCGCCGCCCGAACCCCGCGCGCCCGGCAGCGTCGTGGTGAGGGCCAGTGGGCCCTCGGCTACCGGGAGCCGCTGAACCCGAACGAGCGCTCGAAGAAGGACGACCACCCGCTCAACGTTCGATCGCGGATCGAAAACATCTACGCGCGCGGCGGTTTCGACTCGATCGATCCGGGCGACCTCCGCGGCCGGTTCCGCTGGTACGGCCTCTACACCCAGCGCAAGCCCGGGATCGACGGCGGCCGCACCGCGACGCTGGAGCCGGAGGAGTTGGACGACGAGTTCTTCATGCTCCGCGTCCGCATCGACGGTGGCGCCCTGACCACCGAGCAGCTCGCGGTCATCGGCGAGATCTCGCAGACCTACGCCCGCGACAGCGCGGACATCACCGACCGGCAGAACGTCCAGTACCACTGGATCCGGATCGAGGACATGCCGACGATCTGGGAGAAGCTGGAGGGCGTCGGCCTGACCACGATGACCGCGTGCGGCGACAGCCCGCGCGTCATGCTCGGCTCCCCGGTCGCGGGGATCGCCGAGGACGAGATCATCGACGGCACCCCGGCGCTCGACGAGATCAAGCGCCGCTACCTGGGCAAGCCGGAGTACGCGAACCTGCCGCGCAAGTTCAAGACCGCGGTGTCCGGCCTGCCGGACGTGGCTCACGAGATCCACGACGTCGCCTTCGTCGGCGTGCGGCACCCCGAGCACGGTCCCGGCTTCGACGTGCAGGTCGGCGGCGGCCTGTCCACCAACCCGATGATCGCCCAGCGGCTGGGCGCGTGGGTGCCGCTCGACGAGGTGCCCGAGGTCTGGGAAGGCGTCATCAGCATCTTCCGCGACTACGGCTACCGCCGGCTGCGCTCGCGCGCTCGGTTGAAGTTCCTGGTCAAGGACTGGGGCGCGGAAAAGTTCCGCCAGGTGCTGGAGGACGAGTACCTGAAGCGCAAGCTGATCGACGGCCCCGCGCCCGCGGCGCCCGCCGTGCAGCACGACCACGTGGGCGTGCACCGGCAGAAGGACGGCAAGTTCTACGTCGGCGCCGCGCCGATCGGCGGCCGGGTGTCCGGCTCGACGCTGATCAAGGTGGCGAAGGCCGCCGAGCGCGCCGGCTCGAACCGCGTGCGGCTCACCCCGCTGCAGAAGCTGCTGGTGCTCGACGTCGCCGAGGAGGACGTGCCCGGCCTGCAGGCGGAGCTGGCCGAGCTGGGCCTGCCCACGAACCCGAGCCCGTGGCGGCGCGGCGTGATGGCCTGCACCGGCATCGAGTTCTGCAAGCTCGCGATCGTGGAGACCAAGCAGCGCGCCAAGGACCTGGTGACCGCGCTCGAGGAGCGGCTGGCCGACATCCAGGACCAGGTGGAGAACCCGGTCACGGTGCACATCAACGGCTGCCCGAACTCGTGCGCCCGCATCCAGACCGCGGACATCGGCCTCAAGGGCCAGATCGTGACCGACGACGACGGCAACCAGGTCGAGGGCTTCCAGGTGCACCTGGGCGGCGGGCTGGGCCTGGACGCCGGGTTCGGCCGGAAGCTGCGCGGCCACAAGGTGACCGGCGACGAGCTGATCGGCTACGTCGAGCGGGTCGTGCGCAACTACCTGGGCCAGCGGGAAGAGGGCGAGCGCTTCCCGCAGTGGGTGGCGCGCGCCGACGAGGCCGATCTCCGATGACGGCGCAGGAACGCGCGACGCCGTTCCACTGCCCGTACTGCGGGGACGAAGACCTCCGTCCTCAGGAAGACACAGCGGCGCGCAGCGCCACCGTTGAGGGTGGCGGTGGGCGACGGGAGGGCGAGGGCGCCTGGCTTTGCGGCGCCTGCCGCCGCGTCTTCACCGTCAAGTTCATCGGGCTGCGCTTTCCGGAAGGAGCGAGCAAGTGACCACCGCGACGAGGACCGAAGAACTGAAGGCACTGGCGGAGAAGGCGTCCGCCGAACTGGCCGACGCGACCGCGCTGGAGGCCCTGCGCTGGACCGCGGAGACCTTCGGCGACGACTTCATCGTCGCCTCCAACATGCAGGACGCGGTGCTCATCGACCTCGCCACCAAGGTGAAGTCCGATGTGGACATCCTGTTCCTGGAGACCGGCTACCACTTCGCCGAGACGATCGGCACCAGGGACGCGGTCGCGACCGTCTACCCGGACGTGAAGATCGTGAACGCGGCCGCCGAGCAGACCGTGGCGCAGCAGGACGCCGAGTACGGCCCCAAGCTGCACGACCGGGACCCGAACCTGTGCTGCCACCTGCGCAAGGTGGTGCCGCTGCGCAAGACGCTGTCGAACTACTCCGCGTGGGTCACCGGCGTGCGCCGCGTGGACGCCCCGACGCGGGCGAACACCCCGATCGTCACCTGGGACGACCGCAACGGCCTTGTCAAGGTCAACCCGATCGCGCCGTGGACCGACGACGAGTTCAACGCCTACATCGACGAGCACGGCATCCTGCAGAACCCGCTGGTCGGCGAGGGCTACCTGTCGATCGGCTGCGCGCCGTGCACCGCGAAGGTGGCGCCGGGCGCCGATCCGCGCAGCGGCCGCTGGGCAGGCAAGTCCAAGACCGAGTGCGGCCTGCACGCGTAGGGAGAGGAAATGACGACAGCCGCGACCGACGCCGCGACCGACAACCTGGCGGCACTGGAATCCGAAGCCATCCACATCTTCCGGGAGGTGGCGGGCGAGTTCGACCGGCCGGTGATCCTGTTCTCCGGCGGCAAGGACTCAACCCTGCTGCTGCACCTGGCGATCAAGGCGTTCTGGCCGGCGCCGGTGCCGTTCCCGCTGCTGCACGTGGACACCGGGCACAACTTCGACGAGGTCATCGCGTTCCGCGACCACGTCGTGGCGAAGTACGGCCTGCGGCTGATCGTCGCGAACGTGCAGGACTGGATCGACGACGGCCGCCTCACCGAGCGTCCCGACGGCACCCGCAACCCGCTGCAGACGCAGCCGTTGCTGGACACCATCACCGAGCACAAGTTCGACGCGGTGTTCGGCGGCGGGCGCCGCGACGAGGAGCGCGCCCGGGCCAAGGAACGGATCTTCAGCCTGCGCAACGCGTTCGGGCAGTGGGACCCGCGACGGCAGCGTCCCGAATTGTGGAACCTGTACAACGGACGGCACCGTCCGGGGGAACATGTGCGGGTGTTCCCGCTCTCCAACTGGACCGAAGCCGATGTGTGGAACTACATCGCGCGCGAGAAGGTGGAGCTGCCCTCGATCTACTACGCCCACCAGCGCAAGGTCTACAAGCGCGACGGCATGTGGCTGACCGAGGGACCGTGGGGCGGTCCGCGTGACGGCGAAGAGGTGAAGGAGCTGACGGTGCGGTACCGCACGGTCGGTGACGGCTCCTGCACCGGCGCCGTGGAATCCACAGCGTCGACGGTCGAGGAAGTGATCGCCGAGGTGATGGCGAGCCGGCTCACCGAGCGCGGCGCCACCCGGGCCGACGACCGCCTGTCGGAGGCCGCCATGGAGGACCGCAAGCGGGAGGGGTACTTCTGATGAGCTCGTTGCTGCGGCTCGCCACAGCCGGGAGCGTCGACGACGGCAAGTCGACGCTCGTCGGCCGTCTGCTCTACGACACCAAGTCGGTCCTGGCCGACCAGCTGGACGCGGTCACCCGCGCCAGCGTCGACCGCGGTCTGTCCACTCCGGACCTGTCGCTGCTCGTCGACGGCCTGCGCTCGGAGCGTGAGCAGGGCATCACGATCGACGTGGCCTACCGCTACTTCGCGACGCCGAAGCGCTCGTTCGTGCTCGCCGACACCCCCGGCCACGTGCAGTACACCCGCAACACCGTCACCGGCGCCTCCACGGCGCAGCTGGCCGTGCTGTTGGTGGACGCGCGCAAGGGCGTCATCGAGCAGACCCGCCGCCACGCCGCGGTGCTCGCCCTGCTCGGCGTGCCGCGCCTGGTGCTCGCGGTGAACAAGGTCGACCTGGTCGACTACGACGAGGAAACCTTCCGGGTCATCGCGAAGGAGTTCACCGACCACGCCACGTCGCTGGGTTACGCCGAAGGATCGGTGCTGGCGATCCCGGTGTCCGCACTGGTGGGTGACAACGTGGTGGAGCGCTCGGCGCACACGCCGTGGTACTCCGGCCCGACGTTGCTGGAGCACCTGGAGACCGTGCCGGTCGCGCCCGACCCGCACGACGCGCCGTTCCGCTTCCCGGTGCAGTACGTGATCCGGCCGCGCACGCCCGAGTACCCGGACTACCGCGGCTACGCGGGCCAGGTCGCGGCGGGCACGGTGCGCCCCGGCGACGAGGTCGTGGTGCTTCCCGCGGGCCTGCGCACGACGGTCGAGCGGATCGACACGCCGGACGGCGAGCTGGCCGAGGCCGCCGCGGGCCGCTCGGTGACACTGGTGCTGGCCGACGACCTGGACATCGCGCGCGGTGACGTGATCGCGGCGGCGGGTTCGGCCCCGGTCGCGACCGACGAGCTGGACGCCACGCTCGCCTGGCTGTCGGAGAAGCCGCTGCGGCCGGGCGCCCGCGTGCTGGTCAAGCACGGCGCGCGCACGGTGCAGGCGTTCGTCGACGAGCTGGTCTCCCGCTTCGACGAGCAGAAGCTGTCCACTGTGGACTACCCGGAGACGCTGCAGCTCAACGAGATCGGTCGTGCGAAGGTCCGCGTCGCGGAGCCGCTGCCGGTCGACGAGTATGAGGTCAGCAGGCGCACCGGCGCCTTCCTGGTGATCGACCCGGCCGACGGCACCACGCTGGCGGCCGGGATGGTCGGTGCGCCGCTTCCCGTGCTGCGCAGCGACCGGGACGTGGTCTCCCCCGGCCCGTAACTCCCCATCCCCAACCGAAAGGTCCGTCCGTGAAAACTCGTGTTCTGGCTCTGGCAGCAGTGGCGTTGTCCGCATTGGCAGTAGTGACCGGGTGTTCACGGGCGGACCGATCGGAGGATTCGGCGACGGCGACCGATCAGGGCCCGGCGGCCGAGGTGCGGCTCGGGTACTTCCCGAACGTCACGCACGCGTCGGCGCTGATCGGGCTCGACCAGAACCTGTTCGCGCAGCACCTCGGGAACACCAAGCTGGTGCCGACCAAGTTCAACGCCGGCCCCGAGGAGGTCAACGCGCTCCTCGGCGGTTCGCTGGACATCGGGTTCATCGGCTCCGGCCCGGCGATCAACGCCTACGCCCAGTCCGGCGGCGAGGCCGTGCGGCTGATCGCGGGCGCCACCTCGGGCGGCGCGCAGCTGGTCGTGCAGCCGTCGATCAACACGCCGCAGGACCTGCAGGGCAAGACCGTGGCGTCGCCGCAGCTGGGCAACACGCAGGACGTGTCGCTGAAGAAGTGGATCGCCGACCAGAAGCTGAGCGACGTCAAGGTCCAGAACATCGACAACGCGCTGACCCTCGACCAGTTCAAGTCCGGCGCGATCCAGGCCGCGTGGCTGCCCGAGCCGTGGGCGTCCCGCCTGGTGCTGGAGGCCGGCGCGAAGGTCCTGGTCGACGAGAAGGACCTGTGGCCGGGCGGGCAGTTCCCGACCACCGTGCTGATCGTGCGCACCCAGTTCCTCAAGGAGCACCCGGCGACCGTGACCGCGATCCTGCAGGGCCTGCTCGACGCGAACACGCTCGCCGCGTCCGACCCGGCGAAGGCGAAGACCGCGGTGAACAACCAGCTGCAGCAGCTCACCGGCAAGGCGCTCGGGGCTGCGACGCTGGACCGCGCGTGGCAGGGCATCCAGCTCACCACCGACCCGCTGGCCGGGCAGTTCCCGCAGCTCGCCCAGGACCAGGTGACCGCAGGGGTGAAGGACAAGGCCCCGGACGTCGCCGGGTTCGCCGACCTGACCCTGCTCAACACCGTGCTCGCCCAGGCCGGGAAGCCGGCCGTCAGCGCGTCCGGCCTGGACAAGAAGTAGGAGGCTGTTCATGACCGCCACGCTGGGACGCCCGCCGGTGGAGCCCGCGACCGGGCACGCCGTGCGGTTGTCCGGGGTGCACAAGAACTTCGGGCAGGGTCGCGACGCCGTGACCGCGCTCGCCGGGGTCGACCTCGACGTCGCGCCGGGCGAGTTCGTCTGCCTGCTCGGCGCCTCGGGCTGCGGCAAGACCACCCTGCTGAACCTGATCGCGAACCTGGATCGGCCGAGCGCGGGTGAGATCGAGCTGACCACGTCCCGGCCGGCGGTCATGTTCCAGGAGGCGGCGCTCATGCCGTGGCTGACCGCCGCGGCGAACGTCGAGCTGCCGCTGAAGCTGGCCGGCATGGGCCGCACCGAGCGCAAGACCCGCACCGGCGAGCTGCTGGAGCTGGTGCGGCTGTCCGGGGCGGGCGCCAAGCGGCCGCACGAGCTGTCCGGTGGCATGCGCCAGCGCGTGGCGCTCGCCCGCGCGCTGGCCTCGGCCACCCACACCGAGGACGGCGAGGAACGGCCGTCGCTGCTGCTGATGGACGAGCCGTTCTCCGCGCTCGACGCCATCACGCGCGACGTGCTGCAGGCCGAGCTGCTGCGCATCTGGGAAGCGACCGGCACCGCGGTGGTGTTCGTGACCCACGACGTGCGCGAAGCGGTCCGGCTCGGGCAGCGAGTGGTGCTGCTGTCGTCACGGCCGGGCAAGGTCGTGCAGCAGTGGCGCGTCGACGGCCTGGCCGGCCAGGACGAGGTGAACGCGGTGGACGTGATCAACCGCCGCCTGCGTGAGGTGATCAGCAGCCATGCCGCCGCTTGAGGGCTCGACCACCGAACCGGACGCCGCGGCGGTCGAGGCGGGTCTGGACGCGCTCGACACGCCCGTCCGGCCTGCCGCGAAGAAGGGCGGCTGGGGCCGGTTCGTCCGGTCGGTGCTGCCGCCGGTGGTGTTCCTGGTCCTGGTGATCGCGGTCTGGCAGGCGTTGTGGGCGGCCGCGTTCTGGCCGGAGTACCAGCTGCCCTCGCCGCTCGCGGTGTGGAACGAGCTGTGGGCCCGGTTCACCAGCGGGGACGCCTTCGGGTTCGTGTGGACGTCGGTGCACCGCGCGGTGCTCGGGTTCCTCGTCGCCATCCTGATCGCGACGCCGCTCGGGTTGCTGGTCGCGAAGGTCAAGCTCGTGCGGGCCGGGATCGGGCCGTTCCTGTCCGGTCTGCAGAGCCTGCCGTCGGTGGCCTGGGTGCCTGCCGCGGTGCTGTGGTTCGGCGTGGAGCCGGCCGCGATGTACGTGGTGCTGCTGCTGGGCAGCGTGCCGTCGATCGCGAACGGCCTGGTGGCGGGCATCGACCAAATCCCGCCGATCCTGCCGCGCGTCGGCAAGGTGATGGGCGCGGGACGGCTGGCGACCGCGCGGCACATCCTGCTGCCCGCGGCGCTGCCCGGCTACCTCGCCGGGTTGAAGCAGGGCTGGGCGTTCTCGTGGCGGTCGCTGATGGCGGCGGAGATCATCGCGACATCGCCGTTGCTGGGCAAGGGCTTGGGCGCTTACCTGGACGACGGCCGGTTCCTCAACGACATGTCGACCGTGATCGCGGCGATCTTCCTGATCCTGCTGGTCGGCGTCGGCATCGAACTGCTGGTGTTCCGGCCGCTGGAGCGGGCCGTGCTGCGGGCGCGCGGGCTGGGGTCGCTGTGATCCCGCTGGTCGCCGTCGCACACGGGAGCCGGGACCCGCGGTCCGCGGCGACCGTGCGGGCGCTGGTGGACCGGATCGCCGCGGCGGCGCCGGAACTGGACGTGCGGGTGTCGTTCCTGGACCTGTCCGAGCCGCTGGTGACGGACGTGCTGCGGGACCTGGTCGCGGAGGGGCACCGGGAGGCGGTCGTGGTGCCGCTGCTGCTGGGCAGCGCCTTCCACGCGCGGGTCGACCTGCCCGCGCTGGTGGCGGAGGTGCCCGCGCTGCGGGTGACGATCGCCGACGTGCTGGGCGCGGACCTGGAGCCGGTGGCGTTCGACCGGCTGGCCGCGGTGGCGGACGTGTCCGATCCCGGGCTGGGCGTGGTGCTGGCGGCGGTCGGTTCGTCGCGCGCCGCGGCGAACGAAGCGGTCGCGGCGCTGGCCCGGCGGTGGCAGTCCCGGCACGGTTTCCGGGCGGTGGCGGCGTTCGCGAGCGCCGCGAAGCCGGATGTGCCCGCGGCGGTGGCGAAGCTGCGGGCCCGTGGGGCGTCGCGGATCGCGGTGGCGTCGTGGTTCCTCGCGCCCGGGTTGCTGCCCGACCGGATCGCCGCGCTGGCGCGGGAGGCCGAGCCGTCGGTGGTGCTGGCCGACTGCCTGGCCGGTGATCCGCGGGTGGTGTCGCTGGTGTTGGAGCGGTACGCCACCGCGTTGGCCGGTGCCGCCCGGTCGGCCTGACCCGTAACGTGGGTGGCGTGAAGATCCGGATCGGGGTTGGGCTGGGGGCTGAGACCTCGCCCGTGGAGTTGCCGGGGATCGTCGACCGGCTGGAGGCTGCCGGGGTCGACTCGGTGTGGTTTTCCGAGCAGGTGTACTCGGACGCGGTGGACCCGTTCGTCGGGATGGCGCACGCGCTGGCGCGGACTTCGTCGCTGAAGGCGGGCAGTTCGGTGGCGGTGTTGCCCGGTCGGCACCCGGTGCTGGTGGCGAAGCAGATCGCGTCGCTGGCGGCGCTGGCGCCGAAGCGGGTGCTGCCGGTGTTCGGCCTGCGCCCCGCGCGCCGCAGCGAGTGGCCGCTGTTCGAGGTCCCAGCAGGCGCGAGGGCCGCGGTGTTCGACGAGTCGCTGCGGTTGCTGCGGGCGGCGCTGGCCGGTGCGGGCGATTTCGCGGGCGAGTTCTGGAAGCTGGAGGACGTCTCGCTGGGCCCGCGGCTCGAGCGCCCGGTGGACATCTGGCTCGGCGGGAGTGCGCCCGCGGCGTACCGGAGGATCGGCCAGTACGCCGACGGATGGCTGGGCAGCTTCCTGTCCCCGGCGGAAGCACGCCGGGCCCGCGAGGCGATCGAGACCGCCGCGGTTGCCGCGGGCCGCTCGATCGAGCCGGACCACTACGGGATGAGCCTGATGCTCGCCGAGGACGGCATCCCGGACGCCCTGGCCGCCACGGTGCGCTCCCGGCGCCCGGACACCGACCCGGCGGACGTGATCGCCACGGACTGGTCGTCGTTGCACCGCCTGCTGGACGGCCACCTGGAAGCCGGCCTGACGAAGTTCGTGGTCTACCACCGGGGCGGATCGTCGTACGAGGCGTTCCTGGAGCGGTTCGTGGAGGAACTGCTGCCGCGGCAGAACTGACTACGGCACCTTGGGCAGCAGGGGCTCAAGCTTCTCGGCGAGGGCTTGGGCGTCCACGCAAGCCTGCGGATCGCGCGGGCTAGTGACCAGTGCGACCTGCACCAAGGCGCGGGCGTGCTCCCCAACCTCGATGGCGATCGCGCACCCGCCGGTGGGGATGTCGGCCTGAAGGGCGTTCCGCCCGTTGACCGAAACGTCCGTCACGGCGTCGTTCGTCTCGCGGTACTCGCGGAGCCCCTGCACGGGATCCAGGGCAAGACCGTACGATCCGAATCGGGATTTTGAAACGTCGCATTCATTGCGACGACTGATGTTCTCCCCAGGCCCGAATCCTTCCCCCGCTGTGAGTTGCTCCAGGACTCGGCAGGCGTTGAGGCCGGCGAAGACATCAGCGCTCGCGGTGGGACTCGCGCCGGATGCCGGTGATGCTGTACCCGCGACCGTGCTGGTGCAAGCGGCCGTGGTCAGCACCAGGCAAACACCGGTCACGACCCGCGTACTCCGACGGAACATCGCCTCCAGAACCTCACTGAACCTTGGGCAGGAGCGGCTCGAGCTCCTCGGCGAACGTCACGGCGTTCGGGCACGCCTGGGCGCCCTCGCTGGTCCGCGCCATCGACACCGTCACCATGGCACGAGCGTGCTCCGCGACCTCGACGGCAACGGCGCATCCGGCCGCCCCGAAGTTCGCCTGCATGGCATCCCGTCCGTTGATCGTCAACGTGACCACGCCGCTGTTGCTCGAAGCGAACTCGTCCAGGCCCTGTACCGGGTCCAGTGCAAGACCGTACGTCCCGAACTCGGGCTTGAGAACGTCACACTCGTTGCGGCGGCTGATGTTCTCCCCCGGCCCGAACCCTTCGCCCGCGGTGAGTCGTTCCAGGACCTGGCAGGCGTTGAGGCCGGCGAACACGTCGGCGCCCGGGTTGACTGACGTCGGGGCTGGCGAAGCCGTGCCCGCGACTGTGCTGTTGCAAGCGCCCGCGGCCAGCAACAGACACGCACCCGAGACGAGCTGGCCGATGCGAACGATGTTCGTCACTGGGCTTCCTGATCCTTGAACGTGGTCAATGCCTGGACCGCCGCCTCGTCCGAGGCGTCGTACTTGCTGATCGCGATCTCGATGGCTTGCCGGAGGCTCTCCAGGGTGTCCTGGGCCGCGCGAAAGACCCGGACGAGAGATCGGTCATCCGAGTCCATCGCGGTGAGGAAGTGCGCGGCGACTGTCGTGGCGTAGTCGTCGTTGCCGAGCTTCGGCGCTCGCTGCAGCCGGTAGATCCTGCCGTCCAGCCTCGCCAGCCGGTCCTGCATCTGCGTCACAGCCCGCCGCAGGTGTGACCCCGTCTCCTCGTCGACCGCCCACTTGCCTGCCTTCGCGTCCGCCAGCATGCGCTTCGCGTCGGCGTGCATGGCGTTCAGGTTCGCCTCGCCGCCGAACACGCCCGCCAGCTGCGCGGCCCCCGTCGTCGCACCGTCCTCAGCCACTGCCGTCCCTCCCCGTCGCGTAGCACCGTAGCGTGCCCCCTGACGCGCTGTCACCGGATCGTCCCGATGCGCAGCCGCTCACAACCACGCTCCCCCGCCGCACCGCCCGAACTACAGTGAGCCCGTGACTGATGAACTGGTGCATTACTCAGTGGCGAGTGGTGTCGCGACGATCACCCTCGACTCGCCGCACAACCGGAACGCCCTGTCGGCCCAGCTGCGCCGCGAATTGTCCGCCTCGCTGGCCAAGGCGAAGGACGACGACGCCGTCCGGGTGATCGTTCTCACCCACACCGGCAAGGTGTTCTGCGCCGGCATGGACCTGAAGGAAGCGCGCGGCGCCGGGGCGGGCGACCAGGGCGTCAACGAGTTCCCCCGCATCCTCGAGCAGATCTGGACGAGCCCGAAGCCGGTCGTCGCCAAGTTGTCCGGGGTCGCCCGCGCCGGCGGGGTCGGCATGGTCGCGGCCGCGGACATCGTGGTCGCCGCCAAGGAGGTCACCTTCGCGTTCTCCGAGGTCCGCATCGGCGTCGTGCCCGCCGTCATCTCGCTCACGGTTCTGCCGCGCGTCAACCCGCGCGCCGCGCAGGAGCTGTTCCTCACCGGGGACGTGTTCGACGCCGAGCGCGCCGCCGAGATCGGCCTGATCAACAAGGCCGTCGACGCCGACCAGCTCGACGAGGCGACCGACGCCTACGTCCGCTCGCTCACACTCGGCGGCCCGGCCGCGCTCGCCGCGACCAAGGAACTGCTCGCCAGCCCGCGCCCGGCCACCCCCGCCGACGGCTTCCCCGACATGCTCAAGCTGTCCGCGCAGTTCTTCGCCGGCGAAGAGGGCCAGGAAGGCATCCGCGCGTTCGGCGAGAAGCGCAAGCCGAACTGGGTCCCGCAGGACTAGTCGTCGGTGAGGGCGACCGTCAGCCGGCGGCTGTCGGCGCGGTCGCCGCCCGGCGCCAAGGCGCGCTCGGCGTCGGACAGCACGCTGCGGATCGCCAGGTACGCCTTCGGGTCGGCGTCCTTGAGCAGGTCCGATCCGGCCCACACCAGGACGTGCTCGCCGTAGGGCAACCACGACAGATCGGTGAGGCAGTCGTAGAGCGCGTCCAGGTTGCGGCCGAACCAGTCCGGAAAGGACAACGCGGACGCGATCGCGTCGAGGGCGGACATCTTGTCCGCCGGCCTGCTGCCGATGATGTGCGAGTAGGCGCCGCGGGCGCGGGCCTGCTCGACGATCGTCTGGGAAGAGGACATGGGGTTCTCGCTACTTCGACGGGTCGACCTGGACGAAGGAAGCGTAGTGATCACCGGTGTAGTACAGCTCGGTCTGCGCCCCGGTGATCAGCCGCCGGGCCCCGCGATCCGCGCTCCCCGGCGTGGGCACCGTGTATTCATGGTAGTAACCGCTCTCCTTGACGGGGAGCCGCTTTTCCCGGTTCTCGAACACCGTTCCGTCGCTGCGGTACGGGAACGGCCCGCCGGCCTGGATGAGACGCCACGTCTGGCCCGCCTCGGCGGGCAGGCTGGACAACGCCGTGAGCCCACTGGCCGGCTCGGTCGACGTGGTGGTTTCGCGCACGATCCAGCCACCGAACACGAGCACGATGAGCCCGACGAGCGCGACGGTGATCCGCCTCCTGCTTGACACCAGCGACACCTTAGGACCGGCTCGAAACGTCCTCGTCGCGGCCCGGCCGCAACCACGCGGCCACCCGGTCGACGATCCGGTCGATCAGCCACGCCGCACCGACGCACAGCGGCGCCAGCACGGCGATGACCAGCAGGAACTGCAACGGGAACCACAGCTGCGCAAGCCACAGCTCGGCGTTGTCCCACCAGGTCGCCAGGCCGTCGAACACCTGACCAGGGTACGCCAGGGGGCCCGGCGAGGTACGTTGCAGGCATGTTCGCCGTCTACGCCAGTGAACCGAACCCCGAAAACCCGCTCGACGCCCTCACCGTCGGCGAGCGACCGGAGCCGGAGGTGCCGTCCGGCTGGGTGAAGGTCGCCGTGAAGGCCGCCAGCCTCAACATGCACGACATCTGGACCCTGCGCGGGGTCGGGATCAAGCCGGACCAGTTCCCGATGATCCTCGGCTGCGACGGGGCGGGCGTGCTGGAGGACGGGACGGAGGTCGTCCTGCACTCGGTGATCAACGCCCCCGGCTGGCAGGGTGACGACACCCTCGACCCGAAGCGCACCCTGCTCACCGAGAAGTACCAGGGCACCTTCGCCGACTACGTGGTCGTGCCCGCCCGCAACGCCGTGCCGAAGCCCGCCGGGCTGTCCTTCGCCGAAGCCGCCACGATGGGCACGGCGTGGCTGACCGCGTACCGGATGCTGTTCGTGAAGTCGGGCCTGCGGCCCGGGCAGACGATGCTCGTGCAGGGCGCCTCGGGTGGCGTCTCGACCGCGCTGATCCAGCTCGGCCGGGCCGCGGGCCTGCGGGTGTGGGTGACCGGCCGGTCCGAGGAGAAGCGGGCGCTGGCCGAGCAGCTGGGCGCGCACCAGACGTTCGAGTCGGGCGCGCGGCTGCCGGAGGGGTGGACGGCGCGTTCGAGACCGTCGGGAAGGCGACCTGGGGCCACTCGCTCAAGTCGCTGAAGCCGGGCGGGATCGTCGTGGTGTCCGGTTCGACGAGTGGTCCGGATCCGAGCGCGGACCTGCAGCGGGTGTTCTTCCTGCAGTTGCGGGTCGTCGGGTCCACGATGGGCACCCGGGACGAGCTGGAGGACCTGCTCCGCTACCTCGACCTGACGGGCATCAAGCCGCAGATCGGCAAGGAGCTGCCGCTGTCGGAGGCCGCCGAAGGGTTCCGGCTGATGCAGGAGGGCGAGACCGCGGGCAAGGTCGTTTTCACCCGCTGATAACGCTCTGACCTGCATAGACGCCTTGTTGACATGGCGCCGATACCGGTTTGTTATCCCCGTCTACTGAGCGGAACCCGAGATTTACTCGCTAATCTGGGTACATGACCGCAGTGCAGCGGGAGATCGAGGCGGCGCCGGGCTCACGGCTCGCCGGCCCGGAAGTCGTCCGGGCCGGCCACCGGAGCTTCGCAGGCGTGCGCACCAGGGTGCTCGAAGTCGGCCCCAAACCGAAGCGCGGCACCGGAAGACTCGTCCTCCTGCACGGCTACTGCGACAGCGCCGACACCTGGCGCCCGGCGCTGGCCGAACTCGCCGCGGCCGGGATCCCCGCGGTCGCGGTCGACCTGCCCGGTTTCGGTGAGGCCGATCCCCTGCGCCCCGGCGCGATGCTGGCGCAGCTCGACGCGTTCGTGGCCGAGGTGGTCCGGTTCTATTCGGACCGCGGCAAGGTCGTGCTGGGCGGCAACTCGCTCGGCGGCACCATGAGCCTGCGTGCCGCGTGCCGCGACGAGCTGCCGATCGCGGGTGTGGTGTCGATCGCCGCGCCCGGTTTCGTCGACTCCTGGCTGGTCCGGACCGTCGGGAAGTACCCGCTGCCACTGCGGCTGGCCGCGTCGCTGCCGTTGCCGGTGCCCGGGTTCGTGGTGCGGACCATCGCGGAGTTCGTGGTGCCGCGGCTGCTCTACGCCGACCGCGCCGCCGCCGACGTCGCCCACGTCGCCCGGTTCACCGGGCTGTTCCCGGACTTCCGCTCGACCACCACTCGTCTGGACCAGGCGCGCCAGCTGGTCGCCGAGCTTGCCGAGGCGTACGAGGGGCTGGACGGCATCACCGTCCCGCTGCTGGTCGTCGCGTGCGGCAAGGACCGCCTGGTGACCGCCGCCGCCGGGCGGCGCCTGCACGCGCTGGTGCCGCACAGCCGGCTGATGCTGCGCGAGGAGTGGGGCCACTGCCCGCAGCTGGACGACCCGGTCGCGATCGCCGACCTGCTGAGCTACTTCCGGGCCGGGGTGCTGCACAAGAAGCCGCGCCGCCGCTCGGCCACGCTCACGCAGAAGGCCGCCGCGGGCTGAGGCTGTCACATCTCGGCGCGCTGTTCCGTCAAGGAGGCAGAAACCCCGAACGGAACAGGAGTTCACCGTGGACGCTCGTCTGAACATCTTCACCAGCCCCACCGCGGGCAAGTTCGTCAAGCACCTCTTCGGTGCGGGCAAGGTGCTCGCCGAGTCGACGTTGCCCGCCCGGACACAGGAACTGGTGAAGCTGCGCGCCAGTCAGATCAACGGCTGCGGTTACTGCACGGACATGCACTTCAAGGACGCCGTGGCAGCGGGCGAGGAGCCGACACGGCTCAACCTGGTCGCGGCGTGGCGGGAAGCCACCGTGTTCACCGAGGCCGAGCGCGCCGCACTGGAGCTGACGGAGGAGGGCACCCGCCTCGCCGACGCCGCGGGCGGGGTCAGCGACGAGGTGTGGGCCAACGCGGCCAAGCACTACGACGAGGAGCAGCTCGCCGCGCTGGTCGCCGCGATCGCGCTCATCAACACGTGGAACCGCATCAACGTCATCGTCCGGAACCCCGCGGGCGACTACCAGCCGGGCCAGTTCGGCTGATCCCCCACCGCCCCGGGACCTTCGTGGGTCCCGGGGCGAGCCCTTCCCTAGTAACGTGATCCGGTCATACCCGAACGAGTGATTGGGGAGATCGGTGGCCGTACACGAGCTGTTCCGGCGCAAACCCGTCGAGCAGATCGAGGCCGTGGAAGGCGGCGGGCTCCAGCGGACCCTGGGCCTGTGGCAGCTGACCGCGATCGGCGTTGGCGGGATCATCGGCGCGGGCATCTTCTCGCTCGCCGGCGCGGTGGCGAACGAGACCGCCGGACCGGCCGTGCTCATTTCGTTCCTGGTGGCCGGGATCGCGAGCGCGGCGGCGGCGTTCTCCTACGCCGAGTTCGCCGGGCTGATCCCGCGCGCCGGATCGGCCTACACCTACGGTTACGCGGTCCTCGGCGAGCTGGTCGGCTGGTTCATCGGCTGGGACCTGCTGCTGGAGTACACCGCGATCGTCGCGGTGGTCGCGATCGGCATCTCCGGCTACTTCAACGACCTGCTGGGCTTCCTGGACATCCACCTGCCACTGTGGATGTCCGGCGCGCCGGGCACCGAACCGGAGGGCGTCGCGGCGGGTTCGTACAAGGTGAACCTGTTCGCGGTGCTGCTGTGCCTGCTGATCGCGTTCGTGCTGAACCAGGGCATGCGCTCCGCGGCGCGGTTCGAGACGCTGCTGGTGTACCTCAAGGTCGCGCTCGTGGTGCTGGTGATCGTGGTCGGCGCGTTCCACGTCAACACCGGCAACTGGTCCGACTTCTTCCCGTTCGGTGTCAGCGGCGCGTTCACCGGCGCGGCGACGGTGTTCTTCGCGGTGTTCGGCTACGACGCGATGTCCACCGCGGCCGAGGAGTCGCGCGACTCGCAGAAGCACATGCCCAAGGCGATCCTGTACTCGCTCGGGATCTCGATGGTGCTGTACGTGCTGGCGTGCCTGGTGCTGACCGGGATGGTGCCCTACACCGACATCGACTCGGAAGCCGCGTTCTCCAGCGCCTTCGAATCGGTCGGGTTGCGGTGGCTCGGCGGCGTGATCGCGGTCGGCGCGATCCTCGGCATCCTCACCGTGCTGTTCACGTTCCTGCTGGGCGCGACGCGCGTCGGGTACGCGATGAGCCGCGACGGGTTGCTGCCCAAGTGGTTCTCCGGCACGCACCCGGTGAAGAAGGTGCCGAGCCGGATGACGTGGATCCTCGGCGTGGCGGCGGCGGTGATCGCTGGGCTGCTGCCGATCGGGGAGGCCGCGGAGCTGACGAACATCGGGATCCTGCTGGCGTTCGTGGTGGTGTGCGTGGCGGTCGTGGTGCTGCGGTACCGCCGTCCGGACCTGCCGCGCACGTTCCGCTGCCCGGGGATGCCGGTGGTGCCGGCGATCGGCGTGGCGTTCTCCATCTGGCTGATCACGTTCCTGCAGCCGGAGACGTGGCTGCGGTTCGCGATCTGGTTCGTCATCGGGCTGGTGGTGTACTTCGGCTACAGCAGGCGGCATTCGAAGCTGGCGGATCACCACCAGAAGTAGACGTACCCGGGCGCGCCGGGCATCCCGGCCGCGCCGCCGGCGCCGATCCCGCCCGGCGGCGCGCTCGGGATCACGCCCGCCTCGCCGGGCCGGTCGGCGGTGCCGTCGCTGCCGGGCGCGGCGAGGCCGGGCGAGGTGCCGCAGTCGGCGGCGCCGCCCCGGCCCGGCGCGTCGGCTGACCCGGCCGCGCCCCCGTGCGCCACGACGAGCGCCGGGCTTCCCGCGACACCCACGGTGGAGTCGCTGCCCGGCGCCCCGGCCTGCCCGCCCGCGCCGACGGTGACGGTGTACTCGGCGGCCGGGGTGACCGCGACGGAACACCACGCCGCTCCCCCACCGCCGCCGGGGTTCGCCTCGCCACCCCCGCCACCGGCGCCCCACACGGCGACGAACACCGAGGTGATCCCCTCGGGCGCGGTGAACGTGCCGTCAACGGTGAAGGCCAGCTCGCCGTGGGCGGGTTCGGCCCCGGCCACCGGCGCGGCAGCCGTGATCAGGACAGCCGCCACGGCGGCGGCTTTTCCGAACGCCATGGACGAAAGGGTGCGCCGCCGCACGCGGCCGCGCACCTCTTTCAGCCGAAGGAGTGATCCGGCGCGGGTGCCGGCAGGGCGGCGGAGGCGAGGAGCGCGAGCTTGTCGGCGTCGTCGCTGCCCGCGTCGGCGTGGTACACGACCAGCATCATCCCTTCGGTGCTGCTGGTGGTGATCACGAGCTTTTCCCGGTGCAGCACCAGCCGCCCGACCTGGGGGTGGTCGAACCGCACCCGCGCGCCCTGCCGCGGCTGCACGTCGTGGCGGGCCCAGAGCCGCCGGAACCGGGGGCTGGCGAGGGACAGCTCGCCGACGAGCTCGACGAAGCGGGGGTTGTCGATGTCGGTGCCCACCGACTGGCGGAAGCCCGCGATCAGCTCCTCGGTGGCGGTCTCCCAGTCGGGGAAGAGCGCCCGCTCTCCGGCATCCAGGAACACGTCCCGCAGCCGGTTGCCGCCCGGCGCCAGGCGTGGGGACAACGCCGTGGCCAGCGGGTTGGCGGCGAGGACGTCGAAGTAGCGCCCCTCGACGAACGCGGGCAGCGGGAGCGTCCCGATGAGTTTGACGGTGCCGGCGGGCACCGTCTCCCTGGGCGGCCGCCGCCTGCGCCGGGGCTTCTCGGCGGCGAGCCCGACCAGGTAGGCGGTCATTTCCTCGTCGAGCTGGAGCGCACGGGCGATCGACTCGAGGACCTGGACCGACGGCCTGCGGTCGCGGCCCTGTTCGAGGCGCAGGTAGTAGTCGGCGCTGATGCCGGCGAGCATCGCGACCTCTTCGCGGCGCAGGCCGGGAACCCGCCGCACGCCGTGGACGGGGATCCCGGCCTGTTCGGGGGTGACGAGTTCGCGGCGGGCGCGCAGGAAGTCGCCAAGCAGGTTCGGTTCGTCGGCCACGTTCCCACGGTAATCCGCGGCACGGCCGGCTCGCCTGGTCCTGCCACCCCCAGTCAGGCGGCTTCCGACAGGAGCAGTTTCGCTGCCACCGCCGCGCCGTCGCCGCGGACCTGGCCGGCCACCTCGGTCGCCCTGGCGCGCGTCCCGGGTGCCAGGGCGGCGGCGATCGCGGCGGACAGGGAGTCGACGGTCGGCGCCGGGCCGTCGTGCGTCGCGCCGATGCCCAGCTCGGTCACGCGCCCGGCCCAGAACGGCTGGTCTGCGATGCGGGGCACGATGACCTGGGGCGCACCCGCGCGGGCGGCGGTCGTGGTGGTGCCCGCGCCGCCGTGGTGCACGACGGCGGCCACCCGGCGGAACAGCGCCTGCTGGTTGACCTCGCCAATGACGAAGCAGTCGCCGCCGTCCGGGGTCAGCCCGGCCCAGCCGCGGGCGAGCAGGACGCGGCGGCCCTGCGCGCGGACCGCTTCGACAGCCACCCGCGCGGCCTCCCGCGCGACGTGCGGGGACATGCTGCCGAACCCGACGTACACCGGTGGCGCGCCGTCGTCCAGGAACGCCTCCAGGTCGTGCGGGAGCGGGCGTTCGTCGGGCAGGATCCACGCCCCGGTCTGCACGACGTCGAGTTCCGTCCGGCCCTCCGACGGGCACAGCACCGGGTCCGCGGCCAGCCAGGGCCGTCCGGTCAGGACGTGGTCGCGGACGTTGGCGACCGGTGGCAGGCCGATCGCCGCGCGGTGGCTGTTGAGCACTTCGCCGTACAGGTCGTTCACCCGCTGGGCGTCCTGCTCCCACAACGCCCGGTTGTCGGTTTCCTCCCGCGGGGAGGGTTTGCCCGGCCGCCGCCCCGGCGGGAAGTGCCGCGACGGCAGCCCGAGGAGGTGGAAGCAGGCGAGCACGTAGTGGATGCCGAGCTTTTCGGCCACGTCCCGGGCGCCGGCGGGCATCAGGCCGGTCGCCACGAGCGCGTCACAATCCTCGGCGGCGGCGGTGAGCGTTTCGAACCGCGCGGTGACCAGCTCGCGGGCGAGCCGGAAGGCGTCCTCCACCGTCGGCGGCTCCGGCCTGGCGACGATGGAGTGGACCGCGGGGCCGAACGGCACCAACGGCACACCGGCCCGGCCGAGCAATTCCGCGAACTCCTCGTCGGGCGGCACGCAGAGCCGCGCCTCGGCGCCGAGCTCCCGCAGCGCCACCGCGAGCGCCACCAGCGGTTCGACATCCCCGCGCGATCCCCACGACGTAAGCAGCACACGCATTTCGCGATCCCCCCGGTTCCCCGGCGCGTCCGGCCGGCGGTCGGCAATTCTGGGCCACCGACCGGGGCTTGCCGCAAGCCCCCTGGTCCGGGATATGTTGAAGGTGGAGGGAGCCGAGGCAGACCCTCAAAGCGGTGCTGCCGCGCATCAAGATCGCGTGATCCGGGTTCGCTCCGCGTGTGCCCTCGGAGCCTCACTTACCCCGCCACACCGGATCCCGCTTTTCCGCGAACGCCCGTGCACCTTCCCGGGCGTCCTCGGAGACGAAGACCGGCTGTACCAGCTCCCGCTGGCGCTCGAAGGCCACCTCCTCGCTCCACCCGGGTGCCCGGCTGACGACCGCCTTGGACACTCGCACTGCCAGCGGTGCGTTGGCGGTGATGCGGCGCGCGAGCGCCATCGCCCCGGTCAGTGCCCGGCCCGGCTGTGTCAACCGGTTGACCATGCCGTGGCGGTGCGCCACGGTCGCGTCGAACGGGTCGCCGGTGAGCGCGTATTCCATGGCCAGCTGGTAGGGCATGCGCGTGGGCAGCCGCAGCAGCCCGCCCGCCGCGGCGACGAGGCCGCGTTTGACCTCGGGTATGCCGAACTGGGCGTTGTCCGCCGCGACGATCAGGTCACAGGCCAGCGCAAGCTCGCACCCGCCGGCGAGCGCGTAGCCTTCGACCGCGGCGATCATCGGTTTCGTCAGTCGTCGCTCGGTCAGCCCCGCCAGTCCCAGCCCGGGCAGCGAGACGGTCTCCCCTCGCAGGAAGGCCTTGAGATCCATCCCCGCGCAGAACGTGTCCCCGGCACCGGTCAGCACACCGGCGAGCAGGTCGTCGCGCTCGGTCAGTCGTTCGAGTGCCGCGTTGACGGCGGTGGCGACCGCCGCGTTCACGGCGTTGCGGGCCCGTGGGCGGTTGATCGTGATGACCAGGACCCGGTCCTGTTCCTCGACCAGCACCTCATCGCTCATCGCGGCATCTCCTTACCGGCCGGGACGAGGGAGCGGGCGATGACGTTGCGCTGCACCTCGCTGGTGCCCTCGCCGATCTCCAGGATCTTCGCGTCGGCGTAGAAGCGCGAGATCGCGGACTCGCGGATGAACCCGTACCCGCCGTGGATCTGCACGCTCGCGCTGGCCGCGCGATTGGCCACTTCGGACGCGTACAGCTTCGCCATGGCCGCGGCTTTGGCGAACGGGCGGCCCTGGTCCCCCAGCCACGCGGCGTGGTAGACCAGCCAGCGCGCGGCTTCGACCTCCGTTGCCATGTCGGCGAGCTTGTGCCCAACGGCCTGGAACCTGTTGAGCGGACGGCCGAACTGCTCGCGCTCACCCGCGTGGCGGACGGCGAGGTCGAGTGCGGCCTGCGCGAGCGACAGTGACAACGCGGCGACGCTGATCCGTCCCGCGTCCAGTACCTCGAGGAACTGCCGGAGCCCGTTGCCCTCCTCCCCCAGCAGGTGGTCCTCCGGGACCCAGCAGTCGGTGAACACGAGCTCGCGGGTGTCCAGTGCGTGCCATCCGAGCTTGCGCAGCGGCCGCCCCTTGTCGTAACCGGCGGTGCCGTCCGGTACGAAGAAGGTCCCGTACCGCTTCTTGCCGTTGTCGTCGGTGCCGGTGACGGCCAGCACGGTCACGCCGAGGCTCATCTCGGTGCCGGCATTGCTGATGAACATCTTGGTGCCGTTGAGCACCCAGCCGTCCTCGGTGCGCCGAGCCGTGGTGCGGATACCCGCGGCGTCCGAACCCGCGGTGGGCTCGGTCAGCCCGAACGCGCCGAGCTTCTCGCCCGTGGCGAGCGGGACGAGCCAGCGCTTCTTCTGTTCCTCGGTCCCGAAACGCGCCAGCGGCAGGGTAGCGATCGTGGAATGCGCATTCCACGCCGACGCCACCGACTGGTCCGCCTCGCCCAGCGCTTCCATTGCGGCCACATAGGACACGAACCCCGCGTCCGCCCCGCCGTAGGACTCGTCGACGAGCATGCCCATCAGCCCCAGCTCGCCCAGCTTGCGGAACACCTGCGCCGGGAAGTGGCACCGTTCGGACCACTCGGCTGCGTACGGCGCGATCTCCTTCGCAGCGAAATCGCGGCACATCCGCTGCAGCGCAACGGTTTCCGCGGGCAGATCAAAATCCATCTCAGTGCTCCTCGGGGTCGAGCAGGATCTTCAGGTGGGAACCGGAGGCGAGGTCGTGGAACGCGTCGAGCCCCCGGGAAAGCGGGTACACACCGGTCAGAAGCGGCGTGGGGTCGAACCGGGCCGCGGCGACCAGGTCGAGCACCCGGGGGATGTCGAAGTTGTAGCCGAGCGTGCCGAGCACGGTCCGCTCGAACGGCACGATCTGCTTCAGCGGCAGCGACGCCGCGCCACCACTGATTCCGGCGAGCACCACCCGGCCTCCGCGCCGCACCGCGGACACGGCGAGCTCGACGAGCTCGGGCCGTCCGGTGGCCTCGACGACGACGTCCGGTCCGATTCGCCCGGTGCGCAGGAACACCTCGCGCCGCACGTCGGTGACGGCGGGGTCGTAGACCTCGGTCGCGCCGAGTTCAGCCGCCCGTTTGGCCCGGTCGGGGACCGGCTCGCTGACGTAGATTCCCGCCGCACCGGCGAGTTCGAGCGCCATCAGCACCGCGACGCCGATCGGGCCGGCACCGAGGAGCAGAACGTTGTCACCCGGGCGCACGCCGGCCCGGCGCACGGCGTGCAGTCCCACGGCGAGCGGCTCGGCCAGCGCGGCGAGCTCGTCGGACACCCCGTCCGGCACCGGCACGAGCCCGTAGGTGGGCACCGTGACCAGCGGGGCGAACGCGCCCGGCGAGGCGAGGCCGACGGAACCACCCTTGGCGCAGATGTGGTACTCGCCGTGGCGGCACCAGCGGCAGCTGCCGCAGCGCAGGCAGGGGTCGACGGTAACCCGGGTGCCGGGTTCGATACCCGGCACCGGGGAGCCGAGTGCGACGACCCGGCCGCTGAACTCGTGCCCGAGGGTCACCGGCGGGCTGAACCCGGTCAGCGGGTGGGGCTTTTCCCTGATCAGGTTCGGACCGTGGGTGTGCTCGTGCAGATCGGTACCGCAGATGCCCGCGTAGGAGACCGCCACCAGCGCCTCGCCTGGGCCGGGCTCGGGCGGCTCGGGCACCTCGTCCAGTCGCAGATCACCCCGGCCGTGCCACCGCAACGCTCGCATCCGACCCACCTTCGCGTCAGAGTTGTTTTTTCGAACAATCGGTACAAGAATCGTGGTTCCCCGCCAGATGTCAAGGGGGCGGGCCGAAACCCCAGCACGACAAGGGCGAGATCGAGATGACTTCCACCCAGGCGAGCGACGTCGGCGCCGACGTCGCGGCACAGACCGAGATGTACCGGCGGATGCGGCTGATCCGGCAGTTCGAGGACCGCGCCTCCCGGCTCTACCGCGTCAACCAGATCCCCGGGTTCCTGCACCTGTCGATCGGCCAGGAGGCCACAGCCGTGGGGGCCTGCTGGCCGCTCGACGACCGCGACGTGGTCACCTCCACACACCGCGGCCACGGCCACTGCATCGCCAAGGGGCTCGATGTCACCGGCATGTTCGCGGAACTGATGGGCCGCAGCACCGGGACGTGCCGGGGCCGCGGCGGTTCGATGCACATCGCCGATCCGCGCAAGGGCATTTTCGGCGCCAACGGCATCGTGGCGGCCGGGCTGCCCATCGCCACCGGAGCGGCGACCGCTGCGCAGCTGCGCTCCCGCGGCGGCGTGGTCGTCGCGTTCTTCGGGGACGGCGCGGTGGCGCAGGGCATGTTCCACGAGGCGGTCAACCTCGCCGCCGTGTGGCAGCTCCCGATCATCTTCTTCTGCGAGAACAACCACTACGCCGAGTTCTCGGCGGCGAAGGACCAGCACCGCGCGACGCTGGCCGACCGGGCCCGCGGGTACGGGATCGACTTCGCGCACGTCGACGGGAACGACGTGGTCGCGGTGGCCGACACGGTGAGCGGCCTGGTGCGCGACCTGCGGGCAGGCGGGGGACCGGTGCTGGTGGAGGCCGAGACCTACCGCTGGCACGGGCACTACGAGGGTGACCCGGAACGCTATCGGGAACCAGCCGAGCTCACGGAATGGAAGATGCGCGACCCGTTGACGGTGCTCGCGGCCCGGCTCGCCCCGGACCGGGTGGCCGAGATCGACCGCGAGGTCGACGCGGTCATCGACGCCGCGGTCGAGCAGGCGCAGGCCGCGGACGAGCCGGAACCAGAGACCCTGCACCACTTCGTAGGCGTGCCCAGGGAGCCGGTTCCGGAGCCGCCCGAACCGGACGGCGAGGTCTTTCGCACCATGGACGCCGTCCGGGAGGCACTCGAGCACGAGCTGGCCGCCGATGAGGACGTGTTCCTGGCCGGGATCGACGTCGGCGCGGGCGGCAACGTCTTCGGGCTCACCCGCGGACTCGCAGAGGCCTACCCGGGGCGGGTGCGCGACACCCCGATCTCGGAGAGCGCCATCATCGGCGCGGGTGTCGGATCGGCCATGGCCGGCCTGCGCCCGGTCGTGGAGCTGATGTACTTCGATTTCCTCGGCGTGTGCCTGGACCAGCTGATGAACCAGGCCGCGAAGCTGCGGTTCATGACCGGCGGCGCGGTGAGCATGCCGCTGGTGGTGCGCACCCAGTTCGGCGCGGGCAAGTCCTCGGGCAGCCAGCACTCCCAGAGCCTGGAGGCGCTGCTCGCGCACATCCCCGGGCTCACCGTGGTGATGCCGTCGACCCCGGCGGACACCTACGGCCTGCTCCGGGCTGCCATCCGCGATCCGAACCCGGTGGTGTTCGTGGAGAACCGGCTGTTGTACGGGCGCAAGGGCCCGCGGCCGCGACCCGGCCACCTGGTGCCGCTGGGCAAGGCAGCCATCCGGCGCGAGGGCACCGACGTGACGCTGGTGTCGTACTCGAAACTGGTGCACGAGTGCACCGCGGTGGCCGAGCAACTCGCCCAGGACGGGATCAGCGTCGAGGTGATCGACCTGCGCACGATCGCTCCACTGGACACCGAGACGGTGCTGCGGTCACTGGCCAAGACCGGCAGGCTCGTGGTGGCGCACCAGGCCGTGGAAGCCTTCGGCGTCGGAGCGGAACTGGCCGCAGTCGCGGCCGAGCACGGGTTCTGGACGCTCGACGCGCCCGTCCTGCGGGTCGGCGCCGCCCACACCCCCGCGCCCTACGCACCCTCGCTGGAGCGCGAGTGGCTCCCGGACCAGGAGCGGATCGCCGCCGCCGTGCGGAAATCCGTGCTCGGCTAGGTGTATTGCTCGGGGAGGTTGTGAACGCGGGGGACACGTAGTTGGATGATCTTAAAATGAGGGAGGACCTCCGGGTTCGGTGTGGATCACCACAATCTGCACCGCACCTCGGGAGGTCCTCGTGTCTCACCGTGACGCGCCGTTGACCGCGACCGGCAGACTGCGTCTGGCCCGGTGTGTCGTGGAGGAGGGGTGGCCGCTGCGGCGGGCGGCGGAGCGGTTCCAGGTGTCGGTGGCCACCGGGAAACGGTGGACCGACCGTTACCGCGACGAGGGTGAGGCCGGCATGGTCGACCGCTGCTCACGTCCGCATTGCAGCCCGCATCGCACTCCGACCCGGACCGAGCGGCGGATCATCAAGGTGCGGGTGCTGCGCCGGTGGGGACCGGCCCGCATCGCCGCCCTGCTGGGGTTGGCTGCCTCCACCGTGCATCGCGTGCTGACCCGCTATGGCCTGGCCCGTCTGAGGCACCTGGACCGGGCCACCGGGCGGGTGGTGCGCCACTACGAACGCGCCACACCGGGTGAGCTGGTGCACGTCGACATCAAGAAGCTGGGCAACATCCCCGACGGCGGCCACCGGGACTGCGACCGCGCCACTGGCAACCAGCACCGCAAGGCCACCACCACCGCCCGCTACCCGCACGGCAAACCCCAGATCGGCTACAGCTACCTGCACAACGCCGTGGACGACCACTCCCGGCTGGCTTACGCCTCGATCCCGCCCGACGAGACCAAGACCAGTGCGGTCGCGTTCTGGCCCCGGGCACAGGCGTTCTTCGCCTCCCACGGCATCACCGTGCAGCGAGTGCTGACCGACAACGGCTCCTGCTACCGCTCACGCAACTGGCGCAACACCCTCACCGCCGCCGGCATCCACCACACACGCACCCGCCCCTACCGTCCGCAAACCAACGGCCAAGTCCAGCGGTTCAACCGCACCCTGTCCGACGAATGGGCCTACGCCCAGCCCTACCACTCACAAACCGCACGGCGCGCCACCTTGCCCGGCTTCCTCCACGACCACAACCATCACCGACACCACACCAGCATCGACGGCCCACCCGCCACGCGCTTACCCAACCTCACGGGAAAGAACAACTAGCGAAGCGCCGTGTGGGATGGACACGCGTCCGTCCCACACGGACGCGGCAGCGGGAACGGCCTCATCCCTGCTCGTGCTCCCGGAACCGCCGCACCCGCTCCTCGAGGTCGCCGGCGTCGTAGGACGGGCTGCGGAAGCCGGAGATCAGCGTGGCGCAGTACTCCCGGGACAGGAACTCCGCATCCCACTTACCGCCGGGCTTGGCCCACTGGTAGGTGTGGTTGTGCATGTTGAGGAACTGCAGCATCGCCAGGCGCGCGTCCATCTTGCGGAACGCGCCCGTCTCCATCGCCTCCACGAGCAGGTCCCGCACGATCTTCTCGAACTCCTGCCGCTGGTGGAGCAGCCGCGTTCGGTTCGCACCGCGCAGGTGCCGGTAGTCGTGTTCGTAGACCCAGATGTGGTCGAGCCGAGCCAGGATGAGCTCCAGCAGGGTCTGGGACAGCAGTCGCAGGCGCAGGACCGGATCCTCGTCCAGGGCCGCGATCCGCCGGGCAGCCGCCAGCAACGGGTTCAGGACGCGGTTCTGGATCTCGACGAGAAGGTTCTCCTTGGACCCGATGTAGTAGTACAGCGCACCCTTCGCAAGGCCGGCGACCTGCCCGATCTCGGCGATCCCGGTGGCCGCGTAACCCTGCTTGGCGAACAGCCGCGCCGCCTGGTCGATGATCTCCTGCCGCTTGATCTCGTAACCCGGCCCGTGCCCTGGTGGTCTTGGCATGACACCAGAGCCTATTCCGCTCGCACCACGTCGTGCTCGCTCACCCACCGTCCACACCGATCACGGAAGCTCACCCGGTCCGGGCTTGTCAGGTTCCGACCCGCGCCTTAGAGTGCTTCCCGTCACCGTTTCGTAGACCGACTGGTACACGAAACAAATCCACCGGCAGCACACTGGAGTGATGGCCCGTGAGTGATGAGAAGTCCCCTGCTCCGCAAGGCCTTTCCGTGCCGCGGGAGGACGTTTCCGAAGAGGACCTGCGCGCGTTGGGCGTCGAGCTCGCCCGCGACTTCCCCGGCAGCACCGCCGCCGACTTCCGGCGCTACCCGGTGCTGTCCGAGGGCGGCTGGTTCACCGTCGTGAAACACCAGAAGACGCTCGAGTCGGTGGCCCGCGAGCCGGGCCCGCTGCTCGGCCCGATCGCTCTGGCCTCCGACGGCCTCGACGTCAACTGAGAAGGGAGAAGCCACCATGATCGGAGTCGATGTCGGCGGGACGTTCACGGACGTCGTGGCCATCGAGGACGGCAAGATCAAGACCGTCAAAGTCGCCACGGACGTGCGCACCACCGAGCGGGGCGTGCTCAAGGGAGCCGAAGAGATCGGCGTCGAGGCGGCCGAGGTCTTCAACCACGCCAGCACCCACGGCCTCAACGCCGTGATCACCCGCCGGCTGCCCAAGATCGCGTTCCTCACCACCGAGGGTCACCGCGACATCCTCGACGTCGGGCGCACCTGGCGACCCGTCGAGGGCCTGATGAACCCGGCGTGGCGCCGTTCCTACGGCGACGCCAACCGCCCGCTGGTGCCCCGTTATCTTCGCCGCGGTATCCGCGAGCGGCTCACCGCCGACGGTGGTGTGCTGATCCCGCTCGACGAGGACCAGACCCGCGCCGAACTCGCGGTGCTGCGCCGCTGCGGCGTCGAGGGCGTGGCGATCTGCCTGATCAACGCCTACGTCAACGACCACCACGAGGAGCGCCTGCGCCAGCTGGTGCAGGAGGAACTGGGCGACATCCCGGTGTCGATCTCCAGCGAGGTCTCCCCGCTGGCCAAGGAGTTCGCCCGCGCCTCCACGACCGTCGTCGACGTGTTCATGCGCCTGATCTACGGCGAATACACCCGTCGCCTCGACGCCGGACTGCGCGACTTGAAGTTCACCGGCGATCTGAACTTCGCCGACTGCGCCGCCCAGCTGGTTCGCTCCGACGTCGCGATGGAGCACCCGTTCCGGATCGTGTTCGCCGGCCCGGCCGCGGGCACCGTCTCCAGTGCACACTTCGGCAGCCTGATCGGCGCCCGGAACCTGCTGTGCGCGGACGTGGGCGGAACCTCGTGCGACATCAGCATGGTCACCGACGGCACGCCGTTCGTGAACACCACCTTCGAACTGGAACACGACCTCATCGTCAACGCGTTGTCCAACGAGATCTCCAGCATCGGCGCCGGCGGCGGCAGCCTTGTCACGATCAACGCGGCGGGCGAGCTGAAGGTCGGGCCGGGCAGCGCGGGCGCGGATCCCGGACCGGCGTGCTACGGCATCGGCGGCACGCAACCCGCGACCACCGACACCTGTCTGCTCATGGGGATCATCGACCCGGACGGTTTCGCGGGCGGCCGGATGAAACTCGACCCGGAGCTGTCCCGGCAGGCCTTCGAGGCACTGGACACCAAGCTGTCGTTCGAACAGCGCGTGTCCTACGCGTTCAACATCGGGATCAACAACATCGCCGAAGGCGTCACCAACATCGCGATCCAGCACGGCGTCGATCCCCGCGACTACAGCCTGGTCGCCTACGGTGCCGCGGGTCCGATGCTGCTTCCCGCGGTGCTCGACCTGGTGCACGCGGCCGAGGTCATCGTGCCGCCGCACCCCGGCCTGTTCTCCGCGCTGGGCCTCGTCAGCACCGACCTGGTCTACGCCGACAGCCGCAGCGCCTACACCCTGCTCACCGCGGAAGCCGCCGAGTCGATCGACAAGGTCTACCGCTCCATGGAACAGCGGCTCTCGGAGCGGCTGAAGGACGCCGACCGCGGCAAGGTCACCTTCGTCCGCAGCTTCGACGGACGGCTGGCCGGCCAGACCTGGGAGACGCCGTTCATCGCGGTGCCCAACGGCGAGATCACCGCCGAGGGCGTCGAGCAGATGGTGGCCAACTTCCACGAGGCCTACGCCGAGCGCAGCGGCAACAAGTTCGAGGCGCTGCCGGTGCAGGGCGTGACCTACCGGGTGCAGGCCGTGGTGAACGCCGACAAGGTCGAGTACCCGGTGCTGCCGGAGCGGCCCGCGGGCGAGCGCCCCGAGCCGACCCGGACCCTGACCATCCGCTACCTCACCGACGAAGACCTCCCCGCACACGAGTACCAGCGGGCCGATCTGCGCGCCGGCGACCAGATCCCCGGCCCCGCCGTGATCAGGGAACCGCTGTCCACCACGTTCCTCGTACCCGGCCAGACCGCCCACGTCGGCTCCCACGGTGAGCTGCGAATTCGCAAGGCGTGAAGGAGAAACCCGTGACCGTTTCACTCAAGGACCTCGACGATGCGCAGTTCGCCGAGCGGTATGGCGCCGACCGGTTCACCGCGACGGTGCTGTCCAGCCGGATGCGCTACATCGTGCAGCACATGTGCACCGGGTTGCTCAACAACGCGTTCTCGCTGATCCTGCGCGACTGGTACGACTTCGCGGCCACCATCTCCGGACCGCCGGAGCAGAACTACCCGATGTCGTCGGTGAGCAACAGCCTCGCGATGTTCCTCGGCACCATGTCCGAGGCGGTCCGCAACACCATCGAAGAGTACGGGCCGGAGAACTTGCGTCCCGGCGACGTGGTGATCTGCAACGACCCGTACCGCGCGGGCAACCACGTCAACGACATCTGCTTCATCCGGCCGGTGTTCGCGGACGGCCGCATCATTTCCTTCGTCACGCTGCGCGCCCACCAGCTGGACATGGGCGGCGTCGTGCCCGCCGGGTTCAGCGGCACCAAGCGCAACGTCTACGAGAACGGCCTGGTCATCGCACCGACCCTGCTCTACCGGGACGACAAGCCGGTCAAGTCCGCGTTCAACCTGATCTTCGACAACGCTCGCTACTGCGCGCTGCTGCTGCCCGACATCAAGACCATCTACGCGAACCTGTTGCTGGGCGAGCAGCTGATCCAGGAAAGCGTCGCACGCTACGGGGTCGAGGCCTACCTCGGGGCTATCCGGTACAGCACCGACGTCTCCGCCGAGGCGATGAGCACCGCGCTGGCCGAGCTGCCCGACGGCGTGTACGAGGCCGAGGAGGGCATCGACTGCGACGGCATCGACGACTCGGTCGAATACCGGATCAAGGTCAGGATCACCAAGGCCGGGCACCGCATGGAGCTGGACTTCAGCGGAACCTCGCCGCAGGCGCGCACCAGCATCAACGCGGGAATCCTGGACACCAAGACCGCCGTCGGTGTCGCACTGAAATTCCTGATCGACCCGGCGACACCGTTCACCTCCGGTGCCTACCGGGACATCGACATCGTGCTGCCCGCCGGGACGTTCATCAGTGCCACCCCACCGGACGGCGCGGTGTTCCTGTACTGGGAGAGCACCGGACCGGTCCTGCTGGCGGTGTTCCGCGCGCTGGAGAAGGCACTGGGCCGCAAGGCCGTCGGCGGTGATTACGGCTCGCTCAACATCCACAACGCCAACGGTGTGCTCGAGGACGGGACGCCGTGGGTGACCACCGCGCAGTGCGGTGGCGAGCACGGCCCGTGGGGCGCCACCGAGGCCGGCGACGCGGACAGCTACTCCGTGGTCTACCAGGCCAACAACCTCGATCCGGCGACCGAGGCGATCGAGTCCGAGCTGCCCGCGGTGGTGCTGCGCAAGGAGTACGTCCCGGACAGCTCCGGTGCGGGCACCAACCGCGGTGGCGCCGCAGTCCTCAAGGACACCCTGTACCTGACCGCGGCCGAGCACTGGTCCAGCCCGCTGCACACCAAGAGCCCCAGCGGTCTCGGGGTGTACGGCGGCAAGAGCGGCGCGCTCGGTGCGACGTGGCTGTTCCACGCCGAGGACCGCGACGTCGTGCGCACCAGGGAACTGCTCGGGACTTCCGACGAGGTGTACGCACGTGCCACCCCGGTGGCCGGGATGCTCGACCCGGAGACCAAGTGCGTCGACCCGGACGGGGAGTACTTCTACTTCGCCAGCACCCCCGTGTGGCACACCAAGCCGCACGCGGTGTTCCGCTACCTCACCAATGGCGGTGGCGGCTGGGGCAACCCGCTCGACCGCGACCCGGAACGGGTCAAGCGGGACGTGCGTGACGAGTACGTGACAGTCGAGGGCGCCTACCGCGACTACGGCGTCGTCATCACCGGCGATCCGCGCACCGATCCGGAGGGGCTGCGCGTCGACGAAGAAGCCACCCGCCGCCGCCGCGCCGAACTGGCCGCTCAGTGAAGGAGACCAGCATGACATCGATCGAGCTCAACGAGAGCCAACGGGAGCTGCGTGAGCGGTTCGTGTCCGAACGGGGCTACTGGAACCCCTTCTGGGAGGGGCTGCTCAGCCTGGACCCCGAGTTCTTCGAGGCCTACCTGACCTTCTCGTCGGTGCCGTGGCGCAAGGGTGTCCTCGAGCCGAAGGTGCGGGAGCTGATCTACACCGCCATCGACGCTTCCACCACGCACCTCTACGAGCCCGGTCTGCGCCAGCACATCCGCAACGCGCTGGGCTACGGGGCGACCAAGGAGGAGATCATGGAGGTCCTGGAGCTGACCAGCGTCCTGGGCATCCACACCTGCACTCTCGGCGTGCCGGTGCTGATGGAGGAACTGGAAGCCCACGAGCGCCGCAACGGCGCCGGCTCGTGACCGGTGTTCTCGCCGCGGGCGGCGCCGCCGGGATGCACGGCCGTCAGGCCGTCGTGACCGGCGCCGCCCGCGGCATCGGCGCGCACATCGCTCGCGAGCTGGCGGCCGCGGGCGCCGAGGTGACAGTGCTCGACGTCAACGACCCCGCCCGCACCGTCGCCACCATCAGGGCCGAGGGCGGGACCGCCACCGGGCACACGGTGGACGTCACCGACCTGGCCGGGGTGCGCGCGATCCTGTCCGGGTTGCCCGCACTCGACGCGCTGGTCACCTCGGCGGCGGTGTACGGCGACACGGTGTCCGTCGACGACCTTGACGAGTCCGAAGTGGACCACGTGCTGGGCGTCAACGTGAAGGGCACCCTGTGGACCATCAAGGCGGCGTTGCCGCTCCTGCGACGGCACGGTGGCCGCGTGGTCTGCATCGGCTCCGTCGCGGGCAAGGTCGGCGGTGTGCTCGCCGGGCCGCACTATGTGGCAAGCAAGGGCGCCGTGCACGCGATGGTCAAGTGGCTCGCCAAGACCGAAGCGGCGCACGGGATCACCGCCAACGGCGTGGCTCCCGGAGTGGTGGACACCGAAATGGTCGCCGGTCGCGGCTACCGGCCGGATTACTGCCCGCTGGGCAGGCTCGCCCAGCCGGAGGAGATCGCGCGGGTGGCGGCGTTCCTCGCCTCCCCCGCGGCCAGCTACATGACCGGCGCCGTGGTCGACGTCAACGGCGGATACGCGATGGGTTGAGAGGAAACAACATGGACTGCGCTGTCATCACCGGAGCTGCCTCCGGTATCGGGCGGGCCTGCGCGGTGCGCCTGGCCGCGACGGGGGCGACCGTCGCGCTGCTCGACGTCAACGGGGCGAGCGGCACCCTGCGGGAGATCGAGGAACACGGCGGCAAGGCCACCGAGTACGCGGTCGACGTCACCGACGACGACGCCGTGCGGGACGTGATCGGTGCCCTGCCCGGGGCGCCGCGGGTACTGGTCAACGCCGCGGGCATCATCGTGCGCAAGAAGCTGCTCGAGTGCTCGGTCGAGGAGTGGCGGCGCGTGGTCGACGTCAACCTCACCGGTTACTTCATCCTGCTGCGGCACGTCATCCCGGCCATGACCGAGGCGGGCGGGGGTTCGATCGTGCAGATCGCCTCGATCGCCGGGCACACCGGGTACGGGTTCTCCTCCTACACCGCGGCCAAGGGCGGGGTGCTCGCACTGACCAAGCAGCTCGCCGCCGAACTGGCCGAGCACCGGATCCGCATCAACTCGGTGAGCCCGGGTGTGGTCCAGAGCGGGTTGAACCGGGACACCCTGGCCAACCAGGCCATCCGTTCGGCCACTGTGGACAACATCCCGCTCGGACGGCTGGGTGAACCGGACGACATCGCGCGCGTCGTCGCCTTCCTCGCCGGCCCCGAGTCCGACTTCGTCACCGGGGCCGACCTGGTCGCCGATGGCGGCATGATCAGCACGATCCACTGGGGCAAGGCGGGCGCACAACTGCACAGCTTCCACACGGAGGAGCGCTGATGTACAACTTCGCCGCCGTGCTCGAGCACAACCTGGGCCGCTACCCGGACAAGGTCGTGCTGTCCCAGGGCGAGCACCACCTGACCAACCGCGAGCTGGCCGCCAGGGTGCACGCGCTGGCCGCCGGCCTGCGTGAACTGGGCATCGGCCGCGGTGACATCGTCGCGCTGCTGCTCTACAACCACATCGAATTCGTCGAGACGGTGCTCGCGCTCAACCACCTCGGTGCGGCGTTCCTGCCGTTGAACTACCGGCTCTCCCCCGCCGAATGGGACTACATCGTCGGCAACGCCGAGGCGGCGGCGATCCTCACCGAGCCGGAGTTCGCCGACGCCGCGTCGGCGATCCCGGTCCGGAACCGGCTGATGCTCGGCGAGCGGCGGGAGGGCTGGGCGTCCTACGACGACCTGGTGGCACGGCACCTCGGCGAGGTGGTGCCGATCGAGGACGTCGGCCCGGATACGCTCCAGCGCCTGATGTACACCTCCGGCACCACCTCCCGCCCGAAGGGTGTGTGCATCACCCACGCCAACCTGCTGTACAAGAACCTCGGCCAGATCGTGGAATTCGGCATCACCAGTGCGGACACCACGCTGGTGTGCGGACCGCTCTACCACGTGGGCGGGCTCGACCTGCCCGCACTGGCGACCCTGCACGCCGGCGGTTCGCTGATCCTCACGCGGAAGTTCGACGCAGCCGAGGTCGTCGACATCATCGAGCGGGAACGTCCGACCAACGTCTGGCTCGCCCCCTCGATGATGAACGCACTGCTGCACCTGCCAGGGCTCACCGAACGGGACACCTCCTCGATCCGGTTCATCATCGGCGGCGGGGAGAAGATGCCGGTGCCGCTCATCGAGCGCATCCGCGCCGCGTTCCCCGCCGCGTGGTTCGCCGACGCCTACGGGCTCACCGAGACCGTCTCCGGCGACACGTTCAACGACGCCGAGCACATGCTGTCGAAGGTCGGGTCGGTCGGCAGGCCGGTCGCGCACCTGCGAGTGCGCATCGTCGACGACACCGGCCGCGAGGTGCCGCGCGGTGAGCTCGGTGAGATCGCGCTCTCCGGCCCCAAGGTGTTCGCGGGGTACTGGCGCGACCCCGAGGCGACGGCCAAGGCCTTGCGCGACGGGTGGTTCCACACCGGCGACATCGGCCGGATCGACCACGACGGCTACCTCTACGTCGAGGACCGGAAGAAGGACATGATCGTCTCCGGCGGGGAGAACATCGCCACGCCTGAGGTCGAGCGCGTCCTCTACGAGCACCCCGACGTCGTGGAGGCCGCGGTCGTGGGCATGCCCCACGAGCGGTGGGGCGAGGTGCCGAAGGCCTTCGTCGTGCTGCGGCCCGGCGCCGACGTGGACACCGCCGGACTCGTCGCGTTCTGCCGCGAACGCCTCGCGAAGTTCAAGGTACCCGCAGAGATCCAGTTCATCGATCAGCTCCCGCGCACGCCGTCGGGCAAGGTGCTCAAGCGCGACCTGCGGTCCCTGCCGGTGATCGCGTGAACACCTTCGATCTCACCGGGAAGACGGTGTGGGTGACAGGGGCCGGCAAAGGCCTCGGCCGCACGATGTCCCTGGCGCTGGCGAAGGCGGGCGCACGGCTCGCCGTGACCTCCCGGACCGAGAAGGACCTGCGCACGCTGGCGGAGGAGACCGGGCCGGACACGGTCGTGCTGCCCGGATCCGTGGACCAGCCCGGGTTCGCCGATGACTGTGTGCGACGCCTCGGACGCGTCGACGCCCTCGTCAACTGCGCCGGGATCAGCCCGGTCTTCACGCGCAGCGAATCGTTGAGCGACGACGACTGGCACCAGGTGCTGCGCGTGAACCTCGACGGCACGTACTTCTGTTGCCGCGCCGCGGGTCGCCGCATGCTCGAGCAGGGGGCGGGCAGCATCGTGAACGTGTCCTCGGTGCACGCCACCACCGGCTTCCAGCGGATCGCCGCCTACGCCGCGAGCAAGGGCGGGGTGGAGGCCCTCACGCGGGTGCTCGCGGTCGAGTGGGCCGACCGCGGCGTGCGGGTGAACGCGCTCGCGCCCGGGTACTTCGCCACGGACCTGTCCGACGGCCTGATGAACAGCCGCTGGGGTGAGGTCATCGTCAACGCCGTGCCGCAACGCCGCATCGGTGACGCGAACGAACTGGCCGGCGCGGCGGTCTTCCTGGCCAGCGACGCGTCGTCCTACGTGACCGGCAGCACCCTGCGGGTCGACGGCGGATGGACCGCGCACTGAGTCGCTTGACAAGAAGGCACGGCAGTGCCCGCGCACCGAGCCCGCCGAGCAGCACAGGTGAAGCTGGAGGGCGATCGGGGGTCGGGGCGCCAGTAGCGTGACCTCTTCGGATTCGCGAACGTGGTCGCCACGCCGTGCCCCCCGCAAACGCAGACGGCCTGCCGACGATGGTCGTCGGCAGGCCGTCTGAACAGCTAAAATAACCGGTGGGCGATACTGGGATCGAACCAGTGACCTCTTCGGTGTGAACGAAGCGCTCTCCCCCTGAGCTAATCGCCCGGTGTGCCGAAATCTTAGCCCATCCCGCCCGGGCGCCGTGCACCTACCCCAGTCGTCGGGTCACCCGCTCCTGCGCCGCCTTCGCCTCGGCCTTCAGGCGCGCCACGATCTCCGCCGCCGGGCCCTCCGGCGCCACCGAGTACGTCTGCCCGCCCCACAGGTTCACGCCCTCCGGGTCGCCGGCGGCGTGCGCGGCTGCCCGCACCGGCTTGGTCAGGTGGTGCACCTGCGGGTACGCCGAGGGCGCGTACGGCGAGTGCTCGGTCAGGAACCGGTTCACCAGCCCGCGCGCGGGGCGGCCGCTGAAGGCCCGCGTGATGGCCGTGACGCGCCCGCCCTCGGCCAGCGCCTTGCGGTGCGCGAGCTGCGTCCCCGCCTCGTCGGCGCGCAGGAACGCGGTGCCCAGCTGCGCCGCGTCCGCGCCGGCGGCCAGCACCGCGGCGACGTCCGCGCCGTGCACGATCCCGCCCGCCGCGATCAGCGGCAGGTCCACGGCGGACCCGATCAGCCGCAGCAACGCCAGCAGCCCGTACACCTCGCCCCCGGCCGGGTGCTCCGGATCGTCGACGAACAGCCCGCGGTGCGCGCCCGCCTCGAACCCCTGCACGCACAGGGCGTCCGCGCCCACCTCGACCGCCCGCACGGCCTCCTCGGGCGTGGTGACGGTCACGATCACCTGCGAACCGGCCTCGCGCAGCCGCGCTACGTCCGTTGTGGACGGCAGCCCGAACGTGAACGACACGAACGGGATCCGCTGCGCCGCCACGAGGTCGACCTTCGCCGGGTAGTCGTCGTCCTCCCAGCGCGGGTCGCCCGGCTCGGCCTCGTAGTGCCGGGCCTCCTCCTCGATCCGCCGCACGTAGGGCGACAAATCCACATCGGACTTCCGTCCGGGGACGAACAGGTTGACCCCGAACGGCCGGCTCGTCAGCTCCCGCGTCTTCGCGATCCGCTCGCCGAGCGCGTCCGCGGTCAGGTACCCGGCGGCGAGGAACCCGGATCCGCCGGCCTCGGCAACGGCGGCGACGAGTTCGGGTGTCGTGGGCCCGCCCGCCATCGGCGCCACGAGAACGGGGACACGCAACTCTTCGAACATGCTCCCCACCCTAGGGTTTCCGGCGCCGCGCGTACGCCTCGAGGCCGTCCAGCAGGCGCTGCACGCCGAACTCCAGGTCCGGCAGGATCCCGGATTCCTCCGTGCCCGGGTCGAACGTGCCCTCGGCGATCGTGGCGGCCAGCATCGGGAACCGCTCCGGGTCCAGGTACTTCCGCAGCCCGGCGGCGAAGTCCGCGTCCGCCTGGAGCCCCGTGATGCCGGCCTCGCGCTGCGCCTCCGCCATGTCCAGCGAGATCCGCGCGAGCTCGCGCACGGCGCCGTCCAGGAACGTCATCGCCCAGATCATCTCGGCAACGGTGAGGCCGAGCCCGGAGATCGCCCGCATCCCGGCTTCCATCCAGGCCAGCTGCCGGGGTCCCGATGGCGGGCCGTTCATCCGGATCCGCAGCATCCACGGGTGCCGCAGGTGGAACTCCCACACCGCGCGCACCCACACCGCGACCTCGGCGCGCCAGTCCTCGCCCGCCGGCTTCGGCGGTTCCTCCTCGGCCGCGTAGTCGACCATCAACTCGATCAGCTGGTCCTTGCCCGACACGTACCGGTACAGCGACATGGTCGTCTTGCCGACCGCCGCCGCCACCCGCTGCATGGAGAGCGCCTCGACACCCTCGGCGTCGGCGAGTTCGATCGCCGCCCGGACGATCTTTTCCACGCTCAGCGCGGGCTTCGGCCCCCGGGTGGGCCGTTCGCCGCCGCCCCACAGGAGTTCGAGGGTTCGCGTGCGTTCCGCCGTCATCGCCGTCCTTTCGTCCTTGACGGCCATCCTAGAACTGTGTATCACTTACACAAATCAGTCTACGTCATACACAGTTCCAGGGGAGAGAGTGATGATCGAGGTCAGCGGCCTGCGCAAGGCATTCGGGGGCAGAGAGGTGCTCGGTGGTGTCGACCTCACCGTCGAGCGCGGCAGCGTCGTGTCCCTGCTCGGGCCCAACGGCGCGGGCAAGAGCACCACCGTCCGCATCCTGACGACCCTGCTCGCGCCGGACGCGGGCACCGTGCGGATCGGCGGGTTCGACGTGGTGCGGCAGGCGCCGGACGTGCGGCGGATCATCGGGGTGACCGGCCAGCAGACCGGGGTCGACCGCCTGCTGACCGGCTACGAGAACCTGGTGATGATGGGCCGCCTGTTCCGGCTCGGCGCCGCCGCGGCCCGCCGCCGGGCGACCGAACTGCTCGAGCGGTTCGACCTGACCGAGGCCGCCGGACGGCCGGTGAAGACCTACTCCGGGGGCCTGGAACGGCGCCTCGACCTGGCGATCAGCATGATCACCGCGCCGCCGGTGCTGTTCCTCGACGAGCCCACCACCGGGCTGGACCCGCGCAGCCGCGCCGGCGTGTGGGAGACGGTGCGCGACCTGCTGGCCGGCGGCGTGACGGTCCTGCTCACCACCCAGTACCTGGAGGAGGCCGACGAGCTGGCCGACCGGGTCGCCGTGATCGACGGCGGGCGGGTCGTGGCCGAAGGCACCCCGGCGTCGCTCAAGCAGCGCGTCGGCAGCGAGCGCCTCGACCTGACCTTCGCCACCGCGGAGGCGTTCGAGGTGGCCCGGCTGGTGCTCGGTGAGGCGCACGCCGGGGAGGGACTGGTGCTGAACGTGCCGGTCGACGGCGCCCGCGACGTCCGCGAGGTCCTGGAACGCCTCGACCGGGCCGGTGCCGACGTCGTCGACCTCGCGCTGACCCGCCCGTCCCTCGACGACGTCTTCCTGTCCCTGACCGGCTCGCCGACGATCGGAGCGGCCCGATGAGCACCCTGTACTGGAACGCGAACAACTCGGCCGTCCTCATCGGACGGTCGGTGCGGCACATCCTGCGCTCCCCCGACCAGGCGATGACGGCGATCTTCCTGCCGGTCGCGATCATGCTGATGTTCCGCTACGTGTTCGGCGGCGCGATCAACACCGGCGGCACGGCCTACATCGACTACGTGCTCGCCGGGATCATCGCCATCAGCGTCACGTTCAACTCGACCTCGACCACCGTCGGCGTCGCGGACGACCTCGAACGCGGTGTGGTGGAACGGTTCCGCTCGATGCCGATGTCCAGCGTCGCGGTGCTCACCGGGCACATCGCCGGCGCGATCGTCCGGAACGCGCTGTCGCTCGCGATCATGATCGGCGTCGGCCTGCTCATCGGCTTCTCCCCTGCCGCGGGTGTCGGCGGGTGGCTGGGCGCGCTCGGCATCCTGCTGGTGTTCACGGTGGCGATCTCGTGGGTCGCGGCGATCCTCGGGCTGCTCGCCGGCGGCACGGAAAGCGCCGCCGGGCTGGGCATGATCCTGGTGTTCGTGCCGTACCTGAGCAGCGCGTTCGTGCCGCCGAGCACCATGCCGGACGGCCTGCGCGCGGTCGTGGAGGTCCAGCCGGTCACCCCGGTGGTCGACAGCGTGCGGGCGCTGCTACTCGGCGGGCCGGTCGGGAACTCGGCCTGGCTCGCGGTGTTGTGGTGGGGCGGGATCACGCTGGTCGCGATGCCGGTCGCGGGCGCGTTGTTCCGGCGGCGCTCCCGGCGCTAGCTTGGCCCCATGACGAACCTCGACGCCGTCCGCTCGCTCGCCGCCCAGGAGACCGGCCTGGCCACGGTGGCGGTCGCGCGGGCGGACGGCTCGGTGCACGCTTCGGTGGTCAACGCCGGGGTCCTGGACGACCCGGTGTCCGGCCGCCCGTCCGTCGCGTTCGTGGCGGTCGGCCATGCGAAGAAGCTGGACCTGCTGAGCGCTCGTGGCAACGCGACGGTGGTGTTCCGGCGCGGCTGGACGTGGGCGGCGGTGCAGGGACCGGTGCGGCTGATCGGCCCGGACCACCCGGATGAGGCCTTCGACCCGGCCGGCCTGCCCCGGCTGCTGCGCGACATCTTCACGGCGGCCGGCGGCACCCACGACGACTGGGACACCTACGACCGCGTGATGGCCGAAGAGCGCCGCTGCGCCGTGTTCGTCGAGCCAGCCCGGATCTCCGGCACCGCGTGAGCGGCCGCTACTTCTTCTTGCCCTTGTCGCCGGAGGGCTCGTCGGTGGACAGTGCCGCGACGAAGGCCTCCTGCGGAACCTCGACCCGGCCGATGTTCTTCATCCGCTTCTTGCCTTCCTTCTGCTTCTCCAGCAGCTTCCGCTTCCGCGAGATGTCACCGCCGTAGCACTTGGAAAGCACGTCCTTGCGGATCGCGCGGATCGTCTCGCGCGCGATGATCCGCGACCCGACCGCCGCCTGGATCGGCACCTCGAACTGCTGCCGCGGGATCAGCTCGCGCAGCCGGCCCGCCATCTTGTTGCCGTAGCCGTAGGCGGCGTCCTTGTGCACGATCGCGGAGAACGCGTCGACCGGCTCGCCCTGGAGCAGGATGTCGACCTTCACCAGGTCGGCGACCTGCGTGCCGGCCTCCTCGTAGTCCAGCGAGGCGTAGCCGCGGGTGCGGGACTTCAGCGAGTCGAAGAAGTCGAAGATGATCTCGGCGAGCGGCAGGTTGTAGCGCAGCTCGACGCGGTCCTCCGACAGGTAGTCCATGCCGAGCAGGTTGCCGCGCTTGCTCTGGCACAGCTCCATGATCGCGCCGATGAACTCCGACGGGGCGATCACGGTGACCTTCGACAGCGGCTCGTGCACCTCGGCGATCTTCACACCGGTCGGCCAGTCGGACGGGTTGGTGACGTGCACCTCGGTGCCGTCGTCCTGCACCACGCGGTACTCGACGTTCGGCGCGGTGGCGATCAGGTCCAGGCCGAACTCGCGCTCCAGCCGGTCACGGGTGATCTCCAGGTGCAGCAGGCCGAGGAAGCCGCACCGGAAGCCGAAGCCGAGTGCGACCGACGTCTCCGGCTCGTAGGTCAGGGCCGCGTCGTTGAGCTGCAGCTTCTCCAGCGCCTCCCGCAGCTCCGGATAGTCCGAGCCGTCCACCGGGTAGAGGCCGGAGAACACCATCGGCTTGGGGTCGCGGTAGCCGGCCAGCGGCTCGGTGGCGCCCTTGCGCTCGGAGGTGACGGTGTCACCGACCCGGGACTGGCGGACGTCCTTCACGCCGGTGATGAGGTAACCCACCTCGCCGACGCCGAGACCCGCGCTGGGCTTGGGCTCCGGCGAGATGATGCCGACTTCCAGCAGCTCGTGCGTGGCGCCGGTGGACATCATCCGGATCCGCTCGCGCGGGGTGATCTTGCCGTCCACGACGCGGATGTAGGTGACGACGCCGCGGTAGGTGTCGTAGACCGAGTCGAAGATCATGGCGCGGGCCGGGGCGTCGGCGTCGCCGACCGGCGGCGGCACCTGGCGGACGACCTCGTCCAGCAGGTCGGGCACGCCCATGCCGGTCTTCGCCGAGACGCGCAGCACCTCGGACGGGTCGCAGCCGATGATGTGCGCCAGCTCGGCGGCATATTTGTCCGGGTCGGCCGCGGGGAGGTCGATCTTGTTCAGGACCGGGATGATGTGCAGGTCCTTCTCCAGCGCCAGGTACAGGTTGGCCAGGGTCTGCGCCTCGATGCCCTGCGCCGCGTCGACCAGCAGGATCGCGCCCTCACACGCCTCCAGTGCCCGGGAGACCTCGTAGGTGAAGTCCACGTGGCCCGGGGTGTCGATGAGGTGCAGGACGTGGTCGCGGCCGTCGACCTGCCACGGGAGGCGCACGTTCTGGGCCTTGATCGTGATGCCCCGCTCGCGCTCGATGTCCATCCGGTCGAGGTACTGCGCGCGCATGGCCCGCTCCTCGACCACGCCGGTGAGCTGCAGCATCCGGTCGGCCAGGGTGGACTTGCCGTGGTCGATGTGCGCGATGATGCAGAAGTTCCGGATCTGCTCCGGCGGCGTGAAGGTCTGGTCGGCGAACGTGCTCACTCGGATCCTCGGCTCGTCGTGGGGTACGACTCCATGTTCCCATGCCCGATTTCCGGGTCATCCCCGATGCCGGTGAGCGGTGGCGAGTGCTGACCTGGAGGTATGAGCACAACCATCGAGCAGATCCTGGACCGGGCCTTCGGTCACCCCCGCGGCCTGCTGGGCCGCATCGGCGGCGCCGTGATGGCCCAGGCGAACGGCGCGACCGAATCGCACGTGGTGGACGTGGCGAGGCTCACCCCGGAGGAGACGGTGCTGGTGGTCGGCCCCGGTCCCGGGGTGGGCCTGCGACTGGCCGGTCAGCGTGCGGCGGTGGCGCACGGGGTGGATCCGTCGCCGGAGATGCTGGCGCTGGCGCAGGCCCGCTGCGCGGCGGAGATCGCGGCGGGCCGGGTCCGGCTGGCCCGCGGTTCGGCGGAGCGGACGGGCCTGGACGAGGCCTCCGTCGACGTGGTGGTGAGCGTGAACAACGTCCAACTGTGGGACGACCGCCTCGCGGGCTTCCACGAGCTGCGGCGGGTGCTGCGCCCGGGCGGCCGGCTGATCCTCTCGGCGCACGAGAAGTGGCTCCCCGTGCCGCGGCACGCGCTGGCGGCCGAACTGGTCGAGGCCGGTTTCACGGAGCTGCAGACGTGGGTGTGGCAACCCCCGGGCGTCACCGCGCCGCTGGCCGCCCAGTTCCGCGCCCGACGGCCCGCCTGAGCCTGCGCCACCTGCCACCCCAAATCAAAACCGGCCCCGCGAGATCCGCCGTCACCGGCGCCGCACGATCGGCGGCGCAAGTTGAGAACCAGCGCCGGCGAGATCCACGGTCAACGCACCCAAGAATCAGCCCCAGGCACCGCCAACGCCGCGAGACGAACCCCGGCCCCGCGGGATCCGCCGACGCACCGGAACAAGCCCAGGCCCGCCGCCGGTCCCGTGTGGCGGCTCACTGCGCGCGGATGTCCGTCCGCAGTGGATGGTCCGGCGGGATCTCCACCAGCACGATCGACGTGCCGTCCGGGTCGGAGATGCGCGCCTCGTCCAGGCCCCACGGCTCGCGGCGGGCCTCGCGGTCCGGCACGACCCCGCGTTCGGCCAGCTCGTCGAGCGTGGCCTTGAGGTCGCGGACCTGGAACCACAGCTCGACGTCGGGGCTGGTGCCCTGCTCGCCGCGGCCGACGACCTCCAGGTAGCCCTGGCCGGTGAAGAACACGGTCCCGCCGGGGAACGTGCGGTAGATGGCCAGGCCGAGCACGTCCCGGTAGAACGCCGTGGTCTTCTCGGGGTCGCGGGGGTGGATCAGCACCCGGCTGCTCAGGACGTCCATACCTCCTGCCTACCCCACCTGGTCAGGAAGCCGCAATCGCGGCAATTCCGGCCAGGACGACGACCGAGCCGGCCAGGCGGCGCGCCGGGTGCGGCTCGTCCAGCACGAGCCAGGCCGCGATCCCGCCCAGCACGATGCTCACCTCGCGCGCGGGCGCGACCAGGCTGACCGGCGCCATGCGCATCGCGTAGAGCACGAGCACGTAGGCGACCGGCGACAGCACCCCGACGGCCACCGCCTCCCGCCAATGCGCCCGCCACAGCGCGCCGATCCGTCCGCCTGCGCGTAGGGCCGCGGGCGCGAGCAGCAGGCTCTGCAGCACCGAACCGGCGGCGAAGTAGGTCAGCGGCGGGACGGCGAGGGCGTTGACGGCGTGGTCGTCCCAGAGCGTGTAGGCCGCGATGGCGACCCCGGTGAGCAGCCCGTAGAAGACCCCGGCCCGGCGGGCGCGGGCGTCCGCCGCCGAGCGGGAGCCGAGCCCGATCACCAGCACCCCGGTCACGACGAGGAGGGCGCCGGCGAGCCCGAGCCACCCGGGCCGCTCGCCGAGCAGGACGACCGCCGCGAGCACCGACAGCAGCGGCCCGCTCCCCCGCGCCAGCGGGTAGACGACGGACAGGTCGCCGACGCGGTAGCCACGCTGCAGCACGATGCCGTAGGCGACGTGGAAGACCGCGGTCAGCAGCGCCGCGGGCAGCCAGATCCATTGTGGATGCTGTCCCTGGATCACCAGGGCCACGACGGCGACCGGAGCGCAGACCACCGCGGAGACGGTGTAGTAGAGGAAGACGAACCGGGCCCCGTCGTCGACCCGCTTGGCGGCGAGGTTCCACCCGGCGTGCACCACGGCCGCGACGAGGACGAGCCCGAGCGCCGTGCCGTTCACCTGCAGCCTCCCCCAGCCAGTGCGAGTGCCACGGTAGCGCCCTGCTAACCTTGTCGGTCGTTGCCGTGCGGCATTCCGCCAGGGAGGAAACCCGCACGCCGGGGCCGGTACAGCGCGGCAGCGAACCCACCGACAGATCGAAGGAGCGCCTTCATGGCCAACATCAAGTCCCAGATCAAGCGCATCAAGACCAACGAGAAGGCGCGCCAGCGCAACCAGTCGGTCAAGTCCTCGGTGAAGACCGCGATCCGCAAGTTCCGCGAGGCCGCCGAGGCGGGCGACAAGGCCAAGGCCGTCGAGCTGCAGCAGGCTGCCGCTCGCGCCCTGGACAAGGCCGCCAGCAAGGGCGTCATCCACGCGAACCAGGCCGCCAACAAGAAGTCGGCGATGGCCAAGCGCGTCAACCAGCTCTGAGCTTGATCTTCCGAGGGGCGGGCATCCGGCAGGGTGCCCGCCCTTCTGCTGTCCAGGGGTGACGGGTTCGTGAGTGACGGGACTTTCCCGCGGCGCCTGAGGCCGGATCACCCCCAACCACCCCAATCGCAGGCGCGTCCGGCGCCGCTGCCCGCCTCGGCTCCTGCCCCTCGCTTGCACGGCGACTTCCGCGGCGCGTTCGCACCCCGGCCCCTGCCAGCCTGGCCCACCACCCCGGGACATTCCACGGCCCAACCACCCCGCGAGCCCGCCCGGCGAGCCCGCCCGGCGAGCCCGCCCGGCAACATCCGCGACGCATTCGCACCCCGACCCCTGCCAGCCTGGCCCACCACCCCGGGACATTCCACGGCCCAACCACCCCGGGAGCCCGCCGGCGAGCCCGCCCGGCAACATCCGCGACGCGGACACTCCGGCTTCTGCCGGGCGGCCGCGTTCCGGTCGGCGTCCCGCTGGACGCCCCCTCCACCATGCCCACTCAGGCGCTGTCGCGGATTCGCTGAACCTGCGCTGTCTCGGACCCCACTACCCAGCCTCGCCCGGGGGCCGGCGCCGAACTCAGCGCTTGTCGCGGGCGGCGGCTAGTTCCAGGACGGCCCGCTCGAGCGCGTAGGCCGGGTCCGCGGCCTGGCCCTTGACCTCGGCGTTCACCCGCGCCACCACGGCCATCGCCTCGGCCAGCCCGGCCTGCGTCCACCCGCGGGACTGCCCCTGCGCCTTGCGGATCTTCCACGGCGGCATGCCCAGCTCACCGGCCATCTGGTTCGGGTTGCCGCGGCCCGCCGCCGACACGCGGGCGATCGTGCGGACGGCGTCCGCGAGGGCGTCGGCGATCAGGACGTGCGCCACGCCGATCTGGAGCGCCCACCGCATCGCTTCGAGCGCCGCGCCGCGCTCGCCCGCGACGGCCTTCTCCGCCACCGCGAAACCCGTCACGTCCGCGCGGCCCCGGTGGTAGCGGCGCACGGCTTCCTCGTCGACCCGGCCGCCCGAGTCGGCCACCAGCTGCGACGCCGCCGCGGCCAGCTCCCGCAGGTCGGATCCGACGGCATCGATCAGCGCAGCCACCCCGGCCGGGTCGATCTTGCCGCCGGCCTGCCGGACCTCGTTGCGGACGAACGACTCCCGATCGGCCGGCCGGGTGATCTTCGGGCATTCGGTGACCTGGGCGCCGGCCTTGCGCAGCGCCGCCGGCAGCGACTTGGCCGCCTTGCTGCGGCCACCACCGGTGTGCACGACGACCAGGACGACACCGTCGGCCGGCATCTTCGCGTAGGCGAGCACCGCGTCGGCCAGCTCCTGGCCGATGTCCTGCGCGCCTTCCAGCACGATCACCCGGCCCTCGCTGAACAGCGACGGGCTGACCAGCTCGGCCAGGCCGGGCGGCGTGAGATCGGACACCCGGACCTTCGTCAGCTCGGCCGTCGCGTCCTCCCGGCGCGCCTGTTCCAGGGCGGCGCGGACGGCGCGCTCGACGAGCAGCTCCTCTTCACCGAGCACGAGCTGCAGGGGGGCGGAGGTGGTTGCCGGCGCGGTCACGGTTCAGATCCTCCCACGGGCCACCGACAGCTCCGGAGCGTGATGAAACCCGCAGGGGCATGGCGTGCTCCGAGCGTGGTGCCGTATGTTGTCAACCAGGCATCGCGCGAGCGCGACAGCCACCACAACCGAATACCGCTCATCCAGAGGGGCAGAGGGAACGGCCCGACGAAGCCCCGGCAACCGGCGTCAGCCTGTCATCTCGATTCCGCGAGGTAGCTGACGATCACGGTGCCAATTCCGGCCCGCGTCAGCGGGGCAGATGAGGAAAGGAACCTCGCGATGACTGCAGCCCTCGATTCGACCACCACCCGTCGCACCGTCGACCTCGGTCCGGCCGTGGAACTGGTCTCCAAGGAAGAGGGCCACCGCCAGCCCCTCGCCCCGGAGTTCGTCTCCGCCGAGGACTTCTCGCCGCTGGAGGTCGCCTACGACTTCGGTCGCGTCCGCCGTGAGGACATCGAGGCGGGCCCGCGCAACATCTGGCGCTACAAGCGGCTGCTGCCGGTGCCTTCGAACGTCGAGGAGGTCCCGAACACCGAGCCCGGCTGTACCAGGCTGGTGAAGGCCGACCGGCTCGCCAAGGCTCTCGGTGTGAAGAGCCTGTGGGTCAAGGACGACACCGGCAACCCCACCCACTCGTTCAAGGACCGCGTCGTCGCCGTCGCACTGGCCGCGGCTCGCGAGTTCGGGTTCGACACCCTGGCCTGCCCCTCCACCGGCAACCTGGCCAACGCCGTCGCCGCCGCCGCGGCCCGCGCAGGCTGGCAGTCCGTGGTGCTCATCCCGTCCTCGCTCGAGCGCGCCAAGGTCCTGACCACCGCGGTCTACGACGGCAACCTGATCGCTGTCGACGGCAACTACGACGACGTCAACCGCCTGGCCACCGAGCTGGCCGCCGAGCACGAGAACTGGGCGTTCGTGAACGTCAACGTCCGCCCGTACTACTCCGAGGGCTCGAAGACGCTCGCCTACGAGGTCGCCGAGCAGCTCGGCTGGCGGATCCCCGAGCAGATCGTCGTGCCGATCGCCTCGGGCTCCCAGCTGACCAAGGTGGACAAGGGCTTCCGCGAGTTCGCCAAGCTGGGCCTGGTCGAGGACACCCCGTACAAGGTGTTCGGCGCGCAGGCGGCCGGCTGCTCGCCGGTTTCCGCGGCGTTCCGCAACGGTCACGACGTCGTGCAGCCGGTCAAGCCGGACACCATCGCCCGCTCGCTCGCGATCGGCAACCCGGCCGACGGCCCCTACGTGCTCGACACGGTTCGCCGCACGGGCGGCGCGATCGAGGACGTGACCGACGAAGAGGTCGTCGAGGGCATCCGCCTGCTCGCCCGCACCGAGGGCATCTTCACCGAGACCGCCGGTGGCGTCACCGTCGCAACGGCGAAGAAGCTCATCGAGGCCGGCAAGATCGACCCGGACGCCGAGACCGTCCTGCTCATCACCGGTGACGGCCTGAAGACCCTGGACGCGATCGAGAACGAGGTCGGCCCGAAGGCGACGGTCCCGCCGTCGGCGGCGGCCGTCCACAAGGCTCTGGGTCTCTGACAGCTCCTCCGTCTCCGATCAAGGTGCCACCTCACTTTCCCCGGCGCACAACGGCTGGGCCGGACTGGTCGGGGATCACCGCGGTGTCGCCGTCGGTGTCCGTGCGGGCGATGAGCGCGCCGTCCGCGGTCAGTGTTTCGAGTGTCGTCCGGTTCGGGTGGCCGTAGCGGTTGCCCGGACCGACGCTGACCAGCGCCAGCCGCGCGGACACCGCGGCCAGGAACTGCGGCAGCGAGAACCTGCTGCCGTGGTGTGGCACTTTCAGGATCTCCGCGTGCAGATCCGTTCCGGCGGCCAGCAGGTCGGCCTGTGCGGCGAGTTCGACGTCGCCGGTCAGCAGCACGCTGCCCGCCGTGGTGCGAGCTCGTAGCACGACCGAGCCGTTGTTGATCTGTGTTCCGTCGTCGTCCTCTCCTTCGGACACGTATGTGGGACCCAGCACTTCGAGACTCAGCGCCGGCCACTCGAGCCGTCGCCCCAGGTCGAGTTCGAGCAGCGGAACCCCGTGGCGAGCCGCGATCTGGCCGGCCTGCCGCCACGCCCAGCCGGGTTGCCGCCCTGGCCCGACCGCGATCGCGCCCACCGAGCGCCCCTCGAACACCGAGTCGAGTCCGCCGATGTGGTCGGCGTGCAGGTGGCTCAGCACCACCAGCGGCACCCGCTCGATGCCCAGCCGGTCCAGACAGCGGTCAGCCGGTCCCGGCTCGGGCCCGGCGTCCACCACCACCGCCCGTCCTGGCTCACCGGTCGCGAGCACGAAGCTGTCGCCCTGACCGACGTCACAGGCCACCACCGCCCATCCCGGCGGCGGCCAGCCGGGCGCGATCACCTTGCCCGGGACGACGAGTAGCAGCGCCCCGGCCAGCGTCAACGCCAACAGCACCCGCAAGCGCCGATGGCGCAACGCCAGCACCACGGCGACGGCGACCACCAGCGCGAGAAACCCGCCCCACCAGCCGCTGGGCCACGCCAGCACCGCGCCGGGCACCTCCGACGCCCGCCGCGCCACGACGATCAGCCAGCCCGCCTCCGGTCCGGCCATCCGGACGATCAGCTCCCCGCCGGCGGGCCACGCGGCTGCGACGACGGTCGCGAGCACCCCGAACACGGTCGCCGGCGCGACGACCGGCGCGGCCAGCACGTTCGCCGCCACGCTGACCAGGCTGAGCTGCCCGGCCATCCCGGCCACGACGGGCGCCGTCACGACGAACGCCGCCGCAGGCACCGCCAGCCCTTCGGCGAAGCCCGGCGGAACGCCGCGCCGCTGAAGGCTCTCCGCCCACCGCGGTGCCAGGAGCACCAGCCCGGCGGTCGCGATCACCGACAACGCGAAGCCGAAGCTGACCGCCATCGCCGGGTCCCACGCCACGAGGACGCAGGTCGCGGTGGCCAGTGCGGGCACGACTGATCTTTCCCGCCCCAGCGCCAGCGCCAGCAGGGCAATCCCGCCCATGACTCCGGCCCGCAGGACACTCGGCTCCCCACCCGCCAGAACCACGAACCCGGCCAGGGCCGCCCCGGACAGCGCCGCGGACAACCGTGGCCCTGCCCGCAACAGCCGTAACAGCAGCAGCACCGCGCCGCACACAATCGCGACGTTGGACCCGCTGACCGCCATCAGATGGGTGAGGCCGGCGTCGGTGAACTCGCGGTCGAGCCGTTCGGACAACCCGCTCGTGTCGCCCACGACGAGCCCCGGCACCAGCCCGGCCTGCTCCTCGGGCAGGACCCCGCACGCGTTGCGGAGCGCCTCGCGCATCGACTCCGCGGCGCGCTGCCACCAGGGAGCCTCCGTCGCTGCCACCGGTGGCCCGCGGACGTAGATCGCGGCTACGGTCAGGTCGGCGTCGCGCGGCGGAGCCAGCTCGCCGCTCGCGGTGACCTCCTGCCCCGGGATGATCTCGCTCCACGTCGCGAACGGCGCGAGCAGCGCGACCCGCCCGGTCGAGACCACCGGCTGGGCGCCACGTTCCGCGTGCAGGACATCCGCCGCGATCACGACCGACCTCGGCCCTGCTTGCTGATCGGCGTATCCGGCGGACCGCACCGGTTTCGGGCGTTCCGTCACCAGCACCCGCAGGGTGACCTCAGTGCCGCGCTGCGCGAGGCCGTGGAGCGGGTCGTGCTCCGCCCGGTGCAAGCGGAGGCCGAGCGGACCGGCGAGCAGGAGACCGGCCACGAGCAGCGCCGCCGCGCCCGCCCACCAGCGCGACCGAGCCGGACGTAGCTTGATCAGCAGCCCCACGGACACCAGCACCGCCGCAGCGCCGCACGCGAGGGCCAGCCACCACGTCCACACCAGTCCGAGCAGAGCTCCGAGCCACAACGACAACGCGGCCGGCACCAGGCGGAAGTCGTGCCGCACAACAGGTTCCGCGATCACGACACCGTCACCTGCTCTCGCAGCCGGGACAGTCGAGTCTCGCCGATGCCCTCCACCTCACGCAGCTGATCGATCGACCGGAACGACCCGTGCTTCGCGCGCCAGTCGATGATGCGCTGGGCGGTGACCTCGCCGATTCCCGGCAGGGCGTCAAGTTGCTCGGCGCTGGCCGTGTTCAGGTCGACGAGCGCGGGGGCGCCGCCGCTCTCGGCCGGTTGCTGCGCGCCGGCAGGCGGCGGGATGCCGACGTAGATCTGCTCGCCGTCGGCCAGCTTGCGCGCGAGGTTCAGCGCCGTCACGTCGGTGCCCTCGATCGCGCCGCCCGCGGCGCGGAGAGCGTCCGCCACCCGTGCGCCGCCGGGGACCGTGACCAGCCCTGGGTTCCGAACCTTGCCGACCACGCTGATCACCAGCGAACTGTCGGCCACCCGGCTCGCCGACGCGGTGACCGGTGCGGGCCGTTCCGGCGCCGCGGGCAGCACCGGCGCGCGTTCGACGGGCGGGCTGCCACCGAGGAGCACGATCGACGTCCCGACGAGCACCAGGACGCCAACCAGGGCCAGGAGCACCGTGGTCAGGCGCCGCCGCTGGGGGCTGCCGGTGAGCGACTCGGGGACCCATCGCTCGACCAGCCGTCCGACGGCGCCCGGCGGCCCGGTGTCCCGGTCAGCCGCGAGGGCCTGACCGGCGAGCTGCTCGAGCCGGCGGTTGACAGGGATGCCCGGCGATTCCGGGGCTGATCGTTCGAACACGCATTCGACGCTAGGGGGCGCGGGAAGGAGGGAGAAGTGGGAATCGGGGAGGCTGTGGACAAGTAGGGGTCTGTGGACAAGTGGCGCGTTCTGCCGCGGTGCCACGGTTTTCTGTCGATGCCGTGTGGCAACGTGGAGGGTTTCGACGCCGCGGTCGAAAGCGATTGCGGAAGAACGGTTCGTGAGCCCCCGCAGGAAGCTCAGCGGCTTCCCGGCCCGCCGGGATTCCGTTGCACCACAACGCCGACCACACCGGGCCCGGTGTGTGCGCCGATCACGGCACCCAGTTCCGACACCACGCAACCGTCGACGACGGTCAGCCGCTCCTCGATGCGGTTCGCCAGTTCCACCGCCCGCCGCGGCGAGGCGAGGTGGTGCACGGCGACCTCGACCGGCTCCCCGCGCGCGGCCTCCTCGGCGAGCTCGACCAGCCGCGCGGTGGCGCGGTTCATCGTGCGCACCTTCTCCAGCGGCTGGATCCGGCCGTCGTCCAGGTGCAGCACCGGTTTCATGGCCAGCGCGGTGCCCAGCAGCGCCGCCGCCGCGCCGATCCGGCCACCCCGCCGCAGGTACTCCAGCGTCTCGACCACGAACAGGGTCTCCGAACAGCGCACGGCCGCCGTCGCGGCCGCTTCCACCTGGGCCGCCGACGCGCCGGCCGACGCCGCGCGCGCCGCGTGCAACGCCGCGAACCCCAGTCCCATCGCGGTTCCCCGCGAGTCGACGACCCGCACCAGGTCCGGCCCGACCTCCTGCGCGGCCAGCACCGCGGACTCCCAGGTCCCGGAGATCTCGCTGGACAGGTGGATCGACACGACCGAGTCCGCGCCCGCCTCCAGCGCTTCGCGGAAGGCCTTGGCGAACTCGCCAGGTGTCGGCCGCGACGTGGTCACGATCCGGCGCTGCCCCAGCGCCTCGGCGAGCGCCGCCGCCCCCACCTCGACACCGTCGAGCGCGGCGACCCCGTCGATGAGCACGTGCAGCGGGACGACGCGCAGGGCGTGGCGCTCGGCGAAGCCCTCGGGCAGATGGGCGGTGGAATCCGTGATGACGGCAACCGGCACGACGGTCAGCCTACGTGCCGGCGGGCGATTCGCCGGGGGCCAGGAGCGGACCGATCAACGCGGCCATCGCCTTGCCCACGAGCGCGTGCCCCTCCCAGCCCCAGTGCATCCCGTCCGGGTTGCCGCGGCCGCTCAGGACGTGCTCCCCCACGACCTCCGCCAGGTTGAGCAAGGGCACGTCCACCCGCAGCGACCAGGCGGCGATCGCGGCCGCCGTCTCCTCCCGGCCGGTGTGCACGTTGCCGTAGGACGACGCGCGATGGACGCTGGGCAGGACGGCCACGATCGGCAGCTCCGGCCGCAGGATGCGCAGCGCGTAGACCGCCCGGTCCAGGTAGTGCACGGTCAGCTTCGCGGGCAGGACCCGCGGGCGGCCACGCATCGCGACCGCCAGCCGGGGCTGGGCGGCCAGGTACGCCTTGCGGACGGCGCGGCGGAGCCCGGACGGCCGGAGGTAACGCAGCCCGCCGCGCAGGTAGGTCGGGAGCGGCGACGGCAGCGTGTCCATGCTTCCCACGGCCAGCACCACGACGTCGGCGTGCTTCAGATCGGCCCACACCCGCGGGTCGCCGATCATCGCCCACCACGCGTCGCGCGCCGTCCAGCCCGCGGACGCCACGAGCTCCGCGCTACCGCCGAGCGCCGAGGCGGCGATGTTCGGCCACAGTCGCGGCTCGTCGGCCGCGCAGGGGCTTTCCGGGCCCTGGAAACTCAGCGAGTCCCCGAAGACCAGCAGACTCGGCATCTCAGCCGAGCATTCCGGCGTTGTAGGCGTGCAGCCGCCAGTGACCGTCGCGCAGGCCCAGCTCGACCCAGTGGCAGTTGCCGATCCCGCCGAGCTGCGGCCACGCCGCGACGGGCAGGGCCAGCAACTTGCCGGTGAGCGCCGTGATCAGGCCGCCGTGCGCGGCCAGCAGCACGGTATCACCCGGGTCGTCACTGGCCAGCAGGTCGCTGACGACCTCGGAGGCGCGCTCGGCGACCTCGACCCGGGACTCGCCGCCCGGGGGCGCCCAGGTGGCGTCCACGCGCCAGATGGCGCGGTCGCCGGGCCAGCCCTCGTCGACCTCGGCGCCGGTCAGCCCCTGCCACTCGCCGAGGTGGGTCTCCCGCAGGCGCTTGTCGATGCGCAACGGCACCCCGATCGCCTCGGTGAGCACCGTCGCGGTGTCCATGGCCCGGTGCAGGTCGGACGAGATGACCAGGTCGGGCTGGAAGCGGGCGAGCGCGGGCGCGGCGAAGCGGGCCTGGTTCCAGCCCACCTCGGTGAGCGCCGAGTCCAGGTGGCCCTGCATGCGGCCGGCGGCGTTGTAGTCGGTCTCCCCGTGACGCCACAGCACGAGGCGCCGGAAACTCACGAGGCGTCCCCGGCGTCGACGGCCTCGGCGAGCCCGTCGACCTCGATGCGGGGGCAGTCCTTCCACAGCCGCTCGATGCCGTAGAACGAGCGCTCCTCGTCGTGCTGCACGTGGACCACGACGTCGACGAAGTCGAGCAGGACCCAGCGGCCCTCGCGCGCGCCTTCGCGGCGGACCGGCTTGTGCCCGGCCTCCCGCAGCTTCTCCTCGACGTTGTCGACGATGGCCCCCACCTGGCGCTCGTTGGGCGCCGAGGCGATGACGAACACGTCGGTGATGACGAGCTGCTCGGAGACGTCCAGCACCACCACGTCGGTGGCCTTCTTGTCCGCGGCGGCGTACGCCGCCACGGTCGCGATGTCACGTGCCTGGGACGTCGCTGCCACTCCTGTGCTCCCTCATCCTGAGACCGTCGGTCCACCGAGGGTACCTGCCGCCGTCCGCGGCCCCGGCGGCGTGTCAGGCAGGCTTGCGGTACAGCCCGCGCTTGTCGATGTACCGGACGACGCCGTCGGGCACCAGGTACCAGATCGGTTCGCCGTGCTCGACGCGTTCGCGGCAGCCGGTCGAGGAGATGGCCATGGCGGTCACCTCGACCAGGCTCACCTTGCCGCTGGGCAGGTGGTGGTCGTTGAGCTTGTACCCGGGCCTGGTGACGCCGATGAAGTGCGCGAGGGTGAACAGCTCGTCGGCGTTGTGCCAGGTCAGGATCTGCTCCAGCGCGTCGGCGCCGGTGATGAAGAAGAGTTCGTCCTCGGGGTACTCCGCCTTGAGGTCACGCAGGGTGTCGACGGTGTAGGTCTCGCCGCCACGGTCGATGTCCACCCGGCTCACGGAGAAGACCGGGTTGGAGGCGGTGGCGATGACGGTCATGAGGTACCGGTCCTCGGCCCTGGTGACCTGCCTGCCGGACTTCTGCCACGGCTGGCCGGTCGGCACGAAGATCACTTCGTCGAGGTCGAACCGGGACTGCACCTCACTGGCCGCGACAAGGTGGCCGTGGTGGACGGGGTCGAACGTGCCGCCCATGACCCCGATTCGGCGTGGTGACATGAACGGATCGTAGAAGCGCGAGTGCGCGGGTACTGCCCCGCTCCCCGGTAACAGCACCCGCGCGCCTCGCTCCGCCGGCGGTTCGAGGGGAACCTCCGGAGGCGCCGGCGAACCCGCAAGTGAACCCCGACAACTAGGAGACTCGGCCGTTCGGGCGTCCTGATGCGGACATTCGCTGTGTCTTGCGTCACATTACTCGACGACTGGTCCACTCGTGCGGTACTCGGCTCGGTTTCGTCGCAGCCTTCGGGTAGACGTTGACCCGTGGACCTTCACCTCCTGCGCGAACGCGCCGAAACGCTGCTCCGGGCACTGGCCGGAGACGGCGCGACCCTGCGCGACGACCAGTGGACAGCCATCGAGGCCCTGGTCGCCCACCACCGGCGCGCTCTCGTCGTGCAGCGCACTGGCTGGGGCAAGTCGGCCGTGTACTTCCTGGCCACGGCCCTGCTCCGCGAGCGGGGGGCGGGTCCGACGGTCATCATCTCCCCGCTGCTGGCGCTGATGCGCAACCAGATCGCAGCGGCCGGGCGGGCAGGCATCCACGCGGCGACGATGAACTCGGCCAACCAGCAGGAGTGGGACGACGTGCAGGCGCGCATCGCCGCCGGCGAGATCGACGTGCTGCTGGTGAGCCCGGAGCGGCTGAACAACCCCGACTTCCGCGACACGGTATTACCGAAACTGACCACCACGGCCGGCCTGCTCGTCGTCGACGAGGCCCACTGCATCTCCGACTGGGGTCACGACTTCCGGCCGGACTACCGCCGCCTGCGCACGCTGCTCGCGGGGCTGCCCGAGGATGTGCCCGTGCTGGCGACCACGGCCACCGCCAACGACCGGGTGGTCACCGACGTCGCCGAACAGCTCGGGCTCGGTCAGGGCGGAGACACGCTGGTGCTGCGCGGTCCGCTCGACCGGGAGAGCCTGCACCTGTCGGTCGCGAAGCTGCCCACCCCGCAGGCGCGGCTGGCGTGGCTGGCGGACCGGCTCGGCGAGCTGCCGGGTTGCGGGATCATCTACACGCTCACCGTCGCCGCGGCGCACGATATCGCGGAGATGTTGCGCGAGCGCGGGTTCCCGGTCACGGCGTACACGGGCAAGACCGAGCCGGCCGATCGCGAGGCGGCCGAGGACGACCTGCTGGCCAACCGGGTCAAGGCGCTCGTGGCGACGTCCGCGCTGGGCATGGGGTTCGACAAGCCCGACCTCGGTTTTGTCGTCCACGTCGGGGCGCCGTCCTCGCCGATCGCTTACTACCAGCAGGTCGGCCGTGCCGGCCGTGGCGTGCGGCGGGCCGAGGTGATCCTCCTGCCGGGCGCGGAGGACGCCGAGATCTGGCGGTACTTCTCCTCGCTCGCGTTCCCGGACGAGCAGCGCGTCAACCAGGTGCTGAACGCGCTCGCCTACGCCGACCGGCCACTGTCGACGGTGGCGCTGGAGCCGATGGTCGAACTGTCCAGGTCCCGGCTGGAGATGGTGCTGAAGGTGCTCGACGTGGACGGCGCGGTGCGGCGCGTCAAAGGCGGATGGGAGGCGACGGGGCAGGACTGGCAGTACGAACGCGAACGGTACGAGCGCGTCGCCGAGGCGCGGCGGGCGGAACAGCAGGCGATGCTGGAGTACCAGGCCACCACTTCGTGCCGGATGGAGTTCCTGCGTCGCCAGCTCGACGACCCGTTCGCCGAACCGTGCGGCCGGTGCGACAACTGCACGGGTGAGCATCGGGACGTCACCGTTTCGGCGGAGGCGGTGGAAAAGACCGACGAGCGGCTCCGGCGGCCGGGGGTCGAGGTGAGCCCGCGTCGCCAGTGGCCGACGGGTATGGCTTCGCTCGACGTGCCGCTGTCCGGGCGGATCGGGAAGGGTGAGCTGGCCGAGCCGGGACGCACGCTTGGACGGCTGACGGACGTCGGGTGGGGCGGGCCGTTGCGCGAGCTGGTCGGCGAGCGGGCCGCCGACGGCGAGGTGCCGGACCGCATTTTCCAGGCGTGCGTCCAGGTTCTGGCGTCCTGGCGGTGGGACCAGCGGCCGGAGGCAGTGGTGGCGATGCCCTCCGCGACCCGACCGCGCCTGGTGCACGACCTGGCGACCCGGCTGGCGCAGATCGGGCGGCTGCGCTTCCTGGGCGCATTGGAGAGCCGGGGCGGGCGTCCACGCCGGGCGAACAGCGCACAGCGGGTCGCGGACCTGTGGCAAACGCTTGCGGTGCCGGGTGCGCTGGTCGCGGAGTTGTCCGGTGTGGAGGGTCCGGTGTTGCTCGTGGACGATCTCGTGGACACCGGCTGGAGCATGACGCTGGCCGCCCGGCTCCTGCGTCAGGGCGGGGCGCCTGCAGTGCTGCCTTTCGCACTGGCGAGCACGAACTGAAGGGAGGGACTTGACAGGGAATTCTTGATCGCGACGCCCAGCCTTGGAGAGCACGGCGGCGCAACGCTTTGGCCACCAGCGTGCGCCGGAGAGATGTGATGGCAGGTCAGTCCGGCACGGCACCTCGCTCAGCGACAGCCTCGCCAGCCGGCCACATTGGCCAGGGCCGACCAGGACGGCGCGGCGCGCGGCGGCGGGCCTGATCGGCGCCGATCAAGACAGCGCCCTGGTGGCACTGAGGCCACGCCTGGCGGCACGGCAGGCCCATCGGTATCGCAGCAGGCGCAGCCCTCCCTGCTAGTCGGGCGGCACGGCTAGCCACGCACCCCGCCAGCCGGAGCGGCACAGCTCGCCACCCACCACCCGGGGCGGCACAGCTGACCGCGCGGCCAGCTCCGGGCCGGGCAAGCCCCGCTGCCCCGGGCAGCAGGCCTCGGCTTGGCGCCTGGCGGGCGACGTGGCACGGCAGCGCTGCGACTCTCCAGGCTGGGCACGCCCGACTGGCCGGACAGCACGCGTCACCCAGCGGCACCATCGGGCAGGCGGCACGGCTCGCCCGGCAGCACTGCGGGCCGGATAGGCTGCAGGCCAAGCGGCAAAGCTCGCCCCCGGCCTCGCGCGCCGAGCGGCCCGCGGGGCAAGCGGCGAGACTCGCCCTGGCAGGGCCCGGGCCGCTGAGGCGGCAAGGTTCGCCCGGCAGCACTGCGGGCCGGACAGGCTGCGGGGCCACTGGGCGGCACTGCCGGCCAAGCGGCGCCCCGACCGGCGGGCTGGGCGGCGCCCCGACGGGCGCGTCACGGCCCGAACGGCGGGCCAGGCGGCGCACCGATGGCGGCCGCGTCACGGCCCCGACGGCGGGCCGCGGTGGGCCGGGTCACGCCCCGACGACGGGCCAGCTGCCACCCGCCGTCGGGCCGCATGGCACCCTGACGGCCGGTCGCATGGCACACCGACGGCGGGCCGCGTGGCGTCCCCGAGGCGGGTCGGGTGGTGCCGCGGCCGCGGGTGGGGTCGTGGTGTGGGTGCATCGGCCGCGTCCCGACGGCGGGTCGGGTGGTGCCGCGAGCGCGGGTGAGGTCGTGGTGTGGGTGCATCGGCCACGTGGGTGTCACTTCGACATCGCCCGGGGAGAAAAGCGCAGCTCAGCAGGTTCCCGGCAGAAAAGAATCTTTCGGTCGCGGCCGAGGTGTGGCATTGTCCGACCCCATCGGGTGAACGTGGAGGTGCGCCATGGTCGAGTCGAAGGTGGGCACAGCAGTCCGGCACCGGCTGCCCGTCCGGAAGTTGTTCGCGGCCAGCGTCGGCAACGCGCTGGAGTGGTTCGACTGGACGATCTACGCGACGTTCAGCATCTACTTCGCCACCGCGTTCTTCCCCGCGGGCAACGACCTGCTCGCCCAGATCAACACGTTCGCCACCTACGCGCTCGCCTTCTTCTTCCGGCCCCTCGGCGGTCTGCTGCTCGGCCGGTTCGCCGACGTGCGCGGCCGCAAGCCGGCCATGATTCTCACCATCACGCTCATGGCGGGCGGCTCCATCGTCATCGCGATCCTGCCCACCTTCCAGCAAGTCGGCTGGCTGGCACCGATCCTGCTGCTCCTCGCACGCATCGCGCAGGGGCTGTCCCTCGGGGGCGAAGTGTCCAACGCCTCCGCCTACCTCGGTGAGATCGCGCCGCCGAAGTGGCGGGGGCGCTACTCCTCCTTCTTCTACATCTCCACCGGCTCCGCGGTGCTGCTCGCGTCCGTGCTCGGGTTCGTCCTCGCCCGCACCATGGACAAGGCCGCCATGAGCTCCTACGGCTGGCGCATCCCGTTCCTGCTCGGCGGCGTCCTCGGCATCGTCGGCCTGTGGCTACGCCGCAGCCTCTCCGAGACCGAACAGTTCGAGCAGAACAAGGGCCGCGCGCAACGCGTCCGCCGCCCGCTGCTGACCACCCTGCGCGAACACCCCAAGGCCGTCGGCCAGCTCGTCGGCATCACGATGCTGTCGACCCTGTGCTACTACACGTTCTTCAGCGCCCTCACGCCCTTCGCGGTCAAGACCCGCCACGCCAACGACGTCGACGTCTTCCTCGCCCTGTCCATCGGCACCGCGCTGTTCGTCGCACTCCAGTACCCCTACGGCGCGCTCTCCGACCGCATCGGCCGCAAACCCCAGCTGTTCGCGTGGTCCGCGGCCACCGCGATCCTCATCGTGCCGCTGTCCACACTGGTCAAACCCGGCCTCGGCAACCTGCTCGTCGTCTTCTGCGTCGGCCTCGGGCTCTACGCCGCCCTGTCCAGCCTCGCGCCCGCGATCATGAGCGAACTGTTCCCCACCGAACTGCGCGGCCTCGGCATCGGCGCCTGGTACAACCTCACCGTCGCCGTGTTCGGCGGCACCGCACCGCTGGTCATCAGCGCGCTCTCCGCGGCCGGGGCGTCGATCCTGTTCTTCTGGTACGTTGCGGCCGGCGCGGTGATCGCGTTCCTCGTGCTGCTCACCCTCCCCGAAACGAAGGGCACGGAACTGCGTTAACGGCGGAACGGCACCAGATCGTCGGCGTGCACGACCTCCCGCCGCTGCTCCTCCGGCAGCTCATGGCTGGACCGGCCGATCAGCTCGGGCAACTCCCCCGCGTCGAACGCCACCACACCACGGGCAACCACACGCTGCGCGGCGTCGACCAGCTCCACCACGTCGCCCGCCTCGAAATCACCATCGACACCGGTGACCCCCGCCGCCAGCAACGACCGGCGCCGGCGCACCACCGCGGCCACCGCACCGTCGTCCAGGTGCAGACGACCCCGCGTCCCCGCCGCGTAGCCGAGCCAGAACCGGCGCGCGGACAGCCGGCTGTCGGCCGCCCGGAACGCGGTGCCGACCTCGGCCGTCGACAACGCCCGCGAAGCGTCCGACGCCGCGGCCAGCAGCACGGGGATCCCCGCTGACGCGGCCGTGCGCGCCGCGGCCAGCTTCGACACCATCCCGCCCGTGCCGAGCCCCGAACTGGACATGCCGACAGCGATGCCCTCCAAGTCCGCCGGGCCGGTCACCTCGGCGATGCGCCGCGTCGAACCCGACCGCGGATCCCCGTCGTACAGACCGTCCACATCGGACAACAGGACCAGGGCGTCGGCGCCGACCAGGTGCGCCACCAGCGCCGCCAGGCGGTCGTTGTCGCCGAACTTGATCTCCTCGGTGGCCACCGTGTCGTTCTCGTTGACCACCGGCACCGCGCCCAGCGCCAGCAGGCGGGAGAAAGTCCGCTGCGCGTTGCGGTAGTGCGCGCGCCGCACGACGTCGTCGGAAGTGAGCAGCACCTGACCCACCGTCAGGGCGTACCGGCCGAACGACTCCGCGTAGGCGTGTGCGAGCTGCAACTGGCCGACACTCGCCGCGGCCTGCTGGGTCGCCAGGTCCCGCGGCCGCTTGCCGAGCGCGAGCGGCGCCAGCCCGGCGCCGATCGCACCCGAGGACACCAGCACGATCTGGCTGCCCTGCGCGATCCGCGCCGCGATGGCGTCGACCAGCGCGTTCAGCCGCGTCACGTCGAGCCCGTCACCAGCGGTGGTCAGCGCCGACGAGCCGACTTTGACGACCAGCCGTTCCGCCGCCGCGACGGCTTTGCGGGCCACGCTCATCGTGCTGTCGCGTCCTCGTCCTCGGGCTGGTCCGGCCCGTCACGGCGGATGCGCCGGGCTTCCTTGCGCTCGGCGGCCGACACGCGGTTGTTCTGCTCCAGCCGCGCGTCGGTGCCCCGGCCCGTCATGCGCGCCGCCACGCCCGGCGTGGAGGGCTCCCACTCGAAGGTGATGTTGCCGATCGTCACCGGGCAGCCCGGCTCGGCTCCGCGCTTGGCCAGTGCGTCCTCGACACCCAGCCGGTTGAGCCGGTCCGCGAGGTAGCCCACGGCCTCGTCGTTGCCGAAGTCGGTCTGCCGGATCCACCGCTCGGGGCGCGCGCCACGCACGATGAAGCCGCCCGGCTCCTCCGGGTCCTCCTCGATGGTGAAGCCCGAGTCGTCGACCGCCACCGGCCGCAGCACGATCCGCGTCGGCTCCGCCTCCGGCTGCGCCGCCCGGTACTTCTCGACCTCCTTGGCGAGCGCGAAGGTCAGCTCACGCAGGCCCTGGCGGGTCACCGTGGAAACCTCGAACACCGGCAGGCCGCGCGCCTCGAACTCGCCACGCACCATCTCGGCCAGCTCGGCCGCGTCCGGCACGTCGATCTTGTTGAGCACCACGACCCGCGGCCGGGAGTCCAGCTCGCCGCCGAGCGCCGGGGTGTAGCGGGCCAGCTCGGCCTCCAGCGCGTCCACGTCGGACACCGGGTCGCGGCCCGGGTCGTAGGTCGCGCAGTCGACGACGTGCACCAGCACCGCGCAGCGTTCGATGTGGCGGAGGAAGTCCAGGCCGAGGCCCTTGCCCTCGCTCGCGCCGGGGATCAGACCGGGCACGTCGGCCATCGTGAACACGGTGTCGCCCGCGTTCACCACGCCGAGGTTCGGCACCAGCGTCGTGAACGGGTAGTCGGCGATCTTCGGCTTGGCCGCGGACAGCACCGAGATCAGCGACGACTTGCCTGCCGACGGGAAGCCGAGCAGACCGGCGTCGGCGACCGAACGCAGCTCCAGCACGAGGCTGCGCTCCTCGCCGGGCTCGCCGAGCAGCGCGAACCCGGGCGCCTTGCGCGCCTTGGACGCCAGCGCCGCGTTGCCGAGGCCGCCGCGGCCGCCCTGGGCGGCGACGAACGTCGTGCCCGGACCGACCAGGTCCGCCAGGACCTCGCCGTCCTCGGACATCACGACGGTGCCGTCGGGCACCTTGAGCTCCAGGGTCTCGCCTGCCGCGCCCGCGCGGTGGCTGCCCTGGCCCTGGCGGCCGTTGGTGGCCTTGGCGTGCGGGTGGAAGTGGAAGTCGAGCAGCGTGTGCACGTTCGGGTCGACGACGAGTCGCACGTCGCCGCCGTTGCCGCCGTTGCCCCCGTCGGGGCCGCCGAGCGGCTTGAACTTCTCGCGGTGGATCGAGGCACAGCCGTGCCCGCCGTCGCCCGCGGCGACGTGGATCACCGCGCGGTCAACGAACCGGGACGCCATCGTGAAGCCTCTTCTCGTTTCTTCGGAGGGATATCAGCCATCTTCAGCAACAAGGGGCGGGACCGGATCTGTTCCGGGCCCGCCCCTCGCTGAAGGTGCTGGGTTGTCTAGCCGGACCCTCAGGCCTCGGCCGGGACGATGTTGACCGTCTTGCGGCCACGCTTCGCGCCGAACTCGACGGTGCCCGCCGCGAGGGCGAACAGCGTGTCGTCGCCGCCACGGCCGACGTTCAGGCCGGGGTGGAACTTGGTGCCGCGCTGGCGGACCAGGATCTCACCGGCGTTCACGAGCTGACCGCCGTAGCGCTTCACGCCGAGGTACTGGGGGTTGGAGTCGCGCCCGTTGCGGGAGCTGGACGCACCCTTCTTGTGTGCCATGGCTCCTGCAGCTCCTTACTTCGTGATTCCGGTGACCTCGACGCGGGTCAGCTTCTGACGGTGACCCTGCCGCTTGTGGTAGCCGGTCTTGTTCTTGAACTTGTGGATGCGGATCTTGGGACCCTTGGTCTGCTCGACGACCTTGCCGGTGACCGAGATCTTCGCGAGTGCTTCGGCATCCGCCGTGACATCGCTGCCGTCGACGTACAGCACGGCGGGGAAAGAGTGCTCGGTGCCCGGCTTGCCCTCGAGCTTCTCGACCTCGACGACGTCGCCGACGGCCACCTTGTACTGCTTGCCGCCGGTCTTGACGATCGCGTACGCCGACACGGAAGTCTCCTGCTAACTCGACAATGGGTGAGGGCTTGCGCCACGTCCCGCTGTGTGCGGTCCGGTGATCGCGCCATAGCCCGTCCGGGGACGGGCCGTCTTACAGGTTACGTGACGCCCCGGTGCCGGTTGACACCGGGGCTCACGTAGGTGGATCAGCTCTGGTCCGACGCGTGCACCGGCGGCCCGGCCGGACGGGAGGCCGCGCGGCGCGGGCGCCTGCGGGCCGTCCTGGTGGCCGGGGTGGGCACGCTGACCTCGGGCGACGCCTCGCCGGAGTCCTCCTGCCCGGTGGCTTCCGGGCTGGACGTTTCCAGGGTGGGCGCCGGCCCGCCGGCCACGGGGCCGGCCGGGACGGTGGTGACCTGGGGCGTCTCGGTGGTGGCCTGGACCGGCTCCGGGGGCGCCGCGGGCCTGCGGGCGACGCGTCGGGTCCGGGCGCGGGAGGGCTTCGCCTGCTCCGCGGCGGCCGGCTCATCGGTCTGCGGCTGCGCCGCTGCCTCCGGCGAGGGCTGCGCCTCGACCGGGGGCTCGACCGCGCCTTCCGGGCCGGCCTGCGCCGCCCCGCCCTGGGCCTGCGCCACAGGCTGGGTCGTTGCTCCAGGCTGCTTCTCGGGACGGGCCTGCGCCGCGGGCTGCTCCGACGGCGCGGGCTGCGCCTCGGAACCGGCCTGCGCGAACGGAGCCGCTGCGTCGGCCTGAAGCGCGGGCTGAGCAGCTGCCTCGTGGGCCGTCCCGGACTGCGGCTGCGCCTCAGCAGGAGCGCCCTCCGGCCTGGTCTCGGCCTGCGAGCTGGGCGCACCCGCGGTCTCCGGCTGGGGTGCTGCCTCGGGCTGGACCGTCGCGTTCGGCTGGGTCTGGGCTTCGGGCTGGGCCGTCTCCGCGCGGGCCTTCCCACGGGAGCGGGACCGCCGCTCGGAGCGGTCGCTGCCGGACGAGGCGGCGTTCTCCGCGCCGGCGTGGGCCTCGGCGGGCGCCGCGTCGGCCGGGGCCGCGCCCGTCTCCGCCTTGTCGCCGCCTTCGGTCTTCGTCGAGGCGATCTTCGCGGCCTTGGCCATGGCCTCGACGGCTGAGATCGTGCTCTCCCGCTGCACCGGCGAGGGCTCGGGCGTCTTCTCCGCCTGCGGCTCCTCGACCTTGGCCCGGCCGCGCGACCGGCGCGAACCGCCGCCGCCACCGCCGTGCTGGTGACCGCCGCCGTTGCCGCCGTTGCCCGACTTCACCGGCTCGGTCGAGACGATGACGCCGCGGCCCTTGCAGTGCTCGCAGGTCGTGGAGAACGCTTCGAGCAGGCCGGTGCCGATCTTCTTGCGGGTCATCTGCACCAGGCCCAGCGAGGTGACCTCGGCGACCTGGTGGCGCGTGCGGTCCCGGCCGAGGCACTCGGTCAGCCGCTTGAGCACCAGCTCGCGGTTGGACTCCAGCACCATGTCGATGAAGTCGATCACGATGATGCCGCCGATGTCGCGCAGCCGCAGCTGGCGCACGATCTCCTCGGCCGACTCCAGGTTGTTGCGGGTGACCGTCTCCTCGAGGTTGCCGCCCGAACCGGTGAACTTGCCGGTGTTGACGTCGATCACCGTCATCGCCTCGGTGCGGTCGATGACCAGGTAACCACCCGAGGGCAGCCACACCTTGCGGTCCAGCGCCTTGGTGAGCTGCTCGTCGATGCGGTGCTCGGCCAGCACGTCACCGGTGCCGACGTAGCGCTTGAGCCGGGGGGTGAGGTCCGGCGCGACGTGCTCGACGTAGGCGCGGATGGTCTCCCACGCCGTGTCGCCCTGGACCTCGAGCGAGACGAAGTCCTCGGTGAACAGGTCGCGGACCACCTTGACCAGCAGGTCCGGCTCCTCGTAGAGCATCACCGGGGCGGACGACTTCTTGCCGGAGGTGGCCGCGTCGGCCTTCTCCTTGACGACCTCCCACTGCGCCTTCAGCCGCCGGACGTCGCGCTCCAGCTCCTCCTCGCTGATGCCCTCCGACGCGGTGCGGATGATCACGCCGGCGTCCTCGGGGACGATCCGCTTGAGGATGTCCTTCAGCCGCCGCCGCTCGTTCTCCGGCAGCTTGCGCGAGATGCCGGTGGCGCCGCCCGACGGCATGTAGACCAGGAAACGGCCCGGCAGCGAGATCTGGGTGGTCAGCCGGGCGCCCTTGTGCCCGACCGGGTCCTTGGTGACCTGCACCAGCACGTTGTCACCGGTGGACAGGGCCTGCTCGATCTTGCGGGACTTGCCCTCCAGGCCGGCGGCGTCCCAGTCGACCTCACCCGCGTAGAGCACGGCGTTGCGGCCCCGGCCGATGTCGACGAACGCGGCCTCCATCGAGGGCAGCACGTTCTGGACGCGGCCCAGGTAGACGTTGCCGACGATCGAGCCGCTGCCCTGCGACGTCACGAAGTGCTCGACCAGGACACCGTCCTCGAGCACGCCGATCTGGGTGTGCTCGCCGCGCTCGGCGACCACCATCGTCCGCTCGACCGACTCGCGGCGGGCCAGGAACTCGGCCTCGGACAGGATCGGCGCGCGGCGACGGCCCGCCTCGCGGCCGTCCCGGCGGCGCTGGCGCTTCGCCTCCAGGCGCGTGGAGCCGCGGACGCTGCGCACGCCGTCCGAGCTGCTGCTGCTCTTCTCGTCGGCCTTCGCCTCGCGGACGTGGACGACGGTGTTCGGCGGGTCGTCGGTGGTCGAGTCGGCGCTGTCCCCGTCCGAGCCCTTGCGGCGGCGACGGCGACGGCGACGACGGCTCGACCCCTCGGTCTCGTCGGTGTCCTCGGACGGCTCGCCCTCGTCGGCGGTGTCCTCGTCCTCGGCCTTGGCGGTCTCCTCGGCCGGCGCGGTCTCGTCGGCCTCGGTGGTCTCGGTGGCGTTCTCGTCGCCGCCCTTGCCCCGGCCACGGCCGCGACGGCCCCGGCGGCGGCGACGGCGGCCCGCGCCGTCCTCACCCTCGTCGGCGTCCTCGTCCACCGGCTTGACCTCGGCGGCCCGCTCCGCCTTGGGGGCGGGCTCCTCCTCGACGGCGCCGGCCTCCGGCGGCAGGAACACCGGCGACGGGGCCGCGAAGACCGGCATGTGCGGCGGGCGCTGCGGCTGCCGGACCGGCTCGGGCTCGGCAACGGGTTCGGGCGCCGCGGCCGCAGGCGCGGTCTCGGGTTCCGGCGTCGCCTGGGTGGCGGGCTCGGGGGCGGCCGGTGTCTCGACGACCGGCTCGGGCGTGCTCTCCGGAACGGCGTCGGGCGCCGCGTCCTCGGCCGGGGCGACCGCCTCGGGGGCAGCCGCCTCCTCGGCGGCCTGCTCGTCGGCCGGGGCGAGCGCCTCGGCGACCTTCACCGCGACCTCCCGCGGCACGCTCGACTGCGCGCTGCGCGCCGTCTCACCCAGTTCGGTGAGCTTCGCCAGCACGACCCGGCTGTTGGAGCCGAGCAGCTTCGCCAGGGCGTGCACCCGGACGCGGGGCGGCAACTCGCCCAGCGGGCCGGTTGCGGGTAGGGCGGTGTTCCCGCCGGTGTTCTCGGCGGGTGTGTCCGCGTTCGACATACATCTCCTCCGCCCCCGGGCGCGTCCCAGCCGCTTGGGCTGGCGGACGCGGCCGCACAGGGGCCCTTCCTGTCTGTTCCGCCGGGGTGGTCACCGCCGGCGGGAATCCTGTGCCTCGTCTCGCCCCGACGGTGCCGGGGTCCGGCACCCGCCGATGGCAGGTCCGCTCGGTGACGGGCCGTCCGAGCCGGCGGTTCCCGCCCGCCTGCCGCTCGTCGAGCCACCCAGGTGGTTCCTGGCGGCGACGACCTGGCGCTCTTCCGGCCTGTCTCCGGACCGCAACCCCCGGACGGACCGCAGGTCGCGGGCGTGTCGGCGGAAGCAGCCAAGCCGAGTATCCCACACGGTGCGTCCGGTGCGGCGTACTCGGTGCCAACAGGCACGTGACCACGGCCGGGCGAACTTGCGGCGTGCGCTTGTCGCCGCCGCGCGGGGTGGCTTAGCGTGCGGCAGGACGCCGACGGCTCCCCGGCCGCTGTTCGCCCTGTTGGAGGTCCCCGTTGCCCGGCTTCGGACGATCACTGGTGGCGGTGGCGTGCGCCGTGCTGGTGGTGGCGCCGGCCCATGCGGCGGCGGAGCCGGAGCAGGCGTGCTCGGACAGCGGGCGCGACGTGCGTTACCTGGTCGTCTTCGACCGCGACACGCCCGAACCCACGGCCCGGGCCCAAACGCGGGCCGCGTGCGGGCAGCTGACCGGATACCACCCGCAGATCGGTGTGGGCGTCGCCACCTCCGGCGACCCGGACTTCGCGCCGCGGATCGGCCCCGGGCGTGCCTACAGCGCACAGAACGAGCGGCGGGCCGGGCAGCGGCCGGTGCGGCCCGGCCTGCGCGCGACAACGCCGTCGGAGGTGCCGTCCGTGGACCGCGCCGGTGACCAGTGGAACCTCGCCGCGGTGGGCGGGCCCGGCGCGGGCAGCCCGGACGTCGTGGTCGGCGTCCTGGACTCGGGCATCGACCCGGACCACCCCGACCTCGTGGACGCGCTGGACCGGGGCGACTCGGCCGGCTGCCTGAGCGGTGTGCCCGACCCGGCCAAGAGCGCGTGGCGGGCCACGACGTCGGCGCACGGCACGCACGTCGCCGGGATCATCGCCGCGGCCGACGACGGGCGCGGCACGACCGGGGTCGCGCCGGGGACGCGGGTGGCGTCGGTCAAGGTCATCGACGACCGGGGCCTGGTCACCCCGGAAGCCGTGGTGTGCGGGCTGATGTGGGCGGCCGAGCGCGGGATGGCGGTCACCAACAGCAGCTTCGCGATCAACACGTGGGCTTCGTCGTGCACCTGGTCACCGGAGCGCGAGGCGGTGCGCGAGGCGGTCGGCCGGGCGCTGGCCTACTCGGCGTCGCGGGGCACGGTGAACGTGGCCGCGGCGACGAACGACGCCGTGGACCTGACCCCGGCGTCCCGGGCGGGCGGGTGCGACGCGTTGCCGGCCGCGTTGCGGGACGTGGTGGCCGTGTCGGCGGTCGGGCCGGACGAGGTGAAAGCCGGGTACAGCTCGTACGGGCTCGGTGTGGTCGACCTGACCGCGCCGGGGGGCGACCGCGGCAGGTGCGTGCTGTCCACCACGCCCGGCGGGTACGGCGAAATGTGCGGCACCTCGATGGCCGCGCCGCACGTGGCCGGCGCGGCGGCGGTGCTCGCGGCCGAGCGGCCCGGGTCGACGGCCCGGCAGCTGCGGCGCGCGCTGGAGGAACGCGCGCGGCCGGTGCCCTGCCCCGCCGACTACGACCTCACCGGCGACGGGCGGCAGGACGCGTTCTGCGCCGGGTACACCGGCTACAACGGCTTCTACGGGCACGGGATGGTGCGGGTCGGCGCCGGCTGACGGTGGGCCGTGCGCCGGATGGCCAGGACCGCGCCATTTGTGAGGCGGTGTGGCCGATCACGCCGGGTGCTGGGTCCGGCGCTTTCCCGCGACAGCGGGCACAGGCTGGCGCAGGAGCAGCCGGCTGAGGCGGTGGGCCGCGCTCCGGATGCCCGGCCGCGCCATCAAGTGACGACGTGACCGACCATGCCGGCGCGCAGGGCGCCCCGAGGCGGCAACGGGCGCGGCCGGTGCCGTGCCCAGCGGGCTACCACCTCACCGGGCACGGGTCTCGACGCGGGGAGCAGCCCGCTGAGGCGGTGGGCCGCGCTCCAGACGCCCAGCACCGCGCCACCAAATAGGCGACATGACCGGACCATGCCGGGGTACGAGGTGGTTCGGCGCTTTCGCGCGAGAACGGGCACGGGCTGGCGCAGGAGCAGCCCGCTGAGGCGCTGAGCCGTGCTCCGGATGCCCGGCCGCGCCATCAAGTGACGACGTGACCGACCATGCCGGGGTGCAGGGCGCCCCGAGGCGGCGGCAACGGGCGCGGCCGGCGGGCACCTCACCCGGCACGGGTCAGCGCAGCAGCAGCCCGCTGAGGCGGCGGGCCGCGCCCCAGATGCCGAGTATCGCCAGCGCCACGAGGTAGGCGACGTGGCCGATCATGCCCGGGTGCAGGGCGCCGACCGCGAATTCCCGCATCAGCTGGATTCCGTGGTAGAGCGGCGAGCACTGCACCACCACCTGCAGCGGCCCGGGGTAGACCGACAGCGGGTAGAACGTCGTGGAGAACAGGAACATCGGGACGACGGCCAGCTGGATGTAGTCGAACTGGGACGTCGAGCGAAGGAACGTCGCGCAGGCCATGCCGATCGCCGCGAAGGCCAGCGCGATCAACAGCGCGACCGGGATCAGCAGCAACGCCCACGGCGAGGTGACCAGGCCCATCGCGGCCATCACGGCGAAGAACGCGACCGAGTAGAGCCCGCCGCGCAGGACGGCCCACGAGATCTCGCCGATCGCGATGTCCAGCGGGCCGATCGGGGTGGCCAGCATCGCGTCGTAGGTCTTGGCGTAGCGGAACTTGAAGAACACGTTGAACGTGCTGTCGAAGACGGCGCCGTTCATGGCGGACGAGGCGAGCAGGGCGGGCGCGACGAACGCGACGTAGCTCATCGGCTGCCCATCCGGGCCGGTGGCGTCGCCGACGAGCCTGCCGAAGCCGATCTGGAACGCGACGAGGTAGAGGAGCGGCTCCAGCACGCCGGACGCGAAGACCAGCCACATGCGCGAGTAGGCCAGGATCGAGCGCTCGACGAGTTTGCTGGCACGGCCCGCGTAGAGGCCGGGCGGCAGGATCCGGAGGAGGACGCCGCGGCGCGGGGTTTCGGTGAGTGTGGTCATCGGGGCTCTCGCGTGGTCGGCCGGAGTCGGGTGGTCGGTGGGGAGCAGGCGGGCATCGTCACACCACCAGGCGACGGTAGAAGTAGCGGCGCGCCAGCACCGCCCCCACGGTGAACAGCGCTGCCAGGAAGGCCAGGTGACCGAGCGCGGGCAGCGGCTCCAGGCCGCCGAGGGTGACGCCCCGCGCGAGTTCGTTGCCGTGCCACAGCGGGGAGATCCAGGCGAGCCAGCGCAGCGCCACCGGGATCTGCTCGATCGGGAAGAACGTGCCCGCGAATAACGTCATCGGCATCACCACGAACCGGAACACGGCGTTGAACCGGACGCCCTCGTCGTACGTCGTCGCGGCCAGGGCCGTCACCGGCGCGGCACACGCCAGGCCGGTCACCGCTCCGACCACCACGACCAGCGCCGCCCCGGCGTTCAGCCACGCCCCGAACGGCACCGCGATCAGTGCGTACACCGCGCCGGACAGCAACAGCCGCAACGTCACCCAGATCAGGTGCCCGCCGAGCACCTGCCCCGGCGACACCGGCGTCGCCGTGACCGCCAGGTAGTCCTTCTGCCACTTGAACCCGGACAGCACCGGGTACGTCGACTCCCCCACCGCGTTCTGCATCGCCGCCGACACCAGCAGCGCGGGCGCGATGTAGTGCACATAGGACAGACCGCCGGTGGCGGGCCCGGCCTGCACCTGCGAGCCGAACCCGAGCCCCATCGCCAGCAGGAACAACAGCGGCTGCAGGCCGGTCGAGTACACATTGGACTTCCAGTACCGGCGGTACCACGCCCAGTACCCCTCGACGCGCAACCACGCGCCCTGCCACGCCGGGACGACCCGGCCCGTCGACGAAACGCTCATCAGTCCACCAGTGTCCGTCCGGTCAGGCGCAGGAAGACGTCCTCCAGCGTGCTCCGCCGCACCAGCGACGACAGCGGCCGCACCCTGCGCTGGTGCACCTGCTCCAGCGCAGCCTCGCCCGCCGCGGTGTACAGCAGCAGGCGGTCGGGCAGCACCTCGACCCGGTCGGCCAGGTCGGCCACCCGGTCCGCGGGCACCTCCTCCCCCGGCGCGAACCGCAGCTCCACCACCTCGCGGGTGGAGTACCGCAGGATCAGCTCGGCGGGCGAGCCCTCGGCCACGATCCGGCCGCCGTCCATGACCACGAGCCGGTCGCACAGCTGCTCGGCCTCGTCCATGTAGTGCGTGGTGATGATCAGCGTGACGCCCTGCGCCTTCAAGCGGAACAGCTTGTCCCACAACAGGTGCCGCGCCTGCGGGTCCAGCCCGGTGGTCGGTTCGTCGAGCAGCAGCAGCTCGGGATCGTTGACCAGGGCGCGGGCGATGGTCAGCCGGCGTTTCATGCCGCCGGACAACGGCTCCACCTCGTCCTCGGCCCGGTCGGACAGCTGCGCGAACTCCATCAGCTCGACCGCCTTGCGCCGCACGTGCGCCCTGGACAGTCCGAAGTAGCGGCCGTAGACGTGCAGGTTCTGCCGCACCGTCAGCTCGTTGTCGAGGTTGTCCTGCTGCGGCACCACCCCGAGCCGGGCGCGGATGCGCGGGCCCTCGACGTTCGGGTCCATGCCGAGGACCTTCAGATCACCGTCGGACCGCGGCGACACCGACGCGATCATCCGCATCGTCGACGACTTCCCGGCACCGTTGGGCCCGAGGAAGCCGAACGCCTCCCCGCGCCGGACCTCGACGTCGATCCCCCGCACCGCTTCGAAGTCGCCGAAGCGCTTCACCAGCGCCTTGGCCTGCACCATGCTCGGTTCGTCCACACCAAGCACAGTACGACCGGGCACCGACAGTTTCGATCGGTTTACGGCGCGGCCAGCTCCCGGGTCAGCGCGGAGGCGGCGGTCCGCACCGCGGGCGCCAGCCGTTCCACGTCGAGGCGCTCGGCGCTGCCGGTGATCGACACGGCCGCGACCAGCCTGCGCCGCCGGTCGTACACCGGCGCGGCCACCGCGGCGACGCCGACCTCGGCTTCCTCGTGGTTGACCCCGTACCCGCGCTCCACAGCCCGGTCCAGCTCCCGCCGCAGCAACCCGGGCGCGACGATCGTGCGTGGCGTCTTGCGGGCCAGCCCGGCCTCGGTGACGCGCCGGAAGTACTCCGGCGGCCCGAGCGCGAGGAAGACCTTGCCGGTCGCGGTGCAGTGCACCGGCATCCGGCCGCCGACGCGCGAGCGGATGGGCGTCGACCGGTGACCGGTGACCTTCTCCAGGAACAACGTGTGACCGCCGTCCGGCACCGCGAGGTGGATGTTCTCGTGCGTGGCCTCGTACAGGTCCTGCAGGTACGGCAACGCCGCTTCGCGCAGTTCACGCCGCCGCGGCACGCGCTGGCCGAGCTCGAAGAGCTTCATTCCCAGCCGGTAGGAGGCACCGTGGCGTTCCAGCCCGCCCCAGCGGACGAGTTCGGCGATCATCCGGTGGGCGGTGGGCTTCGGCAGCCCCGTGCGGGCGGACAATTCGGCCAGGGAGAGTTCGACATCGGCGGGTTCGAACGCGTCCAGCAACACCAGGCCGCGCGCCAGCACCGACTTCGGGACATCGCCATCGCCTGCGGCCATGCCCCAGATGGTAATTCCCGGAAGGGGCTCCCGGTAAGGATCAATCCCACCGGGAGCCCCCGCGGTTGCTCAGAGGTCCGGGAACCAGAGCTTCAGCTCGCGCTCGGCCGACTCCGGCGAGTCCGAGCCGTGCACCAGGTTGAACTGGGTCTCCAGGCCGTAGTCCCCGCGCAGCGTGCCCGGGGTGGCCTTCTCCACCGGGTCGGTGCCGCCCGCCAGCTGGCGGAAGGCCGCGATGGCCCGCACGCCCTCGACGGCGATCGCGACGACCGGGCCGGAGGTGATGAACTCCAGCAGGTCACCGAAGAACGGCTTGTCCTTGTGCTCGGCGTAGTGCTCCTCGGCGACCGAACGCTCGACGGTGCGCAGCTCCAGCGCGGCCAGCTTCAGCCCCTTGCGCTCGATGCGCGAAATGACCTCGCCGACGAGGCCGCGCTGTACGCCGTCGGGCTTGACCAGAACCAGCGTGCGTTCACTCACGACTGTGTTTCTCCTTCATCACGTGCACGGATTGCCCGAAGCCTACTGGCCTGGTCAGCGCTGCGGTTCCAGGGTCGTCGACCACAGCGAGGCGCCCGTGCCGTCACGGAGATCGACTCGCAGCTCACCCGAGCCGCCGTCGATGTTGATTTCGCCGAAATGCTGGAAACCGGCCATCGGCGAGGTGTTCGCGGCGGGCGGGGCGTGCACGAAAACGGCCTGCGGGCCGAAGGTCGGGTCGAGCGTGTTCGGGCCGAACGCGCCGGCGTGCAGCGGGCCGGAAACGAATTCCCAGAACGGGTCGAAATCCTGCACCGCGGCGCGGTCCGGCGAATAGTGGTGCGCCGCGGTGTAGTGCACGTCGGCGGTCAGCCACACGGTGTTGCGCACCTTCCGCTTCGCCAGTTCCCGCAGCACCCACGCGATCTCGCTCTCGCGGCCTGCGGGCGCACCGGGCCGGTTGTTCGCCACGCCCTCGATGCCGGTGGAGCCGTCCAGCACGGCCAGTCCGATGGGCAGGTCGGCCTGCACGATCTTCCACGTGGCGCGGCTGCGGGACAGGCCGTCCACGAGCCACTTCGCCTGCTTCTCGCCGAGGATCTGCCCGGGCTTCGTCGGGTCCGCGGTGTTGGCGTCCTTGTAGGTCCGCATGTCCAGCACGAACACCTCCAGCCGCGAGCCGTAGGTGAAGCTGCGGTACACCCGGCCGTCCACCGCCTGGCGCGGGTCGATCGGCTGCCACTCGTGGAACGCCTGGAACGCCCGCGCGGCCAGCACGTCGACGCGCTTTTCGGTGTACTGCGGCAGGTCCAGGATCTCGCCCGGGTACCAGTTGTTGGTGACCTCGTGGTCGTCCCACTGGACGTAGCTGGGTACGGCGGCGGTGAAGGCGCGGACGTTCGCGTCGAGCATGTTGTAGGCGAACTGGCCGCGGTACTCGTCGAGCGTCTCGGCGACCTTCGTCTTCTCCGGGGTCACGATGTTGCGCCAGACGCGGCCGTCGGGCAGCGTGACCGTCTCGGTGAGCGGGCCGTCGGCGTAGACCGTGTCGCCGCTGTGCAGGAACAGGTCCGGTTTGCGGGCGAGCATCGCGGCGTAGGCGGTCATGCCGCCGATGTCCGGGTTGATGCCCCAGCCCTGGCCCGCCACGTCGCCGGACCAGGTCAGCCGCACGTCGCTGCGCCCAACCGGCGCGGTCTTGAACGTGCCGGTCAGCGGCTCGCTGGTGGCCCGGCCGTCGAGGGATTCGGCGGTGACCCGGTAGTGCAGTTCGGTGCCCGGCGCGAGCGCGGAGATCCGCAGTTTGCCGGTGCCGCCGGTGTCCGGGGTCAGCAGCGGACCGCGGATGGTCCGCGCGTGTCGGAACGACGGGTCGCGCGAGACCTCGACGATCATGCGGGACGGCCGGTCGGCACGGGTCCAGACCAGTGCCGAGTTCGGGGTCACGTCGCCGGACTGGATGCCGTGCGTCAGGACGGGGCGGTCCTTGCGGACGAGGACGGCGTTCGCGAAGGGGCTGCCGAGGACGCCTGCGGCGAGGACACCGGCGCCGACGAGGCCGGTTCTGAGGGCGGAGCGGCGGGTCTGTTCGGTCATGCTGGAGTTCTATGCGGGCTCGGGGGCCGACGGGCCAACTCCGGCTGACCGGACGGTGAAATCACGCGGTGGCACGCTGCCTGCCGTCGGCCGTGCGCAGACCGTAACCGAAGGCGCGGTCCACGACGATGTGCGCGAGCCAGGCCAGCCCGAGCGTGAAGGCAGCGGGGCTCGCGACGAAGCTGAAGACCACAAGCAGGACGACCGGACCCGCCCAGTGGTGGGCGGCGTTGTAGAACGGCACCACCCGGCGCGGCAGCACGCCGCGCTCGGCGGGCGGCGCGCCGATCCCGGCCAGGAACGTCAGGTCCGGCCCGATCAGGCCGAGCAGCAGGGCGCCGACGGTCCAGCCGCCGTGCTTGACGGCCTCGAACACGGCGAACGCGAGCAGGAAGACGCCGGCGAGGGCCCAGGCGGTGCGCTTCATGGGAACACTCCTCCGAGATCGGTTGTCCATTTCGAGAGCAGTGCTCTCACAAGACAACAATGACCGAGCGGAGCGCCCTTGTCAAGAGCACTGCTCTCTTTTCGGATCGCCGCTACTGCTGCTGGCTGGGCAGACGGCCCTCAGCCATGCGCCGGGCCACGTCGTTGCGCAGCCACAGCGCCCACAGCCAGAACGCGAGGAACAGCAGGCCGATGACGCCGATGGCCACCGTGTCGACGAAGTACGCGACCAGCGCGACCTGCAGCACCAGGATCGCCGGCACCGCCCAGCGCCGCTTCAGCACGCCGCACAGCAGCACGTGCAGCACGGCGATCACGATGATCCCCCAGCCCGCGAGGGTGCCGATGCCGCCGCCCAGGTTGGCGATCACCGGCAGCGCCAGGCCGACCGTGATGGCCTCGCAGATCAGCGTCCCGGCCATCACCCCGCGGAAGGACTTCATCGGGTCCTTCGCCGGGGGCCGGACCGTCTTCTCCTCGCTCACGCGGGCTCCTTCCCGAACAACGTCCGCGCGTCGCCGACCGTGACGACGGAACCCGTGATCAGCACACCGCCGCCGGCCAGCGGTTCGCCGCCGTCGCTCTCCTCGACCAGCGCCACCGCGGTCTCCACCGCCGCGTCCAGGCTGGGCTCGGCGACCACCCGGTCCTCCCCGAACACCGCCAGCGCCAGTTCGTTCAGCTCGTCCAGCGGCATCGCGCGGGGCGAGCTGTTCTTGGTGACCACCACATCGGAGACCACCGGTTCGAGCGCCTCCAGCACGCCGCGCACGTCCTTGTCCTCGAGCGCCCCGATGACCGCGGCGAGCCTGCGGAACGCGAACTCCTCCTCGATCGCGGTGGCCAGCGCCCGCGCGCCGTGCGGGTTGTGGGCCGCGTCCAGCAGCACCGTCGGCGCGGCGCGGACGGGCTCCAGGCGGCCCGGGATCTCCACCGCCGCGAACGCCTCGCGCACGGCCTCGATGTCGAGCCGCCGGTCCTTGCCCGCGCCGAAGAACGCCTCGACCGCGGCCAGCGCCAGCAGCGCGTTGTTCGCCTGGTGCGCGCCGTGCAGGGGCAGGAAGATCTCGTCGTAGACGCCGCCGAGGCCCTGCAGGCTCAGCATCTGCCCGCCGACCGCGATCTCGCGCCGCAGCACGCCGAACTCGCTGCCCGCGCGCGCGACCGTCGCGTCCACCTCGACCGTGCGCTCCAGCAGCACGCGCTGCGCATCCGGCTCCTGCTCGGCGAGGATCGCGACGCTGCCCGCCTTGATGATCCCGGCCTTCTCGCCCGCGATCCCGCCGAGGTCGCTGCCCAGGTAGTCGGTGTGGTCGAGGCCGATCGGCGTGATGACCGCGACCTGCCCGTCGGCGACGTTGGTGGCGTCCCAGGTGCCGCCCATGCCGGTCTCGATCACCGCGGCGTCGACCGGCGCGTCCGCGAACGCCGCGAACGCCATGCCGGTGAGCACCTCGAACTTGCTCATCTTCGGGCCGCCCGCGTTGTCCACCATGCCGATGTAGGGCGCGATGTCGCGGTAGATGTCGACGTACTTCGACGCCGCGATCGGGGCGCCGTCGACGGCGATCCGCTCGGTGACCAGCTGCAGGTGCGGGCTGGTGTAGCGGCCCACGCGCAGCCCGAGGCGGGACAGCAGCGCATCGATCATCCGGGTGACCGAGCCCTTGCCGTTGGTGCCCGCGACGTGGATGACGGGGTACGTCTTCTGCGGGTCGCCCAGCACGGTCATCAGCGCGGCGATGCGGTCGAGCGACGGCTCGATCTTCGTCTCCGGCCAGCGCTGGTTCAGTTCGGCCTCGACGCGCAGCAGCTCACGGCGGGCCTGTCGCTCGATCTCCTCCAGGTCGACCGGGTCGATCTCGGCCGGATCGTCGGGCAGGGGCCCGGCTACGAAGTTGCCCCCGCTGGACAGCTCCGCCGGGTACTCCTCGTCCTCGCCCGATGTCACGCGTTCTCCCTCTTCGGCCGGGGTTGACTACCCGGCCGAGTCTACTTTCGCGGGTCCTGGCAGGTTGGGCTGCATGCCGTTCGACCACAACCACGCCTACCACCGGTTGCTGCTGCGGCACGTGCCCGCCGGGGCACGCACCGCGCTGGACGTGGGGTGCGGCGCGGGACGGTTCACCCGCAAGCTGGCCGCGGCCGGTCTGTCGGTCGAGGGGATCGACCCGTCCACGGAGGTCATCGCCGCGGCGCGGGCGCTCGGCCCCGGCATCACCTACCGGAACGAGGACGTCACGACGGCGGAGCTGGGCCGCTACGACTTCATCTCGTGCCTCGCCTCGCTGCACCACGTGCCGTTCGAGACGGTGACGAAGCTGCGGGCGGCGCTCAACCCCGGCGGGGTGCTGGCGGTGCTCGGGCTGGCCAAGCCGCGCTCGGCGGCGGACTGGGCGATGTGGGGTCTGCTCGCGCCACCGGTCAACCTGGCGGCGCGGCTGGTCGTGGCGGCGGGCGAGCACCTCAACGGCGGTCCGGACCCGGTGGCGAAGGCGCCGGTGCGCGACTGGGACACGACGATGACGCAGGTGCGACGCGACTCCGCGCGGCTGCTGCCCGGATCGAGCGTGCGGCCGCTGTTGTTCTTCCGCTACCTGCTGCTCTACCGGGCCTGACGCGCGGCGATCCGCGCGCGCACTTCGGGCCGGCGCAACGGGGGCACGGTCGTGGGCGGCTGGCGGCGCGCGGGCAGCTCGCCGAGCAGCCGCGTGGTGATCTCGGCGATCTCCGCGACGGCCCGTTCGAACGGCTCGCGCGTGGCGTCGGACAGGGTCTGCACCCCGGTCACCTTGCGCACGTACTGGCGCGCGGCGGCCTCGATCTCCTCCGCCGTCGCCGACGGCTCGAGCCCGCGGAGCACCGTGATGTTTCGGCACATGTGGCCGAGACTACGCGCGCCGCGCCCTCGACGGGGTCACACTGATCGGGCAAGCTCTCGGGAAAGTCCCCGTGCACGAGGAGGTGTGCGCGCTGTCGACCGACTTCGGCGCCTACGTCGAGCGCTTTCCCCACCCGGAAACCGGAATCCCCTTCGCGGTCAAGGACTTCCTCGACGTCGCGGGCCAGACGACGCGCAACGGCACGCCCGGACTGGGGCACCACGTCGCGGCCGAGGACGCCGAAGTGGTCGCCCGGCTGCGTGCCGCCGGCTACGTCCCCGTCTCCCGCACCACCGTGCCGGAGCTGGCGTGGTCGGTCCGCACACCCGGCTGCCGCAACCCGTGGGCGCCGGACCGGGACGCGGGCGGGTCGAGCGGCGGCTCGGCGGTCGCCGTCGCCACCGGGGACGTGCCGGTCGCGCTGGGCACCGACACCGGCGGCTCGATCCGCATCCCGGCCGCGTTGTGCGGGGTCGCCGGGCTGCGGCCGACGCACGGCACCGTGCCGATGCGCGGGGTGACGCCGCTCGTGCCGTCGATGGACACCGCCGGCCCGATCGCGCGGAAGGCGGCGGACTGCCTCACGGTGCACCGGATCCTGGCCGGTGCGGGTGAACCCGCGCCGGACACCGTCGAGGGTCTGCGCCTCGGCTGGCCGGAGCACCTGTGGCGCGGCAAGATCGACCCCGAGGTGCTGGAGGTGGTCGAGTCGGCCGCAGACACCCTGCGCACGGCCGGCGTGGAGATCGTGCCGGTCGAGCTGCCGCTGGGCGCCCGGCACGCGCGCTCGGCCGGGTACACGACCATGCTGTACGAGTCCGCCCAGCAGTGGTGGCAGGCCTACTCCGACGACCCGTCCGGCCTGCGTGGCCGCGCGATCGGACAGCTCAAGGCAGGCGCCGAGGTGAGCCGGGACGACTACGAGGCCGCCCGCGCCCGCGCTGCCGAGATCGCCGCCGAGGTGGACGCGGTGCTCAGCGAGGTCGACGCCCTGTTGATGCCCACCCGTGCCGGTCACCGCCGCGCCCGCCGACACCGACGAGGTCGAGCTCGGCGGGCGAGCGGAGTCGCTCGAAAACGCGTACTACCGGCTGACCGCACTAGCCTCCGTCAGCGGGCATCCCGCGCTGACGGTCCCGGCCGGGCTGACCGGCGCCGGTCTCCCGGCCGGCGCGCAGCTCGTCGGGCCGCGGCGGCGGGAAGCCCTGCTCTGCCTGCTCGGCGGAGTGATCGAATCCGGTCCACCCGCCCGCGCCCTGGCACGGGCCCGCACAGGAAGAACGCCGTCATGACGAAGCCCGACCCCCGTGACCTGCTCGGCATCCGCGATCTGCTGAACGAGGAGGAGCGCGAGATCGCGGACACGGTGCGGACCTTCGTCCGCAAGGAGGTCGCCGACCACGCCGGCCAGTGGTTCGAGGACGCGACGTTCCCGAAGCACCTGGTGGGGCAGCTCGGCGAGATGGGCCTGCTCGGCATGCACCTCACCGGGTACGGCTGCGCGGGCACCAGCGCCACCGCGTACGGCCTGGCGTGCCTGGAGCTGGAGGCCGGTGACAGCGGGCTGCGCAGCTTCGTGTCCGTGCAGGGCTCGCTGGCGATGTTCCCGATCTGGAAGTACGGCTCGGACGAGCAGAAGGACCGGTGGCTGCCGTCGATGGCACGCGGCGAGGCGATCGGCTGCTTCGGCCTCACCGAGCCCGACCGCGGGTCCGACCCTGGCGACATGCGCACGTTCGCCAAGCGCGACGGCGGCGACTGGATCCTCAACGGGTCCAAGATGTGGATCACCAACGGCACCCTCGCCGACGTCGCCGTGGTGTGGGCGCGCACCGACGAGGGCGTGCGCGGGTTCGTGGTGCCGACGGACACGCCGGGGTTCACCGCGCGGGAGATCAAGCACAAGCTGTCGCTGCGGATGTCCGCGACGGCCGAGCTGTCGTTCGACGACCTGCGCCTGCCGGGCGACGCGGTGCTGCCCGGCGTGACCGGGCTGAAGGGGCCGCTGTCCTGCCTGTCCGAGGCGCGGTTCGGCATCCTGTTCGGGGCGCTCGGCGCGGCCCGCACGTGCTACGAAAGCGCACTCGACTACGCGTCGACGCGGGAGCAGTTCGGCCGCCCCATCGGCGGGTTCCAGCTTACGCAGCAGAAGCTCGTCGGGATGGCGATGGAGCTGAACAAGGGCATGCTGCTCGCGGTGCACCTCGGGCGCCGCAAGGACGCCGGCGAGCTGCCGCCCGAGCTGGTCAGCTTCGGCAAGCTGAACAACGTGCGCACCGCGATCGACATCGCCCGGACGGCGCGCACGATCCTGGCCGCGAACGGGATCAGCCTGGAGTACCCGGTGCTGCGGCACGCGAACAACCTGGAGAGCGTGCTGACCTACGAGGGCACGGAGGAGATCCACACGCTGGTGCTCGGGCAGCTGCTGACCGGGCAGAGCGCCTACCGCTGAGCCGGCACGGCACGGCGAGCACGCCAGGCTCGCCGGCCGGCCGCGAGCAGGCCCGCGGTCCGCAGAACGGCGAGTTCCTCGCCACCGTGGCCAAGCGCGGTTCGCCCGCACGACAGCCACCGCGAGCGCGGACACCGCGCCACGGCGCGAGAAGACCCATGGTCCCCGCCGCGCAGGGCGCCTACCGCTGAGCCGGCACGGCACGGCCGGCGAGCACGCCAGGCTCGCCGGCCGGCCGCGAGCAGGCCCGCGGTCCGCAGAGCGGCGAGTTCCTCGCCACCGTGGCCCGAGCGCGGTTCGCCCGCACGACAGCCACCCGAGCCCGGCACCGCGCCACGGCGCGAGAAGACCCGCGGTCGCCGCCAGGCAGAGCACCACCCGCTGAGCCGGGGGAACCGCGCGGACCGGTCGGCGAGCACGCCAGGCTCGCGCAGAGCGCCCTTCGTGCCGCCGCGGGCCGGTCCTGAGCGGCGCAGCACTACGCGCGAGCCGCCAGGAACTCGTCGATCTCCTGGCGGTTAGGCGCAGTGGCCGGGCCGGGGCGGAGCACGGCCATCGCGGCGGCGGCGTTCGCCCGGCGGGCCGCCATGGCCAGGTCCGCTCCGGCCAGCAGCTCCGCCGCGAGGACTCCGCAATGCGCGTCGCCCGCGCCGTTGGTGTCCACGGGCTCCACCGGGAAACCCGGGATCGTCCGCACCTCGCCGTTCTCGGCCAGCAGGCAGCCGGCCGGGCCGTCGCGGACGACGACCGTTCCGCCGAGCGCCAACGCGGCCTCCGTCAGCGAGTCCTTTCCGGACAGTGCGCGAGCCTCGGCGGCGTTGCAGCTCAGGATGTCCACGTGCGGCAGCACGAGGTCCAGCGGCAGGTCGGCGGCGAGCGGGCCGGGGTCGAGCAGCACCCGCGCCGGCACGGTCGGCAGCCACGCCGCCAGCGCCGCGCGGTTCGGCGCGTGCGCGAGCGAGTACCCGCTGACGTACACCAGGTCGGCCGCCGCCACCGGCACGTCGTCCAGCCGGCCCGGCGCGAGCATCCCCTCGGCGCCGGTGCCGGTCACGAACGTCCGCTCACCACCGGAATCGACCAGCACCACGCACACCCCGGTGTCCACATCGGACAACGGAGCCTGGGCCACCCCGATTCCCTCCGCCGCCAGCGCCGCCCGGACCGCGTCGCCGAACCGGCCCGTTCCGTGGGCGCCGGCGTAGACCACTTCGGCGCCGGAGCGGGCCGCGGCGGCCATCACGTTGAAGCCGCCACCGGGCGTGAGGTCCATCCCATCCGCCAGCACGTCACCGCCGCGCCGCGGCAGCTCCGGCACCCGCAGCACCAGGTCGACGATCACCTGTCCGGTATGGACGAGCCTGCTCACCGCGACGCCGTCCGCGCGCCGCCGAGCAGCCCGTACAGGCCGCCGGCCACGACGAGCGTGATCAGCCAGCCCAGCCCGTTCTGCCCCGGCCACGTGTTCGCGAACGGCCCGGTGAACCACACGTCCTCGCCGGTCCCCGCGGTGGTGAACAGGTACCCGGTGACGATGCCCGCGGCCCACGCCAGCAGCGCGCGCGGCTCGATGCCGGCCCGGTACCAGTACACGCTGGTGCGGCGCAGGTCCATCAGCCCGGCCGGGTCGTAGTGCCTGCGGCGCAGCATGTCCACGCCGAACACGCCGACCCACGCGGTGATCGGCACCGCGAGCAGGCTGATGAACGCGATGAACGGCCCGTAGAAGTTGTCCGCGACCAGCATGAAGTACGCGGCCCCGGCGAAGGTGACGATCACGTCGACCACCACCGCGTACACCCGCTTGATCCGGATGCCCAGGGTCAGCGTGGTCAGTCCCGCGGAGTACACCGACAGGTGGTTGGACAGCAGGAGCCCGCCGAACGCGGCCAGCAGGTACGGGACCGCCATCCACGCGGGCAGCATCGACCGGATCGCGGCGACCGGGTCGTCGGCCTGCGCGAGCGTGGGGTCGCCCGCGGAGAGCAGGCTGCCAAGGCCGATCAGGAGCACCAGCGGGATCCCCGCGCCCGCCGCGGCGGACAGCACGAGCGACCCGTTGCGCACCGCGGGCGACTGGTAGCGCGACATGTCGGCCGAGGCGTTCGCCCAGCCGATGCCGGTGCCGGCCGCGATCGTCCCGACCCCGGCGATCATCGCGCCCACCGACGCCGGCTCGGCGGCCCCGACCGCGCTCCAGTCGATGGTCGCGACCAGGTTCACCGCGACCACGATGTTGAGCGCGCCGAAGATCCACGTCGCCCAGCGCTGCACGGCGACCAGCACCGCGTGCCCGAGCCCGGACACCACCACGGTGCACGCGACGAACACCGCGATGCAGGCGATGGTCAGCACCGGCGTGGCCTTCGCGTCCGACGCGGTGCCGAACACGATGGCGCACAGGGACAACAGGGCGAACGCGGCGGTCGTGGTGTTGACCGTCTCCCAGCCCAGCCGCGACAGCAGCGACACCACGGTCGGCCCGGCGTTGCCGTGCACGCCGAACACCGCGCGGGACAACGTCAGGCCTGGCGCTCCCCCGCGCCGCCCGGCGATCGACACCGCGCCGACGATCGCGAACGACCCGACCGACCCGATCACCGCGACGATCGCGGCCTGCCAGAACGTCAGCCCCTGGATCGCGACCAGCGTCGCGCCGAGCGGCAGACCGAGGATGGAGATGTTCGCGGCGAACCACACCCAGAACAGCTGCCCGGGCCTGCCGGTGCGTTCGGCCTCGGGGACCGGTTCGATGCCGCGGGTCTCCAATGCACCCGCGCGGGACTCGACAGCGGTGTCAGTCGCCATGTCACTTCCTTCCACGAATTTCCAGCAGCCCGTCGACGACGGGGCCGAGGTCCAGCCGGTTGACCGTGAGAACGGTGCCGACCGGTCCGGCGGGCAGTCCGGCGAAGCCGTGCTGCGCGCCGAGGATCGCGCCGCACATCGCGGCGACGGTGTCGGTGTCGCCGCCCAGTCCGGCGGCGAGGGTGAGGGCGTCGGCGGGCCGGTCACCGAGCGCCTGCGCCAGCGCGATCGCCGCGACCACCGATTCCTGCGCCGCGACCGAGGTGCCGATCACCTGGTAGACGGCGTCGGCGAGGGTCGCGGTGTCCATTCCGGACACCCAGTCGCGAGCCCAGCGGATGCGCGCCGCGATGTCGCCGCCCGCGCTCCAGGCGCCGCGGCCGGCACCGGCGGCAGCCGCCGCCTCGGCGTGGTCGAGCGCTTCGGGCAGGGACGCGCCGTCCACTCCCGCGGACACGGCCGCCGCGATGGCCGCGGCCGCAGCGATGCCGAGGCTCGAGTTGTGTGTGACCAGACTGGCTTCGGTCACGGCGTCCAGCAGGCGGTCCAGCTCCGGCGGGGTCGCGATCGCCACCGGCGTGATCCGCATGGCGGCGCCGTTCGTGCTGCCCCCGCGCCCGGCCTCGGCCGGGTCGGCGCCCGACTGGAGCAGGTCCAGCGCGCGTTTCGTGGACGGGCCGAGCAGGTCGGCCGAGCCGCGCCGGATCATGTCGGCTTCCCAGTCGAGCAGCGCGCGGGCGAACACCAGCGGGTCGATCCGGCCGTCGCCGTCGATGAGCAGCCGCGCCAGCAGCAGGGCCTGTTCGGTGTCGTCGGTGATGGACCCGGCCGGCATGCCGGGCGCGATCGGCTGGTCCGCCACGGCGTCCACGAGCGTGTCGATCCGCCCGTAGCGGCGGGTGATTTCGGTTCGCGACATCGACTGCGTCGGCATGCCCAGCGCGTCGCCGAGGGCGAGCCCGGCGAACGCGCCGAGCGCCCGGTCCCGCGCGCTCACCGGCGGCCGAACGTGAGGTGGAACTGGAACCGCGCCGGGTCCAGGAGGCTGACGACGTGCTCGACGAGACCACCCGCCGCGTCGGTGCTCGTGCGGACCGCGCGGAGGAACAGCGTGCCTGGCGGCCGTTCCAGCAGCGCCGCGGTCTCCGGGGTCAGCGCCTCGGTGCCGATCCACTGCTCACCACCTTCGGCGCGCAGACCGGCGTCGGCGAGCGTCGCGGTCAGCGAGCCGCGCACCAAGCCTCGCTCCGGCAGCCCGGCGAGCGCGCCGGTGCCCGGGACGAGCGCGACTTCCAGCGACACCGGGCCGGCGGCCTGGTCGCGACGCAACCGGCGGATCGAGACGAACGACTCGACCCCGAAGCGCTCGGCGAGGGCGTCGTCGCGGACGTGCTCGATCGCCAGCAGGTCGGTGGTGATCTCGAACCCGGACCGGGCGAGCGCGGTGGCCCAGCCGACGGCCTGGTCCAGCTCGACGCCGTCGAAGGTGACGAACGAACCGACACCGCTCTCCGTCGCGATCAGCTCGCGCCGCTGCAGTTCGGACAGGGCGCTGCGGACCGTGCCCCGGCTGACCTGGTACCGCTGCGCCAGCTGGTGCTCCCCGGGCAACCGCTCACCGCGCGCCAGCCTGCCCGTCCGGATCTGCTCGGCGAGATCGGTGACCAGGCGGTGCCGCTTGGAAAAACCGACCTGTTCAGTCCTGTCCATACCTGTACATTACCCCGGACAGGTGACGGAACGCGAGCCCACCCGAATGGCGGCGGCACGCTGACCCGCCCGGAGCTATGAACTACCCATGCGCCGCAGCATGTTCGTCCTCCTGGTCGCCGCCTGCACGTTGCTCGCCTCGACGCTCACCGCGTCCGCGCAACCCCGCTACCGGCACTACGTCGCGCTCGGCGACTCCTACACGGCGGGCCCACTGATCCCGCTGCAGCGCGTGGACCCCGTCGGCTGCCTCCGCTCGACCGGGAACTACCCGTCGCTGCTGGCGATCGCCTTGCGGGTCGGCGCGTTCACCGACGTCTCGTGCAGCGGCGCGGACACCCACGACATGGTCGCCCCGCAGGACGTGGTCCTCGGCCCGAACCCACCGCAACTGGACGCCCTGCGCCCGGACACCGACCTGGTCACGCTCGGCATCGGCGGCAACGACTACGGCGTTTTCGGCACGATCATCGGCACCTGCCCGGGCCTGCGCGCCTCCGATCCCACCGGCAACCCCTGCGAGCGCCACTTCACCGTCGACGGCGTCGACACCATCAAGGCCCGGCTGCCGCAGACGCAGGCGAACGTCACCGCCGTGCTCGGCGAGATTCACGACCGCGCGCCGGAGGCCGAGGTGCTGGTGATCGGCTACCCGCGCATCGCGCCGCCGTCGGGCACCTGCCCGGACGTGCTGCCCTTCGCCGACGGCGACTACCCGTGGCTCAACAGCGTGGAGGAAGAACTCAACGCGGCGTTGGAAAAGGCGGTCGCGGACGACGGCGACGCGTCCTATGTGGACACTTTCGGGCCGTCACTGGGCCACGACGCGTGCGCCCCGCCGGGGCAGGCGTGGATCAACGGCAAGGACCTCAAGCCGTGGGCCGCGAACTACCACCCGTTCTTCACCGGGATGCAGGGCGTCGCCGCGGTGACGTACGCGCAACTACGCGATTGACCGCTCGAACCCGAGGTGGTTCGGCAGCTGCCAGGTCATCGACACCGTGGTGCCCTCGTCGGTCGCCATGACCTCGACGTGCCCGGCGAGCCCGCGGATGAGCCGGAGCCCGCGGCCGTCGGACATCGAGCGCCCCGGCGGCGGTGTCTTCCAGCGGCCGCGGTCGATGACGGTGACGGCGATCAGGTCGTGGTCCCGGCTCGCGTGCAGTTCGACCGGGCCGTCCGTGCCCTCCGGGTAGGCGTGGGTCACCGAGTTCGTCAGCGCCTCGTAGCCGGCGAGACCGATCGCGTGCGCGAGGTGACCCGGGAGGTCGAGGTCCTGCGCCCAGCGCACGAGCTCGTACCGCAGCGCCGTGATGTCACGGGGCGAAGCGGGCCAGCGGCAGTGCAGGCTGGTCTCGGTGCACCCCGACGGCCTGGGAGTCCTGTCCATCGGTCTTCCCCACTCGAACACCTACAGGTTCGTCCATCTTCACACCTCCGAGTGAACCGCTGAAGGGTCCTTGTGCCCTTCCCTGGCAATTGCACTGATTTGCCGTTTCCAACGCCGACCGGTGGCGGAACCGTTCGCGTCGCACCCCCGTCACAGCTCCGGTTCGTGATCAACTGGGAGCGGTGACGTGTCGTACAAGGTGACGGGTGTTCTGGCGGCGGCCTGTGCGGTCGTGGTGCTCGCCGGATGTGGTTCCGACGGCGGGCGAGCGGCTGCGCCGCCCGTGTCCAGCAGCTCGGCGCCGTCCGCGCCGCGGGAACCGCTTCCGGCCGAGTTCGACGCCGCCCGCGGCTGGTCGATCAGCGCGGACCAGGACGTCGAGTTCGCGCACCCGACCGGCGCGCCGGAAGCCCGCCTCTTGCTGGTGCGGGCGAGCGGGCCGGACGGGGTGCACATGGTCGCGCACGACGCCGTCACCGGGGCGGTCCGGTGGCGCAGCGTGCCCGTGCCGGAACCGGAGGGCGACCTCGACTCCACCGTGTTCGTGACCAGCGACGGCGGGCGCGAGTACGCGGTGCTGGCCACCACCGGCACGGGCGAGGACAACGGCGTCGACAAGCCCGCGCGGAGCACGCACCTCTACGTGTACGGCACGGACTCGTCCGGCACGGCGGTCACGCCCGAACGGGACGTCAGTCTGCCCGTCAGGTCCGGCGACTACTGGGCGCAATCCGACGGCCGCGTGTTCCTGGAGAACGGCGACACGGTGACCGTGGTGCGCGTCGCGGACGGCAGCATGACCAGCTACCCGGAGGACGACGCCGGGCTGCGCCCGCCGAAGGAGTGCCCGCACGCCATCGGGTCGTGCGCCGACCGGATGGCCGTGGTCGCGGCGACCGCGAGCGGGCCGCTGGTGCAGGGCTTCCAGTCGTTCTGGGTGCCGGGCGCGTGGATCAGCGACGACGTCAAGCCGGCAGGCGCGAGCTCGAACGAGGGTTTCCGCAACGTCGAGGTCGTCGGTTCCCCCGACGGGCAGTCGGTCCTCGCCGGCTGGCCGACCGAGGACCCCACCGAGTGGTTGTGGGCGCTGCACGACGCCGCCACCGGACAGGTTCGCGGCTCCGTGAAGTGCGACCTCGACGGCGCGACCGCCCACGGTCCGTCCGGCCTCGAACCGGTGGTCTCCGGCCACTACCTGCTCGCCGGTCGCGTCGCGTTCGACCTGTCGACCGGGAAGGGCCGCTGCTTCGCCGAGACTTCGGACCGGCGCGCGATCGAGCTGACGGCGATCGGCGGCGACACCGCCTACGGCACCGCGGGCAGCGACGACACGCCGGTGAGCGTGTCCCTGAGCACCGGCAAGGCGACGCCGCTGCCCGACGGCACCAAGGTCCCGGACGGCGTCGCGGCCGGCTCAGCGTACCTGGGCACGGCCACCAACGGCGGCGAGCGCATCCTCGTCTACCCGCCCGCCTAGAGTGAGCCGATGACCAGGGGTGATCTGGGGCCGCCCAGCCTGAACGCGGACGAGAAGACGACGCTCGTGACCTTCCTCGATTACCTGCGGGAATCGATCATCGCGAAGGCAGACGGCTTGCCGGACGAGGCAGCGCGCACCGCCGGGGTCCCGTCCGGCACGAGCCTGCTGCGGCTCGTGAAGCACCTGATCGCGGTCGAGCACAACTGGTTCGTGTGGGCCTACGCGGGCGAAGAGGTCGAGCTGTGGGACGACGAAGCGTTCCCCGGGCCCGCGGACACGGCCGAAACGCTGTTCGCCGAGTACCGCGCGATGGTCGAACGCTGCGACGCGATCATCGCCGCCTGCCCGGATCTGGACCGCCCGGGCGCCCGATCGCTGCGGAAGACCGAGCCGCCGTCGATGCGCTGGCTGCTCGTGCACATGATCGAGGAGACCGCGCGGCACGCCGGGCACGCCGACATCCTGCGCGAACAGGCCGACGGCTCCGTCGGCCGGTGACGGCTCCGGGACGCGCGCCTCGGTGAGTGTCCTGCAGGCGCGGTACGGCGGCTCCGCCCTGCGCGACCGCGGCCCCATCCCGAGTGGGGCGCGGCCGACTACGTGCGGGCCGTCCGGCGGCAGGTTCCCGCGGAGTTCGACGCCGGATTGGCGGTTGGCCACCTCGCCTGGATCGGAGCTACGGTGCCGGACTCCACCCTCCGGTTGCCGAAATCCCCGACAGCATCACCTGAACCCAAGACCGGACGGCGCCGGGACGGGCGCGAGGCCCGTCCCGAACCGCGTGCTCAGGCCGTGGGCAGCGAACCCAGGCGCGCGGTGAGCCGCTCGATGTCGGCTGCCGCCGCGTCCCGGCGCACCTTGATCTTCTCGACCACGTCGGCGGGCGCCTTGTCCAGGAACGCCTGGTTGCCGAGCTTGCCCTCGGTCTGCTTGAGCTCCTTCTGCGCCGCGGCCAGGTCCTTCTCCAGCCGCTTGCGCTCGGCCGCCACGTCGACCGCGCCGGACAGGTCCAGCTCGACGTGCACGTTCCCGCTGGACAGGCTCACCTCGACCGAGGCGGACGCCGTGAAACCGTCCTCCGGGGCGGTCAGCCGCGCCAGCGCACGCACCGCTTCCTCGTGCGCGGACACGTCGGCGAAGCCCGCGCCGTTGACGCGCGCCGCCACGCGCTGGCCCGGCTTGAGGCCCTGGTCCGACCGGAACCGGCGGATCTCGGTGATCAGCTTCTGCACGTCGGCGATGCGGGCGTCGGCCGCCGCGTCGGCGTAGGAGGCGTCCGCCTTCGGCCAGTCGGCGATGACGACCGACTCGCCGCCGGTCAGCGCCCGCCACAGCTTCTCGGTGATGAACGGGATCACCGGGTGCAGCAGCCGCAACACCGTGTCGAACACGTGCCCCAGCACCGCGCGCGTGCTGTCGGCCCGCTCACCGGCGATCTGGACCTTCGCCAGCTCCAGGTACCAGTCGCACAGCTCGTCCCAGGTGAAGTGGTAGAGCCGGTCGACGGCCTTGGCGAACTGGAAGTCCTCCAGCAGCTCGTCCACTTCGGACACTGTGCTCGCGAGGCGGCCGAGGATCCAGCGGTCGGCCTCGGTCAGCTCCGCGGCGGGCGGCAGCGGCGTCGCCACGGTGGCGCCGTTCATCAACGCGAACTTGGTGGCGTTCCACAGCTTCGTGCAGAAGTTGCGCGACCCGGCGGCCCACTCCTCGGCCAGCGCCATGTCCGAACCGGGGTTCGCGCCGCGGGCCAGCGTGAACCGGGTGGCGTCCGCGCCGTAGCTGTCCATCCAGTCCAGCGGGTCGATGACGTTGCCGCGCGACTTCGACATCTTCTTGCCCTGCGCGTCGCGGATCAGGCCGTGCAGGTAGACGTGGTCGAACGGCTGGACGTCGCCGCCGCCGTACAGGCCGAACATCATCATCCGGGCGACCCAGAAGAACAGGATGTCGTAGCCGGTGGACAGGACGCTGGTCGGGTAGAACTTCGCCAGGTCCGGCGTCTCCTCCGGCCAGCCGAGCGTCGACAGCGGCCACAGGCCCGAGGAGAACCAGGTGTCCAGGACGTCCGGGTCCTGCGTCCAGCCCTCGCCGGACGGCGGCTGCTCGTCCGGCCCGACGCACACCGTCTCGCCGTTCGGCCCGTACCAGACCGGGATGCGGTGGCCCCACCACAACTGGCGCGAGATCGTCCAGTCGTGCATGTTGTCGACCCAGTCGAAGTAGCGCTTCTCCAGCTCCGGCGGGTGGATCTTGGTGCGGCCGTCGCGGACCGCGTCGCCGGCCGCGCGGGCCAGCGGCTCGACCTTGACCCACCACTGCAGCGACAGCCGCGGCTCGACGACCGTGTCGCACCGCGAGCAGTGCCCGACGGCGTGCAGGTACGGGCGCTTCTCCGCGACGATCCGGCCCTGCTCGCGCAGCGCCGCGACGATCGCAGGGCGCGCCTCGAACCTGTCGAGCCCCTGGAACGGGCCGGGCACGGTGATCGTGGCGCGCTCGTCCATGATCGTCGGCATCGGCAGGTCGTGGCGGCGGCCGATCTCGAAGTCGTTCGGGTCGTGCGCCGGGGTGACCTTGACGGCGCCGGTGCCGAACTCGGGGTCGACGTGCTCGTCGGCGATGACCGGGATGCGGCGGCCGGTCAGCGGCAGCTCGACCTCGGTGCCGACCAGGTGCTTGTACCGCTCGTCGTCCGGGTGGACGGCGACCGCGGTGTCACCCAGCATCGTCTCGGCGCGGGTGGTGGCCACGACGATCGAGTTTTCGCCGTCGCCGTAACGGATCGAGACGAGCTCGCCCTCGTCCTCGGAGTGCTCGACCTCGATGTCCGACAGCGCGGTGAGGCACCGTGGGCACCAGTTGATGATGCGCTCGGCGCGGTAGATCAGGCCGTCGTCGTAGAGGCGCTTGAACATGGTCTGGACGGCGCGGGACAGGCCCTCGTCCATGGTGAAGCGCTCACGCGACCAGTCGACGCCGTCGCCGAGGCGGCGCATCTGGCCGAGGATCTTGCCGCCGTACTCGGCCTTCCAGTCCCAGACGCGCTCGACGAACTTCTCGCGGCCGAGGTCGTGGCGCGATTTGCCGGACTTGGCCAGCTCGCGTTCGACGACGTTCTGGGTCGCGATGCCGGCGTGGTCCATGCCCGGCAGCCAGAGGACCTCGTAGCCCTGCATGCGGCGGCGGCGCGTCATCACGTCCATCAGGGTGTGGTTGAGCGCGTGCCCCATGTGCAGGCTGCCGGTCACGTTCGGCGGCGGCAGCACGATGGTGAACGGAGGCTTGTCCGACCCGGCGTCGGCCGTGAAGTAGCCCGCGTCTACCCACCGCTGGTAGAGGGCGGCTTCTTCGTCGGCCGGGTTCCACGCGGCCGGGAGGGCGGGCTGCTGGTCAGGGGCGTTCTCCGTCACAACCGGTAAGTGTACGAACCTGCTAATCAGCGCCGCATCCGCATTGCCTCCGGGGCCGGTGACGATCTTCGGCCGGGGGCGGCGGGTCCGAAATGGACGGCTTCGCACACACCCCGGACGACGCGCGGCCGGCGCCCTGGCGGCCGAGAACGGCCCTGGTGACGGCAGTCACACCGACCCTCGCGCGGCCGGCTTCATGGTGCGCCGGGGCGCCCCTGATCGCACCGTTGTTTGCGGATCGGTCTCAGGACGCGCGCACCCCGTAACGATCTCCGCAGCCGGTCGATCAGAAGGCGAGATCGAACCGGAAGGCAGGTCCGAAGTGGACGACTACGACATCGCGGAGCACCCGGATCTGCGGGACCCCGACTGGCAGCGGCACGCGGTGAAGCAGGCGCGGGCCGGTGTGCGCCGCCAGCGCCGGACGGGCAAGCGGCTCGCCTGGACCGGCGTGACGCTGGTCGTCGTGGCCGGGGCGGTGTTCGGGCTCGTCCAGTGGGGCCGCTCGACGTCCGCCCACTACGACGGCAGCGCGCCCCCACCAGCCGAGATGCGCCCGACCGCGCCGAGCGTGCTGCCCGACATCGCGCGCGTGAACCTGGAGCGCCCGTTCGACGGCACCCCAGCCGAAACCTGGGGCGAGTCGGTGGACGGGCTGCTGGCCCCGCCGCCCGGCCCGGTCGGCGGGTTCTCCGCCGGCGAGGTCGCGGCGGCCGTCGGCCAGGTGCGGGAGGTCATCCGCGCGGGCAGGCTCGACCGGCGCACCATCGAGGGTCGCGACGGATCGCTGCTGCTGAACCTGCTGGCCCCGAACGCCCGGCGGGAGTTCGCCAAGGCCATCAACGACCGCACGGAGGACTTCCGGTCCGTGGTCAGCTTCGCCGAAGACGGCTACCGGCTGCTCCCGGCAGGCCCGCGGATCACGGGCACCATCACCGCGGCCCCGGGAGACGAAGCGAACAGGCTGGCCCTGCACGCGGATTACTCGGTCGCCTACGCGTTCGACCCTGGCAGCTACGCGCCGATCATGAGCCCCGCCGACATCGACGTGTTCATCCGCTACGAGGTGGACTTCGAACTGGTTCGGGGTTCCTCCTTCCAGAAGAACGACCGCGGTCTGTGGGTGACGACGACCAGGGGGATCGTCTACTCGATGGCCTGCGAGCCGGCCAAGCGGGGCTACCTCGCACCGGCCTACAGCGAGCCCGGTCCCGTCACGCAGGACACCTCGGGCTTCGACGAGGCGGCGATGTACGACGTGACCAAGCCGATGCCGGAGTTCACCGGCGGCTGCGAGTAGTCACTTCGACAGCTCAGACTCAACAGTCTAGACTGTCTATATGACCCGGGTCCCGAACGACGCGGCGCGCCTGGCCGGTGCGGTGCGCGCCGTCGTCGGGCAGTTGCACCGCCGGTTGCGCCAGGTGGACAACGCAGGCGTCCTGACGCCCTCGCAGTCGGCCGTGCTCGCGCGCCTGCACCGGGACGGCCCGGCCACCCAGGCGCAGCTCGCGGCGGCGGAGCACGTCCGGCAGCAGTCCATGGCGGCCACGCTGGGCGCGCTGGACGAGCTGGGCTACCTCAGCCGCACCCGCGACCCGCGCGACGGGCGGCGTGTGCTCGTCGCCCTGTCGGACCTGGGCGAGAAGACCGTGCGGGGCGTGCACCAGCACCGCGAGGAGTGGCTGGCGCGCGCCCTGACCGACGACCTCACCGCCGAGGAGCGCCGCAAGATCGACGAAGCGCTGCCCCTGCTCGCGAAGCTGGCGCAGCGATGAGGAAGTGGTGACCACGTCCCAGCGGACGACACAGCTCACGCGAACCGCCTACCCGCCGCGCATGGTCCTCCCCCTGGTGGCCAGCGCGGTGCTCAACCCCGTCAACTCCACCCTGATCGCCGTGGCGCTGGTGCCCATCGGCCAGGCGTTCGGCGCCGGACCGGGGGAAACCGCCTGGCTGATCACCTCGCTGTACCTGGCCACGGCAGTCGGGCAACCGGTCGTCGGGCTGTTCGTCGACCGGTTCGGCGCGCGGCGCGTGCTGCTGGCCGGCTCGGTGACCGTGTTCGCCGCCGGCGTCGGCGGCCTGCTCGCGTTCTCGCTGGGCTGGCTGGTCGCGGTTCGGGTCGTGCTCGGCATCGGCACCTGCGCCGGCTTCCCCGCCGCGATGGCGGTGCTGCGCAAGCGCGCCGACGCCACCGGCGGCGGCGTGCCGAGCCGCGTCCTGTCGGTCCTCGCGATGTCCTCGCAGACCGTCATGGTCATCGGCCCGACGCTGGGCGGCGCGCTGATCGGGCTGGCGGGCTGGCCGGCGATCTTCGCGGTGAACATCCCGCTCGCCGCGGTCGCGTTCGTGCTCGCGCTCGTCTGGGTGCCCAAGGACCCGCCGCGCGCCGGACGGCGGGAGCCGATCGACGTCGCCGGCATCGCCCTGTTCTCCGCGACCCTGCTCGCGGTGCTCCTCTACGTGATGGCGCCCGCGGTGTCCGACCTGTACCTGCTCGGCGTCGCGCTGGTGCTGGGCGCCCTGTTCGTCCGGGTCGAGCTGCACGCCGAACGCCCGTTCGTCGACCTGCGGATGCTGGCGGGCAACCGCCCGCTCCTGCGCACCTACCTGCGCCAGGCGCTGGCGTTCCTCATCGTCTACTCGATCATGTTCGGCTACGTCCAGTGGCTCGAATCCGCGCGCGGGCTCACCGAATCGACGGCGGGCGCGCTGCTGACCCCGATGTCGGTGGCCGCGGTGCTGGCCGCGGCGTCGGCGGGCAGGCCGGCGCGGCTCAAGGGGCGGCTGGTCGTCAACTCGCTGGCGCTGCTCGCCGGGTCGGTGCTGCTGCTGTTCGTGCACGACGGCACCTGGATCGGCGCGCTCGTGGTGCTCGCCGCGGTGTTCGGGCTCGGTCAGGGCCTGACCAGTGTGACCAACCAGACCGTCCTCTACGGCCAGGTGCCGCCGGACGTGATGGGCACCGCGAGCGGCCTGTTCCGCACGGCGCAGTACCTCGGCGCGATCGGGTCGTCGACGCTGATCGCGCTGTGCTTCGGCGACCACGCCACCTCGCACGGCCTGCACGAACTGGCCGCGGCACTCATCGTGATCGGCGCCGTGCTGTTCACGGTCACGGTGACCGACCGGAAACTCGGTACTCGCGCGAAGGCAAGCGCTGACGCAAGATAGTGGACGTGACACGCAACGCTCCTCGCGCCGACATCGACGAAGCCGCCCTCGAAGTGCACAAGCCCAAGGAGTGGGCGGCGGGCATCCCGGGAGTGGCGGTGTCGCTCCTGCGTGGTGTCGAGCAGATGGGCGCCGGCCGCACGGTGAAGACCCTCCGCCTGCTCAACCAGCGCGACGGTTTCGACTGCCCCGGCTGCGCCTGGCCCGAACCGCGCGCGGAGGACGGTGAGCACCGCAAGCTCGCCGAGTTCTGCGAGAACGGTGCGAAGGCGGTCGCCGAGGAGGCCACGAAGCGGCGCGTCGGACGGGAGTTCTTCGCCCAGCACCCGGTCGAGGAGCTGCACGGCCGCACCGACTACTGGCTCGGGCAGCAGGGCAGGCTCACCGAGCCGGTGGTGCTGCGCGAGGGCGGCACGCACTACGAGCCGATCGGCTGGGACGAGGCGTTCCGGCTGATCGCGGGCAAGCTCAAGGAGCTGGACAGCCCGGACGAGGCGATCTTCTACACCTCCGGCCGCACCAGCAACGAGGCCGCGTTCCTGTACCAGCTGCTGGTGCGCTCGTTCGGCACGAACAACCTGCCGGACTGCAGCAACATGTGCCACGAGTCCTCCGGCGCGGCGCTGTCGGAGGCCTACGGCATCGGCAAGGGCTCGGTCAGCCTCGCCGACATCCACCACGCCGACCTGATCGTCGTCGTCGGCCAGAACCCGGGCACCAACCACCCGCGCATGCTGTCCGCGCTGGAAGAGGCCAAGGGCCGCGGCGCGAAGGTGATCGCGGTGAACCCGCTGCCGGAAGCCGGGCTGATGCGGTTCAAGAACCCGCAGAACCCGCGCGGCGTGGTCGGCAAGGGCACGCCGCTGGCCGACGAGTTCGCGCAGATCCGCCTGGGTGGCGACCTCGCGTTGTTCCAGGCGGTCGGGCACCTGCTGCTGTCCTGGGAGGAGGCGGCGCCGGGCACGATCGTCGATCGCGAGTTCGTCGAGTCCTCGACGCACGGCTTCGACGACTGGGCCAAGAACCTGCGCGAGATCGACTGGTCGGCGATCGACGAGGCCACCGGGCTGGACCGCGACCAGATCGAGCGGATGGCGCGGATGATCGCGGCGTCCGAGCGCACCGTCTACTGCTGGGCGATGGGTGTCACGCAGCACCGGCACGCGGTCGCGACGATCCAGGAGATCAGCAACCTGGCGTTCGCGCGCGGCATGATCGGCAAACCGGGCGCGGGCCTGTGCCCGGTGCGCGGGCACTCCAACGTGCAGGGCGACCGCACGATGGGTGTCTGGGAGAAGATGCCCGAGTCGTTCCTGAGCAGGCTGGAGGACGAGTTCGGCATCCCGGTGCCGCGCAAGCACGGGCTGGACACCGTGGACTCGATCCGCGCGATGCGCGACGGCCGCGGCAAGGTGTTCATCGGCATGGGCGGCAACTTCGCCGCCGCCACCCCGGATTCCGGGCTGACGGAGCGAGCGCTGCGGTCGTGCGAGCTGACCGTGCACGTGTCGACGAAGCTGAACCGGTCGCACGTCGTGCCCGGCCGGACCGCGCTGATCCTGCCCACGCTGGGCCGCACCGAGCGGGACACGCAGGCCGCGGGCGAGCAGTTCGTCACGGTCGAGGACTCGATGTCGTGCGTGCACGTTTCGCGCGGGCGGCTGAAGCCGGCGAGCGAGCACCTGCTGTCCGAGGTGGCCATCATCTGCCGGCTCGCGACCGAGCTGTTCGGCGCGGACCACGCCGTGCCGTGGCGGGACTTCGAGGGGAACTACGACCTGATCCGGGACCGGATCGCGCAGGTCGTGCCGGGTTGCGAGGACTACAACGCGAAGGTGCGGCAGCCGGACGGGTTCGTCCTGCCGCACCCGCCGCGCGACTCGCGGTCGTTCCGCACCTCGACGGGCAAGGCGAACTTCACGACCAGCGAGCTGGAGTTCCCGCGCGTGCCGGCGGGCCGGCTGCTGCTGCAGACGCTGCGCAGCCACGACCAGTACAACACGACGATCTACGGCCTGTCCGACCGCTACCGCGGCATCGAGGACGCGCGCCGGGTCGTGCTGGTCAACGCCGCCGACCTGGCGGAGCTGGGCTTCGCCGACGGCCAGCTGGTCGATCTCGTGTCGGAGTGGGAGGACGGCAGCGAGCGGCGGGCGGAGCACTTCCGGGTGGTGGCGTACCCGACGGCCCGCGGGTGCGCGGCGGCCTACTTCCCGGAGGCCAACGCGCTGGTCCCGCTGGACTCGGTGGCGAAGAAGTCCAACACGCCGGTCTCGAAGGCGATCGTGCTCCGCCTGGAGCCCGCGTCCTAGAGGACGGTGTTGCCGTACATCTCGCCGAGCGGGTCGGCGATGAGCTCGATGCGGGCGCCGTCGGGGTCGCGGAAGTAGACCGAGACGTCGCTGTGCACCGCGTGCTTGACGCCGGCCTCGGCGAGCTTGGCGACCAGCCGCTGCCACCGCTCGGGGTCGACCGAGATGGCGATGTGGTGCAGCCCGCCGAGCACCTCGGCGTACGGGCCCACGTCCAGGCCCGGGAAGTCGAAGAACGCCAGCAGGTTCCCGTTGCCGATGTCGAAGAAGAAGTGCGACGACCCGGGGTAGTCGCGGTTCTCGATCAGCTCGGTGAGCGGGAACTCCAGGACGTCCTGGTAGAAGCGAACGGTTCGCTCGACGTCGCTGCTGATCAGCGCCGTGTGGTGGAGGCCGCGGGCGGACGACGCGGGCCGCTCCCCCGCGGGCTTGAGGTGGGCGTCCCGGATGCGGTCGCGCTCCCGGCGGACCGCGTCGAGGTCGACGGAGGTCATGGCTGGCGTTCCTTTCTCCTGGCGGAGGTGGTGTGCCCGGCTTACCCGCCGGGCACCACCGGCATCCGCGTCAGGCGGCCTTGATCGCGGAGACCTCGAACTCCAGGGTGACCTTGTCGCTCACCAGGACGCCGCCGGTCTCCAGCGCCGCGTTCCAGGTGACGCCGAAGTCCTTGCGGTTGATGGTGGTCGAGCCCTCGAAGCCGATCCGGGTGTTGCCGAACGGGTCCTGGGCGGTGCCCTCGAACTCGAACGGGACCGTGACGGACTTCGTGATGCCCTTGATCGTCAGGTCGCCGGTGACGTCGAAGCTCGCGTCGCCGGTCTGCCGGATCGAGGTGGAGACGAAGGTGATCTCCGGGTGCTCGTCCATCGACAGGAAGTCGTTGCTGCGCAGGTGGGCATCGCGGTCGGCGTTGCGGGTGTCGATGCTGTTCGCCTTGATGGCGACCGTCACCGACGACTTGGCCGGGTCGTCACCGTCGATGTGGGCGGTGCCGGTGAACTCGTTGAACGCGCCACGCACCTTGGTGACCATCGCGTGGCGGGCGACGAAGCCGATCCGGGTGTGGGTCGGGTCCAGGGTGTACTCGCCGGTCAGGTTCGCGTAGCCGGTCTGGGTGGTCATTGCGGGTTCCTCCCGTGAAGGTCTGGTTGATGTGTCATCGACACAGTGACACAACTTGGATGACGCGTCAACTATTCCCGCTATACTCAATGGCATGACCCGATGGCTCGATGACGGTGAACAGCAGGCGTGGCGCGCGTACGTGAAGATGCAGAGCCACCTCAACGCCGCGCTGGGCCGCCGGATGCAGGCGGACTCCCAGCTGTCGCTGCCCGACTTCGAGGTGCTGGTCCAGCTCACGGACACGCCGGAGGGCCGGGTGCGGGTCTTCGAGCTGGCCAGGGCGCTGGACTGGGAGAAGAGCAGGCTGTCGCACCACCTGCGGCGCATGCAGAAGCGCGGCCTGGTGGCGCGCGAGGAGTGCCCGGACGACGCGCGCGGCGCGTTCATCGTGCTGACCCGCGAGGGCCGGGAGGCGATCGAGCAGGCCGCGCCGCACCACGTGGACACGGTGCGCGAGCTGGTGTTCGACGTGCTCACGCGCGAACAGGTGGACGCCCTCCGGGCGATCTCCGAGCAGATCCTGCGGGTGGTCCGCCCGGAGGACTGTCCTCAGGACCGCAGGTAGGAGGCGCCGTTGAGGTCGAGGATGGCGCCGGAGGCCCACTCGGCCTCGGCGGAGGCGAGGTAGACCACCGCGGCGGCGATCTCCGGCGGCTCCGCGACCCGGCCGAACGGGGCCTGGGCCCGCAACGCGTCGCCCCGCTCACCGGTCAGCCAGTCCGCGACCCGCTCGGTCGCGATGAACCCGGGCGCGACCGTGCTCACCGCGATGCCGTGCGGCGCGAGGTGCACGGCGAGCGACTGGCCCAGTGAGTGCAGGGCCGCCTTCGTCGCGCCGTACGCGGGGTGGTCCGGCTCGCCCCGGAAGGCGCCGCGCGAGCCGACGTTGACCACGCGTCCGCGCGCGCCGCGGCCGATCATGTGCCGGGCGACGCAGAACGTGACGTCGGCCGCGCCGAGGAGGTTCACCTCGACCGACTGCCGCCAGACCTCCCGCCAGTGCTCGAAGGTCGTCTCGGCGAGCGGGTGCGCGGTCTCGGTGGTGGTCACCACGGCGGCGTTGTTGACCAGGACGTCGACCCCGCCGAGCGCGTCTTCGGCGGCGTCGGCGATGCGCTGGGCCTCCCGGATGTCGCCCTGCACCAGGGCGTGCCCGTCGCCGGGCAGCGCCGCCAGGGTGGCTTCCGCCGCGGCCTGGTTGGAGTTGTAGTGCACCGCGACACGGTCGCCGCGCTCGGCGAAGGCCGTGGCGATCGCGCGGCCGAGGCCCGCCGACGCTCCGGTGACGAGGACGCCGCGGCTCACTTGGCGAACAGCTGGGACTCGTCGCGGAAAGCCTTGAACTCCAGCGCGTTGCCCGCCGGGTCGTGCAGGAACATGGTCCACTGCTCCCCCGGCTCGCCCGCGAATCGCTGGTAGGGCTCGATGACGAACTGCGTGCCCGCGTCCTTGAGGCGGCCGGCGAGCTCGTGGAAGGCGTCGACGGTCAGGACCAGGCCGAAGTGCGGCACCGGGACGTCGTGGCCGTCGACCGGGTTGCGGCCCGCCTCGTTGCGCGCGCCCTCGACGACGTGGGTGACGACCTGGTGGCCGTGGAAGTTCCAGTCCACCCACTTGGTGTCGGAGCGGCCTTCGGACAGCCCGAGCACCCCGCCGTAGAACTCCCGGGCGCGGCCGAGGTCGTCGACCGGGATCGCGAGGTGGAACGCGGGGCGGGTCATGGTGCCTCCTTCATCGTCGGTGGCTCCAGCTTGACCCGGACTATGTCGGAATGTCAACATTAGGACATGCAACCCGCCCGGCGGCGTGGTCTGGCCGAGGAGGCCGCCGACCGCATCCGCGACGAGATCCTGTCCGGCCGGTTCGCGCCTGGCAGCGCACTGCGCGAGGTCGAGCTGGCCGCGTCACTGCAGGTCAGCCGCGGGTCTGTACGCGAGGGGCTGGCGATCCTGGAGCGCGAGGGGCTGGTGCACAGCGAGTGGCACCGGGGCACGCGGATCATCGAGCTGAGCGAGACCGACATCACCGAGGTCTACGAGGTGCGCGCGGCGCTGGACCGGCTGGCGACGCTGACCGCGGCCGAGCGGGGCCGGGAAGGGCAGTTCGACGAGCTCGACCGGCTGGTGGCGGCGATGGACCGGGAGGCACGCGGCCCGGCGGACGGCGACCGGCTGGTGGCGCTGGACATCGAGTTCCACGACTGCGTGTACGCGATGGCGGCCAACGGCAGGCTGACCAACGCGTGGGAGGCCGTGCGGTCGCAAGTGCACCTGTTCCAGGCCCACCGGGTGCGGCTCTCGCACGAGCACTACCGCACGCGCGTGGTGGACGAGCACCGCGAGCTGGCGACACTGCTGCGCGCGCGGCGGGTCGAGGGGCTGGGCGACCTGGCGGAGGAACACGTGCGCTCCGCGAGCCGGGGGTTGATCGAGAGCCTGCGCGAACTGCATCGCTGACGGGCCCTGGGCCAGGCACGCGCAGCTGCCAACGCCCTGCAACCACTGGGAAGGTCGCGCCAGCCTCGCCGGCGCCCCACCGAGCGCTAGTGCGAACCGACTCGCCGCGAGGGCCAGGCGTGCGCGACCAGCCGGGTCTCATCCAGGGCCTGCGCGGGCTGCACCGCTGAGGAGTCCGGGCCAGGGTCGCCGGCGCCTCAGCGAGAGCTTGCCCGAACCGGCCCGCTGAGGACCTCGACCAGGCTCGCGTACCGGGCGCGTTCCTCGTCCGTCAAGGCACTGAACCGCTCCCCCACCAGTTCCGCGAACCGCTGCCTGATCTGTTCGCGCAGCTCCTCGCCCGCGGGGGTCAGCACGACGCGACTGACGCGCCGGTCCTTCTCGTCGGGCTCCCGCGCGAGCAGGCCGCGCTTCTCGAGTCGGTCGACCATCCCGGTCACGTTCGTCTTGTCGCACCCCAGCAGCGTCGCCAGCTCGCCGAACGACGGGCGCCGCGCCAGGCCGCACAGCACCTGGGTCTGCTGGCTGGTCAGGTCGAAGTCGCGGGCGATTCCCGCGTAGAGCACCGCCGCTTCGCGGTGCAGCGCGGCGACCGCCGCGGCCAAGCCCTCCATGCCCCCAGCATAGTTGACATGCTCCACCAATTAGTCGAGTATCTCGACTATCGATCATCTGGAGGAATAGTGCTGACGGACAGGGTGGCCCTCGTGACGGGCGGATCGCGGGGCATCGGGCGGGGCATCGCCGAGCGGCTGGGCACGGAAGGCGCCCGGGTGGTGGTGAACTACCGCACCGACGCGGACGCGGCGGCCAAGGTGGTCGCCACCATCGACAACGCGGGCGGGCAGGCCGTGGCCGTCCAGGCCGACGTCGCGGACCCGGCGCAGGTCGTGGCGCTGTTCGACGCCGTCGAGTCGGCCTTCGGCGGCCTCGACATCCTGGTCGGCAACGCGGGGATCGCCCGGTTCGCCCCGCTCGCCGAGGCGAGCGACGAGGACTTCGAACGGGTCTTCGCCACGAACACCCGCTCGACGTTCGTCGCCCTGCGCGAGGCCGCGAAGAGGCTGCGGGACGGCGGCCGGATCATCGTGATCTCCAGCGGCGCCACGGTCACCGCACGCCCGAACGGCGGCGTGTACGCGGCCAGCAAGGCGGCTGCCGAGCAGCTCGTGCGCGCCGCGGCCAAGGAACTCGGGCCGCGCGGGATCACCGCCAACAGCGTGCTGCCCGGCGCGACCCGCAGCGACGCGCTGGAAGCCGGGATGGACGCCGAACGCCTAGCGGCGACCACGGCCCAGACGCCGCTGGGGCGCCTCGGCGAGCCGTCGGACATCGCGTCGATCGTGGCGTTCCTCGCCTCCGCCGACGGCGGCTGGATCACCGGGCAGACGATCCACGCCGGCGGCGGGCTGTTCTAGCCGCCGAACAGCTTGACGACCTTGAGGATCAGTTCGTAGAGGCCGTAGAGAAACGGCACGCCCACCCACAGCCAGGCCAGCGTCATCAACCAGACCCGGCGGCGCGCGGGGACCTGCTCCGGCGTGCTCATTTCGCCTCCTCGCGCGCGACGTCCGCGCTCTCCGGTTCGTGGTACTTCGCGCTCACCGGGCGCACCAGCTCGTTGGCGATGAAGCCGATCACCAGCAGCGCGATCATGATGTAGAACGACGTGGTGTAGAGGTCCGGGCCCTGCTTGCCCGCCCGCTTCTGGCTGTCGGCGATCGCGTTGACGATCAGCGGGCCGAGCACACCGGCGGCCGACCACGCGGTGAGCAGGCGGCCGTGGATCGCGCCGACCTGGTAGGTGCCGAACATGTCCTTCAGGTAGGCCGGGATCGTGGCGAAACCCGCGCCGTAGAAGGACAGGATCACCATCGCCGCGAGGATGAAGACCACTTTGGACGAGTTCCCGACGAGCGCGATCACCAGGTACAGCAGGGCGCCGACGCCGAGGTACATGCGGTAGATGTTCTTCCGGCCGATGAAGTCCGAAGTGGACGACCAGACGAACCGGCCGAGCATGTTGGTCAGCGACAGCAGCGCGACGAAACCGGCGGCCGCGGTCGCGCCGACCGGGACCGACGTGCCGCGGAAGAAGTCGGTGATCATCGGCGACGCCTTCTCCAGGATGCCGATGCCCGCGGTGACGTTGAAGCACAGCACGACCCACAGGCACCAGAACTGGGGCGTCTTGATGGCGTTGGCGGCCGACACGTTCGCCGTGGTGATCATCGACCGGGCCTTCGCGGCCGTCGGCTCCCAGCCCTTGGGCTTCCAGCCCTCCGCGGGCACCCGCACCAGGAACACCCCGAGCGACATGAACACCGCGTAGACGACGCCGTGGATCAGGAACGAGGTGCCGATGCCGCTGGGCGTCGACCCGAACGACTCGAGCATCTGGCTCGACCACGGCGAGGCGATCAGCGCCCCGCCGCCGAAGCCCATGATCGCGATGCCGGTGGCCATGCCCGGCCGGTCCGGGAACCACTTGATGAGCGTCGACACCGGCGAGATGTAGCCGATGCCGAGCCCGACGCCGCCGATGAGGCCGTAGCCGAGCACCACCAGCCAGTACTGGGAGGTGAACGCGCCGAGCGCGGACACCAGGAACCCGGTGGAGAAGCAGGTCATCGACACGAACATCGCCCAGCGCGGCCCGTTGCGCTCGACCAGCGTGCCGCCGAAGGCCGCGGAGAGCCCGAGCATGACGATGCCGAGCTGGAACGGCAGCGCGCTCAGCGTCCCGGACAGGCCCAGCGCCTTCTCCAGCGGCGGTTTGAACACGCTCCACGCGTACGCCTGACCGATCGCGAGGTGCACCGACAGGGCCGCGGGCGGGATCAGCCACCGGCTCCAGTCCGGGGGCGCGATGCTGTGCGAACGGTCGAGGAAAGTGACGGCCACGGCGGGCTCCCCTACGCTGGTGATTGAGCCTGCAATTTCTTACTAGATGCGCGACGGCACGGCAAGCTCTTGTCGTCGATGAGTGGAATGGAGTGCCCGATGGGGCGCGTGACGGTGCGACGTCCGGTGCGGAAGCTGACCGAGGGCGGGCAGACGCGGCGCGCCGACCTGCTGGCGGCCGAGGAGCCGCTGGAGCTGCGGGTCGGCGGCAAGGCCCTGGCCGTCACCATGCGCACTCCCGGGCACGACGTCGAGCTGGCGCACGGCTTCCTGCTGTCCGAGGGTGTCATCGCCTCGCGGGACGACGTGTTCACGGCCCGGTACTGCGACGGCGTCGACGACCAGGGGCGCAACACCTACAACGTCCTGGACCTCGCCCTGGCCGAGGGCGTCGCGCCGCCGGAGACGGGTGTGGAGCGCAACTTCTACACGACGTCCTCGTGCGGGGTGTGCGGCAAGGCGGCGCTGGACGCGGTGAAGCTCAAGACCCGCTTCGCGCCCGGGGAGTCGACTTTCGCCGTGAGCACGGAGGTGCTCGCGGGGCTGCCGGAAACGCTGCGCAAGCAGCAGCGCGTGTTCGCCAGCACCGGCGGCCTGCACGCGGCCGGGTTGTTCCGGGCGGACGGGTCGCTGCTGGCCGTGCGGGAGGACGTGGGCAGGCACAACGCGGTCGACAAGGTGCTGGGCTGGGCGCTGCTGGAGGGCCGGGTCCCGTTGTCGGACTGCGGGCTGCTGGTGTCCGGGCGGGCGTCGTTCGAGCTGGTGCAGAAGGCCGCGATGGCCGGGGTCCCGTTCCTCGCGGCGGTGTCCGCGCCGTCGTCGCTTGCGGTGGAGCTGGCCGAGGAGAACGGCATGACGCTGGTCGGGTTCCTGCGCGGCACCAGCATGAACCTCTACACCGGCGACCAGCGCGTACTGGAGCCGGCCGCGGTGTGAGCGCTCAGATCCGGGGCATGACCTCGGCGGCCAGGCGTTCCATCTGCTCGGCCTGGTCGGCGAACGGGGTGAACAGGATCAGCTCGGCGCCCGCGGCGGCGACCTCCTGCACCCCGGCCACGCACTCGTCGGGTGTGCCTGCCACCGCGACCGCCTCGAGGCCGCGTTTGCCGTAGATCTCGGCGAGACCGTCGGCGACGCGGCGGCGGGCGGCGTCCCCGTCGTCGTCCACCGCGATGTACACGCGCTTGGCGACCTGGAAGTCCTCGCGCCCGGCTTCGGCCAGCACCTCGCGCAGCGTCTTGACCTGCTCGGCGAAGGCCGCGGTGGTCGAGGAACCGGCGCCGAAGAACCCGTCGCCGTGCTTCACCGCCCGCTTGAGGGCGTTCGGGTGGCTGCCGCCGAACCACAGCGGCGGGCCGGGCTTCTGGAACGGCTTCGGCTGCATCGAGGCGCCCTCGAGCTGCCAGAAGCGGCCGTCGAAGTCGACCACGTCCTCGGTCCACAGCGCCTTGACCAGGCGGATCCCCTCGGTGAACCGGGCGACGTGCGCCTCGCCGTCGAGGCCGAACGCGGCGAACGGCCGGTTGCGGCCGCCGCTGCCGACGCCGACCTCCAGGCGGCCGCGGCTGAGCTGGTCGAGCGTGGCGAGGCTCTTGGCCAGGTGCGCCGGGATGTGCAGCGGGGTGACGTACACGGCGCAGCCGAGGCGCAAGCGCTCGGTGCAGGCGAACGCGTAGGCCATGGTCTCGTTCGCCGAAAGGTGCGGGGCCGTGCCGAGGACCTGCTCCTGGGTCCAGCCGCTCTCGAAGCCGAGCTCCTCGGCGCGCCGCACGTACGAGCGGAAGGCGGCGGGGTCGAACGTTCCGTCGGCCACGAACTGGGGAATCGAGATCGCGAACCGCATGGGCACGACATTAGTCCTGTCGGTGTATCGGTTGCGGAACTTCCCACGACATGGGTTACGGGACTGATGTTCAATGGCGCCGGGAGGCCAGGTGGACGAGGACGAAGCGACTGAACCGCGCGGGCGGCCCAGCCGCCGCTCGGTGCTGATCGCCGGCGCTTCGGGCCTGGGTATCGCCGCGGTCGCCGCGGGGACGGCGACCGGGGTGCTGCCGGTGAGCGAGGCGTTGCAGCGGGCGCTGGGTGTGGCGTCGTCGTCGCCCGCGTCGCAGATCGGGGTCGCGAAGGTCGAGCGGGTGTGGTCGCGGTACCGGAACCGGATGGTCGACCTGGTCATCCTGCTGCCGTCGAAGTCGCCGCCGCGGAACCTGCCGGTGTCGCTGCTGCTGCACGGCCTGCACGGGCGGGCGCGGACGGCGGCCCCGACCGGGACGCTCGCCGAGCTGGCCAGCCAGGTCGCCCGCAAGCGGGTCCAGCCGTACGGCTTCGTCGCGGTCGACGGCGGCGACAACTACTGGCATGAAAACGTGCCCGGCGACGATCCGATGGGCATGCTGCTGGAGGAGGTGCCGCAGTGGCTGCGGGAACGCGGCCTCGGCGGCGTGGACGGGATGCCGTTCGCCTGCACCGGCATGTCGATGGGCGGTTTCGGTGCCCTGCTGTACGCCCGCCGCCGGGCGGAGCGCCGCCAGCCGGTGGGTGCGCTGGCCCTGCTGGCGCCGGCGCTCATCCTGTCGTGGACGGAGATGGCGAAGCGGCACACCTTCCGTGACGAAGCCGACTGGGCGTCGATGGACCCGCTACGCCACCTCGAGGCGACGGCGGGCATCCCAACCGCCCTGTGGTGCGGCACGGAAGACGCGTTCATCCACGGCGCCCGACGCTTCATCGCGGCCGTGAAGCCCGAAATCGGGTATACGGCGCGAGGCAAGCACGGCGACTCGTTCAACCGGACGGTGGTGCCGAGCATGGTGAGCTTCCTAGGCCGCCACCGCCCAAGCGCGTAGCGCCAGTTGTTTGAAGAACAAAGGTAGCTGGGTGGTCATCCCGTCGCCTGACACCGGCGCCATCACCTTGAGCCAGGGCCGCAACCCGGGCTCTCTCCGGCGGCCGACCATGCCAACCTTGCGGCCCTGGCTCAAGGTGATATGCACAAACCGGAAGGCGACGGGATGACCACCCAGCGACCACCCACCCGAGGTGAGACGACAACGGTCCCCTGGTCATCCCGGAGCCTGCCCGTCCGGCGAGGACTCTTTTGATCTTTAAAGCCGCGCTGACGCGCGGAAAGCGCCTCACGGCGCTCGAAAGGTCACCTTACGACCACCCCCGCCCCCGATGCCTGATTGTGTTTCAGTCGCCGAGCAGGCGTGTCAAGGCGGGAAAGCGTACCTTGACACGCCTGGTCGGCGACTAAAGATCGGCTGTGGATCGGGGGCGGGGGAGGTCTGGTTCGATGGTCGGTGTTGTTGCGTTGCCGGCTTGCGTTTTCGGGTGGTGCTGAGTCATTTCGGGTGGTGCTGGGTCAGCTGACCCAGCGGCCCACTACCGACAGCAGCCACAGGCCGATGAGCGTCGCCGCGAAGAGGAGGCTTGACCAGCGCAACAGGGGGCGGTAGTCGCCGTCTGCGGTGCGTACCCGGCGGAGCGCGTAGAACCCCACGCCGAGCACCGGGAGCGGGATCAGGGGCAGCGCCGACAGGCGCACGGGGGCGGCTACCACGCACGCCAGCGTCATCAGCCCGAGCAGCACCAGCATGACCTTGAACAGGACCGGACTGCTCAGGTACGGCGCGACCACCCGGAAGGTCAGGTCGCTGATGCCACGCACATCGTCCCGCCCCTCCGGAACGACGGTGTCCCCGGCCGCGTCGGCCGGAGCGGTGCCCTCGCCGGCACCCGAACGGGGACCAGCCCCCTCCACGCTCATCCGGCTAGCTTAGCGAGCGTGGAGGAGCTGCCTTCACGCAGATCAGGCCGTTTTCTCGCCGCGTTCGCTGCTGCGCCGCCGGGACGGCTGACGCGACACGATCGTGGGATTGACGTTCTCGCGGACCGTCTGCTCCGTGATGACGACCTTGGCGACGTCGGTGCGGCTCGGGATGTCGTACATCACCGGCTGCAGCACCTCTTCCATGATCGCGCGCAGGCCACGGGCGCCGGTGCCGCGCAGGACCGCCTGGTCGGCGATGGCTTCGAGCGCCGTCTTGGTGAACTCCAGCTCGACGTTGTCCATCTCGAAGAGCTTCTTGTACTGCTTCACCAGGGCGTTGCGCGGCTCGGTGAGGATCCGGACCAGCGAATCCTTGTCCAGGTGCGTCACGTTCGCCACGACCGGGAGACGGCCGATGAACTCCGGGATCAGCCCGAACTTGATCAGGTCCTCAGGCATGGTGTCGGAGAAGACGTCGCTCTCCTCGATCTCGGCCTTCGTGCGGATCTCGGCGCCGAAGCCGAGGCCGCGCTTGCCGACCCGCTCATTGATGATCTTCTCCAGGCCCGCGAACGCGCCCGCCACGATGAACAACACGTTCGTGGTGTCGATCTGGATGAACTCCTGATGCGGGTGCTTGCGCCCACCCTGGGGCGGCACCGACGCCGTCGTGCCCTCCAGGATCTTCAACAGCGCCTGCTGCACACCCTCACCGGACACGTCCCGGGTGATCGACGGGTTCTCCGACTTGCGGGCGATCTTGTCGACCTCGTCGATGTAGATGATGCCCGTCTCGGCGCGCTTGACGTCGTAGTCCGCGGCCTGGATCAGCTTCAACAGGATGTTCTCGACGTCTTCGCCGACATACCCGGCCTCGGTCAGCGCCGTGGCGTCCGCGATCGCGAACGGCACGTTCAGCATCTTGGCCAGGGTCTGCGCGAGGTAGGTCTTGCCGCAGCCGGTGGGCCCGAGCAGCAGGATGTTCGACTTCGCCAGCTCGACCGGCTCGTCCTTGGCGTCCTTCGGACCGGTCTTGTCCTCGGACTGGATGCGCTTGTAGTGGTTGTACACCGCCACGGCGAGCGTCCGCTTCGCGTCGCTCTGGCCGATGATGTACTGGTCGAGGAACTCGTGGATGTCGAGCGGCTTGGGCAGCTCGTCGAGCTTGACGTCGCCGGCCTCGGCCAGCTCCTCCTCGATGATCTCGTTGCACAGGTCGATGCACTCATCGCAGATGTAGACGCCAGGTCCGGCGATGAGCTTCTTCACCTGTTTCTGGCTCTTCCCGCAGAAAGAACACTTCAGCAGGTCCCCGCCGTCGCCGATCCGTGCCATGACCGTTGACCTGTTCCCCTCCGGTGCGCCTGCCGGCACACCTGATCGTGTTCCTGCCCTCGCCGCCGAGCCAGCGGGAAAAATGGCCGCTGCCCCTAGACGGTACCCGCCCGGAGCGCCGCGCGGGAGGACCAGCGGGCGCCGGGCGCCCCGAGACCCTAAACCGGAGGCCGGGGCGCGCCGGGTAGGACACGCACCGGCCGGGTCAGAGTCCCGGGGCCGGGCCTCAGCCGATCTGCGTCGCCTTGCGGTACGGCAGCACCTCGTCGATGATGCCGTACTCCTTGGCCTGCTCGGCGGTCAGGATCTTGTCGCGCTCGATGTCCGCGCGCACCTCGTCGGCGGTCTTGTTCGTGTGCTTGGACAGCGTGGTCTCCATCAGGCGGCGCACCCGCTGGATCTCGTTGGCCTGGATCTCCAGGTCCGAGACCTGCCCGTAGGTGCCCTCGGTGGCCGGCTGGTGGATCAGCACGCGGGCGTTGGGCAGCGCGAGCCGCTTGCCCTTGGTGCCCGCCGCCAGCAGGACCGCGGCCGCGGAGGCGGCCTGGCCCAGCGCGACGGTCTGGATGTCCGGGCGCACGAACTGCATGGTGTCGTAGATCGCCATCAGCGAGGTGAACGAGCCACCCGGCGAGTTGATGTAGATCGTGATGTCGCGGTCCGGGTCCTCGTGCTCGAGGTGCAGCAGCTGGGCCATCACGTCGTTGGCCGACGCGTCGTCCACCTGCACACCCAGGAAGATGACCCGCTCCTCGTACAGCTTGTTGTACGGGTTCGACTCCTTCATGCCGTAGCTCGTGCGCTCGACGTACGACGGCAGGATGTACCGGGACTGCGGAAGCTGGAAGTTGTTCATGAGAGCTTTCTCCTCATCAGGCCCGGTCAGCGGCTGCCGTTGCTGGACGGGAGCTGGTTCTCCCGGGTGAGGACGTGGTCGACGAAGCCGTACTCCCGCGCCTCCTCGGCGGTGAACCAGCGGTCCCGGTCGCCGTCGGCGATGATCTGCTCGACCGACTGACCGGTCTGCTCGGCGGTGATCCGGGCCAGCTCCTGCTTCCACTTGCCGAAGACCTCGGCCTGGATCGCGATGTCGGACGCGGTGCCACCGACACCGGCCGACGGCTGGTGCATCAGGATGCGCGCGTGCGGGAGCGAGTAGCGCTTCCCGGGGGCGCCCGAGGACAGCAGGAACTGCCCCATCGAGGCGGCCAGGCCCATCGCGTAGGTCGCCACGTCCGGCTCGATGAGCTGCATCGTGTCGTAGATGGCGAACCCGGCGGTCACCGAGCCGCCCGGCGAGTTGATGTAGAAGCGGATGTCCGACTCGGAGTCCTCCGCGGACAGCAGCAGGAGCTGCGCGGTGATCCGGTTCGCCACCTCGTCGTTGACCTCGGAGCCGAGGACGACGATGCGCTCCTGGAGCAGCCGCTCGTACACCGAGTCGGTCAGATTGAGGCCCGCGGTCGAGCTGCGAGCCTCTGCCTTGTGCTGCGTCACGTCTGCCTGCCTTTTCACCGCTGTGGCCCTCCCGGAGGGAGATCCACTGTGCACTGTCGAAGATGCTGAGATCTTGTAACCGACCCTAACGAACTCGGGCGGCCCGGCATGCCCGGTACCGCCCAAGTTCGCTGACAGCTTTATTTCTCGGAAGCGGCCGCGGGTTCCTCGGTGACCTCGGTCTCAGTGGCGGCCGCGGGGGCCTCGTCCTCGTCGCCGCCGAAGAGGTCGCTCAGGTCGATCTCGGCGCCGGAGGCGTCGGTGACCGTCGCCTTGCGCACGATCGACGCCAGCGCCTTGCCGCGGCGCACGTCGGCGAAGATCGCGGACAGCTGGCCCGACTGCTGGGCCCGCTGCACGTACTCGTCCGGGCTGATGCCGAAGCGCTGGGCCTGGTAGATGATCCGCTCGGTCAGCTCGGCGTCACCCACCTGGACCTCCTCCGCGTCGGCGACGCTGTCCAGCAGCAGCTGGGTGCGCACCGCCTTCTCGGCCTCGGTCTGCAGCTCGGCGTGGAACTCCTCCAGGGTCTTGCCCTGGGTCTCCAGCACCTTGGCGAGGTTCTCCTCGCTGTGGTCCAGGTCGTGGATCGCGTCGTGCTTGCGGTTCTCGACCTCGGCCTCGACGACCTTCTCCGGCAGCGGGACGTCGACGGACTCCAGCAGCTCGTCCAGGATCTTGTCGCGGGCCTGCACGCCCTGCTGGACCTTCTTCATCTTGGCCAGGCGCTCGCGCAGGTCGGCCTTGAGCTCGTCGATGGTGTCGAACTCGCTCGCCAGCTGGGCGAACTCGTCGTCGGCCTCGGGGAGCTCGCGCTCCTTGACGCTCTGCACGGTTACCGACACCTCGGCGTCGCGGCCGGCGTACTCACCCGCCACCAGCTTGGTGGTGAAGGTCTTGGTCTCGCCCTCGTTCGCACCGATGATGGCCTCGTCGATGCCGTCGACCAGCTGTCCGGAGCCGATCTCGTAGGACAGGCCGCTGGTGGCCGCCTCCTCGACCTCCTTGCCGTCGACCGTGGCCGACAGGTCGATCGACACGAAGTCGCCGTCCTGGGCGGGACGCTCGACGCCCTTCAGCGTGCCGAAGCGGGCGCGGAGGTTGTCCAGCTCGGCGTCGACCTCCTCGTCGGTGACCTCGACGTCGTCGACGCTGACCGACAGGCCGCTGAAGTCGGGGAGGGTGATCTCCGGGCGGATGTCCACCTCGGCGGTGAACTCCAGCACCTCACGGTCTTCGAGCTTGGTGACCTCGAAGTCCGGCTGGCCGAGGGTGCGCACCTCGCCGGCCCGCACCGCCTCCAGGTACTTCGCCGGGATGGCCTCGTTGACGACCTCATCGAGCACCGGCGCGCGGCCGATCCGGCTCTCCAGGACGCGAGCGGGCACCTTGCCGGGGCGGAAGCCCGGGATGCGGACCTGCTGGGCGATCTTGGAGTAGGCGCGGTCGAAGTTCGGTTTGAGTTCGTCGAACGGCACCTCGACATTGATCTTGACTCGCGTCGGGCTGAGCTGCTCGACGGTGCTCTTCAACGTGTTCTCCTCGAGCCGTGAAAACCTGGTTTTCGGGTGGTAGCCGACATGCGGGCACGGCAGTGCCCAAAGGCCGAGTCTAGGCCAGCGACCGGACAGCACCGGCCCGGCCCTGCCTGCCAGGCGGTGAGGTACGGGCGCGTGCTCTCCGTTTACATTTGGGGACGCTTTGTCTACCGTCTTGGTCCTGCCGTCCCGCCGTCCCCAGGAGCCCGGTTCGTGACAGCCGATGCCCAGGTCCAGGGCGTTCCGCAGGTCGTGGCGGAACCCCCGACGCGCCTGCCGATGGTGGTGGCGCCGACCGTCGCGCTCGCCGCCTGCGGGCTGGGCCTGTGGAGCTGGGCGACCCTGCTCGCCCTGGTCTGGCACTCACCGGCGTGGGCGACCGTACCGCTGCATACCCTCGCCGTGGTCGCCCTGTTCACCGTGCTGCACGAGGCCGCGCACCACGCCGCGGGCAGCCTCACGTGGGTGAACGGGGCGCTCGGCCGCGTGACGGTGCCGTTCGTGTCCCCGTTCGGCGGCTTCCCCGCGGCCAGGTACGTGCACCTCACCCAGCACCGGTCCGGGTCGCCGGAGCACCTCACGCCGTGGAACACGCGCGGCCCGGCGTGGACGCTGCCGCTGCGCTGGGCCACCGTGGACCTCTGGTACGCGTGGCGCTACCTGTCCACGCCGGGGCGGCCGACCGCGGAGAGCGCCGAGACGCTCGGGATGCTCGTGTTCCTGCCGTGCGTGCTCGCGGCCGTGGTGGGCACCGGGCACGGGTGGGAGCTGGCGGTCGTCTATCTGGTACCGCAGCGGCTCGCGCTCGCGCTGGTGTCGTGGTGCCACGACTGGCGCCCGCGGCGGCGGCCGACCGGATACCACCGGATGCACGCCGAGCGGCCCGGCCGTCCGTTCTACCGCTACACCGCGATCCCGCTGCCGCGGTCGCCGGAGTCCGCGGCGCCCGCCACCGAGGCGCCGTCGGAGTTCCACCCGCTGACCGTCACCGGCGTGCGCTCGCTGACCGGCGAGGCCGTCGCGGTCACCCTCGCCGTGCCGGACGGGCTGCGCGAGGTGTTCCGGTTCGCGCCCGGACAGCACCTCGTGCTGCGCGCCGAGATCGACGGCGAGCCGGTGGAGCGCAGCTACGCGATCTGCGCGTGCCCGGACGAGCCGGAGCTGCGGGTGGCGATCAAACGGGTGCCCGGCGGCCGGTTCTCCGGGTACGCCATGGGATTGCGGCTCGGCGACCGGGTGCTGGCGCGGCCGCCGTCCGGGACGTTCACGCTGCGCTCCGAACCGCGGCACGTGGTGGCCGTCGCGGCGGGATCGGGGATCGCGCCGGTGCTGCCGGTCGTGGTGCACCTGCTGGAGAAGTCACCCCGCAGCCGGGTGACGCTGCTGTACGTGAACCGGTCCGGGGACGACACGCTGTTCGCCGACGAGCTTTCGGAGTACGCGCGCCGCTTCGAAGGGCGGCTGCGGGTGACGCACTACCGGACCGACGAGCGCGACCCGAGCCTGCGGTACGCGCGCGGGACGCGGCCGTTCGACAGCATCGGCCAGGCGCTGGCGATCTCGTACGAGCGGTACCTGCCGGGCGGGCTGGACCCGGGGCGCATCCGGGGGCTGCTGGAGGCGCGCCTGCACCCGTCGAAGGTGGACGAGTGGCTGCTGTGCGCGCCGCCCGAGGTCGCCGGGCCGGTGCGGTCGGCGCTGGCGGAGCACGCCGTGCCGGACGACGCCGTGCACGTGGAGCACTTCCACCGGCCCTGACCGTCATTCGCAAAGCGTCCGGACGGTATCCAGCTCACCACGCACGACCGAAGCCTGCTCGGCGACGACCGTCTCCGGTGTGCCGTCCGGGAAGAACATCGTGAACTGGTACTCGGCGCCCTCGCCGTTGGGCAGCACGCGGGTGTAGACGCCGGCGTCCGGGTTGTCGGCGGCGAAGAAGTCGACGGTGCCGTGTTCCCGTGACGCGCGGACGCGCACTCGCGTGGCGTCCACGCCGGGCGCCCACTTCGGCAGCCGGCTGGGGTCGGACACGAGGTCGAAGACGGTCTGGGGCGTGGCGGCGATCGAGATGGACTCGGAAATCGTAGGCATGAGCAGATCGTACGCTCTTGCTTATCGTCTTGTCACTCTACGATTCGGTGCGTGGCAGAACTCGGCGCTTCGCTGGCGCGCATCGTGCGGCGGTTGATGAAGGCGGAGGAGCCCGTGCTGCGCGCGCACGGGCTCTCCATGTGGGCGTACGCGGCGTTGTCGAGCCTCGCCGCGCAGCCGGCGACCTCACAGCTCGCGCTGGCGAAGGCCATCGGTTACGACAAGACCCGGCTGATCGGCCTGCTCGACGAGCTCGCCCAGGAGGGCCTGGTGGTGCGCGAACGCGACCCGGCGGACCGCCGCTCGCACACCGTGCGCCTCACGCCGGACGGCGAGGCCCGGCACGCCGCGGCGCGGGCCGACATCCGCGCCGTGGAGGACGAACTGCTCGGCCCGCTGAGCGCCGCCGAGCAACGCTCGTTCCGCGCGATGCTGGCCCGCGTGGCGGAGGGGGCCTAACGCCGGTCCAGCAGGATCAGCGGCACGGCGGCCGCGGCCAGGGCGGCGCCGATCCAGCACACCGCGCTGAGCGGGGCGCCTCGCGTGAGCGCGGCCGCGGCCAGCGCCGGGGTGATGCTGATTCCCAGCTGGAACGCCGACACGGTGGTGGCGCCGGCGAGGGTCGGCGCGCCGGCCGCGACGGTGAAGACGCGCCCGTAGATGGCCGGGTTCAGCACGAACGCCGCGACGCCGAGCAGGAAGACCAGCGGCACCACCGCCCAGCCGTGCCCGACGGCGGCGGCCACCGCCACCGAGAGCACCACGATCGCGGCAGCGCCGGTCAGCAGCGCCAGGTGCGGGCGGCGGTCGGACACCCGGCCGCCGATCGACAGCCCGCCGAATGCCCCGATCCCGAACAGCGCGAGTACCGCGGGGACCCACACGTCGGGCACGGTGAGCATGGCCGCCAGGTAGTTGAACGTGATCATGTAGGCGGCGGTGGTGAGGATCGTGATCGCGAGCAGGCCCCACAGCGCCGGTTTCCGCATGGTGGCCAGTTCGCCCGCAACGCTGGGCCTGCTCGCGCGGTTGGGCGTGTCGGGGATGCCGAGCAGGCAGCCGGCGATCCCGGCCACCGTCAGGGCCACCACCGCCCAGAACCCGCCGCGCCAGTTCGTGAAGTGGCTCAGCAGCGTGCCCGCGGGCCCGCCGGCGACCATCGCGACGCTGAGCCCGCTCACCACGACCCCGGAGGCCCTGGCCTTCCGGTCCGGCGTCACGAGGCTGACCGCGGTCACCGACGCGACCGCGAAGAAACCGGCGTAGGCGACGCCCGCGACGACCCGCGTGGCCACGAGGACGGGGTAGTCGCCGAGCAGCCCGGCGGCGATGCTCACGGCGAAGACGCCCTGCGTCACCACCAGCGTCGCGCGACGCGGCCAGCGGAGGCTGAGCACCGCGAACGGCGGCCCGCCGAGCACCACACCGAGCGCGAACGCGGTGATCAGGAACCCCGCCGCCGACAACGGGACGCCCAGGTCGCCTGCCACCGCCGGCAACACCCCGGCCAGCAGGAACTCCGCCGTGCCCATCGCGAACAGGCTGAAGCCGAGCAGGTACACCCCTGCGGGCAGGCGGTTCCGGGTCCGCCTGCCGATCATCATCTCCATTCGGATCACCTCCACCGCGAGGATCCGGAGACCGCCCGGCCCCGACAACAGACGTTGCCGAAACCGGGACGCCTTGGTTCACTGCGTCCGTGGAGTCGCAACCGACCATCGGCGCCGTCATCGAGCAGATCGCTCCCCGGCTGCGGCGCGCCCGGGAGCGGAAGAACGTCAGCCTGACCGCGCTGTCCCGCGCCACCGGCATCTCGACGAGCACGTTGTCGCGGCTGGAGTCGGGTCAGCGCAAGCCGAGCCTGGAGCTGCTGCTGCCGGTCACCGCTGCGCTGGGGGTGCCGCTCGACGAGATCGTCGCCGCGCCCCGGATCGTCGACCCGCGGGTGCCGCAGGAACCGACCCGGAAGGACGGCAGGGTGCTGATCCCGCTGTCCCGGCAGCAGAGCGAACCGCGGGCGTACAAGATGATCATCCCGGCGCACGACGAGGAACCGCACCTGCGCACCCACGCGGGCCACGAATGGCTGTACGTGCTGCGCGGACGGCTCCGCGTGCAACTGGGCGGCAAGGACTTCGTGATGGGCGCCGGGGAGGCCGCCGAGTTCGACTGCCAGATCCCGCACTGGTTCGGCGCGGCCGGCCGCGGTGGCGTCGAGGTGCTGAGCCTGTTCGGCAAGCAGGGTGAGCGCATCCACCTGCGCACCCGGGCGCGTGGTTGACGGTCAGGCCCGCGCCCCGCTCGACCGTGCCCGTGTGGGGACGGTGCGCGGACGGCGCAATGGCGCGCCATGCGCGCCGCGGACGGTCAAGGGCGGCGCGCCCCGCTCCACCCACACCCCGACCACGCGCCAACCGACGCCGAGTCGTGCCACGCGGGCCCTCGCCAACGACGCGGCCGACGGCCAGCGCCGCAAACGGGCACGCCAACTGACAGTCAGACCCGCGCGCCCCGCTCCACCCACACCGCGACCGTGCGCGGACGGCTCGGTGACGTGCCGTGCGGATCCTGGCGAAGGACGCTCCCGGCGGCCGGCGGGCGCGCCGGTCGTCCCGTCGATCAGCGCCACGCTCCACCCACACCCCGACCATGCGCCAACCGACGCCGAGTCGTGCCGCGCGGGCCCTCGCCAACGATGCGCCCGACGGCCGGCGGGCGCGCCGGCCGTCCCGTCGATCAGCGCCACGCCGGTTTCGCCGGCCAGCGCGCTAGCCCGCGGGACCGACAGCCCCGCAAACTCCGGGACCGGCCACTCGGGCTGGTAGTTCAGGTTCCGCGACACCCCGCCCATCCGGCGATGCTAACGGCGCAGCCGCAAAGCCAGCGTCGGGCAGAGGCGGGCCGCTCGTTCGGCGTGCGGGACCAGTCCGGGTGGCACCTCGGGCTCCCGGCCGGGCGGCACCGGGTAGCCCCACGGGTCCCGGTCCAGCAGTTCGGGCAACAGCTCGGTGCACAGGCCCCGGCCGTCGCACGCGGTCCAGTCGATGTGCAGGCGCACGGTCATCTCCTCGCAACACATTCCCCGCGCCCGTGGCGCGCGATCTCGTCGGCGAACATCCGCACCGTGCTGCGCACGAAACGCGCCGTCCCGTCCGGGTGGTGGCACGCGCCCCGGCCCTCGACCAGCGACGCCAGCGCACCGGCGCCGCGCGCGAGGTCCGCGTCCCCGGCGGCCAAGCCGGACAGCACCCCGGCCAGCGCGGGCAACCCGTTGCGGCACGGCCCGCACTGGCGCGCGCTCTCCCGCGCCAGGTAGTCCCCGATCCGCGCCGCCGCCTGCAATCCGCAGTCCGCGGCGCCGAGCGCGACCACCACCCCGGCGCCCAGCGAGCCGGCCGCGGCCCTGGACAGCGTGACGTCCGGCGCCATCCACGCCCCGTGGTAGCCACCCACCAGCACCGCCCGCAGCGGGCCCGCTCCCCCGGCCTTGTCCAGCAGCACCGGCAGCGGCGTGCCGAACGGCACCTCGTACACGCCCGGCGACCGCACCGCGCCGCCGACGGTCGCGAGGAACGTGCCCGGCTCGTCGGCCGTGCCGCGCGACCGGAACCACGCCGGGCCGTACCGCAGGATCTGCGCGACGTGGGCCAGCGTCTCCACGTTGTGCACCAGGTATCCACTGTGGACAGCCGGGCGCAGCCGGTCGGCGGGCACCGCGCGGCGGCCCTCGACCGCGGCGATCACCGCGGACTCCTGACCGGCCAGGAAGGTCTCCGGCGCGACGACGACCCGGACCGGCCGCGCGTCCCACTCCCGCCGCTCGGCCAGCGCGGTCCGCACCGCCATCGCGCTGCGGGGCGAGACGTAGCAACACACCTCCCGGGCGCCGGCCGCCTCCGCGACCAGCTGCAGCCCGTCCAGGACGAGGTGCGGCGCCACGCTGAGCAGGGTGTGGTCCTTGCGGCTGGCCGGTTCGCCCTCGGCGCCGTTCGCGATCACCACCCCGCCGGGCTTCATCCCGGCCAGCTTGCGCGCCGCCGGGAACCCCGCGCCGCCGCGGCCGGTCAGCCCCGCCGCGGCCAGGTCACCGACCACGTCCTGCCCCCACGGGATCGGCCCGTTGCGGCTCTCGTGCGCCGCCAGGTCCGGGGCCGCCGCTTCGAGCACGGTCATGACACCAGCTCCTTCCGCGTGAACCGCCACCCCGCCGCGCCGAGCACCGCGGCCACGCACACCGCGGCGATCGCGAGGAACCACGCGCTGAACGCGTCGGTGCCGGTGCCCAGCGAGTGCGCCACCGCGACCGGCCACATCGCGTAGGCCAGCCAGTGCACCGCGCGCCACGTCCGCCTGCCCAGCCGCTGCCGCAGCAGGCTCGTGACGACCAGCGCGACGAGCAGGTCCAGCGCGACGGTGCCCAGCCCCTGCCAGAACGGCCGGTAGTCGCCCGCGAACGGCACGACGAGGTCGAAGATCCGCAGCTGCGCGTACGGGTCGAACAACAGGAGCCCGACGTGCAGCGCGAGGAACACCACCGACAGCAGGCTCGCGTTGCGGTGCACCTCGGTGACCGCGAACCGCGGCAGCCCGGCGACCGGTTCGCCGCGCCGGGTCAGGATCCCCAGCACGACGCTGACCGTGACCAGCACCAGCGCCACCACCCCGCTGCCACGCCCGAAGTCCCACAGCGCATCGGTGCTCATGCCGGCCAGCCGCCCAGCACACGCACCTCGCCGTCGCGCGCGACCAGCCGGGCGGGCAACCGAAGGTCGCGCAGCCAGCCGAAGGCGTCGACGCCGCGGACGAGCGCCGCCGTGGTGCAGGTATTCGCGTCGACGCAGCGGTCGGCGACCACCGTGACACTGCGCCAGATCCGCTCGACCGGCTGGCAGGTGCGCGGGTCGAGGACGTGGTGCAGCAGCCGCCCGCCACGCAACCAGCTGCGGCTGCGCGTGCTGGACGTTGCCATCGCCGCGCCGGACGGCAGCACCACCGTGCACGCCGGGTCGTCCGGTTGGTCCTGCACGTGGATGCGCCACCCGCCGGGCGGTGCGGCGCCCGCGGTCGCCAGGTCGCCGCCCAGTTCGACGAGCACGCCGGTGCCGAGCCGGCCCGCCGCGTGCCGCGCGGCGCGGTCGGCGGCCAGCGCCTTCGCGGTCGCACCCAGGTCGACGCGGACACCGGGCGGGATGAACAACCGCCGTCCCGCCAACCGGATCCGTTGCCAGCCGGGCGCGGGCCGCACCTGCACCGGCACAGCCGGACCTTCCGCGGGCAACGGCAGCGAGCGGTCGTAGCCGAGCTGCGCGAGCGCCTCGCCGAGCGTCGGGTCGACGTCACCACCGGTGCGCCTGGCGGCCTCCAGCGCGGCGCCCATCAGCTCGGCCAGCAGCTCGCCGACCTCGACCTCCTCCCCCGCCGCCTCGACCGCGGCCAGTTCGGACGGCCGGAACCGGCTGCACGCCCGCTCGACCTCGCCGAGTTCGGACTCGACGACGAACCGGGCCTCGGCCAGCGCGGCCGGGTCGGTGACGACCACCCGCGCCGTCGTGCTCCACACCGGCCACTCGGCCACCGTCGCGTCGTCGACCAGTGTCATCACGAACCTCCCGACTGCGCGTGCGCCTGCCCGCTGCCCTGCGACAGGTCCCCGCCGCTGAACCCGGGCACCGTCGCGCTGTCCGAAGTGGACCCCACCGTCGCCGACGCCTCGTGCACCGTGCCCGCGACCGCGGTCACCCCGGCGACCCCGGCCACGGCCAGGCCGATCGTGAGCCAGCCTGCCCGCCGCGCACCGCTCTCCCGCGCGTCCACGTCAGTTCGACCCCGAGTCCGAGGTGCCGTCGTCGCGGCGCGGCATCACGCCCTGCTGGCCGCCGCCCGCGCCGCCCGGGCCTGCCTGGGCAGTGCCCTCGGTCAGCGTGTCGGCGGTCGCGGTGTCGCCGGACACCGACGCCACGACCGTGACGGTGTCGCCGGTGGCGATGCTGCTGAGGTCGGCGTTGTCGCCGACCGCGGTGTCGCTGTCGATCGTGTAGGTCTTGGTGTAGCCGTCGTCGCTCTTGGCGGTCAGCGACGTCGCGCTGACCTCGGTGACGGTGCCGATCTGCATCAGTTCGGTGGTGTAGCCGCCGTTGCCGTCGGCGACGACGTACTCGCCGTGCAGCGCGTTCACCATCGCGCTCGCCGAACCGCCGCCGGGCATCCCCATGCCGCCGCCCGGCCCGCCCTGGCCCATCGCCGACGAGTCGGTCGAGCCGCTCGCCGCGTAGATCGCCACGCCACCCGCGCTCGCGACGCCGACCGCGATGGCGACCGCGGCGACGGTCTTGCGCGCGGACCACTTCCGCGGCGGTTGCTGGGCGCCCCATTCCTGGGACTGCGGGGCGGTCTGCTGTTCCGTGGTCATCGTGGGTTCCTCTCGCCGGTGCGTCGAGGACCAGCTTCGGCGGCTCCGCTGTGGACCGACTGTGGGACGGGTGAAGGATTCCTGTGCCCGGGCGGACACAGCCGCCTCACAGGGACGGCACAAGCACCACACACGAACCCGACGGATCGTCGTGGCATGAACCTGCCCCACCCTGCCCACCGGCGGGCCGGGACGCGACCGCGGCGCGTCCGCCCGCTGCGGACCAAGCTGATCGCGGCGCTCGTCGCGCTGCTCGCCGTCGTGTGCCTGGTGGTGGGCGTGATCAGCGAGTTCGCGCTGAGCAGGTTCCTCACCCAGCAGGTCGACACGCAGGTGCGGGACGCGGTCGAGCGGACCCGGCACTTCGACGGGCCCGCCGGGGACGATCCGCTGCACATCCCGGGCACCGCGGAGGGCACGCTGTACGCGCAGCTGGCCGGCGGCCGGGTGCTCGAAGCGGCCACCCTCGCCCCCATCCCCGGCTCCCCGGAGAACGAGGCGCAGGCGCTGCCTGCCGCCGACGCCGCGGCCCTGCTGGCGACCCCGGTCGACGGCCACGCCCACACGATCTCGCTGTCCGGCGGCGACTACCGGGTCATCGCGACCATCGACGACGGCGTCGTGCTGGTCCTCGGCCTGCCGATGGACCAGGCCGAGGACACCCTGCTGACCGTCGGGATCATCCTCGCCGCGGTCGCCGCGATCGCCGTGCTGGGCGCGGGGTTCGTCGGCGCGTTCGTCGTGCGCCGCACGCTGCGCCCGCTCGACCGGGTGGCCGCGGCGGCGTCCAAGGTCACCGAACTCCCGCTGGACCGCCGCGACGTCGCGTTGTCGGTGCGCGTGCCGGTCACCGACACCGATCCGTCCACCGAGGTCGGCCAGGTCGGCTACGCGCTGAACCGGATGCTCGTGCACATCGACAACGCGCTCGACGCCCGCGCGAACAGCGAGATGCGGGTGCGCCAGTTCGTCGCCGACGCCAGCCACGAACTGCGCACCCCGCTCGCCGCGATCCGCGGGTACGCCGAGCTGACCCGGCGCAGTGGCGGCCGGGTGCCGCCGGAGATCGCGCACGCGATGAGCCGCGTCGAATCCGAGGCCGACCGCATGACGACGCTGGTCGACGACCTGCTGCTGCTCGCCCGGCTGGACGCGGGCCGCCCCCTCGACGCCGGCGAGGTCGACCTGACCCGCCTGGTCGCCGACGCCGTCGGCGACGCGCACATCACCGGGCCCGGGCACCGGTGGCGGCTCGAACTGCCGCCCGACCCGGTCGTGGTGGCCGGCGACGCGCAGCGCCTGCACCAGGTGCTCGGCAACCTGCTCGCCAACGGCCGCACGCACACCCCGCCCGGCACGACGGTGACCACGCGGCTGAGCGTGTCGGCGGACGGCAGCGCGGTCCTGACCGTCACCGACGACGGCCCCGGTATCGCGCCCGCCCTGCTGCCGCACGTCTTCGAACGCTTCGCGCGCGGCGACTCGTCACGCTCCCGCGCGGCAGGCAGCACCGGTCTCGGCATGGCCATCGTCGCCGCGGTGGTGCACGCGCACCACGGCACGGTCGGCGTGCACAGCAGACCCGGCCGCACCGAGTTCGAGGTGCGGCTGCCGCGCACAGGTTCCACACAGGAACGCCACAACGACGGCCAAGCTCGCGCGGTCACAGTGACCTCATGACGGCCCTCGCCGAGCGCGGCTCCGCACCCTCGACCCCCGAACCCGCCGATCCGCACCCGCCCGGTCCGGGTTGGGTGCGCCCGGCGCTGGGCGGGCTGCTGATCGCCACCGCGGTGCTCTACCTGTGGGGGCTGAGCGCGTCCGGCTGGGCCAACGCGTTCTACTCGGCCGCGGCGCAGGCCGGCGGGGAGAGCTGGCAGGCGTGGTTCTTCGGATCCAGCGACGCGGCGAACGCGATCACCGTCGACAAGACACCCGCCGCCCTGTGGGTGATGGGCCTGTCGGTGCGGCTGTTCGGGCTCAGCTCGTGGAGCATCCTCGTGCCGCAGGCGCTGATGGGCGTCGGCTCGGTGTGGGCGCTGTTCGCCACCGTGCGCCGGGTGTCCGGGCCGACGGCGGGTCTGCTGGCCGGGGCGGTGCTCGCGCTGACCCCGGTGGCCGCGCTGATGTTCCGCTTCGACAACCCGGACGCGCTGCTGGTCCTGCTGCTCGTGCTCGGCGCGTACTGCGTGGTGCGGGCGCTGGAAAAGGCGTCCCCGAAGTGGCTCGCGCTGGCCGGGGTCGCGGTCGGGTTCGGTTTCCTGGCGAAGATGCTGCAGGCGTTCCTGGTGCTCCCGGCGTTCGCGATCGCCTACCTGGTCGCCGCGCCCACGTCGCTGGGCAAGCGGCTGCTGCAACTGCTCGGCGCGCTGGGCGCGGTGGTCGTCTCGGCGGGCTGGTACCTCGCGGTCGTCGAGCTGTGGCCGGCGGACTCGCGGCCGTTCATCGGCGGGTCGCAGAGCAACAGCATCCTCGAACTGACCCTCGGCTACAACGGCGTCGGCCGGATCACCGGCGACGAGGTCGGCAGCCTCGGCGGCGCGCAGAGCAGCGGCAGCTGGGCGCGGCTGTTCGGCAGCGAGATGGCGGGCGGGATCGCCTGGCTGCTGCCCGCCGCGGCGATCGCGCTCGGCGCGCTCGCGTGGCTGACCTGGCGCGCGCCGCGCACCGACCGGACACGCGCCGCGACGATCCTGTGGGGCGGCTGGCTGGTCGTCACCGGCGGCGTGTTCAGCTTCATGAGCGGGATCATCCACCCCTACTACACGGTCGCGCTGGCCCCGGCGGTCGCCGCGCTCGTCGGCACCGGCGCGGTCCGGTTGTGGCGGGCGCGGGCGCACCCGATCGCGTCCGGGCTGTTGTCCAGCGGTGTCGTGCTCACCGCGCTGACCGGGTACCTGTTGCTGACGCGGGAATCCACCTGGCTGCCCTGGCTGAAGTACGTGGTGCTGCTGCTCGGGCTGGCCGCCGCGGTGCTGGTCCTGGTGTCCGACCGGCTGCCGCGCTCCGGCGCCCGCGGGGTCGCGGCGCTGGCCCTGATCGCCTCGCTGCTCGGGTCCGGTGCGTACACGGTGGCGACCACGGCCACGCCGCACTCCGGCGCGATCCCCTCGGCCGGGCCGAGCAGCGGCGGCTTCGGCGGCCAGGGCGGCCCGCCCGGTGGTGGTCAACGCGGCGGGATGCGCGGCGGCGTCGGCAGCCTGCTCACCACCACGACACCGAGCGCCGAGATGACCGCGCTGCTGCAGGCCGACGCGGAGAACTACACGTGGGTCGCGGCCACCGTCGGCTCCAACCCGGCGGCGAGCTACCAGCTGGCGTCCGGCTTCCCGGTGATGGCACTCGGCGGGTTCAACGGCACCGACCCGTCCCCGACGCCGGCGCAGTTCCAGCAGTACGTGGCGGACGGGCGGATCCACTACTTCGTCGGCGAGCCCGCCGAGATCAACAGCACCGGCGGCAGCGACGCGGCCGAGGAGATCGCCGAGTGGGTGGCCGCGAACTTCACTTCGACCACTGTGGACGGTGTGACCGTGTACGACCTGACTTCCTAGTCGCCACAAGGCTTCTTCAAAGTCCCGGCACAGCACGCGCCGCGACCGTGGAGGCATGACAGTCACGATCCCCGCGACCGGCCCCGGCACGACCCGCATCGACACCCGGACAGCCGACCCGGTCCTCGATGTCGTCATCCCGGTCTACAACGAGGAAACCGACCTGGAGCCGTGCATCCGCCGGCTGCACGCCCACCTGACCACCTCCCTCCCCTACCGCTTCCGCATCACCGTCGCCGACAACGCGAGCACCGACACCACCCTGCAGGTGGCCGAGCGCCTCGCCCGCGAGTTCGCCGAGGTCGAGGTGCGCCACCTGGACCTCAAGGGCCGCGGGCGGGCGCTGAACGCCGTGTGGTCCACTTCGGACGCACCGGTCGTCGCCTACATGGACGTCGACCTGTCGACCGACCTGGCCGCGCTCGCGCCGCTGGTCGCCCCGCTGATCTCCGGGCACTCGGACGTCGCGATCGGCTCGCGGCTGGCCCGCGGCGCGCGCGTGGTGCGCGGCCCCAAGCGCGAGTTCATCTCCCGCTGCTACAACCTGATCCTGCGCGGCGCGCTCGCCGCGAAGTTCACCGACGCGCAGTGCGGCTTCAAGGCGATCCGGTCCGACGTCGCCCGGCAGCTGCTGCCGCTGGTCGAGGACACCGGCTGGTTCTTCGACACCGAGCTGCTGGTGCTCGCCGAGCGCGCCGGGCTGCGCATCCACGAGGTGCCGGTGGACTGGGTGGACGACCCGGACTCCTCGGTCGACATCGTCGCGACGGCGACCGCCGACCTCAAGGGCGTGGCCCGCATGCTGCGGGCGTTCGCGAAGGGCACGCTGCCGATCAGCGACCTGCGCGCGCAGCTGGGCCGCCACCCGATCGGCGTGTCGGCGCTCGGGGTGCCGCCGCGGCTGGCCACACAGCTGGTCCGCTTCGCCGCGATCGGCGCCGGCAGCACGCTCGCCTACCTGGTGCTGTTCCTGCTGCTGCGCCTCGGCATGGGCCCGCAGCTCGCCAACTTCCTGGCGCTCGGGGTCACCGCCGTCGCCAACACCGCCGCCAACCGCCGGTTCACCTTCGGCGTGCGCGGCGCGAAGGGCGCGGGGCGGCACCAGTTCGAAGGCCTGATCGTGTTCGGGCTCGGGCTCGTCCTGACCAGCGGCTCGCTCGCGCTGCTGACCGGGCTCACCGCGCCCGGGCTCGCGCTCGAACTGACCGTCCTGGTGCTGGCGAACCTCGCCGCCACCGTCCTCCGGTTCGTCCTGCTGCGCGGCTGGGTGTTCCACCCGCGCCGGCAGAGCTGACTCCTCCGAGAGAAAAGAGATCCGAGATGACCAGCGTCCTGACCGAGCCGGCCCGCACCGGGCCGCGGCACCGGGCCGAGGAGCCCGCCGGCTCCCCGCCCGGCGGCCGGATGCGCCGGCTCCTGCGCGGGCCGTCGAACCAGCCCGCCTGGGTGCGGCCCGCGGTGCTCGCGCTGCTGGCCGCGACCGCGGTGCTCTACCTGTGGAACCTGACCGCATCCGGCTACGGCAACAGCTTCTACGCCGCCGCGGTCCAGGCCGGCACCCAGGACCTGAAGGCCTGGCTGTTCGGCTCGCTGGACTCCGGCAACTCGATCACCGTCGACAAACCGCCCGCCGCGCTGTGGGTCGCGGTGGCGTTCGCGCGGATCTTCGGCTTCTCCAGCTTCACTGTCCTGGCGCCGCAGGCGCTGATGGGGGTCGCCTCGGTCGGGCTGCTGTACGCGACCGTGAAGCGCACGTCCGGACCCGTCGTCGGGTTGTTCGCGGGCGCCGTGTTCGCGCTCACCCCGGTGGCCGTGCTGATGTTCCGGTTCAACAACCCGGACGCGCTGCTGGTGCTGCTGCTCGTCGCGGGCGCGTACGGCACGGTGCGCGCCACCGAGAAGGCAAGCGGCAAGTGGCTGGCGCTCGCCGGTGTCGCGATCGGGTTCGCGTTCCTGACCAAGATGATGCAGGCGTTCCTGGTGCTGCCGGCGTTCGCGCTGGTGTACCTGGTGGCCGCGCCGGCCTCGCTGCGGCGTCGCCTGCTGCACCTGCTCGGCGCGCTCGTCGCCGTCGTCGTGTCGGCCGGGTGGTACGTCGCGCTGGTGGAGATCTGGCCCGCGTCTTCGCGGCCCTACATCGGCGGTTCGACGACCAACAGCCTGCTGGAGCTGGCGCTCGGCTACAACGGCCTGGGCCGGATCTTCGGCGGCGACGGCAACCTGGGCGGGGGCGGCGGCACCGGGTTCGGCGGCAGCACCGGCGTGTTCCGGATGTTCAACTCCGCCTTCGGCGCCGAGATCTCCTGGCTGCTGCCCGCCGCGGCGCTCGGCCTGGTCGCTGGGCTGTGGTTCACCCGCCGCGCGCCGCGCACGGACAAGACCCGGCTGTCGCTGCTGCTGTGGGGCGGTTGGCTGGTCGTGACCGCGGGCGTGTTCAGCTTCATGAGCGGCACCGTCCACCCGTACTACTCGGTGGCGCTCGCCCCGGCGATCGCCGCGCTGGTCGCGATCGCGGGCAGGGCGCTGTGGCAGGGCCGGGCGAACTTCGCCGCCCGCGCGGTGCTGGCCGGCCTGGTCGCGGTGACCGCGGTGTGGGACTACATCCTGCTCGCCCGCACCCCGGACTACCTGCCATGGCTGAAGTTCGTGGTCGCCGCGCTCGGGCTGCTCGTGTCGACCGGGCTGCTGGCCGGGGTCACCCAGTTCCGGCGGATCGGCGCCGTGCTGGTCACCGCCGCGGTGCTGGTCTTCGGGCTCGGCGGCGCGGCCTACGGAGTGACCACCGCGAGCGTCGCGCACAACGGCTCGACCCCGGCGTCCGGCCCGGGCACCAGCGCGATGGGCGGCATGGGCCCGGGCAGGGAGTCGTCCTCGGCGGAACTGGCGACGCTGCTGTCGCAGACCACGACCAAGTGGGCGGCGGCGGTCAGCGGGTCGCAGCAGGCCGCGAGCCTGGAACTGGCCACCGGCAAGGCCGTCATCGCGATCGGCGGCTGGGACGGCAGCGACGCGTCGCCGACGCTGGAGCAGTTCCAGGCCTACGTCGCGGCCGGCGAGATCAAGTACTACATCGCCGACGGGCAGGGCATGCGCGGCTCCGGTGAGACGTCGTCCAGCGAGATCCAGGCGTGGGTCGAGGCCAATTTCACGGCCACGACGATCGGGGGCACCACGGTGTACGTGCTGAGCTGACTCATAGCCCGGCTTCACGCCGATCTCAGCCTGAGCACAGGCGGGCGGTCGACAGTGGAGGTACAACAGCACGAAGGAGGCCACCATGCACCGCCTCACCTCCAGCCCCGTGTGGGCCACCGCGACCGCCCGCGGCCCGCGTTCGGTGAACGCCGACGCCACCGCGGCCTACACCGACCCGAGCACCGGGGAGGTCGTGTTCGCCCTCGCCGACGGCGTGGGAGACGAGCAGAGCGCCGCGCGGGCCGCCCAGGTCGCCGTCGCCACGGCCGTCCAGGTGCCCGCGTCGCAGGGGCCGGCTGCCGCACTGGCCGCCGCGCAGCGGGCGGTCCGCGCCGAGCCGGCCGGCGACTGCGTCCTGGTGGTCGCGACGCCTGTCGATGGCGGTTACCGCGTCGGGTGGGTCGGCGACGTGCGGGCCTACGCCTGGGACGGCGACTCGCTGCGCCAGCTGACCAGGGACCACACGCTGGCGCAGTACTTCCGCGACCGTGGCCAGGTGCCCACCCCCAGGATGGAGCACCTGGTCACGACCAGCGTGCGGACGGCGCGCCCCGAGGAGTTCGGCCACGCCGTCGCGGTCGGTCCGGCGGGGCTGCTGCTGACCAGCGACGGCGTCCACAAGGTCCTGACCCGCGCCGCGATGGCCGAACTGCTGCGCGTGCCGTCGAACAGCGCACACGCCCTGGTGGACGCCGTGCTGGCGGCGGGCGGCCACGACAACGCGACCGCGCTGATGGCCGACCTGGCGCCCGCACTGCCCGACCTGACCACCACCCCGCTGCCCACCGTCACCCCCGCCTGACAGGATCTCCGGATGACCACCGAGATCGTCGTTCCCGACCAGGCCTTCGTCGAGCGGCTGCTGGAGGAGATGGGGCTGGAGTACGGCCTCGACGAGGACGGCGATCTCGGCGCCCCGTGGGAGCACTTTCGGATGTACTTCGTGTTCCGCGGCGCGGACGAGGGACGAACCTTCGCCGTGCGCACCTTCTACGACCGCCGCCACGCGATCGAGGCCAAGCCGCACCTGCTGGAACTCCTCGACGACTGGAACCGCCGTACGCTGTGGCCGAAGGTGTACAGCCACACCGGCGACGACGGCGCGGTGACCCTGATCGGTGAGGCGATGATGCTGATCGGCGCCGGCGTCACGGTGGAGCACTTCGTGACCACCACCGCCACCTGGATCCACGCGTCCGTCGAGTTCGACACGTGGCTCGTGGAGCAACACCGCCTGCTCACCGACGAGACGTAGCACCGTCACCCGCCGATCGGCGGCACCGCGTTGCCGCGGATCACCTCGGCGTAGAAGTGGGCGCTGCGCTTCATCGTGCGGGCCTGTGTCCGGTAGTCCACGTGCACCAGCCCGAACCGCTTCGAGTAGCCCTCCGCCCACTCGAAGTTGTCCAGCAGCGACCAGTACGAGAACCCCCGCAGGTCGACCCCCTGCGCGAGCGCGGCGTGCGCCGCCCGCAGGTGGGCGGCGAGGAACTCGACCCGTTCGACGTCGTCGATCCAGCCGTCCGGCCGCACGGAGTCGTCGTAGGCCGCGCCGTTCTCCGTGACGTACAACGGCACCGCCGGGTACTCGCGGTGCACCCGCACCAGCGTCTCGGTCAGCCCCTCCGGCTGCACGAACCACCCCGAGTGGGTCACCGAGGCCGCCGTGTCGGGCACGAACCCGATCCCGTCCGCGCCCACCCACTCCAGCCCGCCCGGCTCGACCCCCGGCCGCAATGTGCCGGTGACCTCGTAGCCGCGGTAGTAGTTGATCCCCATCTGGTCGATCGGGGCCCCGATCAGCGCCAGATCCCCGTCCCGCACGCAGGCGCCGAGACCGAACGGCTCCAGGTCCGCCAGCAGGTCCTCCGGGTACCGCCCGCGCAGCACCGGGTCGAGGAACAGCCGGTTCTGCAACCCGTCCACCCGCCGCGCCGCGTCACGGTCCGCCGCCGACGACGGGTCCTCCGCCCGCACCGGGTACAGGTTCAGCGTGATGCCCGCCTGCGCCCGCGGCGCGTGCCTGCGGATCTCGGCGAGGCCGAGGCCGTGCGCGAGCAGCAGGTGGTGCGCCGCCGCGACCGCCGCGCGCGGCTCCTGCCTGCCCGGCGCGTGAATGCCCTTGGCGTAGCCCAGAAACGCCGAGCACCACGGTTCGTTCAGGGTGGACCAGAACGGCACCCGGTCGCCCAGCCGCTCGGCGGCCGACGCGGCGAACTCGGCGAACCGGTGGGCGGTGTCGCGCGCGGCCCAGCCGCCGCGCTCCTCCAGCGCCTGCGGCAGGTCGAAGTGGTACAGCGTCGCCCACGGCGTGATCCCCCGCTCCAGCAACGAGTCCACCAGCCGCTCGTAGAAGTCCAGCCCAGCCGGGTTGACCGCGCCGCCGTCCGGGCGCACCCGGGACCAGGCCAGCGAGAACCGGTACACCCCGAGCCCGAGCTCGGCCATCAGCGCGACGTCGTCCCGGAAGCGGTGGTAGTGGTCGGCCGCCGGCTCCCCGGTGTCACCGCCCGCGACCGCGCCCGGACGGCGGCAGAACGCGTCCCAGATCGAGTCGGTGCGACCGTCCACAGTGGTCGCCCCCTCGATCTGGAAGGCCGCCGTGCTGACCCCCCACGCGAACCCGGGCGGGAACTCCAGCCCGGCGGTGACCTCTTCACCCAGAACCGACATGCTCACCCTTTCACCGCGCCCTGCATGATCCCGGACACGATCTGGCGCCCGAGCAGCAGGAAGACGATCAGAACCGGAATGGTCGCCAGCGTGGTCCCGGCCAGCACCAGCGAATAGTCGACGTAGTGGCCGCTCTGCAGCTTCTCCAGCGCCACCTGCACGGTGGGGTTGCCCGCGTCGAGCACGATCAGCGGCCACAGGAAGTCGTTCCACGACATCATGAACGTGAACATCGCGAGCACCGCGGCCGCCGGGCGGATCGCGGGCAGGCAGACGTGCACGAAGGTCCCGAACACGCTGCACCCGTCCACCCGCGCGGCCTCGATCAGCTCGTACGGCACGGCGTCCACGATGTACTGGCGCATCCAGAACACCCCGAACGCGGTGACCAGGTTCGGCACGATCACCGCCTGCAGGTGCCCGGCCCAGCCGAGGTCGGACATCATGATGAACAGCGGGATCACGCCCAGCTGCGTGGGCACCGCGAGCGTCACCACGATGAACACGAACAGCCCGTTCGAGCCGCGGAACCGCATCTTGGCGAAGGCGAACCCGGCGAGCGCCGAGAACAGCACCGTCGTCAGCGTCACCGTGCCTGCCACGATCAGGCTGTTGCCCAGCGCCTTCCAGAACGGAACTGCGTCGAACACGCGGCCGGCGTTGGCCCAGAAGTTCCCGCCCGGCAGCAGCGGCGGCAGGTGGTCCGACAGCATGCCGGTGTCGCGGCTGGCCACCAGGAACGACCAGTAGAACGGGAACAGCGAACCCGCGACGAACGCGATCAGCGTGGCGTAGACGAAGAAGCGCGACCCGCCGCGCCCGCGCGGGAATATCCGTACGGTCATCGTTTCAGTCCCGTCGTCGCGGCGACCCGCCGGGTGATCAGGAAGTTGACCAGTGCGATGAGGACGATCAGCAGGAACAGCAGCCACGCGATCGCCGAGGCGTAGCCGAGGTCGAAGCCCTCGAACGCCGACTGGTACAGGTACAAGGTCAGGGTCTGGAACTGGTGCTGCGAACCGCCGTTGTTCGACCCGGGCATGGCGTCGAACAGCTTGGGCTCGGTGAAGATCTGCAGCCCGCCGATCGTCGAGGTGACCACCACGAAGATCAGCGTGGGCTTCAGCATCGGCAGCGTGATCGAGAAGAACCGGCGGACCGCGCCGGCACCGTCGACCACCGCCGCCTCGTACACGTCCCGCGGCAGCGCCTGCATCGCCGCCAGCACGATCAGCGCGTTGTAGCCGGTCCAGCGCCAGTTGACCATCGTGGCGATCGCCAGGTGGCTGGCGAACCGGTTGGCCTGCCACTCCACCCGGTCCAGCCCCACCGCCTCCAGCATCGCGTTGACCAGCCCGTACCGCGGGCCGAACAGGTTCGCGAAGATGATGCCGAGCGCGACCAGGCTGGCCGAGTAGGGCAGCAGGATCCCGACCCGCCAGCTCGCCGGGAAGCGCAGCCGCAGCGACAGCAGCGCCGCGAGCAGGATCGCGATCACCAGCTGCGGCCCGCTGGAGAGCACGAAGATCGAGATCGTGTTGACGACCGCGTTCCAGAACTGCGCGTCACCCAGCAGCGTCACGAAGTTCTCCAGCCCGATGAACTTCGGGTCGTCGTCGCCGATCTCCCAGTCGAACAGCGACACGTAACCCGTGTAGAGCAGGGGGAACAGGCCGGTCAGGCCGAACACCACGAAGAACGGCGCGATGTAGAGGTACGGCGAGAACCTGACGTCCCAGCGCGACAACCGTTGCCGCAGCGTCGGTCTCACCGGTTCCGGCGGCACGTCCTGCCGCGGTGGTTTTTCGGCCACACTGGTCATCGGCCCGTTCCCCCTGCGCTCACTGCACGATCTTCTTGGCTTCGTCGACCACCTGCTGCCAGGCCTGGTCGGGCGGTGTCCCCTGCTCGACGGCCTGCAGCGCCGGGCTGGTGACGTTCTCCTGGATCTGGCCGTCACCGGGACCCTTGTACTGCGCACGGGTCACCTTCTTGGCCTGCTCGGAGTAGAGCTGGCCGACCTTGGTGTCGCCGAAGTACGGCTCGGTCTGCTGCAGCAGCTGCGGCGAGGTGAGGGCCTGCGTCTGGCTCGGGAAGTTGCCGCGCGCCTGGAACGCCTTGAGCTGCTGCTCCGGCGCGGTCAGCCACGCCGCGAGCTCGGCCGCCTCCTTCGGGTGCTGGCTCTGCTTCGGCACGGTCAGGTACGAGCCGCCCCAGTTGCCGCCGCCGTTGGGGAACGCGTCGGTGACCGCCCACTTGCCCGCGTTGCCGGGGCCTGCGTTCTCCTCGACCACGCCGAGCATCCACGACGGGCACACGGTGGTGGCGAAGGATCCCTGCTGGAACCCGGTCTTCCACTCGTTGCCGAACGCGATGAGCTTCGCGGACTGGCCGCGCTGGATCGCGCCGGTGATGCGGTCCCAGGCCGCCTTGATGCCGGGGTTCGTCTCGATGGTGAGGTTGTCGTTGCGGTCCAGGTAACCGGTCTCGAGCTGGTTGACCATGGAGTTGTACAGCTGCGAGGACGCGTCGAACCACGCCTTGCCGCCGGTGCGCGCGACGTACTGGTCGCCGGCCGCGAAGTAGGACTCCCAGGTCGCGAACAACGACTTGACGCCCTCGGGGTCGGACGGCAGGCCGGCGGCCTGCAGCAGGTCCTTGCGGTAGCACAGGGCCAGCGGGCCGATGTCGGTGCCGTAACCGATCAGGCGGCCGTCCTTGTCCTTGCCCGCCTCGTACTTCCAGTTCAGCCAGCGGTCCGCGGTCACGTCCTTGGGACCGATCTCGGTGAGGTCGTTGAACTTCGACGACTTGTCGATGATGTCGGAGAAGTGGCCCTCCTCGACCGCGACCACGTCCTCCAGCCCGTTGCCAGCGGCCAGCTTCGTGATCAGGTTCTGGTGGTAGGGGCCGCCCTCGCCGGTCTTGTGGTGGGTGATCTTGATGTTGGGGTGCAGGCGTTCGTACTCGGTGATCAGGTCTTCGTAGCCGAATTCGGTGAAGGTGCCGATGGACAGCTCGATCCGCCCGTCGCCGGACGTCCCGGACGAGCCGCCGCCACAGGCGGCCAGGCTCGCGCCCAGCACCGCCAGTCCGATCGCGAAGCTCACGCCCTTGTGAAGATGTCGCACGTCGATTCCCTAACTCGTGGGGTTCCAGGGAGGGAGATTTTGGGAGCGCTCCCAGAACGGGGTTGAGTGTGTCCCCAGTCACGAGCCGTGTCAAGATGCGCTATTGTTGGAAGCGCTCCCATCCATGGCGGAAGGTGACCCGGTGACCGCACACGGCAACCACGACGGCCGTCCGACGCTGGAGGACGTGGCCGCCTTCGCCGGAGTCTCGCGCTCGACGGCGTCCCGGGCGCTGAACGACGACCCGAACGTCAGCGCCCGCGCCCGGGAAGCGGTGCGCGCGGCGGCGGCGGATCTGGGCTATTCGCCGAACCAGGCTGCGCGGTCGCTGGTGACGCGGCGGACGGGCGCGGTGGCGGTGGTGCTGTCCGAGCCGGAGGAGGTCCTGCTCGGCGATCCGTACCGGACCGCGGTGATGCGCGCCGGGTACCGGGAGCTGGCCGCGTCCGGGGCCCAGATGGTGTTGATGTTCTGCGACGGACGGGACGACCTGACGCGGACGTTGCGCTTCCTGGAGGGCGGGCACGTCGACGGCGCGCTGGTGTTCGCGCCGCACCAGGCGGACCCGTTGCCGCGGGCGCTGCGGCTGCTGCGGCTGCCGGTGGTGTTCGGCGGCCCGGCGGGCGGCGTGGCACGGGGCGTGCACGTGATCGACTTCGACAACGAGTCCGGCGCGCGGCTCGCGGTGGAGCACCTGGTTTCGCTGGGCCGCCGCCGCATCGCGACGGTCGCCGGCCCGCAGGACCAGACCGCGGCGGTCCACCGGCTGTCCGGATGGCGCAAGACCCTGGCCGACGCGGGGCTGGAGTCGGCGGGCCTGGCGGAGGAGGCGGACTTCACGCTGGACGGCGGCCGCGAGGCGATGGACCGGCTGCTCGCGCGGGAGCCGGACCTGGACGCGGTCTTCGTGGCGAGCGACGTGATGGCCGCGGGAGTGCTGCAGTCGCTGGGCGCCGCGGGCCGCCGCGTGCCCGCCGACGTGGCGGTCGTGGGTTTCGACGACCACCCGGCGCTGGCCACCGCGATGAACCCGCCGCTGACCACCGTGCACCAGGACCCGGCCGCCCAGGTGCGCCAGATGGTCGCCACGCTGACCGCCCTGCTGGCCGGTGAAACGATCCGCCCGCGGCGGCAGGTGCTGCCGGTGTCGCTGAAGCTGCGCGAATCGGCGTGAGCCGCCCCGGCTTCAGCCAGACCCGGCTCGCTCTCGTTCGTAGTGCCGGGCGGCTTTCGCCCGGTTGCCACACCCCGCCATCGAGCACCACCGGCGCGTGCCGTTCTTGGTCGTGTCGTAGAAGTGCAGCACGCACTTCGGGTGCGCCGCGCAACGCTTGATCCGCTCCGGCTTGCCGTCGACGAGTCCCAGGTAGTCCGTCGCGGCGAGCCAGGCAGGCAGCCAGGCCGGATCATCGGTCGTGCCACGCGTCTCCGGTCCCGCGGCCCCGAGCCGGTAGCGGAGCGCCCCGCGCTCGAGGATCCGGTTGAGCTCGCGAGCGGCGTCCCGCCCGGCTTCGCCGTCCACCAGCGCCCGGAGTACTTCCCGCGTCTCACGCAGGGCGTCGCGCGTCGCCTCGTTCGCGACCGCCCGGTCCGCCAGCCCGGCCGAGTGCAGCCAGACGCCCACACCGTCGGTGGAGTCGAGCAGGTCCTCGGGGCCGTTCTCGCCGATCCAATACGTGTTCAGCAGATCGAGGCACAGCGGCTCGCCGGTCAACGGGCGGGGGTCTGACACGAGGCCAGTCTACCCGGTCATCTCCCAATAGGTGGTTGACACTGGATCTTCTAACCGTCTAACTTCATTAAGACAGTTAGGCCCCACCGAGGAGGAAGCTCATGACAACTGCCACGATCAGCGCCGTTCAGACCGGCCACGTCGGTCTGAACGTCACGGATCTGGACCGTGCGGTGCCGTTCTACGCCCGGGTCTTCGGGTTCCAGGTGCAGGCGGAAGGCGGGAACGACGAGCGACGCTGGGCTTTCCTCGGACGCGACGGGCGGCTGGTGCTGACCCTGTGGCAGCAGAGCGAGACGCCGTTCCCCGCGTCCTCGGCCGGCCTGCACCACCTGTCCTTCCAGGTCGGCTCGATCGACGAGGTGCGAGCGGCCGAGGCGGTGCTGCGCGAACTCGGCGCCGAGTTCCGCTACGACGGAGTGGTGCCGCACGGGGAAGGCATGAGCTCCGGCGGGATCTTCTTCACCGACCCGGACGGCATCCGCCTGGAGATCTACGCCCCGAGCGGCGCCGAGACCGCGGCCGCCCCCAGCGGCGAGGCGCCCACCTGCGGCTTCTTCTGATTCCCACCCTGATTCCGAGCTGAAAGGAGGCCGCTGTGGCGGTCGACGTCTACCACGAGGGTGAACGGGCCGCCCAGCGGCGCTCCGGCCTCCTCGACCAGGGCGGGTTCTCCGCCCGCGCGATCCAGCGCGCGATCCCGGCGGTGGCCCGGGATTTCCTCGCCCAGCAGGTCATGCTCGTGCTCGGCGCCACCGACGCCGAGGGCCGGGTCTGGGCCACACTCCTGTCCGGACCGCCGGGGTTCCTGCGGGCCGAGGACGACACCACACTCGCCGTTGCGGCGCTCCCGGCGCCCGGCGACCCGCTGCGCTCCCGGCTCGGCGAACCCACACCGGTGGGCATGCTCGCGATCGAGGCGTCCTCCCGGCGCCGCATGCGGATGAACGGCCGCAGCACACCGGTCGCCGGCGGCTTGCGGGTCGCGCTCGAGCAGGTCTACGCGAACTGCCCGAAGTACATCCAGAAACGGGAACCGCACCCGGAGCAGGCCGCGCCCGGCGAACCGGTCACCTCGTCCGCCCTGTCGCCGTACCAGCGGGAACTCCTCAGCCGTGCGGACACGTTCTTCGTCGCCACCGCCGACCGGGACGGCGACGTCGACGCTTCGCACCGCGGCGGCAACCCGGGCTTCGTCCAGGTGCTGTCCGGCACCACACTGCGCTGGCCGGACTACGTCGGCAACGCCATGTTCAACACGCTGGGCAACCTGGAGGTCAACCCGGCCGCCGGACTGTTGTTCCTGGACTGGACCACGGGCACGACCGTGCAGCTCACCGGAACGGCGCGCACGGACTGGGGGCAGGCCGCGGCCGGGTCCCTGCCAGGCGCGCAACGGGTCGTCGACTTCACCGTCAGCGCCGTGGTCGAGATCCCCAGCGCCAGTCGCCTCCGCTGGAGCGCACCCGCCTTCTCCCGCTTCAACCCTCCCCTCCCCACTGCCTCATAGGACGGTCACCGTGCAAGTACACGTCGACCTCGCGGTGTGCCAGAGCCATGGCCAATGTGTCTTCGGCGCGCCGGACGTCTTCTCCTTCGACGACGACGACCAGCTCCGCTATTCGCCGTCCCCGCCGGAAGAACGGCGTGCGGACGTGATCCGGGCCGCGTCGGCCTGCCCGGTGCGCGCCATCACCGTCGGCCCGTCCGGCAGCGGAAGACCGGCGGCATGACCGCCGGTGACGCGGGCATCGTGGTGGTGGGTGCGTCCCTGGCCGGCCAGCGCGCGTGCGCCGCACTCCGCCGCCACGGCTACCGGGGGCGCCTGACCGTCGTCGACGCGGAGCCGCATCTCCCCTACGACCGGCCACCACTGTCCAAGGAGCTCCTCGCCGCGACCGCGGACGAGTCCGCGGCGGCACTGCCATCCGCCGGGCTCGGGATCGATTGGGTGCTCGGACGGCGAGCCCGTCGGCTCGACGTGCCGGGCCGCACCGTCGAACTGGACGGCGGCGACGTCCTGCCCTTCACCGGCCTGGTCGTCGCCACCGGCTCCGCGCCGAACCCCTGGCCCGGAACGCATCCACCGGAGGTCGGGGTGTTCCGCACGCTGGACGACGCCCGGGCCCTGCGGCACCGGCTCGGCGGCGGCGATCGCCTGCTGGTCATCGGGGCAGGTTTCCTCGGTGGTGAACTGGCCGCCGCCGCCCGGGGCCGGGGGACGTCCGTCGAGCTGGTCGAAGCGCAGCCGCAGCCGCTGCGCTCCGCGCTGGGGCCGGTCGCCGGCGAGTTCGTCGCAGCGCTGCACCGCGCGGCCGGGGTGTCCCTGCGGACGCGCACGCGGGTCGGCTCGTTCACCGGTGACCACCGGCTGACCGGCGCGATCCTGTCGGACGGCACCCGGGTGGCGGCCGACCTCGCGGTGGTGGCGCTGGGCGCGTCGCCGCGCACCGGATGGCTCGCCGGCGCGGGCCTGCGCATCAACCGCGGTCTCGTCTGCGACCGGCACGCACGAGCGCTCGGCACCGACGGGGCGCCGGTGCCGGGCATCGTGGTGGCGGGGGACGTGGCCCGCTGGCCTCACCCGTGGGCGGGACCGGATGGCGCCGTGCTCGGCCACTGGACGCATGCGGTCGAACAGGCCGAGGTGGCGGCCCGGAATCTGCTCGACCCCGCCCATCCCGCCACCTACCGCCCGGTGCCGTCGTTCTGGTCCGACCTCTACGGCGTCCGGCTCCGCGCCGTGGGTTTCCCCGCGTTCGCCGACACCGTCGAGGTCCACGAGAACGACCCGGACGGCGGCAGACTCGACATCGCATACCGGCGGGACGGCGAGCTGGTGGGCGCGCTGACCGGCAACCGCCCCGGCCGGCTGGCCGCCTACCGCGCCCAGCTGGCCGAGGCTCTCGGCCGCGTGCCCGCCTGACCGCCGGACGGTCCGATGTGGACGACCGTCGAGCGGCGGAGGCGCGCGACGGCAGGTGCCGCTCGGATCCGCTCGCATCACCTCGGTGCCCGCCAAGTTCCGCCGCGCGCCTTCGGCCCGGCTGGCCGCGATCTCCGGCTCGACGGCACGGGCTGGATCGTGCGCGCGAGTGCCGATGCCCCTCACCGGCAGGGCCGGCACGCGCTAACCGCCGGAGGGTCCGATGTGGACGACCTTCGTCACGGTCATCTCGTCGAGCAGCTCCGGCCCGTAGCCGAACCCCTCGCCGCTGGCCTTGCGCGGGTGGGCCGCGCCGGCGGGCGCGCCGCCGAAGACGTTGTTCACCTTCACCGTCCCCACGGGCAGTTCCCGCCACGCCCGCTGCGCGTGGGCCATCGAATCGGTCAGCACCGTCGCCGTGAGGCCGTACCGGTCGTCGGCCGCCTCTTCCAGCGCCTGGTCGAAGCTGTCGACCACGCGCACCGGTGCGACCGGCCCGAACGTCTCCTCGCTCAGCACCCGCATCGACGGCGTGCACCCGGCCAGCACGGTCGCCGGGTAGTGCGCACCCGGCCCGTCCGGCAACTTCCCGCCGGCCAGCAGCGACGCGCCCTGCGCCACGGCGTCTTCGACGTGCGAGTGCACGTGCTCGCGCTGCCGCTCGTCCACCAGCGGCGCCATGGGCACCTCGGACGGGCGCTTGCGCGCCTCCGCCACGAGCGCGTGCAGGAACTCGTCGGCCACCGACCGGTGCACGTAGATCCGCTCCACCGACACGCAGATCTGCCCGGCGTTCGCGAACGCCCCCAGCGCGGCCTGCTCGGCCGCCCACTTCGGATCCACACCGGCGTCGACGATCAGCGCGTCGTTGCCGCCGTTCTCCAGCAGCACCTTCGCCCCGGTCCGCGCCGCGGCCACCGCCACCGAACGGCCGGTCGCGGTGCTGCCGACGTGCGCGATCACATCCACGTCCGCGGACTCCGCGAGCTGCGCGCCCACCCGGCCGTCGCCGTCCACGCAGACCAGCACGTCCGCGGGCAGGTGCCGCGCGATCAGCTCGGTCAGCATCCGCCCCACGTGCGGGCACCGCTCGCTCGGCTTGTGCACGACGACGTTGCCCGTCGCCAGCGCCGCGCCGATCAGCCCGCACGCGACCGCGACCGGGTCGTTCCACGGCGTCAGCGCCACCACGAGACCACGCGGCCCGGGCACCATCAGGTCCGTCGCGTCCCAGCCGCCCTGCAGGCTGCGCCCGCGGTGGGCGGGCCCCAGCTCCGCGTACTGCTCGAGGGTCCCCGCGCCGGCGAGGACACCTTCGCGTGCCTCGTCCGGCAGCTTGCCGGTCTCGCGGTTGTTCATCGCGGCCAGCTCGTCGGCCCGCTCACGCAGTTCGGCAGCCGCGGCCTTCAACGCGGCAGCGCGCTCCCCCGCCGCGGTCCGCTCCCAGCCCGTGAACGCCACCCGCGCCGCGCGCACCGCCGCGGCGACCTCGTCCGCGGTCGCACTCGGTACGCGTCCCACCAGCTCGCCGCTCGCGGGGTCGCGGACCTCGATGGCCGCGTCTTCCCGGGTCATCAGCTCAGTCATCGCACCTCCTGTCCGCGGTGCGAGTACCCCTGCTTCTCCTCCGCGACACCCGGCGGGCTCAGCCCTCGGCGATCTGCTGCGCCTTCGCGTAGGCCAGCTGCAGGAAATCGGCGCCGGTCAGCGCCGCCAGCGCCGCCGCGACCAGGCGCGTCACGCGGGGCGCGAAGACGTGGCCGACGGTGAATCCGGTCACCACCCACATGTCGAGGCAGAACGGGCAGCTGAGCAGCTCGCCGAGGCTGTGCCGCAGCCCGGAGGGCTTGCGCACCTCCTCCATCACCTCGGCGGGCCCGCCAGTGTCGGCGTATCGGGTGAACGGGGCGCGCAGGGGGCTGGTGACGGCGTCCTTGCTGATCGTCCTGGCCAGTTTGTGGGTACCCATCGCCATCAGGGCGATGTCGGACACCCGCAGGTCACGGGGCATCTTGCGGCCGGTGAGCAGAGCCACGAGCGTCGCCGTCGCCACGAGCGAGGTGTACACGAGCAGGACGACGAGGTAGCCGCCCAGCGGGCGGTCGTGGTTCCCCCGGTAGGCGTCGGCCTCGGCGCGACCCGCGGCGGCGAGGTCCCGGAGTCCGGCGTGCTGCGCCATACGCTCTCCTGATACTCGGCTGTTCGTGCGGGCAACGGGTACCCCCCGGACCCACGGGCAACCGCCCGGCCGCGAAGGAGGAGAAATGCCGCACAAGTACCTCTTCCGACGCGCGACGCCCGACGACGCCGACGCGATCCGGGAACTGGTCCACGCCGCGTACGCGAAGTGGGTGGACATCATCCGCCGAGAACCCCTGCCGATGCGCACGGACTACCGGCAGGCCGTCACCGCCCACCGCATCGACCTGCTCTACGACGACGACCAGCTGGTCGCGTTGATCGAGATGATCCCGGCGGTGGACCACCTGCTGATCGAGAACGTCGCCGTGCGGCCCTCCGCGCAGGGCGCCGGTCACGGGCGCCTGCTGATGCGGCACGCGGACCTGCTGGCCCAGTCGATGGGGCTGCCCGGCGTGCGGCTCTACACGAACGCCCTGTTCACCGAGAACATCCGCTTCTACCGGCGGCTGGGTTACCGGGTGGACCGCGAGGAGCCGTTCCTCGACGGCGCGCTGGTGCACATGAGCAAGACGGTCTGACGCCTCACTTGTCCTTGCCGGGCTTCTTGTCCTGCCCCTTGCCCTTGTCCTGGCCCTTACTCTTGTCGTCCTTCCGGCCCTTCGCGGGCGCGGGAGCCTCCTCGCTCTGGCTCGCCGGAACGGTTTTCGCCACCGGGGCGGGTGTTTCGCTCGTCACCGGCGGCGGCGCGGCCACCGGCGCGGGGGCCGGCGCCACGGGTGCGGGCACCGAGGCCGGCGCCTCCGTGGTGGACCCGTTCAGCAGTGTGAACGCCATCGCGGCCGCGGCTGCCACGCCGGTGATCCCGGCGGCGACACCGAGCCGCCGTTTCGGCTTCAGCGGAACCAACGGCCGGGTCGCCCCACCGAGCACGGCCGCCACTTCACGCGCCGACGGCCGCCCGTGCGGGTCCCGGTTCCCCATGCGCCGCAACAGGTCCGCCAGGTGCGGGGGCAGGTCGTCCGGCACCGCGGGCGGGCGCAGCAGGCGCGCCACCGCGGACTCGGTCAGCGACCCGGGGTACTCGCGCCGCCCGGACAGGCATTCCAGCAGCACCAGCCCGAGCGAGTAGACGTCCGCGGGCGGGCCGACCGGTTCCCCGCGCACCTGCTCGGGCGCCATGTACGCGGCGGTGCCCACCACGGTGCCGGTGGTGGTGAAGCGCGTGCTGTCGTGGCCCTGCGCGATGCCGAAGTCACCGAGCACCGCGCCGTCCGGCCCGAGCAGGATGTTGGCCGGCTTCACGTCCCGGTGCGTGATCCCCGCGTGGTGCACGTAGGCCAGCGCGTCCGCCAGCCGCGCGCCCAGCTCGATCGTCTCGTCCATCGCCAGCGGCCCCTCGGCGATGCGGTCCGCGAGCGTCGGGCCGTGCACGAGCCGCATCACGAAGAACACGCGCCCGTCGCACACGCCGGAGTCGTACAGCGGCACCAACGCCGGGTGCCGCAACCGGTCCAGGATGCGGAACTCCTGCGCCTGCCGCCGCTGCTGGGCGGGTGTGGAACCGGCGCGGAAGAGCTTGATCGCGACTTCGCGTTCGGCGACGCGGTCCCACGCGCGGTGCACGTCGGCACTGCCACCGCCACCGATCCGCTCCTCGAGCCGGTACCGCTCACCCATGTCCACGAGGAATCGCTACCCCTGCACGGGTGGCCGCAAACCCGATCCGGGGTGGCCTGGACGACACGGATCGGCAAGAGTGGGGCCATGAGCAGCGCAGAGGTGCGGGACGGCGTGTCGTTGACGAACCTCGACCAGTCACTGTTCGCCGATGCCGGCGCCACGAAGCGCGATCTGGTCGACTACCTGGACGCGGTCGCCGACCGGATGATCGCGGCGCTGCGGGACCGGCCGCTGTCGGTCGTGCGGGTGCTGCGCGGCCAGGACGCGTTCATGCAGAAGAACCTGCCGAAGTACACCCCGGAGTGGGTGCCGCGGGTGAGCATGTGGGCGGAGAGCTCGCACCGGCAGGTGACCTACGCCCTGTGCGACGACCGCCGCACGCTGCTGTGGTTCGGCAACCAGCGGGCGATCGAGTACCACCCGACGCTGGGCACCGCCGGGCACCTGGACCGGCCGACGCACCTGGTGCTGGACCTGGACCCGCCGGAGGGCTCGGCGGCCTTCGACCTGGCGGTGCGCGCGGCCCACCTGGTGCGCCGCGCGCTGGACGACTGCGGTCTGGCCGGCGCGGTGAAGACGAGCGGTTCCAAGGGGGTGCACATCTTCGTGCCGGTGCGTGGCGCGGACGCGGAGCAGGCCGCCGCGGCAACCCGGGCACTGGCCGCGCGAGCCGAGGCGCTCGACCCGGAACTGGCGACGACGGCATTCATCCGCGAGGACCGCGAGGGCAAGGTCTTCCTCGACTCGACGCGCGCGGGCGGCGCCACGGTCGTGTCGGTCTACAGCCCGCGGGTGCGGCCCGGGCTGCCGGTGTCGTTCCCGGTGCCGTGGAGCGACCTGGACAACGTGCAGCCCAGCGACTTCACGCTCCGCGAGGCCCTGCGGCTGCTGGGCTCGGACGATCCGTGGACCGAGTCGCTGCCGGATCCGCAGGAGCTGCCGGCGGATCTGGTGGAGCACGGCCGCACCATCCCAATCGCCCGCGTGCAGGCGATGCACGAGGGCAAACGCCGGGCCCGCGCCCGCCGCGAGCAGGGCTCCTGACCGTGGTCACTCGGGCACGCTGACCCTCGCCCACGACTCACCTCCCGCGGCGGCTCACCTACCCCGGCGGCTCCGGCCGCGGCGGCTCACCTGCCCCGGCGGCTCCGGCCGCGGCGGCTCCGGCCGCCCAGGTCGCAGGCCCCCGCGCTGCTGCCCCCTCCGCCGAGCGACAGCCCCGCCACCCACCCGCAAGGCACCACACTGCTGCCCCTCCCCCCAAGCAGCCAGCCCAGCCGCAGGCCACCACGCTGCTGCCCTCCCCCAGCGGCAGCCCCACCACCCAGCCACAAGCCCCCGCGCGACTGCCCCTCCTCCAGCGACGGCCCCACCACCCAAGCCACAAACCCCCGCACTGCCGCCCCTCCCCCCGAGCAGCCAGCCCAGCTGCAGGCCACCACCCTGCCGCCCCTCCCCCCAGCGACAGCCCCACCCCCAGCCGCAAGCCCTCGCGACCTAGCGCGGCGTCTCCGAGCGGAAGCTGTGCCCCAGCTCCGGCCCGAGGCCGAAGTAGTGCCGGAAGTTGTAGATCAGCGGGCTCCACGCGCCGGGGTCGACGTGCTGCGTGCCGGGCACGACCAGCCGCGCATCGCAGTGCACGCGCAGCACCTCCGCCTGCACCACCACGAAACCGCCGCCCCAGCCCTCGCCCACCTCGGCCACCCGCGCCTCCAGCGCGATCGGGCAGTCCGCCACCCGCGGCGGCCGGACCAGGTCGGACTCCGCGGGCCGCAGCCCGGACGCCGCGAACTTGTCCGGCTCGTGCCGGAACGCGCCGCGTTTGTGCGCGGGCACCGGGTCCGCGCCGGTGAGCGGGGCCAGCCGCTCCACCGCCCGCCACTGCTCCGGGCCGGGCAGGTTGACCACCACGTCCCGGCGCGCGCGGAGGTTGGCCGCCGTGTGCGACGCGGCGGCCAGCCCCAGCACGACCACCTGCCCCAGCGCCCAGGCCGAGGACATCGGCGCGAGGTTGGCGCTGCCGTCGGCGTTCTCGGTCGACAGCAGCACCACGGGCGTGCCGAAATAGAGGATCTTCGGGTTGATCACGACGTGCTCGTCCGTTGCGATGTTCACGCCGCCACGCTAGGGACCGGTCGTGTCGGTCCCGGCCGAACTCAGCGGTGTCTGCCCCGCCGCACCTGCTCCACCAGCGCGATCAGCACTTCCTTCGCCGACTCCCGGTTCCGCGCGTCGCACAGCACCACCGGGATGCCGGGGTCGAGGTCGAGCGCCGCCGCGACCTGGTTCGCGCGGTACTGGCGGGATCCGGCGAAGCAGTTCACCGCCACCACGAACGGCGTCTCGCGCCGCTCGAAGTAGTCGACCGCCGGGAAGCAGTCTTCGAGGCGGCGCGTGTCGGCGATGACGACCGCGCCGAGCGCGCCCTGCGCGATGTCGTCCCAGAAGAACCAGAACCGGTCCTGCCCCGGGGTGCCGAACAGGTACAGCGCGAGGTGCTCGTCGAACGTGATCCGGCCGAAGTCGATGGCGACCGTGGTGGTCGTCTTCTGCTCCAGGCCCTCGGCGTCGTCGATCCCGGCGCCCGCCTCGGTCAGGTACTCCTCCGTGCGCAACGGCTGGATCTCGCTGACCGCACCGACCATCGTGGTCTTGCCCGCGCCGAAACCACCCGCGATGAGGATCTTCAACGCGGTGAAGGGTTTCGCCGGCGCGGGCAGTGGTTCAGAGCGCACGGAGTCCATTCAGCACTTCCCTCAGGATGCGGTCGGTCGGTCCGGTGGCGGCCGGGACCGGGCGGGTCACCTCGACGTGCCCGCCGTTCAGCAGGTCCGCCAGCAGCACCCGCGTGACGTTGAGCGGCAGGTTCGCGCGGGCCGCGATCTCCGCGACCGACAGCGTGTGCGCCTGGCACAGCTGGAGGATCACCGCCTGCTCGGGGCTCAGGGTGAGGTCGTGCTCGGGCCGCGTGCGGGCGGAGACGAGCGCGATGATGTCCAGGAACTCGGCGGACGGCCGGGCCCGGCCCCTGGTCAGCGCGTACAGGCGGACCATGGGGCCGGACTCGTCGCCGTACCAGTCGCTCACGTGCCCGTCCGGTCCAGCCGTGGTGCGGTGTACATGTGCTCACCCACCTGCGAAACGAGCCGGGCCATCTCGTAGGCGACCAGTCCGATGTCGGTGCCGGCCTCGGCGAACACCGACAGGCACGTCCCGCCGCCAGCCGCGATGACGAACAGGAAACCGCCGTCGAGCTCGACCATCGTCTGCCGGACCGCGCCGGCGTCGAACTGCCTGCCCGCGCCCTTCGCGAGGCTGTTCAGCGCCGACGACACCGCGGCGAGGTGCTCGCTCTCCTCGCGGGTCATCCCCGTCGAGGTGGCCATCGCCAGGCCGTCGTTGGACAGCAGCAGCGCGTTCCGGACCCGTGGCGCGTTGCCCACCAGCTCGTCCAGCAGCCAGGCCAGCTCCCGGCCGTTATCGGTGGCGTCCACCGCTACCCCTCTCGTCGTCATCCGTTGCGTCCGCGGGTGAATCCCTGCTGCAGGGCGGACATGGTGGCGCGGGCCTCGTCGGGCGACGTCCGCGGCGTCGCGGCCTCGTCGTGCGCGGACTCGCGCAACCCGGGAGCGAGGTGCGCCTGTCGCTTGCGGCGCGGCAGACCGCCGGTGACGTCGTCCTCGGCGACCACCGGTTCGGGCCGTGGCGGGGCGGGCGGGCGCGGCGGCGGACGGTGACGCCCGTTGTCCCGTTCCCGGACGGGCTCGGGGCGCCGCGCCGGGCGCGACCGGGCCGTGGGGACCTCGGCGTCGGCCGGCGCCGCCTCGGCGCGGGTGAGCAGCCCGGTCGGCACCAGCACGACCGCGGTCGTGCCGCCGTAGGCCGAGCGCCGCAGCGTGACGGTGATGCCCTGGCGCCGCGCCAGGCGGCTGATCACGTAGAACCCGAGCTGCTCGCCGTCGAACAGGTCGAGCTGGTGCGCCTCGGCGATCCGCCGGTTGGCCTCGGCCAGCCGTTCCGGCCCCATGCCGAGGCCGCGGTCCTCGATCTCCACGACGAACCCGGCCCCGACGGCCTCGCCGTGCACCAGAACCGTGGTGTTCGGCGGGGAGAACGACGTGGCGTTCTCGACCAACTCGGCGATCATGTGGGTGAGGTCGGCGACCGCGGCGCCCTGAACGCCGACGTCGGCCATCCGGTGCACCTCGACCCGCTGGAACTCCTCGACCTCGGCGACGGCCGCGCGGACGACGGTCATCAGCGGGACTGGTTTGCTCCACACGCGGCCGGGGGCGGCGCCGGACATGATGATCAGGCCCTCGGCGTGGCGGCGCATGCGCGCGGCGAGGTGGTCGAGGCGGAACAGGTCCTCCAGCTCGGCGGGTTCCTCGGAGCGCCGTTCCATCGTGTCGAGCAGGCTGAGCTGGCGGTGCACGAGCGACTGGCTGCGCCGGGCGAGTGTGACGAAGACGCCGGACACGCCGGTGAGCAGCTCGGCGCGTTCCGCGGCGGCGGTCAGCGCGGCACGCTGCACGGCGTTGAGCGCGGCGCCGACCTGGCCGATCTCGCCGTCGCTCGGCGGCACGACGGGCACGTCCGCGTCCGGGTCGATCTTCTCGCCTGCCCGCAGCCTGCGCATCGCGCGCGGGAGCCGCCGGTTGGCCAGTTCGAGGGCCGAGTCGCGCAGGCCGACCAGCTCGATCACCAGGCCGCGGCCGATCCGCACGGAGATCAGCAGGGCGAGCAGCACGGCGGCGAGTCCCAGCAGGACGGTCACCGCGCTCTCGGTGAGGGCCGCGTTGCCCGCGTCGTCCGCTTCGGCGGCGGCCGCCGTGGCTGCCTCCAACCGGACGGCGGCGAGGTCGCGCGTGACCGCGTCGAGCGAGGCGGCCCACTGGCCGGAGGTGACGGTCGCGGCGAGCGCGCGGCCCGCGGTGTCGGCCTGCACGGAGTTCTGCACGTCGGTGAGGGCGCGGTAGGAGTCGCTGGTGGTGATGTCGCCGAGGGCTTCCCGCTGGGCGTCCGGCAGGTCGGACAGCAGCCCGGCGGTGAGGACGCGTTGCCCGCCGAGCGCGTCGACGAAGGCGCGGTAGGTCTCGGCGTTCGCGCGTCCGGCGGCTGCGGCGCGGGCCGCGGCGTCCTGCCGGGCGAGCATCTCGCCGACGCGGCCGAGGCCGGGCACGGCAAGTGCGACCGGGATGTCGTGGATGTCGGCGAGCGCGGATTCGACCGCGAAGGCGGTGTCGATCGCGCCGGAGTAGGCGTCGAAGGTGGCGCGCCAGTCGGCCTGGCGGGCGGTCACCGCGCCCTGGGCGCCGCTCAGCCTGGTCACGTCGGCGACGAGGTCGCCGAGTCGGCGGTTCAGGTCGGGCGCGATGCCGGCGAGGTCGGCGGCGACCAGGGTCACCCCGTCGCGGAGCGTCGTGAGCGCCGCGCGGGTCTGGGCGTACCGCTGCTCCAGCGCGGGCAGGTCACCGGAGCCGGCGAGGTGGGCGGCGACGACCGCGCGTTCGGCCTGCAGGCCGGTGACCAGGTCGGCGACCGGGGCGGTCAGGTGCGTGTCGAACTCCTCGACCTGACGCTGGTTCCAGGCGGTCTGCACGGCCGAGACCGTGGCGAGGCCCCACAGGACCATGAGCGAGACCACCGGCACCATGAGCAGGGCGACGATCTTCGCGCGGACGGACCGCGGCGTCAGGCGGTCGACGAGCCGGGGTGCCGGCGAAATGCGGGCATGCTTTTCTCGGCGCACGGCCATGGTTCTCCAATTGCGGAATTCGTTCGCGGTTCGCTCAGGTCGTCGTCAGTTCTTTTTGCGGACCTGGGGAAAGCGCGACGAACGCGGAGGTCAGAAAGAGGTAGGAACCCAGCACGACGGTGAGCGGGAACACGAACTGCATGGGGGTGGCGCCACTGGTCACGGAATGCCCGGCGTGGACTTCGACGCTGACCGCCGCCATTCCGGTGTAGTGCATGGCGCTGACTGCGACGCCCATCACGAGCGACGCCCCGACCGCGGCGGCCTTGCCGTGGATGTTGAGGGTGGCCCACAGCGCGGCGGTCGCGGCGGCGACCGCGATCGCGACGGACAGTGTGACGACGCCGGGGTCGTAGGAGACGTTGCCGGCCATCCGCATGGCGGCCATGCCGATGTAGTGCATGGCGGCGACGCCCAGGCCGGCGACGACGCCGCCGACGAGCACGGCGAGCGTCTTGGAAACGAGGTATCCCACGGCGAACACGCCGATGCCGACGACCGCGATGGCGACCAGGAGGCTGAGCACCGTGAGCGGGACGTCGTAGCGGATTTCGCTGCCCGTGACGCCGAACCCCATCATCGCGATGAAGTGCATGGTCCAGATCCCGGTGCCGATGGCCATGGCGCCGTTGACGAGCCAGTGGCGGCGGGAACGGCCGGTCGCGGAAAGCGCTCGCACCATGCAGCGGAGACCGAGTGCGCTTCCCACGCACGCCATGACGTAGGACAGAACGGGCGTGATCCAGCCGAACGTCAATTCCGTCATCGAGCCCATTGCGTCCTTCGTTCACCGTTGGAAAAAAGCACCACCCCCAGGTCTGCTGAGGGACAATAAGTGAAGGAGCAGAAAATCTCAACGATACTGCGAAGTAGCTAACCGAGGTCAGCAGATAACGTGACGCCCGAGGTTCCGGTTCACGGCTCACGAAGCGTTGTTGAACACAATTAAGGATAGCGGTGACGAAAAATAAGCGCCTGCCGGACGCTGCGCCGGCCGCCAGACATGACTCCGGCCGGCCGCCACGCGGGCGACCGGCCGGTTGTTGGTGGTCGGGATGACAGGATTTGAACCTGCGACCCTCCGCTCCCAAAGCGGATGCGCTACCAAGCTGCGCCACATCCCGGTTCGCCCCAGGGCCGGGGCGGTGCGATCACTCTAGCGCGAGCCGCTAGACTCGCAGACGCGCCCGTACGATGCGGGTGCATGCGGGCGTAGCTCAATGGTAGAGCCCCAGTCTTCCAAACTGGTGGTGCGGGTTCGATTCCCGTCGCCCGCTCTCGTCGTCTCCTGGGCGGCGGTCGTTGGTACTGTCGCCGGGTGCCGCGGTTGCTCCTGCTCAACGGCCCGCCCGCGTGTGGCAAGTCGACCCTCGCGGGGCGCTTCGCCGACGATCATCCGCTGACCCTGAACCTGGACGTCGACCGTGTCCGCAGCTTGATCGGCCGCTGGCGTGACGACCCGCACACCGCAGGCCGGCTTGCTCGTGGCGTCACGCTCGCCGCGGCTCGCGCGCACCTGTTGGCCGGGCACGACGTGGTTGTCCCGCAGTTCCTGGGCCGGACGGCGTTCATCGACCAGCTCGAGTGCCTCTCCCGCGAGGTCGGCGCCGCGTTCCACGAGGTCGTGCTGCTCGACAGCAAGGAGAACGTGCTGCGGCGCTTCGCCGAGCGCACCCGCGCGGCTGCCGACCCGCTGCATGTCGAAGCCCACGAGATGATCGGGCGCGACGGCGGGTTCGACGACCTGTCCGTGATGTACGACCGTTTGATGGAGGTCGTCGCGGCCCGGCCGCGGGCCCGGATCGTGCACGTCGAGGAGGGCCAGGTGGACCGGACCTACCGCGCACTGCTGCGCAGCCTGGGTTGAGACGGCTGTGGACGACCACCTGCGCCCCGACGTCGAATTGCTTTGGCGCTACCACCACCTGGACCACGAGCCGCGGCGGACGGATGTCGGCGTGGGGCTCGGGAGTCATGATCTGGGAGTCGCCGACCACACCGCCGAGCTGTACCACGCCGGCCGGTTTCCGCTGGTCGTCTTCACCGGCGCCAACGCGCCCACCACGGTCGACCTGTTCCCGCGCGGCGAGGCCGTCCACTTCGGCGAGCACGCTCGAGCCCGCGGCGTCCCGGCGGCGGCCATCCGGCTGGAGACCCGCGCCACCAACACCGGCGAGAACATCACCTTCACGCGCGACCTGCTCCGCGACCACGACATCCGCGAAGTCACCCTCGTCTCGCGCCCCTACCAGCAGCGCCGCGCCTACGCGACCTGCCGCAAGCTGTGGCCCGAGGTGGACGTCGTGTGCGCCGCCAAGCCGCAAACCCTCGACGAGCACCTGCGCACCATCGGCGACGACGACCGGGTGATCAACATGCTCGTCGGCGACACGCAGCGCATCACCCTCTACGCCGAGCGGGGTTTCGCGATCCCCCAACCCTTCCCGGCCGATGTCCACAATGCTCTGCAGCGCCTCATCGCCGCAGGGTTCACCAAACGCCTGGTCTAGCCGCGCGCCCGATCAGCAGCAGCCAGCGACGACACGCAGTCCCGGCACCGCGGCAGCTTCCGCCACGCGTGGGTCCTCTCCGACGGGATGCAGCGCCTCCCGCAGTTGGACCTCAGCCCGGTCCTCGGGTGGTAGTCGCGCGCCGGGGAGACCCAGTGGGTGGCTCCGGCGTCGCTGTCGGGGAGCCAGCCCCAGTAGACGCACAGTTCCAAAGGCGATCTGCCGTGCATGCGCGGCATCGTGGCGAACACCAGCACGCGACCAACACCAGCCACACCGCCGGTAACACACGGCTTACGAACGTGCGCCCAGTGTTTACCCGCCCACCTGCCGCGCCGTCGCCATCGCCCGCTCCGTCTCCCAGAACGCCCGCATCGACCGGACCAGCCCGTCGTCACCCACCCGGTACACGAACACGCCCTCGGTGTCCACGCGGTACCCGCCGGGCAGGTACGTCGTGATCGTCCCGACGTTCGCCACCTCGTCGCCCGCCGCGAACGAATCCTTGATCACGAATTCGAACCGCTCGACCTTCGCGATCGCCAGGTCCCAGAACGCCGCGATCCCCTCGTGGCCGTGGTGCCCGCGACCCTCCTCGTCGAACATCGACTTGCCGACCGGGTCCTCGATCACCGCGTCCGGCGCGAACAACGCCAGCCACTCGTCCTTCGCGCCGCGGCAGGTCGCGTTCATCGACCGCCACGATGCGACCCGGGCCGGCGGCTGCTCGGCCTCGACGTCCCAGCACACCTGAACACCCATGACACGCCCCCTCAGAACCGGGAAATGACCTCGTCGGCGAACTTGCGGATCGCGTCCTTCTTCGGGCCGACCGGATCGCCGAACCCGATGCCGTCGAACACCCAGGGCTGCGTGACGATGTCGGTCACGCCGATCTCGGCCTGCTCGCGGTAGCCGTCCAGCCCGAACCGGTCGATGCACACCGCCTGGATCTCGAACGGCACGTCGGCCCGCCCGTACTCGGCGCGCAGTTCCGCGAGCCGCGAGATCGTCGAGCGCAGGTCGTCGAACTTCATCATCGCCGAGGACCAGCCGTCGCCAACCCGCGCGGCGCGCTTCAACGCCACTTCGGTGTGCCCGCCGATGTAGAACGGCACGTGCTCCGACGGCGCCGGGCTCATCTGCAGCTTGTCGAAGTCGAAGAACTCGCCGTGGTACTCGACCATCCCGCCGTCCAGGATCAGCCGCAGCACCTCGATCGCCTCGTCCACGCGCTTGCCGCGCTTCGCGTACGGCGCGCCGCACCACTCGAACTCCTCCGGCGACCAGCCGACGCCCAGCCCGAGCCCGAACCGGTTGCCGGACAGCACCGCGACCGACCCGACCTGCCGCGCGAGCAGCACCGGATTGCGCGAGCCGAGCTTGAGGACCGACGTGTAGAACTCGATCCGCTCGGTCACCGCGGCCATCGTCGCGACCGCCACCAGCGGGTCGGCCCACGGCGTGTCCGCGGTCCAGAACCGGCTGCCGTCCGGCGTGTACGGGTACTCGGCGGACACGTGCTCGGAGTAGAACAGCGAGTCCGGCAACGCGATCGAGGAGAAGCCGCACTCCTCGGCGGTGCGCGCTAGCTCGGTGAACTGGTCCAGGGGGTTCATCGCGACCGAGAGGGTGAACTTCATGCGCTCGAGACTATAACGTGTTCTAGTTTTCGTCGAGAGCGGAACAGCTTGCGGCCGCGTTCCGCCGGCTCACAGACTGGTCCCCGTGATCCAGGAATTCGCCGGCGACGTCGCGTCGAACTACGCGCGCTTCCGCCGCGGGTACCGGACGGAGGTCTTCGACCTGCTGGCGGCGGAGTTCCCGCTCGGCCGGGTGCTGGACCTGGGCTGCGGCACCGGTCAGCTGACGGTGCCGATGGCCGCCAGGGCGGGCGCGGTGATCGGCATGGACCCCTCCCCCGACATGCTCGCGCACGCCCGCGCCGCGGAGGTCCCGAACGTCGTGTGGGTCGTCGGCGCGGACAGCGACGTGCCCGCGCTGGAGCCCCTGCTCGGCGCGGGCGGTCTCGACCTCGTCACCATCGGCCAGGCGCTGCACTGGATGGATCCCGGCCCGCTGTTCGCGGCGCTGTCCCGCCTGCTCCGGCCGGGTGGCGGCGTCGCGGTGATCGCCAACGGCACCCCGGTCTGGACGCAGCGCACCCGGTGGGCGACCGCGATCCGGCAGGTGTCCACGCGGTGGCTGGGCGCGCTGGATTTCCCCGCGTGCGGCAGTAGCGACGCCGAGCGTGCGCGGTACCGGGACCTGCTCGAACGGGCCGGGTTCACGCGGGTGCGGGAACATCGCCTTGATCACACCGAGCGGCTCGGTCTCGACGAGGTGGTCGGCGCCCTGTACTCCGCCGGCGCGCTGGAGAAGCTCGACGCCGCAGGCCGGCGCGGTTTCGACGCCGACCTGCGGGCGGCGCTCCGCGAAGCCGAACCCGGCGGCGTCTACACCGAGGAGGTGCCTGTGCGCGTCCTGTGCGCGAGCTGGGAACCATCGGCGTAGCGTCCCCGTTGTCCGGTTCAAGACACCGAACTTCCGGGAGTAAGCCATGGGCACCGCGATCACCGTGATCGTGCTCCTCGTCCTCATCGTGGGCGGCATCGCCTACTTCGCGAAAGCCCAGGCCGCCACGCGGCGGCGCCAGCTCGACGACGCCAAGGCCGACGCCCGGCGCCTGGTCGAGCGCCTGGGTGGCCAGGTGCTGAACCTCGTGGGTTCGAACGAGCCTGCGAAGCAGGCGCTGGCCGACGCGTCCGAGCGCTACAACGCGGCCGGCTCCCAACTGGAGCAGGCGCAGACGGCCGAGCAGGCCAAGCTCGTCAAGGAGACCGCGCTCGAAGGCCTCTACTACGTGCGCGCCGCGCGCGAGGCGATGGGCATGGACCCTGGCCCGAAGCTGCCCGAGGAGACCGAGCGCGAGCGGGCGGGCAAGGTCACCGAGCACCGCAGCGTGGACGTCGAGGGCAGGCACTACGAGGCGTCGCCGAACCCCGGCGACAACACGCCCTACTACTACCCGGGTGGCCGCGTGGCCGGGCGCCCGGTGCCGCAGGGCTGGTACAGCGAGCCGTGGTGGAAGCCGGCGCTCGTGGCGGGCGCGTGGGGCCTCGGGTCGATGTTCCTGTTCAGCGCGATGTTCAGCGGCATGGCCGGCATCGCGAGCGCCGAGGCGTGGGAGTCCGGCTACGACGCGGGCCAGGAGGACGCCATGGCCGACGCGGGAGCCGACGGCGGCGACATGGGTGACGCCGGCGGCGACGCGGGCGGGGACTTCGGCGGCGACATGGGCGGCGATTTCGGCGGAGGCGACTTCGGGGGCGACTTCGGCGGGGATTTCGGCGGCTTCTGACGCCTCAACGCACAGCGGGCCGGACACCACGTCCGGCCCGCTTTTTCAGGCCGCTTGGCAGACCGGGCACCAGTACAGGTTCCGCCCGGCCAGCTCGGTGTGGGCGATGGGGGTGCCGCAGACCAGGCACGGCTGCCCGGTGCGCCGGTAGACGTAGACCTCGCCGCCGTGCCGGTCCTGCCGCGGCGCGCGGCCGGTGACCTCGGGCAGGTGCTCGTCGTCCACGGTGTCGATGCGGCCGATCCGCACGCCCTTGCGCATCAGCGCCACGAGGTCGGTCCACATCACCTTCCACTGCACGTGGTCCAGCGCGCGGCCGGGCACCATCGGGTTGATCCGGTGCCGGAACAGCACCTCCGCGCGGTACACGTTCCCGATACCCGACACGACCTTTTGGTCCATCAGCAGCGCGGCGATGGATGTGCGGGACGCCGAGATCCGTTGCCACGCCTCGTCCGGGCGGGCGTCGCGGCGCAGCGGGTCGGGGCCGAGGCGCGCCTTGATCGCGTCGACCTCGTCCGGCGTGAGCAGCTCGCACCGGGTGGGCCCGCGCAGGTCCGTCCAGTGCGTCCGGCCGGTCAGCCGCAGCCGGACCTGGCCCACCGGCGGGGTTTCCGGCAGTTTCGCCTCGGTGAACGTGCCGTACAGTCCCAAGTGGACGTGCACGGACCCGAGCGGGCCGAAGTCGTGGAACAGGTGCTTGCCGTAGGCCTCGGCTTTCAGCATGACCTGACCGTCCAAAAGGGCCGCCTCGCTCGCGAAGCGGCCCTGCGGACTGGAAACGCCAACCGGCGCGCCCGCGTACCGCCGCTGGTGCAGGCGGGCGAGCCGGTGGAGGGTGTGCCCCTCGGGCATCAGGCAGGCAGCGGCGGCGGGGTGCCGGTGCGCTCGTAGTCGAGCATCTGCTGCACGCGGCGGCCGTGCCGCTCGTCCTCCGACGGCGGGGTCGACAGGAACGCGTCGACGATCGCGGTGGCCTCCTCGACGGTGTGCATGCGCGCACCGAGGCCGATGAGCTGCGCGTGGTTGTGCTGGCGGGCGAGCTCGGCGATCTCCGGCTTCCAGGCCAGCGCGGCCCGGGCGCCCTTCACCTTGTTCGCGGCGATCTGCTCGCCGTTGCCGGAACCGCCGATGACGATGCCCAGGCTGCCCTCGTCCGCCACCACGCGGCGGGCGGTCTCGATGCAGAAGGCCGGGTAGTCGTCGGCGGCGTCGTAGACGGCCGGGCCGATGTCGGTGACCTCGTGGCCCTGGCCCTTCAAGTACTCGACCAAGTGGTTCTTCAGCTCGAAGCCGGCGTGGTCTGATCCCAAGTAGACGCGCACGGGTGGAGTCTCGCATCCGGGTGGAAGCCGGGCATGCTGGGGGTGTGGACGCGTTCGCCCAGGACGGGCATGACCTGCGGTTGGAGTGGGGTGCGGAAGGGGTCGCCGAGCTTGGGCGGGAGTGCGCGGTGCTGATCGTCGTGGACGTGCTGTCGTTCAGCACGACCGTGGACCTGGTGACCGGCCGCGGCGGCCGGGTCCGTCCCCTGCGCTGGCGTGGTGGCCAGGTGCCGCGGCCGGCCGCGGTCGGGCCCGATCCCGGGCTGCTCGACCTACCGTCCCCGAACGGGGCGACCCTGTGCGCCGAGGCCGCGGGGACCGGCGCGACGGTGCTCGTGGGCTGCCTGCGCAACGCCTCGGCGGTCGCGGCCGCCGCCGACCAGCTGGCCGGCGAGCGCCCGATCGGTGTCGTCCCGGCCGGCGAGCGCTGGGGCATCAACATCACGACCACCGCTCCCCGCGGACCGCTCCGGCCGTGTGTGGAGGACCTCCTCGGCGCGGGCGCGATCGCCGCCGCGCTGTCCGGCCGCGACGCCTCCGCCGAGGCGCTGCTGGCCGCCACCGCCTACCGCGGCACCGACATCGCCGAAGCGCTGCGAGGATGTGTCTCCGGGCGGGGTCTCACCCTCAACGGCCACGGACGGGACGTCGAGCTCGCCGCTCAGGTGGACGTCAGCACCGTGGCCCCCGTCCTCGTCGGCGATCTCCTGGAGGCAGCGTGACCTGGCTCGAACTGGCCGACGGCGTGCACGCCCGCCGCTACGAGCATCTGGACCAGACGCTCGGTCTGGTGGTGGGCGCCGAGCGGTGCCTGGTGATCGACACCGGCTGCGACGAGGTCCACGGCGCGGCCTTCGCGGCGGAGATCCGCGAGATCACCGCGCTGCCGTGGGTCGTGGTCATCACCCACGCCCACTTCGACCACCACTTCGGCACCGCCGCGTTCCTGCCCTGCCCGGTGTGGGCGCACGAACGCTGCCGGGACGCGCTCATCCGCGAAGGCGAGTCCGACCGGGCGGCGTGGGTGCGCCGGCTGGCCGGAAAGCCGGAAGCCGAGCGGCTCGCCGCGGCCCGGCTGGTGCTGCCGGACCACCTGCTCACCCACAGCGTCCAGCTGGACCTCGGCGGCCGGACCGTCGAGCTGGTCCACCCCGGCGTGGCGCACACCGACCACGACGTGGCCGTGCACGTGCCGGACGCCGGGGTGCTGTTCGCCGGTGACCTCGTCGAGCAGGGCGCGCCACCGTCGATCGGACCGGACGCGTACCCCGCTCGCTGGCCGTCGGCGCTGGACCGGCTGCTCGCGCTCGATCCCGCCACGATCGTGCCGGGGCACGGCGATCCGGTCGGCCCGGACTTCGTGGCCGCCCAGCGCGACGAGCTCAGTCGAAGTTGAGCTCGCCGGTGCGGGTGCGCTTGAGTTCGTAGAAGTCGGGGTAGCTGGCCAGCAGCCGGGCGCCGTCGAACACCTTCAGGGCGTCCTCGCCCTTCGGGATCGAGCTGAGCACCGGCCCGAAGAACGCGACGCCGTCGATGTGGATGGTCGGGGTGCCGACGTCCATGCCGACCGGGTCCATGCCCTCGTGGTGGCTCTTCTTCAGCGCGTCGTCGTACTCGGCGGAGTCGGCCGCCGACGCGAGGTCGGCGGGCGCGCCGACGGCTTCCAGGGCCTGGCGGGTGACCTCGGGGATGTCCTTGTTGCCCTGGTTGTGGTAGCGGGTGCCGAACTCGGTGTAGAAGTCCCGCAGGACCGCCTCGCCCTTCTCCTGCGCGAGCGCCGTGGCCACGCGCACCGGGCCCCACGCCTTCTCCAGCAGCTCCTTGTACTCCGCGGGCAGGTCGCGCCCGCTGTTGAGGACCGCGAGGCTCATGACGCGGAAGTTCAGGTCGAGGTCGCGCTGCTTCTCCACCTCGAGGATCCAGCGCGAGCTGATCCAGGCGAACGGGCAGACGGGGTCGAAGTAGAAGTCCACCCGTGTGCGCTCTGCGGTCATCAGTGTTCTCCCTGTGGGTGCTGGGGCCGTCAAACGGGCCAACAGCACGCGGAGTGCACTTGTTCCCCGCCGGAACATGATTGGATAGCGGGATCACCGAGAATGACAACCGCGAGCGTTTCCGAGGTGCCTGTGCCCGCCCCTAACCTGACCCGTGACCAAGCCAAACAGCGTGCCGAGCTGCTCGAGGTCGAGTCCTACGACATCGCCCTCGATCTCACGGACGGTAACGGCGGCCCGGGCGAGAGAAGCTTCGACTCGAAGACAACCATCCGGTTCGCCGCCACGAAGCCAGGCGCGAGCACGTTCGTCGACATTGTCGCCGGCTCCGTCCGCTCCGCGACGCTGAACGGCACGGCGCTGGACGTCTCCGGCTACACCGAGGAGAACGGCGTCGAACTGCCGGACCTCGCCGCGACCAACGAGCTGGTCGTCGAGGCCGACTGCCGCTACATGAACACCGGCGAGGGCCTGCACCGTTTCGTCGACCCGGTCGACGACGCCGTGTACCTGTACACGCAGTTCGAGACGGCCGACGCGAAGCGCATGTTCGCCTGTTTCGACCAGCCCGACCTCAAGGCCACCTACCGGCTGACGGTCACCGCGCCGAGCGACTGGAAGGTCGTGTCCAACGCGCCGATGGAGAGCACGGAGAAGACCGCCGAGGGCGCCACCCGCACGGTCTTCGCCACTTCCGAGCGCATCTCGACGTACCTGGTCGCGTTGATCGCCGGCCCGTACGCGGAGTGGCACGACCAGTACACCGACGAGCACGGCACGATCCCGCTGGGCATCTACTGCCGCGCGTCGCTGGCCGAGCACATGGACGCCGAGCGGCTGTTCACCGAGACCAAGCAGGGTTTCGGCTTCTACCACAAGGCGTTCGCCACGCCGTACCCGTTCCGCAAGTACGACCAGCTGTTCGTGCCGGAGTTCAACGCGGGCGCGATGGAGAACGCGGGCGCGGTGACGTTCCTGGAGGACTACGTCTTCCGCAGCCGCGTCACCCGCTACGCCTACGAGCGGCGCGCCGAGACGCTGCTGCACGAGATGGCGCACATGTGGTTCGGCGACCTGGTCACCATGCGCTGGTGGGACGACCTGTGGCTGAACGAGTCGTTCGCGACGTTCGCGAGCGTGCTGGCGCAGGCCGAGGCGACCGAGTACGAGCACGCCTGGACGAGCTTCGCGAACATCGAGAAGTCGTGGGCCTACCGGCAGGACCAGCTGCCCTCGACGCACCCGATCGCGGCCGACATCGTGGACCTGCAGGCCGTGGAGGTGAACTTCGACGGCATCACCTACGCCAAGGGCGCCAGCGTGCTGAAGCAGCTGGTGGCCTACGTCGGGCTGGACCACTTCCTGGCCGGGCTGCGGGTGTACTTCGGCAAGCACGCGTGGGGCAACGCGACGCTGGCCGACCTGCTCAGCGCCTTGGAGGAGGCCTCGGGCCGCGACCTGTCCGGGTGGAGCGCGCAGTGGCTGGAGACGACCGGCCTGAACTCGCTGCGGCCGAAGTTCGAGACCGACGCCGAAGGCCGGTTCACGTCGTTCGCGGTGCTGCAGACCGGGGCGAAGCCGGGTGCCGGTGAGCTGCGCACGCACCGCATCGCGGTCGGCGTCTACGACGACGAGGACGGCAAGCTGGTCCGCAAGCAGCGGGTGGAGCTGGACGTCGAGGGCGAGCGCACCGAGGTGCCGGACCTGGTCGGTCAGCCGGCGGGCAAGCTGGTGCTGGTCAACGACGACGACCTGACCTACTGCACGATGCGCCTGGACGCCGGTTCGCTGACCACGCTGGTCGACCGGATCGCCGACATCACCGAGCCGCTGCCGCGGACCCTGTGCTGGTCGGCCGTGTGGGAGATGACCCGCGAGGCCGAGCTGAAGGCCAGGGACTTCCTGCAGATCGTGCTGCACGGGATCCACGCGGAGACCGAGGTCGGTGTCGTGCAGCGGCTGCTGCTGCAGGCGCAGACGGCGCTGAACTCGTACGCGCAGCCGTCCTGGGCGGCGGCCGAGGGGTGGCCGCAGTTCACCCGGAAGCTGCTGGAGCTGGCCCGTGCCGCCGAGCCGGGTTCGGACCACCAGCTGGCGTTCGTCAACTCGCTGGCAGGCTCGGTCCTGGACGACGCGACGGTCGACGTGCTGGCGGGCTGGCTCGACGGGTCGAACCCGCTGGAGGGCCTGGTCGTCGACGCGGACCTGCGCTGGCGCCTGCTGAACGCGCTGGTGGCGCACGGCCGGGCGGCGGACGAGGAGATCGACGCGGAACTGGCCCGCGACGACACCGCGACGGGCCGCCGCCACGCCGAGTACGCCCGTGCCCTGCGTCCGACCCCGGAGGCCAAGGCGGAGGCGTGGCAGCGCGCGGTCTACGACGACGACCTCCCGAACGCGATGAGCAACGCCATCATCGGCGGCTTCTCCCACCCCGGGCAGAAGGACCTGCTGACGGGCTACGTGAACACCTACTTCGCCGCCATCGACGAGGTCTGGTCCCGCCGATCGAGCGAACGCGCCCAGCCCACGGTCGTCGGCCTGTTCCCCGCCTGGGCGGTCGAACACGCCACGGTGCAGGCCGCGGACGAGTGGCTGGCCGGCGACCACCCGGCTGCCCTCCGGCGGCTGGTTTCGGAAGGCCGGGCCGGCATCGTGCGCGCACTGGCAGCACGGGAATTCGACGAGGCCTGATCAACAAAGCAAAGGGCGCCGGGCACAAGCAGCTCGGCGCCCTTTTTGCTTTCAACAAACGCAAGCCGGCAACGCAACAGCACCGACTACCCCAACCAGACCTCCCCCGCCCCCGATCCACAGCCGATCTTTAGTCGCCGACCAGGCGTGTCAAGGCACGCTTTCCCGCCTTGACACGCCTGCTCGGCGACTGAAACACAATCAGGCATCGGGGGCGGGGGGTGGTCGGAAGGTGACCATTTGAGCGCCGTGAGGCGCTTCCCGCCCGCAGGGCGGACTCTTCGCCGCGCGAAGGCGCGGGTTTAAAGATCAAAAGAGTCCTCGCCGGACGGGCAGGCTCCGGGATGACCAGGGGTTGGGTGCCTCGTCTCGCCTTGGTGAGGTGGTCGCTGGGTGGTCATCCCGTCGCCTTCCGGTTTGTGCATATCACCTTGAGCCAGGGCCGCAAGGTTGGCATGTTCGGCTGCCGGTTGGCGGCCTGGGTTGCGGCCCTGGCTCAAGGTGATCGTCCGGTGTCAGGCGACGGGATGACCACCCAGCTACCTTGGGTTCAAAGATCAAAAAGAAGAAGGGCTGCCGCTTGCGCGACCGCCCTTCTTCTTTTTGCCCTTTAGTGCTTGGGGGCGGAGCCGGCCTGGTCGGCCAGCATGCGCAGCCCCGAGGTGAGGCCGCCGATGAGGTCGCCCTCCTTGAAGGACGCCACCATGCTCATCACGGCGAGCTTGGCGCCGCGGTCGGGGAGGCGGCGGATCGCGTCGGAGCCCGTCACGATCTCCACCACACGCTCGCCGGGCGAGACGGCGATCAGCACGGCGTTCGCGGAGCTCGGTTCGATCCTCGCGTGCAGCTCTTCGGCGCGGGCGCGGCTCTCGGAGCCCAGCTCGCCCAGGTACACGCTGAAGTCGAGCCCGGTCTCCCGGCTCGCGAGCGTCAGCGCCTCGTCCAGACGGGCCAACTGGACGGTGCTGAATGGGCTGGATGGAGCAGCGGGCTCGTACATCCGGGCCACCGAGCGGCGACCGGTCGCGGTAATCGCGACCCCGACCTCCAGCTCCTCGTCCGATCCTGGCTGTCGGGTCAGCTCACCAGCTGCCACGGGCTCCTCCTGCCGCCGTCACGCGCGCGTTCCCGCTCGCGTCCCTGTTCTCCACCGGTTCGCCGGAGTGCGTGTCGTGCACGGTCCCGATACCTTCCGGGTTGCCGCTCCACCACATCGGCGGGTACTCCCAGGCCTGGCCGGGCCGGTAGCGCGGCGTGCCGGTCAGCTTCGACCGCAGGGTGAGCACGCTGATCACCCCGTAGATCGCGGCCGGGATCAGCGCGAAGATCAGGATCGTCTCTCCGATGTTCACGCCAGAAGAGTAGCCCGACGAACCCGAGCCCGCCGAAGCCGGTCACGACCGCTCGTCGCGTGGGGGCCGCCGTCCGCCGAGCGTCGCGACCGCGTTGGGGCGATGGGCTGAAGAGCGGTCGGACGAAAGGTTGCAACTCAACGTACAGCCGGCCGCACCGGGCGCGATTGCCTTGTCCGGTGGCCCAGTTCCTCGTAGCTTTTTCACCTGTACGGGCCTTGCGCCCCGCTCCCCTTCCCAATGAGTAACGCACAGGTCCCTGGAGGACAGATCATGTACCTGCTCCGTACCCTCGCTCAGACCAACGACGACCACGCTCCGTCACTGATCGACGCATCCAACGGCTGCACCACGCGGGGCACGCGTGTGACGCGCGGCACACGGGTGACGGCCGGTACCCGGGTCACCCGCGGTACCCGGGTCACCAGGGGCACCCGCGTGACGATGGGCACCCGCGTGACCCGTGGCACGCGAGTCACTCGCGGCACCCGCGTCACGATGGGCACCCGGGTCACCCGAGGCACGCGAGTCACCGCCGCCTGAGACGCCGTCCCTCCCCCGAACTGAACCGAACCACCACCGAGACGAAGACGTCGGAACGCCCCGGCTCACCACCACAGCCGGGGCACCGGTGTGTCCCCTGTCAGGCCGCCACGCCGAGGTAGGGCTTCCACAGCGGATCCGCGTCCCCGGAGTGCACCAGCAGCCGCCAGTGCGGGCCCCGCGGCGCCGTCGGCACCACGCGCAGCTGCCAGCCCAGGTCCTCCAGCAGCCGGTCTGCCTTGCGGTGGTTGCACTTCGCGCAACACGCCACGCAGTTCTGCCAGCTGTGCGGCCCACCCTTGCTGCGCGGCAGCACGTGGTCGATCGTTTCGGCCCGACCGCCGCAGTACGCGCACTTGTAGCGGTCCCGGTGCATCAGCCCGGCCCGCGTCAGCGGCACCTGCGCCCGGTAGGGCACCCGCACGTACGTGGACAACCGGATCACCGACGGCACGGGCAGCGACAACGTCGCGGCGTGCAACGTCAGGCCCCCCGGATCGCCGTGCACGACCTCCGCCTTCCCGCACATCACCAGCACCACGGCCCGTCGCAGCGGGAGCGCGGTCAGTGGTTCGAACGTGGCGTTGAGGAGCAGCACGCGACGCCTGCCCATCGAGAACGCGCCCGGCGTGGCAGGGGCGTTCAGACCGGCCGGATCCCGCCCTCTACGCTGACCCGAGGGTCGGCTCACGCGGCCGCCTCGCGGGGGTGGCCCACTGGGCTGAGGTCCGCCTCCCGGCGGCCCCTGACCCTGGTGAGCGCCCTGATCCTGAACAGAACACAGGGCTACCTCCGGCGCCTGCCCGCCCACCGCTTGGTCGGGGGCGCCGAGGGGGATCGGTTGTCGGTCTGGCACTCGACCACCTCCACCGGTGCAGCCATAGTCGACCACAGATCACACCCGATGCGCACCTGTGTTAGAAGACGTGTCCTGTGAAATTCGTTCGACGTCTGCGTGACGCCGGTCGAAAACGGCCAGAAAGGGATCCCCGAGCCCCGTGACGCCGCTGCTCAACGAAGCACCCGAGTGCATCAACCAGCCCGGTACCTGGTGCTACCAAGTGTTCCAGATCACGCACAACGAATGGCTGGCGGCCTCCGCCAACTGGCTGATCGCCAAGCCGCTGCGGATCATCCTGATCCTGCTCGTCGCGTTGATCATCCGGTTCCTGCTGCACAAGCTGATCGACCGGGTCACCACCATGCCGCGCAGCAACGGCGGCAAACTGCCCACGATCCTGCGACCCCTGCGCGAGCGCGCCCCCGACATCCTCGGTCCGGTCGTGGCCGAGCGGCGCCGCCAGCGGGCCAAGACGATCGGCTCGGTGCTGAAGTCGCTGACCTCGTTCGTGGTGCTCGGGCTCGCCGCGATCTACATCCTCGGTGAGCTGGGCATCAACCTCGGACCGCTGCTCGCCTCCGCCGGTGTGGTCGGAATCGCACTCGCGTTCGGCGCCCAGAACCTCGTCAAGGACTTCCTGTCCGGCATGTTCATGATGCTGGAGGACCAGTACGGCGTCGGCGACGTCGTGGACATCGGCCCCGCCACCGGCACCGTCGAGTCGGTCGGCCTGCGCATCACCACGATCCGCGACGTCAAGGGCACCGTCTGGTACGTCCGCAACGGCGAGGTGACCCGGGTCGGCAACTCCAGCCAGGGCTACGCGATCGCCCTGGTCGACGTGCCGCTGAGCTACAACGCCGACGTCGAACGCGCCACGGCCGTGCTGACGGAGGCCGCCCATGCCGCGGCCGCGACCGAGCCGCTGTCGGTCGACCTGCTGGAGGAGCCCGAGGTGCTCGGCGTGGAAAAGGTCACACCGGAGAGCATCGAACTGCGCCTGACCGTGAAGGTGCGGCCGGGCCGCCAGTGGGCCGTGCAGCGGCAGCTGCGCGCGGCGTGCCTCACGGCACTGGAGGAAGCGGGCTTCCTGTCCACGGCGACCACGGCATGATGGAAGGGTGACCGGTATGAGCGACCCCCAGTCCTTCTACGAGGCCGTCGGCGGGGAACCCACGTTCCGCAAGATCGTCGCGCGGTTCTACGCCGAGGTGGCGAAGGACGAGGTGCTGCGGCCGATGTACCCCGAGGAGGACCTCGGGCCGGCCGAGGACCGGCTGCGGCTGTTCCTGATGCAGTACTGGGGCGGCCCGCACACCTACTCCGACCAGCGCGGACACCCTCGCCTGCGGATGCGGCACGCGCCGTTCAAGATCGGCCCGATCGAACGTGACGCGTGGCTGCGCGCGATGCGGATCGCGGTCGACGAGGCGGGGCTGCCGGAGCCGCTGGAGACGCAGCTGTGGAACTACCTGGAGATGGCCGCCCAGAGCATGATGAACAGCTGGGTCTGAGCCCCGTGCCCGCGGTCGGGCACGGGGCCGTCGGGCGTCAGCCCAGCTTGGCCAGCGCCTCCGCGAGCGGCTCCAGCACGTCCGGGGTGTGCGGCGGCGGCAGGTAGACGATCGCCAGGTCGAGGCCCTGTTCGCCGAGCGCGGCAGCCTCGTCGGCGACCTTGGCGTAGTCGAGATCGGCTCCCAGCCGCACGTGGCTGGACAGCATGATCTCCTTCGGGTCGCGGCCGATGTCCGCGCAGTGCTGGTGCAGCACGTCCCGCTTGCGGGCGAACTCCTCCGGCGTGCCGCCGACGAAGTTCCAGTGCTGCGCGAAGCGGGCGGCGGTGCGCAGGGTGCGCTTCTCGCCGCTGCCGCCGATCACGATCGGCGGGTGCGGGCGCTGGACCGGCTTCGGCTCGTTGCGGGCGTCGGTGAGCTGGTAGTACTCACCCTGGAAGGTCGTCGTCTCCTGGGTGAGCAGGCCGACCAGCACCTCGCAGGCCTCCTCGAACCGGTCGCTGCGCTGCTTGACCGTGCCGAGTTCCATGCCGTAGGCGCCGGACTCCTCCTCGTTCCAGCCCGCACCGATGCCGATTTCCAGCCGCCCGTTCGACACGATGTCGAGCGTGGCGGCCATGTTCGCCAGCAGCGCGGGGTGCCGGTAGTGGATGCCGCTGACGAGTGTGCCGAGGCGCAGCCGCTTGGTGGCCTGCGCGAGCGCGGTCAGCGTGACCCAGCCCTCCATGCACGGGCCGGTCGGGTCGGAGAAGATCGGGTAGAAGTGGTCGAAGGTCCAGCCCGACTCGAACAGCTCGATGTCGTCGGCGGCCTGCCACACGGCGAGCATGTCGGCCCACTCGGTGTCCTGCGGTGAGGTTTTGAATGCGAAGCGCATGGCCGCGACCCTAGCGACCTGGAGCTGCTCCAGCGCAAGTCAGAACAGCAGGGGCAGCAGCGCGTGCCGCCGCCGGACCACCGCGCCGTACCTGGCGTCCAGGCGCATCCACGAGTTCGTGGCTGTCACCCGGATGATGTCGTCCGGGATGGACGAATCGAAGAACCCCATCCCGGACAGGGCGAACAGGCACCGCATCTGGACCTTGACCTCGACATCGCCCTCGCTGACCGTCAGGACCGCCTGATCCATCAGCGACGCCGGCGGATTGCCGTGCGGGCCGGCGTTCTCGCGGGCCAGTGCGACACCGCGGTCGGTGAGCTCGCTGATCACCTTCGTCGGCAGCTCGTCGATCAGCTGCCAGTGCCCGGTGGCCGGCAGTTCGCTGTGCCACAGCAGGTCCCGCGGCGGGCCGGGGTCCATGCGCTCGCCGCCGGCGACCGTGAGGGCGGCCAGCAGCTCGTTGCCGGACACCGTCACGTCGCCCGGCTCGACCTCGCCGTGCACGGCCCGGGTGGCGAGGCAGTCGAACGGCGTGGACACCCACGCCTCGACGATCCCGCCCCCGCGGTTACGCAACCGCACCGCGGCCTGGCCGTCCAGCCGCACCGCCCTGGCCACGAAGGCCCCGAGCGTCTCGCGGTCGCCCCGGTCCGGGATGCGCAGCTCGGTCACGCGCCCGCCTCCGTCAGCCTGGTCTGCAGGAACGCCCGCTCCTCCGCGGTGAGGCGGCGCGGACGGTTGGTGGTGACGTCGTAGGGCGCCAGTACGGTCTCAGCGGTGACCGCGACGGGCGACTCCGCGTCCGGACCGTCGTGCACCCGGTAGGCCAGGGTGAGCGACGCGAACTTGAGGTCCTGCAACGAGATCTCCACCCGGATCTCCTGCCCGTCGACCACGACCGGGGCGCGGTAGTGCACGGCCAGCTTCACGACGACCATGCCCTTCGCGAACTCCGCGAGCCCGGCGCGGCCCGCTTCGTCGAACAACAACGGAACGCGTGCCTCTTCGAGCAACGTCACCATGTTCGCGTGGTTGACGTGCCCGAACACGTCCATGTCCGACCAGCGGGGCCGCACCTTCGCTACGTACACCCCGATATTCCTACCTCACCGTGCTCCGCAGCTGGCGCGCGGCGACCGACAACGTCGCCAGGTCGAGCCGGCCCGACTGGTTGATCTCGTCCAGCGCGACGCGGGTCCGCGCCAGGCGGGAGGCGTTCGTCTTCTCCCACTGGGCGATCTTCTCGTCGGTGTCGTCCTCGGGATCGCTGTGCCGCAACGCGTCCAGCGTGATCGCCCGCAACGACGAGTACACGTCGTCCCGCAGCGACAGCCGCGCCAGCGCGTGCCAGCGGTTGCCCCGCTCGAGCGCGCTGATCGAGGTGAGCAGCCGGTCGACGTCCAGGTGCGCGGACAGCGCGTAGTACAGCTGCGACGCCTCCTCCGGGCTGCGCTCCGCGTCCACCCCGGCCTCGCGCACCGCCAGCTCGGCCACCTCGACGACGTCGAGCAGGCCGTAGGCGTCGAGCAGGCCCGCGATCCGCAGCGCCAGCTCACGCGGCACGCCGGCTTCGGCGTACCGGTCGGCCTGCTCGCGCACCGCCTCGGCCTCGCGGCCGCGCAGCAGGGTGTCGACCTTCGGCGCCAGCTCGGCGACGACCGGCCCGAAGCGCGAGATCTCCGCCCCCACGGCCAGCGGCTGCGGCCGGTTGGCGAGGAACCAGCGCGCGGCGCGGTCCAGCAGCCGCCGCGACTCCAGCATCATCTCGTCCTGGACCTCGGTGGGCACCGCGTTGTCGAGGGCGTTGATGTCGTCCCACAGGGCGTTGAGGTTGAACACGCGCGTGACGATCGTGTACGCGCGCACCGCGTCGGTCGCGGTCGCGTTCATCTCCTCCGCCAGGCGGTAGGCGTAGGACACGCCCGCGCCGTCGACGACCTCGTTGACCAGCAGCGTCGTGATGATCTGGCGGCGCAGCGGGTGCTCACCGATGCGGTCGGCGAACCGCTCGCGCAGCGGCTCCGGGAAGTACTCCGGCAGCCGACGGGCGAACACCTCCGCGTCCGGCAGGTCGCTGGCCAGCAGCTCGTCCTTCAGCTCCAGCTTCACGTGCGCGAGCAGCGTCGCCAGCTCCGGCGAGGTGAGGCCGTCACCCGCCTTCTCCAGCGCCTGGAACTGCTGCTTGCTCGGCAGCGCCTCCAGCTTGCGGTCCAGCGCCCCGGCCTTCTCCAGGTTCGCGACCAGCCGGGCGTGCACAGGCAGCATCTGCGGCGCGTGCGCCCGGCTCACGCCGAGGACCGCGTTCTGGTGGTAGTTGTCCGCCAGCACCAGGCGGCCGACCTCGTCGGTCATCTGGTGCAGCAGCTCGTTGCGCTGCTCGCGGTCCAGTGCGCCGCTGCTGACCAGGTGGTCGAGCAGGATCTTGATGTTGACCTCGTGGTCGGAGCAGTCCACGCCCGCGGAGTTGTCCAGCGCATCGGTGTTGATCTTGCCGCCGGAGCGGGCGAACTCGATGCGGCCGCGCTGGGTCAGGCCCAGGTTGCCGCCCTCGCCGACGACCTTCACCCGCAGCTGGTTGCCGTTGACGCGGACCGCGTCGTTGGCCTTGTCCCCGGCGTCGGCGTGGCTTTCGGTCTCGGCCTTGACGTAGGTGCCGATGCCGCCGTTCCACAGCAGGTCCACCGGCGCCAGCAGGATCGCGCGGATCAGGTCGGCCGGGGCGAGCTGCGTGACGTCGTCGGCGAGGCCGAGCGCCTGCCGCACCTGCGGCGAGACCGGGATCGTCTTGGCGCTGCGGGAGAAGACGCCGCCGCCCTCGCTGATCAGCGAGCGGTCGTAGTCCTCCCACGACGAACGGGGCAGCTCGAACAGGCGCTTGCGCTCGCGGAACGACGCCGCCGCGTCCGGGTTCGGGTCGAGGAAGACGTGCAGGTGGTTGAACGCCGCCACCAGCCGGATGTGCTCGGACAGCAGCATGCCGTTGCCGAACACGTCGCCCGCCATGTCGCCGATGCCGACGACCGTGAAGTCCTGGCTCTGGGTGTCCACGCCCAGCTCGCGGAAGTGGCGCTTGACGCTCTCCCACGCGCCGCGCGCGGTGATGCCCATGGCCTTGTGGTCGTAGCCGACCGAGCCGCCGGAGGCGAAGGCGTCGCCCAGCCAGAAGCCGTAGGACGCGGACACCTCGTTGGCGATGTCGGAGAAGGTCGCGGTGCCCTTGTCCGCCGCCACGACGAGGTAGTTGTCGTCGCCGTCGTAGCGCACGACGTCCTTCGCCGGGACCGTGCGGCCCTCGACGAGGTTGTCGGTGAGGTCGAGCAGGCCCGAGATGAACATGCGGTAGCAGGCGATGCCCTCGGCCAGGTGCGCGTCGCGGTCCACGCCCGGGTCGCCGGTCGGGGCAGGCGGGCGCTTGACGACGAACCCGCCCTTCGCGCCGACCGGCACGATGACGGCGTTCTTCACCGCCTGCGCCTTGACCAGGCCCAGGATCTCGGTGCGGAAGTCCTCCCGGCGGTCGGACCAGCGCAGGCCACCGCGCGCGACCGAGCCGAAGCGCAGGTGCACACCCTCGACGCGCGGCGAGTACACGAAGATCTCGAACCGGGGCCGCGGCTCCGGCAGGTCCGGCACGCTCTTCGGGTCGAGCTTGAGCGCCAGGTACGGGCGGGGGCGGCCGTCGGCGTCGGTGACCCGGTAGTTGGTGCGCAGCGTGGCGCAGATGACCGACAGCAGGCGCCGCAGGATGCGGTCCTCGTCCAGGCTGGTGACGGCGTCGATCATCGCCGAGATCTCGCCGATCAGCGCCTCGGTCTGCTCGTCGGCATCCGGGTTCGTGGCGAGGTCGAAGCGGTGCTCGAACAGCTTCACCAGCGCCTTGGCGATGTCGGTGTGCGCGAGGACGGCGCGCTGGATGTACTCCTGCGAGTACGGCGTGCCTGCCTGGCGCAGGTAGCGCGAGTAGGCGCGCAGCACCGCGGCCTGGCGCCAGCTCAGCCCGGCGCGCAACACGAGGGCGTTGAAGTCGTCGACCTCGCAGTCGCCCCGCCAGGCCGCGGCGAACGCGTCCTGGAAACGTTCGCGCAGGTCAACCTCGGCGTCGCCGAGGTCGGTGAGGCCGATGCGCAGGCCGAAGTCGTAGACCCAGGAGCGGGTGCCGTCCCAGCGGCGCAGCTCGTAGGGCCGCTCGTCGACGACCTCCAGGCCCATCCGCTGCAGCACCGGCAGCACGGCCGACAGCGTGACGCCCTCGCCGAGCAGGTAGAGCTTGAACCGCCGCTCCCCCGGCTCCGCGCCGTCCGGCGTGTAGAACGACATCGCCAGGTCGTCGGGGCCGGTCAGGCCTTCCAGCTTGCGCAGGTCGGCGAGCGCCTCGACGGCGGTGAAGTCCTCCTTGTACGCCTCCGGGAAGATGCCCGAGTAGCGCTGGCCCAGCTCACCTGCCGACTCCTCGCCGAGGGTGGCGGTGGTGCGGGCGACCTCGCCCGCCCGCTCGCGCCGTTCGGCCAGGATCGCCTCGACCATCAGGTCGTCCCAGTTGCGCACCGCGGCGTTGAGCCGTTCCTGGATGCGCAGCACGTCCGGCTCGACGCGCGTGGCCGGGTCGGTGTGGACGGTGAAGTGCACCTGGGCGAGCGCGGTCTCGCCGACGCGCGTGCCGTACTCGAGGTGGGTGCCCTCCAGTTCGGCGAGCAGCACCTCCTGCATCGCCAGGCGGGACCGGGTCGTGTAGCGGTCGCGCGGCAGGAACACCAGGCACGAGTAGAAGCGGCCGAAGGTGTCGCGGCGCAGGAACAGCCGCAGACGGCGCCGGTCGGACAGCGTGATCGCGCCGATGGCGGTCGAGTAGAGCGAGTCCAGGTCGGCGGAGAACAGGTCGGCGCGCGGCCAGTTCTGCAGGACCTCCAGCATGCGCTGGCCGGAGTAGGACTCCATGGGGAAGCCGGCGCGGTGGATGACCTCGCACACCTTGCGCGAGACGACCGGGACGTCGAGGACGTCCTCGTGCAGCGCGGAGGTGGTGAACATGCCGAGGAACCGGTGCTCACCGGTGACGTTGCCGCGCTCGTCGAACGTCTTGACGCCCACGTAGTACGGGTAGACCGGACGGTTCACAGTGGACGGTGCGCTGGCCTGCGTGAGGACGAGCAGGTGCGGGGCGAGCGCGGTGGCGGCCGAGTCGGGGCCCGCGGTGAGGCTGCGCGCGGCGAGGCTGTCCTGGCGGAGCACGCCGAGCCCGGACGCGAGGACGGCCCGCAGGGCGGGTTCGTCGGTGCCCGGGTCGGGGTCCTCGACCAGTTCGTAGCGGCGGTAGCCGAGGAACATGAAATGGCCGTCGGCGAGCCAGCGCAGGAGGTTCGCGCCCTCGGCGACCTCGTCGGCGGGCAGGGGCGGCGGGGTGGCGTCGAGCTCGGCCGCGAGGCTTTCCGCGGCCTGGATCATCTTGTCGGTGTCCTCGACGACCTCGCGGACGTCGCCCAGCACGGAGGCGAGGTGGGTGTCCAGCTCGCGGGCGCGGTTGAGGTCGGTGATGAGGTCGATCTCGACGTACATCCAGGATTCGACCATCGCGCCCTCGGGCGGGTTGGCGACGTCAGCGGCCGGGTGGACCTTGACGAGTTCGCCGGTGATGTCCCGCGTGACGGCGACGATCGGGTGCACGAGGCGCTGGACCTGGACGCCGTCGCGGGCGAGCTTGGCGGTGATCGAGTCGACCAGGTAGGGCATGTCGTCGGTGACGATCTGGACCACGGTGGCGTCGCGGGTCCAGCCGTCCTCGGCGGTGGTCGGGTTCAGCAGCCGGACGGCGGGCCGCCCCGGCATGCGGTTGCGGGCGAACTCCTGGTGGGACCGGACGGCGCCGACGAGGTCCACGGGGTCGTCGCCGAGGATCTCGTCGGCCGGGATGTGGCGGTAGTAGAGGCGGATGAGGTCGGCGATGTCGGGAGCGTGCCGGGCCGCGGCTTCGATCAGCTCGTCCCGGATCTGCTCCGGGCTGGCGGGTCGTAGGCGGTCGGTTCCGGTCGCGGTTCCGGGGCGGACGGACACTCTCGTCGAGCTCATCTCAGGCAACTCTCCACCGAGTCTGATCGCGCGCGTGACGCTGAACGAACACCACCATAACCAGCTCGTAAAACCTGCTGACGCCCGACCGTCGGATTGTTGAATCGATGCACAATCGAGGCAGATCGGAGCGGGGGTTCGGAGGTGTTCATAGTGCCTCCGCGCCCGGGGTCCGAGCGGCCCGGCGGTGCCGCGGGCCGCTTCTGTTCATCCCCGCGACTGCCCCGGCTGCCGACGCGGCAAACCGCCGAGGATGCACCGCCGCCTGATGCCCGGCCCCACGGGGTGGCAAGGCGCCAAGCCGCCGCGAGATGCACCGCCGCCCGGTGCCCGGGGCCGCCAGCCGCTACACCAGCCGCATAGTTGCCGGCCGCTGCACCAGCCGCGAACGCCAACCCTCCAAACGCCTAGCCACTGCACCAGCCACCAGCACCAGCCGCCCGGGCTGCCAGCCGCCGACGTCTCACCGCGCCAACTCCTTGCTCCGCTCCACCAGTCCCAGGAACCCCCGCCGCGGGCCCACGCCGCAGACCGCCGCGAATTCCACCGCGGCCGCGGACTGCGGCGAATTCCCCCTTCGGCACTCCCCGGCCCACCAGCCACCGGAGCTCGCCAACGCGCGATCGCCCCACCGCCAACCCTCACCCCGGCTGCGCCCCCGAGGGGCACCAGCGCAGCAACGCCCCACCGCCAACCCCTCACCATCGGCCCGGCCGCCAACCCCTCACGCCGGCTGCGCCCCCGGACCGGGCACCACCGCAGCAACGCCCCACCGCCAACCGCTCACCATCGGCCCCGCCGCCAACCCCTCACCCCGGCTACGCCCCCGAGGGGCACCAGCGCAGCAACGCCCCACCGCCGACTCCTCACCCCGGGAGGGGTCGCCAGCGCGGCAGCGCCAGGCCAAGCCTGCCGCGCCCGGCGTCGACAGACCGGCCGGTGCTCAGCGGTCGCCGCGGTGGCGGCCGTTTCCGGGCTCGCTGCCGTTGCGTCCGTGGCCGTTGACGGGCCGCGGCTCGGAGGACGATTGGTTGCCGAGTCGCTTCACGAGCGCCGCCGCGCTCGCGGTGCCCGCCTGGTGTTCGGCGAGCGCGCGGGCCAGCAGGTCCGCGAGCCCGGCGTCCTCCGGCAGGTCGTCGTCCGGCACGCCGGTCAGCTCAGTGCGGAACGGCTCGCCGAGCCCGTCGTCCTGGAGCACCGGCGCGTTCGTGAACGGGGTCTCCGAGGTGCTGTTGCTGGGCGCCGGTTCGCTGTCCGTGTCGGCGGAGTCGTCCCACGGCGCCAGCGACGGTGGCAGCCGCAAGCGCGGCAACCAGTTGTCGATGACCGGCATGCTCGGCGCGGGCTCGTTCTCACTGCGAGCGTCGGGTTCGGCCCGCCCAGTCTGCGGGATGTCCGCCCGGTTGACCGGCTCCGCATCCGCACTCAACCACGACTCGCTCGACGAATCGCTGCCCTCCCGGGCGGCGATCTCCCGAGCCGCATCCTCACGCCCGGAGAACTCGCGGCCCGCGTCGGAGCCGCTAAGGGGCGCGCTCTCGTCCACTCGCCCAGCGGAATCCCGGGCCGCATCCTCACGCCGGGAGAACTCGCGGCGCGCGTCCGAGCCGCTGAGCGTTGTGCTCTCGCCCGCCCGCACGGCGGAATCCCGGGCCGCATCGTCATGGCCGGAGAACTCGCGGGGCGTGCCCGAGTCACCGCTGAGGGGCGTGCTCTCGTCCGCTCGCCGGGCGGAGTTCCGATCCGAATCCGCGCGCGAGTTGGCGGATTCACTGCGGACGTCCTCGCCCACACCGAACTCCTCGCGCGCGGCGGATTCCCGGCTCGGGCCGTCCTCGGCGCGGCGGCGTCCACCCGACTCGGGCTCCCCTGCCCCGGGCGCGCGGCGGCGCCCGCCACCCGCACCGGTGCTGACCCCCAGCCGGTCCAGCACGCTCCGCGCCGCGACCGACCCGTGCTCCGAATCGTGCCGCGTCTTCCGCGACGCCCGCGTGTCAGCGCGCTCCGATCGGGAAAGCGCCACGATGTCGGACGAGACTTCGCCGGGCGAGACGTCCGCCGGTTGCCCGTCCGAGTTCTCCTCGGCCCGCCGCCGCCCTCCGGCTTTCCGCCGCTCGGGATCCGACTGCATGCCGGACGCGACCGTCTCAGGCCGCCGGTACCGCACCACGTCGCCAGAAGCCGGTTCGGACCGCGCCACCGCCGCGACCTCGTCAGCCCGCCCCGTCGAGGAATCGGTCCGCTCAGTGTGGGATGCCGTCGCCACTTCGTCAGCGAGCACCGCCTCACGCGCCCCGAACCGGGACGCTTCCTCGCCAGCCCGGCTCCGCGCGGACTCACGCCGGTCCAGCCGCGAGACGCTCTCGCCAGCCCGGTCCCGCACCGACTCACGCTGCTCAAGCCGCGCCACCGCCGCGCTCTCGTCCGCCTTCGCTCGCGCGGACTCACGCTCGGACCGTGCCACCTCGTCCGCCCGCGCGCGCCCGGACTCACGCTCGGACGCTCGCGAGGGCCGCTCCGGCTCCTCGAACCGCGACCCGGTCCCGATCTCGTCCCACCGCGAAACCCCTGCCGCATCCTCGGCGCGGGAAGCCTTCGCGACGTCCGCCAGCCGCTTGTCGGCTGGCTCGGGCGCAAGCGACCAGCTCGGCCGCTCGCTGTTGTTCCGGCCCTGTTCCGCCGCCGCGCGCGGACGCGGAGCGTCCGCGTGCGCGGTCGTCACCTCGGCGCTGGGCTCACGGGTGGCCGGAACCTTCGGCTCGGGCACCGACAACGGCGCAACCGCAACGGAAGCGCTCGCCGTCTCGCCCGCCGGCACCGACCCCAGCACGCGGTCCAGGTCGACCTCGTGCCCGCCACCGCCGAACTCACCGGCGAGCAGTCCCACCGCCTGACGGCGGGCCCGCGCGTGGATGTGCTCGGCCGCCCGCGCCAGCTGCAGGCACTCGATGGCTTCGGCGTAGCGGCCGAGCCGCTCCTCCACGTGTGCCAGCTCGGTCCACAGGCGCGCGGTCAACGCGTGCAACTCGTGCCGTTCGGTGGCGTGCACGGCATCCCGCAGCATGCGCGCGGCCGCCTCCACGCTGCCGGAGGGCAGCAGGACCCGCGTCGCGATCGCCATCCGGAGCCAACCCGCCGGCGCGACGGACGCGGCTCGCGCCGGTTCGTCGAGCACCGACTGCGCGAGCTCCAGCGCGTTCTTGCCGTCCCCGCGGTCGAGCAGCGAGCACACGAGCTGGAGCACCAGCCGGATCCGCACGACACCACCGTCGTGCTGCGCGTCCTCCAGCTGCTCGAGGAAGCCGAGCCCGGTGCGCGCCGCGTCGGCCGCGCCGATGACGTCGCCGTGACGCCGCCGGTGCGCCGACACCGCGACCCGGAGCAGCGACCGCGCGAGCAGCCGCCCATCTCCGTCGAGGTCGTCGTCCGCGCCGCACAACCGGTCGGCCTCGGCGAGGGTCTTGTCGAGCTCCAGCTTGCGCCCGAACTGCGCCAAGCACGCCACCAGCTGGCTGAGCACCGCCGCCTTCCGCGCGCCGCCGAAGCCGGACGAGTCCAGCACCGGCCGCAGCGCGGCGAGCCCGGTGAGCGGCGCGCCGACGCTACGGGCGCACACGGCGAGGTCGGTGCGCAGCTGCGCCGCGAGCGTTGTCTGCCCCGTGTCCTCCGCGGCACGCAGAGCAGCCACGGCACGCCCCACCGTGGGCGCGCGCAGACCGAGACGAACCCGCGCGGACACCGCGAGCCCTTCACCACGCACCCACAGCTCCTCGGCACCCGCGGCCTCGGCCAGGGCCGCCGCCCGCTCCCCGAGTACGAGCGCCAGCTCGGGCGCGCGCAGCTCGAAGTCGGCGGCCTGGCCGAGCATGCGCTCGACCGCGGCGATCTCCGCGCTCCGGCCACCGTCCTGCGGACGCGAACCGGATCGGCTGTGCTGGGTGGCTACCAAGGGGACTCCGCTTCCGTGTCGGCTCGAGCGTGCTAGCACGGGGCTTCCCCGCTCAGTCGCGAGTCAGCTTGCGGTGTGTCACCCGGTGCGGCCGGGCCGCGTCCGGTCCGAGCCGCTCCACCTTGTTCTTCTCGTAGCCCTCGAAGTTGCCCTCGAACCAGAACCACTTGGCCGGGTTCTCGTCGGTGCCCTCCCACGCGAGGATGTGCGTCGCCACGCGGTCCAGGAACCACCGGTCGTGCGAGATGACCACGGCGCAACCGGGGAACTGCTCGAGCGCGTTCTCCAGCGAGCCCAGCGTCTCGACGTCCAGGTCGTTGGTCGGCTCGTCCAGCAGGATCAGGTTGCCGCCCTGCTTGAGGGTCAGCGCCAGGTTCAGCCGGTTGCGCTCACCACCGGAGAGCACGCCCGACGGCTTCTGCTGGTCCGGGCCCTTGAACCCGAACGCGCTCACGTACGCGCGCGACGGCATTTCGGTCTGCCCGACGTTGATGTAGTCGAGCCCGTCGGACACCACCTCCCACACCGTCTTCTTCGGGTCGATCCCGGCCCGGTTCTGGTCTACATAGGACAGTTTGACCGTCTCACCGATCTTGACCTCGCCGTCGTCCGGCTTCTCCAGCCCGACGATGGTCTTGAACAGCGTCGTCTTACCGACACCGTTCGGGCCGATCACACCGACGATGCCGTTGCGCGGCAGCGTGAACGACAGGTCGTCGATCAGGACGCGGTCCTCGAAGCCCTTCTTCAGGTGCGAGACCTCGACGACCACGCTGCCCAGCCGGGGCCCCGGCGGGATCTGGATCTCCTCGAAGTCCAGCTTGCGGGTGCGCTCGGCCTCCGCGGCCATCTCCTCGTAGCGGTCGAGGCGGGCCCGCGACTTGGTCTGGCGCGCCTTGGCGTTGGACCGCACCCAGTCCAGCTCGTTCTTCAGGCGCTTCGCGAGCTTGGCGTCCTTCTTGCCCTGGACCTCGAGGCGTTCCCGCTTCTTCTCCAGGTACGTGGAGTAGTTGCCCTCGTAGCCGACGACGCGGCCGCGGTCGAGCTCCATGATCCACTGGGCGACGTTGTCCAGGAAGTACCGGTCGTGGGTGACCGCGAGGACAGCGCCGGGGTAGCTGGCCAGGAACTGCTCCAGCCACAGCACGCTCTCCGCGTCCAGGTGGTTGGTGGGCTCGTCGAGCAGCAGCAGGTCGGGCTTCGACAGCAGCAGCTTGCACAGCGCGACCCGGCGGCGCTCACCACCGGAGAGGTGGGTGACCGGCTCGTCCGGCGGCGGGCAGCGCAGCGCGTCCATCGCCTGCTCGAGCTGGGAGTCCAGCTCCCACGCGTCGGCGTGGTCGAGTTCCTCCTGGAGCCGGCCCATCTCCTCCATCAGCTCGTCGCTGTAGTCGGTGGCCAGCTGCTCGGCGATCTCGTTGAAGCGGTCGAGCTTCACCTTGATCTCGCCGAGGCCCTCCTCGACGTTGCCGCGGACGGTCTTGTCCTCGTTGAGCGGCGGCTCCTGCTGCAGGATCCCGACGCTCGCGCCCGGCTGGAGGAAGGCCTCACCGTTGCTCGGCTGATCGAGCCCCGCCATGATCTTCAGCACGGTGGACTTGCCGGCACCGTTCGGACCCACGACGCCGATCTTGGCGCCCGGGTAGAACGCGGTGCTGACATCGTCGAGGATGACCTTGTCCCCGACGGTCTTGCGCACCTTTTTCATGGTGTAGATGAACTCGGCCATGCCCACGATCGTAGAGCCGTGTCACGCGCGACCGAACGCCGGTCACCATCCCGCGACGGACAGTCAACCCCCCGTCACCGTGGAGAACGCTCCGCTCGTCACGGGCCCTGCCCTCCTCGCGGCCCGGCGAGTGCCGGCGCGGGCGCCTCGACGGGCCCGTCCTGCAGGGTTTCGACGGCGGGCCCGGCAGCCTCCCACAACGGGATCTGGGACGGGACATCGGGTTCGGGCCGCGAGCCCCGCCTCAGCGAGACGCCGCACTGGGCGAGGTTCGGCCCGAGCGCGAAAGCCTCGAGTTCAAGTTGAGCACGAGACCCGCCGGTGTCCGGATCACCGGTGTGCAGCCGCCCGTTGACCACGACCGGATCGCCTCGGCGCAGCCCGTCCGCGGCCGATACCGCCATCCCGCGACGGCACACCACCCGCGCCGAGAAGCGCCTGCCCGGCACCCACTCCTGTCTGTTCCGATCGAACCGGCGCTCGTCGCTGCGCACCCAGAAGATCGCCAGCTCGTGCCGGTCCTGCCCGACCCGCTTGACCGTGATGTCGCTGGTCACCGTGCCCACCAGGGTCACCATCGTCTCCCCGATCGCCATCGCCGCTCTCCTTCTCACTCGTCGTCACCGGCTTGAGACCAAGAGTGCACCGGAAACGAGCGATTGGGAGCGCGAAAGCGAAAACGGCCGAAATCTGTGGATGGTTTCGGGCCGTGTGGACAACTCGCCGGGTTGATCGGTCGTGCCCCCGGAATTGTCGGTGGGCTGTGCTACGGGCGCGGCTTGCCCTGGTCCGCCATCTGCTTGAGCATCGCGTTGTAGGCCGCCAGTTCCTGGTCGCCGCTGGCCTCCTCGCGGCGGTCCTTCCGCTTCGCCTCACGCGCGTCGGCCCGCGACCACTGCACAAGCAACGCGATCAGCACCAGCAGAACCGGGACCTCGCCGGACGCCCACGCGATGCCGCCGCCGAGGCGCTGATCCGCGAGCAGGTCGGACACCCACGGCAGGTGCAGCGCCCGGTAGAAGTTGTCGCCGATGATCGTCTGCTTCGACATCAGGATCACGCCGAAGAAGGCGTGGAACGGCATCGCGGCGAACATCATCCCGAGCCGGCCGAGGTGCGGCAGGCGCCGCGGAGCCTGGTCGACCCCGATCACCGGCCAGTAGAAGACGTAACCGGCGAGGAGGAAATGGGCATTCATCAGAAGGTGTGCCCAGTGGTAGTTCAGCGCCGCGTCGAACAAGCCGGAGAAGTACAGCGCGTAGAACGAACCGACGAACAAGGCCAGCGCGACGATCGGATGGGTGAGCACGCGGGACACCGGTGAATGCACCGCCGCCAGCAGCCACTCGCGCGGTCCCGGCGGGGCGTCCCGGCCCGCCACCGGCAGCGCCCGCAGCGCCAGCGTCACCGGACCGCCCAGCACGAACAGCACCGGCGCGATCATCGACAGGAGCATGTGGCTGCCCATGTGCACGCTGAACATCGCGGGCGAGTAGCGCCCGATGCCGGACGACGTGGCGATCAGCAGCACGAAACACCCGGTCAGCCACGCCACCGTGCGTCCCACCGGCCATTCGATCCCCTTGCGCCGCAACCGCCGCAGGCCTGCCAGGTAGAGCGCGGCCAGCACGATCGCAGCCGTGCCGTAGACGAGGTCGAAGCGCCAGTCGAACAGCAGCCGCAGCACGGTCGGCGCGCCGGGCAGGTCGTAGCCGATGAGCAGTTCCGTCGTCGACGGCTGGACCGCCTCCTGCGGCGGCGGGGTGCGGCCGAGCGCGGTGGCGATGCCGATCGTGACGAACATGATCAGGACCTCGACCGCGGCCAGCCGCAGCAGCTGCCCGCCGCCCTGTCCGTCCACCACCGCGCGCACCCCGCGGGTCCGCTGCTGCTGGCCGAACACGCCGAGCACCAGCAACGCGACGACCTTCGCCACGACGAGCAGCCCGTACTCGGTGGTCAGCAGGTCGGACAGCGGCAGCCGGACCAGCGCGTTGACCACGCCGGACACGGCCATCACGATCCAGCAGACCAGCGCGAGCCGGGAGAAGCGCCGCGCCGCGAGCGACAGGTGCTCCCCGCGCCGCCATCCGAGGGCGAGCAGCGCGACCAGGCCGCCGACCCACAGCGACGCGGCGATCAGGTGGTAGAGCAGGCTGTTGGTGGCGAGGTCGTGCGAACCGCCGCTGGCCGAGTGGCCGGTCACGGCGACCGGGACGAGCCCGGCGACGGACAGCCCGAACAGCGCCGCGGTCCAGCCCCACGACAGCGCCAGGCGGCAGCCGAGCACCAGCACGAGCGCGATGCCCGCCGTCCACAGCCAGGCCTTGGGCTGCTCGATCGCGTCCACCAGGTCCAGCAGGACCTGCGGCGAGAACAGCTCGGTGACCGGCTTGCCCGCCGCGTCCGCCGCGGTGAACAGGACCGAGGCGAGCGCGGCGAAGAACCACACCCACGCGGCGATCCCGGCGGTGCGCAGCGCCGCGTACCCGTCGCGCGCCAGCACGCCGGACTTCTGCGGCGGCACCAGGAAGGTCGCGAGCAGCAGGGACCCGACGCACACGACGGAGGCCGCGTCGGCGAGCACGCGGACCACGCCGACGCCGTACTGCGTCACGAGGCCCGGCTCGGGCAGGCCGGCGATCTGGTAGGTGGCCCCGCCGGACAGCGCGAGCAGCGCGACGGCCACCACCGCCGCCAGCAACCCGCACACCAGGAGCAGCGGGAGGACGCTCACCCGGCGCCGGGACGCGGTCTCGGTAACTTCGGAGGGCACACGTCGAGGGTAGGCCCGCCTCAAACGGGGAGTTCGGCAGCGGTCCGTTCACGGTGACGTGCGCGACTCGCGCCGACCGCGGCCGGCGCGATGAGCGCCGCCAGAACCGCTACCAGCACGAACGAAGCGGACAACGAGGTCGCCTGTGCGACACCGCCGATCAGCGGCGGACCGGCCAGGAACCCGGTGTAGGCGACAGTGGTGACGAACGCGATCTCACGCTCCCCGCCGCTGCCGTCCGCGCGCTTGCCCGCCTCGCCCGCCAGGCTCAGCGCGACCGGGAACGCGGCGGCCAGCCCCGTGCCGGCCAGCACGAACCCGGCGAAGGCCAATGCGGCGACCGGGACGAGGGCGGACACCAGCAGGCCGGCCGCGGCGACGACCGCGCCGACCGCGAGGGTCCGGGTGGCGCCGAGGCGGCGCTGCACCCACGCGCTGCCGAGCCGGGTGACGGCCATGGCGAGCGAGAACGCGGTGAAGGCGAGCGCGGCGGCGCCCTCGCCCGCGCCGTGCTCGGTGACCAGCAGCAACGCGGACCAGTCCGAGCTGGCGCCTTCGGCCATCGCGGAACACAGCGGCACCACGGCCAGCAGCCACAGCACCGGTCGCCGAGTGGGCGCGGTGGTCGCCGGCCGGGCAGCCCGTTCGGTGCGCGGCACCGCACGCGGCAAGCCGTGGTGGACGACCAGCATCACGAGCGCTGTCACGACGGCGGCGACGAGGAAGTGCCGCTCGGGTGACCAGTGCTGCGCCGCTGCGAGCCCGGCTGCGGCCGAGGCGACCAGCCCGCCGAAGCTGAAGCCGGCGTGGAAGACCGGCATGATCGCCGTGCCCGTGCGCCGCTCGACGCTGACGCCGCCGATGTTCATCGCCACGTCGAGCCCGCCGTTGGCGAAGCCGAGGCCGAACAACGCGACCGCGGAGCCACGCCACCGAGCCGACGAGCCCGGTCAACGACAGCACGACGCAGGACAGCAGCGTCGCGGCGAGCATCACGGCACGCGCGCCGAACCGCTCCGACACGCGGCCGGACAGCGGGGCCGCCAGCAGGAGCCCCGCTGTGCCGCCGAGCAGCGCCAGCCCCAGTTCGCCCGGACTGGCTCCGACCTGCTCGGCGAGCGCGGGCACGCGCGGCGCCCAGGACCCGTAAACCGCGCCGTTGAGCGCGAAGACGACGAACACCGCTACCCGATCATTGACCCCAATCACCCGTCCCACAATGACTTAAGCGCTTCAGAACGTCAACCCGGCGGGCGATCGGTCTAGACTGCGGCGATGACCGGTACCCGTCGGCGCCGCCCGACGCTCGACGACGTCGCCGAAGCGGTGGGCGTCTCACGGGCGACGGTGTCCAACGCGTACAACCGCCCGGACCAGCTGTCGGCCGACCTGCGTGAGGAAGTGCTGCGCGCGGCGAAGCGGCTCGGCTACGCGGGCCCCAACCCGACCGCCCGCAGCCTCGCCACCCAGCGGTCGGGCGCGATCGCCTTCATGCTCGACACCGGGTTGTCGGCGGCGTTCTCCGATCCGGCGTTGTCGATCACGCTGGACGCGCTCGCGAGCCGGGTCGATCCGGAAGGGCACGCGCTGCTCCTCCTGCCGGGCGGGCACGACGGCGGGCCACGCGCGGACCGGGTGCTGGCGGCGCAGGCCGACCTCGCGGTCGCCTACTCGCTGGCGGACAACGCGCCGGCGCTGCGGGCGGTGAAGCAGCGTGGGCTGCCGCTGGTGGTGATCGACCAGCCGGTCGTGCCCGGGTCGGCGCGGGTGTCGACGGACGACCGCGGCGGTGCGGCGGCCGCGGCCCGGCATCTGCTGGAACTGGGCCACCGGCGGTTCGCGATCCTGTCCGCGCAGTGCCTGTCCGAACCGCGCGGGGGTCCGTTGAGCGCGACGGAGGCGGCGCGGAGCCGGTTCCTGGACAACCGGGAGCGGCTCGCCGGCTACCTGGAGACCTTGGGGGCGGCCGGGATCGATCCGGACGCGGTGCCGATCTGGGAGGTGTCGGGGCTGTCGCGGGAGGCGGCGATGCCCGGCGCGGCGGCGTTGCTGGACCGGGAGCCGACCGCGCTGCTGTGCATGTCGGACGAACTGGCCCTCGCGGCGCTCGCCGTTGCCCGGCAACGCGGTCTCCGGGTGCCGGCGGACCTGTCGATCGTCGGGTTCGACGACACGCCGCCGGCGGCGTGCTCGGATCCACCGTTGACGACTGTGCGGCAGGACCTCGTGCGCAAGGGGCAGCTGGCCGGAGAACTGGCGCTGCGCCTGCTCTCCGGGCAGCGCGCGCCGAAGGCGACCACATTGGACGTCGAGCTGGTGGTGCGGGGTTCCACGGGTCCTGCCAAATAGCAGAGGTTTCGCCCGTTCGGCAAGAATCAGTTTGCGCCCTGTGGACAAGTGCGTTTCCGAGGCCCCGATCGAGTTAACGGAACCTACTTATCCACAGAAGTAGAAATCCCTGCTGACAACCCTTCTCCCACCGGCCATTGTGGAGTCCGGAACCGCGCACCGCGGAGACCGACTCACAGGGGAGATGAGAAATGTTCGCGAATTTTCGCGCGTACCTGCCGAAGGCGCTCGTGCTGGCCGCGCTGGGACTGCTGACCACGGGCGGCATCGCCGAGGCGGAGACCGCGCCGCCGGCCGGGTATGGCTGCGAGCAAGGCGAGTTCTGCGCGTGGTCCGAGGAGTTCTACGGCGGGTCGGTGCAGTTCCTCGACCTTCGCACCGCCAATCCCGGGGAATGCATTCCGCTCAGTGGTGACGCGCGGTCGTTCGTGAACCGGCTGGACCGCGACGTGACGGTGTACCAAGGCGAGGACTGCTCCACGGAAGGCGACTTCACCACGTACCCGGGTGGCGGGACGTTCGTGCCGCACGCGCCGTTCGTCGTGCGGGCCATCCAGATCTGGGACTACTAGGCGGAGTCGCCGCAGACGAGATCGCCGTTCGCCCGCTCCTGGGGACGTGAGTCCGGGCTGGCGGCGGTCCGGGATCCGCTCCCCGCGGTTCCCGCCCGCGGGCGCGTCGCGGGCACACGGCGCGCCCGCGGGTCACCGCTGAAGGTTCTCGGTCGGTGGGGCCAAGGGCAGAGGTGCACCCGGTGGTTCGCGCTCTCGCCCCGGCGAGCGCGGCACTGAAGATCGCCCGCAGCGCGTCCTTGGCGTAGCGCGCTGCGTGCCGAGAGCGACAGGTGCTGCGTCGATGCCCTGCTCGCGGGGCGAACCTGTTCAGCTGCGCTCCCGGTACGGGTTCAGCTCCTCCGGGGGCACGGCCGCCGCGGGCCGGGTGAGGATGGCCCGGACGCGGGCCGGATCGAGCTTGGGCACGCGTTCGGCGGTGAGCAGGCCGTTGCGTTCCTGCTCGGTGTCGGTCAGCTGGGTGTAGCAGAAGCCGGCGAGTTCCGGCGACGAGAGGACCGCGGTGACGAGCTGGTCCAGCCGGACGGCCAGCTCCTCGTCGTCGGTCACAGTCGAGTAGCCGAACCACTTCTCGTCCTCGGCGGGAACGTGGGAGAGGCCGCCGAACTCGGTCAGCATGACGGGGCGGTCCGAAGCGGTGCCGTCGAGCAGGAGGCGGCGCCCACCGGGACGGCCGTCGGACAGGGTGTGGCGCAACGCGGCACCGTACCGTGTGGACAGTGCTTCACCGGTCGGCGCGTAGTCGTGCACGCCGATGATGTCGGCTTCCGCGATCTCCCAGCCGTCGTTGCCGATGACAGGCCGGGTGGGGTCGATGCTCTTGGTGAGGTGGTAGATCGAGCGCACGAAGTGGGTTTGCTCGGGTGCCGTGGCGATGTCGGGAACGCCCCAGCTCTCGTTGACCGGCACCCACGTCACGATGCAGGGGTGGCTGCGGTCCCGGCGCAGGATCTCCAGCCACTCCCGGGTGAGCCGCTCGACGGCTTCGGGCGCGAACTCGTAGGCATTCGCGGTCTCGCCCCAGACGAGCAGGCCGAGCTTGTCGCACCAGAAGAGGAATCGTGGATCCTCGGCCTTCTGGTGCACGCGGACGCCGGTGAAGCCGAGTTCCTTGATGAGCTCGACCTCCCGCCGGAGTGCGACCGAGTCCGGCGCGGCGAGGTGCGACTGCGGCCAGTAGCCCTGTTCGAGGACCATTCGCGGGTAGTAAGGGAGGTGGTTGAGGAGGAAGCGACCGTCGGCCACGCCGACCTCGCGCAGACCGAGGTAGCTGCTCACCGCGTCGGACGGCACTTCCGCGCCGTGCAGTTCGATCGACGCATCGACCAACACCGGGTTCTCCGGTGACCACAGCAGCCGGGACCGGTCCTGTCCGTGCCGCAGCGCGGGCACGGTGATGTCGAACCGGAACCGCCGCCGGTCGACGCGCACGGACTGCTCGGCCAGCACCTCGTCCCCGTGCCGCAGAACCACGCGGATCGTCACAGCTTCGCGCGGCGCCGCGGAAAGCTCGCCCTCGCAGGAGACCGACGCACGGGTGAGCTCGGGAGTCCAGTGCAGTTCGCGAAGGTGGAGCGCCGGGACGACCTCCGCCCACACCGGCTGCCAGATTCCCGTGGTGCGGTGGTACCAGATGTCGTGCGGCTCCGGGTGCCAGTCCTGCTTGCCCCTGGGCTGGGTGCCCTCGTCCGGGCGGTCTTCCGCCCGCAGGACGATCACCTGCGGACCGTCCGACCGCAGAGCCGCGGTGATGTCGAAGGAGAACGGCGTCTGCCCGCCTTCGTGGCTGCCGAGGTGGATCCCGTTGATCCACACCGAGGCCGCGTAGTCCACGGCGGCGAAATGCAGGACGAGGCGGTGGCCGTCGGGGATCGGCGGGGCGTCGAACTCACGGCGGTACCAGACCACCGTGTGCGGTTCGGTCGCGTGCACGCCGGAGAGTTGCGACTCGGGCGGATACGGGACGGTGATCGTCCGGTCGAACGGCTCGGTGGCGGTGAACCAGTGGTCGGCGAGGCCGCGATCGTCGTCGTCGAAGGCGAAGCCCCAGGCACCGTCCAGGTCGAACCACTCGGACCGGACGAGTTGTGGTCGTGGGCAGAGTCGGTCCGGGTCGGCGGCGATCATGGCGAAGACCCTACGACAGGAAGGACTGTTGAGCATGGCACGGTGAGCTGCTAACTTCGACGCCGTGACTGCCGGGTCGGCCTTGCGCCGCGCACAGACAGGACTCCCGGCCGGGCCGTGATCACTCGGCGGGCCCGTGGCCCGCCACCTCCTGCGCTCTCCCCTTCTCTGGGACGACGCGAAAGGAGGTGATCACATGTCCCAGTACCAGGTCTCGCAGGCCGTGTGGCGCGATTTCCTCGCCCAGCACGCGGACGGCGGAGTCATCGCCGCGACCGTGACGCGGGTGCTTCCGTTCGGCGCGTTGGTCGAACTGCCGCCGGGCGTTCCTGGGCTGCTGTCCAGGCCCGCCTGGACTGCGGAAGCGGAAGCCGGTGAACGGGTCGAGGTCCGCATCGCGAGCCTCGACGTCGAGAACCGTCGCGTGAGCGTGGTTCCTGCGTGTTTGACACGGTGTGACCGAAAGGGTGCGGGGGCAGAATGGCGCTGCCCCCGCACCTCCCGCAGCCTAGCGACGCGCCTCGACGTGGCCCAGCACTCGGGCAGTCCCGTCACGGCCGGGCGAGCCCCCGCGGCTGTCGGGGACATCACTGGGGAGTCGGCCTGTGCGAACGTGACCCGCCCCGACGTGGTGCGGGGCATCTACCGCAAGCAGTCGCGTTGAGGCCCACCTGGCGCCTCGAGCCGAGCGGCTCAAGCGTCAGTTTTGGGCAGCTCAACGCCCACTGGCCGAGTCAGCGGCTCAATCAGGTGTCGATCGCCGTACGCCAGCCGCACTCAGACGTGGGCTCGCCGACCGTCGGTCTCGAGGCCGGGCCGGGCTTCAGCGGGGCGGCCGTATGCGCGGCCGTCGTTGCTGCGCTGGAGGAGCCCTGCGTCGACGAGGTAGCGGCGGAGCGCGGCATGGTCCTCGTAGATCGCGGCGAGCTTCGCGCGGACCTCCGGCTCGGTGTAGACCCGGCCAGGCTCGAACTGCTCGGCGAGCTTCACGAGCAGGGCCTGGCGGAGCTTGCCCGGACGCGGGATCGCGGTGAGCCTGCCGCGGCTGAACAGCGCTTCGAGCGGATCGTTCGCCGGCTTGGCGAGCGACTCTCGGAACGCTTGCGGCACGGCCCGGTACCGGTCCCCGTCAACGGTGACGATCCCAGCCGAAACGAGGCGCTTCGCGAGTTTCGCGGTGTGCCGATCCTCCGCGATCGGTAGCCCGTCAGGCGAAGTGCAGATCCGGGCGAAAAGCATCAGGCGTTCGGGGTCCGCCAGCGCGGAGACCAGCGCTTCCGGTGAGGCCATGGCCCCGACCGTACCCGCGGCCGACGAACGCGCGAACCAGTTTTCATGATCAGACGCGGACACGCCGCCGGGAAGACCCACCGGGCGCGGCACGCCGACCGCCAGCGGCGCAGCCACCTAGGGTGCGTGGCCGCAGCGGTCCGCACCGCCACCGGCGAAGCCCACCGCGAATGCCGTCGGGCATGTCGGCCCTGTAGGCCGAGTCAACCGCGCCGGCGATGTAGCTCTAGCCGCCCGCGCTCACCACATCGACCATGCGGGCCGCGCCAGCCGGGCCAGCCACATCGACCATGTCAGCTCTGGCCGACCACGCCGACCAGGCCAGCCATGCCGGCCGCGCCGGCCACGTAGCTCCAGCCGGCCGCGCCGGCACGCGGACCAGGCCAGCCCGAGCCACCATGCCGGCCACGTTGACCAGGCCAGCCCGAACCAGCCGCACGGAGCCACGCCGGGCATGTCGCTCCAGCCGGCCGCGCCGGGCACGCCAACCAAGCCAGCCCCAACCAGCCGCACCGAGCCACGCCGGCCATGTCGCTCCAGCCGGCCGCGCCGGGCACGCCAACCAAGCCAGCCCCAACCAGCCGCACCGAGCCGCGCCGGGCATGTCGCTCCAGCCGGCTGCGCCGGGCATGCCAACCAGGCCAGCCCGAGCCGGCCGCGCCGGCCACGCGGACCAGGCCAGCCCGAGCCAGCCAAGTCGGCCACGTCGGCCGAGCCGGCCACGTCGGCCGGGTCGGCCACGTCGGCCATGTCGCTCTAGCCCGCTACATCAGCCGCGTCAGGGGGTGGCGCTCGTCTCGGCCACGTCGGCCACGATGCAGCTGATGTTGTCCGGTCCGCCGCCCGCGTTGGCGAGCTCCACCAGCCTCTGCACGGCCTCCTCCGGGGTCGGCACCGTCGTCAGCACCTCGGTCAGCTGCTCCGGCGTCGCGACGTCGGAGAGGCCGTCGGAGCAGATGAGGTACCTGTCGCCGGGCCTTGCGTCCACCACGAAGAGGTCCGGTTCGGGCTCGCCGGCGCCCTGGAGCGCCCTCGTGAGCACCGAACGCTGCGGGTGGCTCATCGCCAGCTCCGGCGAGATCCGGCCCTGGTCCACCAGCTCCTGCACCACCGTGTGGTCCCGCGTCACCTGCGTCAGCTCGCCCTCGCGCAGCCGGTACGCCCGCGAATCCCCGACGTGGGCCACCGCGAACGACGTGCCGTCCCAGGCCAGCACCGTCAGCGTGGTCCCCATGCCCTGCAGCCGGCTGTCCTCCTCGACCTGGGCCCGCAAGCGGGCACCGGCGTCGGACACGGCGGCCGCCAGCGCCTCCACGTCGGCCTTCGCGGACTCCGCCTCGAGGCGCTCGTCCAGTGCGGCGATCGCGGCGACCGCGCCCGAACTGGCGACCTCACCGGCGACGTGACCCCCCATCCCGTCGGCGACGGCGAGCAGACGCGGACTGGTGTAGACCGAGTCCTCGTTCGCTTCGCGTCGCTGCCCGACGTCGGAAGCCACGGCGTAGGAAATCGTCAGCGGCCCAGGTTCCATGAGTGAAGTAAAGCAGCGGCCCGCGAACCGCGGCACAGCCTCACCCCGTCCGGCGCGCCATGCGCCACAATCGCGGGGTGTGGTTCGCCGTCCTGGGTCCTGTCGAGGCGCGCTCCGCGGCCGGCGACCCGGTGCCCCTCGGCGGTCCGCGGCCGCGCTCCCTCCTCGCGCTCCTGCTGCTCGACGCCGGCCGCGTCGTCGGCACCGACCGGCTCATCGACGGCCTCTACGGCGACCACCCGCCAGGCGACGCGGCCAACGCCCTGCAGGCCCAGGTGTCCCGCCTCCGCCGCAAACTCGGCGACCACGCCCACATCGAATCCCAGCCCGCCGGCTACCGCCTCGCGGTCGAACCGGACCGCGTCGACCTCCACCGCTTCACCCGCCTCGCCCGCGAGGGACGCCAAGCCCTCACCACCAACGAACACGCCCGCGCCGCGAAGCTGCTCCGTGACGCCCTGGACCTCTGGCGCGGCCCCGCCCTCGCGGACGTGCGCGACGCGCCCTTCGCCGAAGCCCAGGCCGCGCGCCTCGACGAGCTGCGCGTCGCCGCCGTCGAGGACCGCGCCGAAGCCGACCTCGCCATCGGCGAATCCCGCGCGGTGATCGGCGAACTCACCGAGCTGTGCGCCGCGCACCCCCTGCGGGAACGGCCCCGCGTCCTGCTCATGCGCGCGCTCGCCGCCAACGGCCGCCAAGCCGAAGCGCTCACCGTCTTCGAGGACGCCCGGCGCGTGCTCGCCGACGAACTCGGCGCCGACCCGTCCCCGGAACTCGCCGCCACGCACCTCGCCGTGCTGCGCGCCGAGCCGGCACCCGAACCGCCGAAGATCCCCGCCCAGCTCACCACCTTCATCGGCCGCGAACCGGAACTGGCCCGCATCGCCGGCCTGCTCGGCACCGGCCGCCTGGTCACCCTGACCGGCCCCGGCGGCGCCGGCAAGACCCGTCTGTCCATCGAGGCCGGTGGCCGCGCCGACGGCGAAGTGTGCTTCGTCGACCTGTCGCCCGTCACCAGCGCCGCCGACGTCGCCCAGGCCGTCCTCACCGCGCTCGGCCTGCGGGAGACCGGCCTGTTCCCCACCGGCGGCGCCCCGCCGGACCCGGTCGGGCGCATCGAGACCGCGCTCACCGACCGGCGCCTGCTGCTGATCCTCGACAACTGCGAGCACGTCATCGCCGACGCCGCGAAGCTCGTGCACCGGCTCCTCTCGTCGAGCCCGGGACTCCGCGTGCTCGCCACCAGCCGCGAGCCACTCGGCATCACCGGCGAGGCGCTGTGCGCCGTGCCCCCGCTCGCGTCCCCGCCGCGCGGCGCCGGCGCGGCCGAGGCCACCGGCTACGAGTCGGTGCGGCTCTTCACCGAACGGGCCGCCGCCGTGCGGCCCGGGTTCCGGCTCGACGACGACTCGGCCGAGCGGGTGCGGCGGATCTGCGCCGCGCTCGACGGGCTGCCACTGGCCATCGAACTCGCCGCGGCACGCCTGCGGACCCTGCCGCTGGACCAGCTCGAAGCCCGCCTCGACGACCGGTTCCGCCTGCTGTCCAAGGGCAGCCGCACCGCCGCGCCGCGGCACCAGACGCTGCGCGCCGTCGTCGGCTGGAGCTGGGACCTCCTCGCGCCGGAGGAGCAGAACCTGGTGCGCCGCTTCGCGATCTTCTCCGGCGGGGCGACGATGGACGCGGTCGCGAGCGTGTGCGGACTGTCCGAACCGGACACCGAAGACCTCCTCGACAGTCTTGTCGACAAGTCGCTCATCGAGTTTTCCGGTGAGCGCTACCGGATGCTGGAGACGATCCGGGCGTTCAGCGCCGAGCGACTGGACGAATCGGGCGAACGGGACGCGGTGGCCAGGGCGCACGCCAGCCACTTCCTGGCACTCGCCCAGACCGCCGACCCGCACCTGCGCCGCACCGAGCAGATCGAGTGGCTCGCCCGCCTGACCGCCGAGCGGGCGAACCTGCACGCGGCGTTGCGCTGGGCGGTCGAGTCGGACACCGCGCTGGCGCTGCGGCTCGTCGGCGCGTTGTCGTCGTACTGGCGCCTGCAGGGCGTGCGCACGGAAGTCGCGCCGCTCGCCGCGCGGCTGCTGGCCAACCTCGGCCCGGAACCGCCCGGCGACCTGGCGGAGGAGTACGTGCTGTGCGTGCTCAACGCCGCGCCCGCCGAATCGCCCGGCCTCGACGAGCACCTGCGGCGGGTCGATTCGATCGTGCCGTCGCTGCCGTGGCCGCTGCGGCAGCCGTACCTGCTCGTCTACTGGGCACTGTTCGCCGGTCCGCCCAGCCCGGCGCGGCGGCCGAACGAGCTGGAACAGGCCATGCTCGACGACGACGATCCGTGGTTCCAGGCGCTGGTGCACTTCTCGACGAGCTACTTGCGCCTGTTCAACGGCGACAGCGCGGGCGCCGAAGAGGCGTTCGCGAGGTCGCTCGGACTGTTCCGGCGGATCGGCGACCGGTGGGGCACCGCGCAGGTGCTCGACGGGCTCGCCGAGCTCGCGGACCTGCGCGGTGACCGGGACCGCTCCACCGCGCTCGTCGACGAGGCGATGGACCTGCTCGGGCAGCTCAACGCGACGGAGGAGCTGGCCGAGCTGTGGGCGCGGCGGGCGGACCGGTTGCTGCGCGACGGCGACCTGACCGACGCCGAGGCCGGTCACCGCCACGCGGCGGACCTCGCGCGGCGCGCGGGCGCCTCGACCCTGCTCGGCCTCACCGAGCGCGGGTTCGGCGAGCTGGCCCGGCGTCGCGGTGACTTCGCGCGGGCGCGGGCGCACTTCGAGCGGGCGCTGGCCATGCTGGGGACGGACTGGCAGAGCGACGCGGCGAGCGCCCGGACCTTCACCGCGATGGGCAGGCTCGCCGAGGCGACGGGCGACTGGGCGGAGGCGCGGGCGCGGCACCGGCAGGCGCTGGACATCACGCTGGCGCAGCACTTCCGGACCGACATCGCGGACGCGCTGGAGGGCCAGGCGGGGATGACCCTGCTCGACGGCGACCCCGAGCGGGCGGCCGAGCAGCTGGGAATGGCGGTGGCGCTGCGGAGCGCCACCAGGCCGCACGACCAGGACGTGGCGGCGGTGGCGGCGGGCTGCCAGAAGCTGCTGGGCGCCGACGCCTTCGCGGCCGCCCACGACCGCGGCGCCGCCATGTCCTTCGAGGAGATCTCGGAAGCCCTCAACTCCCGGGAGCCTCAGATCCCGTAGTCCTTCAGCTTCAACGTGTTCGCCGCCTTCAGCGTCATCTTGTCGAACACCCCGGAGAACACGCGGGTCGTCAGCATGCGGTGCGACTGGTTCCGCAGCCACAGACCGCGCGCGGTGCGGGGCGCCAGGAACGGGCCGGTGCCCTTCGCCTGCTTCGCGCCCGCTTCGGCGGCGGGGCGGACCTCCGACTCGTACCGCTCGAACGCCACGGCGTGGTCCCCGCCCGCGGCGGCCAGCTCGCCCGCCAGCACGTACGCCGCCATCATCGCCAGTCCCGTGCCGCCACCGCCAGGCCCGACGCCCCAGCCCGCGTCGCCGACCAGGGCGACCCGGCCGCTGGTGTAGCGCGGCAGGTACACGTGCGCCAGCTCGTCGAAGTACAGGTCGGCCGCGTCGCGCAGGCCCTCCAGCAGACGCGGGACCTCCCAGCCGACGCCGTCGTACACCTCGGCGATCAACCGCTTCACCTGGTCCTCGTCCTTGCGGTCGAAGGTCAGGCCGTCGGCCGCGAAGACGAAACCGATGTTCGCCGGACCGTCCGGGTCCTGCGCCGCGTACGTCACGCCCCGGCCGAGCACGTTGTAGATCAGCCCGGTGTGGTCGAGCCGCAGGTGGTTCGGCGCGCTGAACCCCGCGCACGCGTAGCCCATCTCGGTGCGGAACCGCGACTCCGGGCCGAACGCCAGCGCCCGCACGCCCGAGTGCAGCCCGTCGGCGCCGATCACCAGGTCGACGGTCCGCGGCGCGCCGTGGGCGAACGTCACCTCGACACCCGAACCGGTCTCCGTCAGCGACGTGATCCAGTCGCCGAACACGTACTCGGTGCGGTCCTTCGTCGCCTCGTACAGCACGCGGCTCAGGTCCCCGCGCTGGATCTCGACCTCACCGCTGATCATCGACGCAGGCAGGCTCGCCACGCGCTTCCCGGACGCGTCCAGGATGTGCTGCTCCCCCATCGACGTCTGGTGCGCGCGAATCTCCTCCAGCAACCCCATCCGCCGCAGCACCGACACCTGCTCGCCGCGGAAGTCGACGGCCTGCCCGCCCTCACGCAGGGCGGGCGCCCGCTCGACCACGGTCGTCGCGTAGCCCAGGCGGTTCAGCCAGAACGCCGTGGACGGGCCTGCGATGCTCGCACCGGAGATCAGCACTGTCCTGTTCATCGAAGCTCCTCAACTCGGTTGACCCGAGCTTCGCCAGGAGCGCTGACCGACGGCTTACCGTCCGCTGACCGGGCGCGCGTGCACGTGCCAGTGGCCGGTCACCGCGAAGCCGCACCGCTCGTACACCCGCTGCGCGCCGGTCGGGTTCGCGCCGTCCACACCCAGCACCGCCCGCCGGTAGCCGCACTCGCGAGCCTCCCGCAGCACCCGAGCCACCAGGCTCTTCGCCGCGCCGCGGCCCCGCGCCTCGGGCAGGGTGCCGACGTACTCGACGACCACCTCGCCGTCGGCCACGCCGCGTTCGACGCACAGCACCAGCGCGGTCACCCGGTCGCCGTCGAGGGTCAGGAACGACAGCTCCGGCCGGAACCCCGCGCTGCCGGTGACGCGGTGCCGGAACAGCTCGGGTGTCAGCGGCGCGCTGCCGAAGTGTTCGCGGAACGCCTCGTTGAGGGCGAGCCGGGTGGCCTCCTCGTGCCGCGGCTCGTACCGGACGGGCTCGACCGTGGACTCCACGGACGGCAGGGCGGACAGGTCCGCCGCCATGTCGAGGAAGGTGCGCACGTGCTCGTAGCCGCCGCGGCGCAGCACCGACGCGTACCACCGCTGGTTGTCGTGCGCCATGGCGTGCAGTTCCAGCGGCGCTCCCGGGAACACTTTCCGGTGAAGTTCGGAGCTCGCCTCCTCGTACCACCGGAGCAGCTCCGCGCCGAGCGCATTCGTCCGGTGGTCCGGGTGCACCATCGACTCGACCCGCATGTGGTGCACCGGATCGGCGGCGGTCCGGCGTGCCGTCATCGCGTAGGCGATCATCCGGTCGCCGTCCAGCACGGCGACCCCCGCCTCGGGCAGCGGGGAGTTCGGCGACTCCAGGCTCTCCCTGATGTCGGCGACGCTGTGCTCCTCCCCTGTGGGCTCCACCTTCTCGCCCGCGGCGAACAACTCCGTCACCGCTTCGGCGTCGTCCAGCCGCAGTGCGCGCCAGGTCACAGTCATCGGCCGAGCGTAGGCACAGCCGCCGGCCCGTCCCCAGCGATTTTCCGGCCGCGAGTTACCCTGCTGGCCGTGCTGGTGCTGCTGCCTCCTTCGGAAACCAAAGCCGCCGGTGGGGACGGCCCTCCGCTGGATCTCGACGCGTTGTCGTTCCCCGAGCTGAACCCGCTGCGGCGCAAGCTGGCCGACGCGCTCGTGGAGCTGGCAGGCAACGTTCCGGAGAGCCTGGACGTGCTGGGGCTGTCGGCGCGACAGGAGGACGAGGTGGCGCGCAACGGCGCGCTCTGGAGCGCGCCCACCCTGCCCGCGCTGGAGCGCTACACCGGCGTGCTCTACGACGCGCTCGACTACGGCGGTCTGCGTCCCGCCGCACGGGCGAAGGCGGACCGCAGGCTGGCCGTCGCCTCCGCCCTGTTCGGCATCGCCCGCGGCGACGACCGCATCCCGGCCTACCGGCTCTCCGGCGGCACCACCCTGCCCGCGCTCGGCTCGCTGCGGTCGTTGTGGCGTCCGGTCCTCGAGCCCGCACTGGCCGAAGTGGACGGTCTGATCGTCGACCTGCGCTCCGGCGCCTACGCCGCGCTGGCCCGGATCCCGCGCGCGATCACCGTGCGCGTGGTCACCGCGAGCGGCAAGACCGTGAGCCACTTCAACAAGGCCTACAAGGGAAAGCTCGCCGCCGCGCTGGCGACCGCCACCCGCGAACCCTCCACTGTGGAAGGCCTGATCAGCGCCGCCGAGCGGGCCGGCATCACGCTCGACCGGGTCGGCGAGCAGGAACTGGAGCTGATCACCGACCGGTGAACCGCTCCGGCCGGTAGGGCGCGAGGTCGACCGGCACGTCTTCGCCGAGCGCGAGGCAGGCGACGAGCCGTCCGGCGAACGGCGCCGCGGTCAGCCCGCCCGGGCCGAAGCCGGTGGCGATCAGCACGTCCGGCCGCTCCGCCAGCGGCCCGAGCAGCGGCAGGCCGTCCGGTGAGGCGGGCCGGAAGCCGATCCGGGTTTCCAGCAGCGTCGCGTCGGCCAGGCCCGGCGCGACGGTCAGGGCGTTGTCCAGCACCTCCCGCTGGCCGGCCGCGGTGATGCGGTGGTCGAAGCCGGAGCCGGTCTCCCGCGTGGCGCCCGCGACCACCCGCGAGCCGGGGAAGGCCAGCAGGTAGTGGCTGGACACCGGCAGCACGACCGGCCAGCGCGCGGTGTCCGCGCCCGGCAGTTCGAAGTGGCTGATCTGGCCCCGCTGCGGCGCCACGGACACCGACGGCACCAGCTCGCTGCTCCACGCCCCGGCCGCGACGACGACCTTGTCCGCCGCCAGCTCCTTACCCGCGACCCGGACGCCGCGCCCGCTCAGTTCCGCCGCGCCCTCGACGATCCGGGCGCCGCGCGCCACCGCGGCGTCGAGCAGCGCCTGCCGCATCCGCCGCCCGTCCACGCGTCCGCCGCCGGAGACGTGCACCGCGGCCAGGTCGGGCGCGAGCGCGGGGAACAGCTCGCGGGCCTGCGCCGGATCGAGCCGGGAGACCTCGCCCGCCGCCGGTTCCCCGGCCACGCGCGCACTCACCCGGGCGAACGCCTCGTCGAGTTCGGCCGGGTCCGCCGACACGACCATGCCGCCGACCACCTCGAACGAGGTGTCGCCCGCGCCGTCCTCGGCCAGCTGGGCGACCAGCTCCGGGTAGTAGGCGGCGGCCGCGGCGGCGAAGCGGTACTCGTCGTCGCCGCGGCGGCTGGTCCACGGGCACACGATGCCCGCACCCGCGGCCGTCGCCACCCCGGGGCGGCCGGCCTCCACCACGACGACCTCGGCGCCGCGGCGGGCGAGCTGGTGGGCGGTGCTCGCTCCGGCGATCCCGGAGCCGATCACGATCACGCGCATGCCGCCAGTCTGCCGTTAATTCGGTTGCGGCCGCAGCACCGCCGACGGCATGATCACGCCAACGCCGGTGCGCTGGGCCCCGGTGGCGAGTGGAGGAGGTGCGTTGTGTCCGTCGTTGTGCTGGGCCGTGCCTTCGCCGCCCGTCCACCCGCCCCACCCGCCTGATCGAACGGCGCCGGTGGGGCCCCTCAGCCTTGGAGACCCACCAGTGCGTCAGCACGATTTCGAAGACTTCACACCACGCTCACGTCGTCGCCGCCCGCGGTTCGACGACGAGATCAACCCCGTCCGCAGCGGCCGCCTGACCGAACAGGAGCGGCAGCGGCTCGCCCGCGTGCGCGACGACAGCTACGCCGAACCGGCGGTGCCCGGCGGCGCCGACCGCTACTCGACGTGGGACAGCGCCGAGCACGGCCCGCGCCCGCACCCGGTCTGGCTGGTCACCGAACTGGCCGCCGTGGACACCGAGCTGGGTGTCCTCAAGACCGGCAAGGAGGCCGAGGTGCACCTGCTGCGCCGCGGGCTCCCCGACCGCAGCCGGGAATGCCTGCTCGCCGCGAAGCGTTACCGATCAAGCGAGCACCGCCAGTTCCACCGCGACTCCGGCTACCTCGAGGGCAGGCGCATGCGCCGGTCCCGGGAGAACCGGGCCATGGCGCAGCGCACCTCGTTCGGCCGCAACCTCATCGCGGAGCAGTGGGCGATCGCCGAGTTCGCCGCGCTCAGTCGCTTGTGGACGATCGGTGCGCCGGTGCCGTACCCGGTGCAGCGGGACGGCACGGAACTGCTGCTGGAGTTCGTCGGAGAGCCCGACGGCACGGCGGCGCCACGCCTGGCACAGCTGCGGCCCGAGCCGGAGGAACTACGCGACCTGTGGTTCCAGACGATCGGGGCGCTCGACGTACTGGCGTCGGAGGGGCTCGCGCACGGAGACCTGTCCGCCTACAACATCCTCGTCCACCAGGGCCGGATCGTGCTCATCGACCTGCCCCAGGTCGTGGATGTCGTGGCGAATCCGAGAGGAGCGGAGTACCTCACCCGTGACGTCCACAACATCTCCGCGTGGTTTGCCGCGCGGGGTCTGCAGGTCGAGGCCGATGACCTGGCTTTCGACCTGCGGCAGCGGGCGGGGCTGAGGTGAGGTCCCCGACGGTCTTCAGGTATTCTGATCACAGTCCGCAACCGGGCGACGTGAATTCGGGTCGCCCCCTTCATGGGACGCGGACACACCACCGATGGCGCAGCCGCGCCGGGTTCGTCCTTGTGAAAGCCCGCCGAACTTGTTCTTCAGCCTGCCTGCGCGCAGGCACACCGGGCCTCCCTTGCGACGTACCACCACGTCCGAGAGGCAGTGCGTGAGCATCACCCTTGAGTCCACTTCCACCGTGCAGTCGTTTGCCGACCTGAACCTGCCGGAGCCCCTGCTCGGGGCCCTGCGCAAGGCCGGCATCGACGCACCCTTCCCGATCCAGTCGGCGACCCTGCCGGACGCGCTCGCCGGGCGCGACGTGCTCGGCCGGGCGCAGACCGGATCCGGGAAGACCCTCGCCTTCGGGCTGGCCCTGCTGGCCCGCCTCGAGGGCGGGAAGGCCCGGTCGCGGAAACCCCGCAGCCTGGTCCTCGTTCCCACGCGTGAGCTGGCCCTCCAGGTCAGCGACGCGCTCACCCCGCTGGCCCGCGCGCTGGGCCTGTGGTGCCGGACCGCCGTCGGCGGGATGGCCTTCCCCCGGCAGGCCGACGCGCTGCACCGCGGCGTCGACCTGCTGATCGCCACGCCGGGCCGTCTGTCCGACCACGTCCGGCAGGGCACCGCGGACCTCAGCGAGGTCCAGTTCATCGCCATCGACGAGGCCGACCAGATGGCGGACATGGGCTTCCTGCCCCAGGTCCGGGAGATCCTGGACCTGACCCCGCGCGACGGCCAGCGGCTGCTGTTCTCGGCGACGCTGGACGGCGACGTCGGGCAGCTGGTCAACCGGTACATGCACGACCCGGTCGAGCACTCGGTCGCGCCGGCCACGGCCAGCGTCGACACGATGGACCACTACGTGTTCCAGGTCTCGCGCCAGGAGAAGCAGTCGGTCGTGACCGAGATCGGCGCCCGCGAGGGCCGCACGATCATGTTCGTGCGCACCAAGCACCACGTGGACCGGTTGACCGACCGGCTGCGTGAGCGCGGTGTGCGGGCGGGCGCGCTGCACGGCGGCAAGTCGCAGGGCCAGCGCAACCGGGTCCTGCAGGACTTCCGCGACGGCCACACCACGGTGCTGGTCGCCACGGACGTCGCGGCGCGCGGCATCCACGTCGACGACGTCAGCCTGGTGCTGCACGTCGACCCGGCCGCGGACCACAAGGACTACCTGCACCGCGCCGGCCGCACCGCGCGCGCCGGTGCGTCGGGCACCGTGGTCACGCTGATCACGCCCGACCAGCGGCGCACCGTGCGCCGGATGACCGACAAGGCCGGCGTCCGCGCCGACCAGCTGGTCGTGCGGCCCGGTGACGCGAAGCTGTCCGACATCACCGGCGCCCGCGAGCCGAGCGGCGTCCCGGTGGTGGACCGTCCGCGCGACACCGCCCCGCGCCGGGGTGGCGGCTCGCGTGGCTTCGGCGGGCCGCAGCGGCCGCGTCGCGGTGGCAGCTACGGCGACCGCGACCGCGGTCACGGTGGCGGCTACCGCCAGGGGCGTCCGGGCCGCGGCCCGCGTCGCAGCACGCCGTCGGCCAGCTGACGCGCTGAACCCGGAACCGCCGCGATCCCAGCCCGGGGTCGCGGCGGTTCTTTCGTTCAGTGGGCCTTTTCCGTGAGTCTCGCGGTGTGCAGGCGCGGCGCCGCGGGTTATGCGCTCTGTTCGGCGAGGGCCGCTTCGTAGGCGCTGTGCAGCTTCGCGAACACCGACTCCCGGCCCGGGGGACGCGGGATGCCGAGGTGCTGTTCGCGCAGCTCGTCCATGAACTCGTCCCACAGCTGCGGCCCGCCGCGTTCCAGGAGTTCCGCCCGCACGGCCAGTTCGCGGGTGACCGGCAGGTGCCTGCGCCCCCACGCGCCCAGGTGCGCCATCACCGGCACGAGCTGGATCGCCGGTTCGGTCAGGCTGTAGATCACCTTCTGCTTGTGCGTGGGGTCCGGGGCGCGGGACACCAGTCCCAGCTCAGTCAGCCGCTGCAACCGGGACGCGAGGATGTTCGACGCGATCCCCTCCTGCGAGTTCTGCAGCAGCTCCCGGAAGTGCCGCAGGTTGCCGAACATCATGTCCCGGATCACGACCAGCGACCACTTGTCACCGAGCACCTCGACCGACAGGTTGATCGGGCATCCCGACCGGCGTTCGTCCGTCATCCCACCCTCCTTCCGATTGCAGTTTACAACCGGTTCCGGAAGCAGTACAGTTCCTGAAAACCGATTGCAAACCACAACCAGTAGAGGAGACGACCATGAGCAAGGTGTTCAGCAGCCTGGGCGTGTCGGCCGACGGTTTCCTGGCGGGGCCGCGTCAGACCCGGAAGGACCCGCTCGGCGAGGGCGGCGAGCAGCTGCACCGGTGGATGTTCGAGACCCCGGACGAGAACCGGCCGGAGATCGACGCCATCGTCGACGCGGGCGCGTTCATCATGGGGCGCAACATGTTCGGCCCGGTCCGTGGCGAATGGGACGAGGACTGGCGTGGCTGGTGGGGCGACGAGCCGCCGTACCACGGGCCGGTGTTCGTGCTGACCCACTTCCCGCACGAACCGATCGAGATGGAGGGCGGCACGACGTTCCACTTCGTCACCGACGGCATCGAGTCCGCGCTGAAGCAGGCGCGGTCCGCGGCCGGTGACCGGAACGTGTCGGTGGCGGGCGGCGCCTCGACGGTGAACCAGTACCTGGCGGCCGGCTTGATCGACGAGCTGCGCCTGCACATCGCCCCCCTGGTGCTGGGAGAGGGCGAGCGGCTCTTCGCCGGCCTCAGCGACCTGGACCTGGAGCCGGTCTCCTCGCGCACCACCTCGCTGGTCACCCACGTGACCTACCGGGTCCGGCGCTAGATCGGGAACAGCTCGAAGGTGCAGGCCAGGGGCACGCCGGCCAGTTCGCCCGCGGCCGAGGCGAACTGGCGCAGGAACGGCTCCGGTTCGGACATCACCCCGCCCAGCGCGGCCAGGTACGCCTTGTGCTCGCGCAGCGACGCGACCGCCAGGTCGAACGTGCCGGTGATGTCCACGGCGTGGGTCTGCACCGGCGAGCCGCCCACCGCCACCCACCGCACGCCGCTCCACGGCTCCAGCCCGAGGTCGCGGAAGAGCCACCGATTGGCGGCGTCGCGGACCGCGTCGAGCGTGGCCAGGCCGACGTTGCGGTGGTCGGCCATGTTGAATCCGCCGCCGGGAAACGACTCGCGGTGGTTGAGCGTCACCACCAGCTCCGGGCGGTGCCGCCGGACCGCCGCCGCGATGTCCCGCCGCAACGGGATCCCGTTCTCGATCAGGCCGTCCGGGTGGTCCAGGAACTCGACCTCCTCGACCCCCACGACCCTGGCCGCGGCGAGCTGCTCCTGCGTCCGCAGCGGCCCGGCCTCCTCGGGCGGCATGCTGTCGATGCCGGCCTCGCCGCGCGAGGCGAGCACGTAGACGACCGACTTCCCCTGCCTGGTCCACCGGGCGATCGCCCCGGCCGCGCCGTACTCCAGGTCGTCCGGGTGCGCGACCACCGCGAGCGCCCGGCTCCAGTCCTCCGGCATCATCGCCGGTCCCGTGCCGGTCATGGCCCCTCCACTCCCCAGCTGTGGCTCGGTGCGACACTGCGTGACGTGAACCTACCGGCTTCCTCCTCCCCAGAGCAGGTTTTCGACTGGCTCGACGCCGCCGCCGAGAAGCGCGCGGCGGCCGGGCTGACCCGCAGGCTGCGGCCGCGGGGAGCCTCCTCGACGGAGCTGGACCTCGCCGGCAACGACTATCTCGGCCTGGCCCGCGACAAGCGCGTCGCGGGGGCCGCCGCGGCCGCCGCGCTCCGCTGGGGTGCGGGCGCCACCGGTTCCCGCCTGGACACCGGCTCCACCGAGTTGCACACCGAACTCGAGTACGAGCTGGCGCGCTTCTGCGGCGCCCAGGCCGCGCTGGTGTTCTCCTCGGGCTTCACGGCCAACCTGGGCGCCGTCACGGCGCTGTCCGGGGCGGAGTCGGCGATCGTCAGCGACAAGCACATCCACACGTCGCTGATCGAGGGCTGCCGCCTGTCCCGCACCGACGTCGCGGCGATCAGCCACTGCGATCCGGCGGCGATCAAGCACGCGCTGGCGACCCGCCGCAAGCCGCGGGCGCTGGTGGTCACCGACTCGGTGTTCTCCGTCGACGGCGACCTCGCGCCGCTGCCCGAGCTGTCCCAGGTGTGCCGCGAGCACGGCGCGGCGCTGCTGGTCGACGACGCGCACGGGTTCGGCGTGCTCGGTGACGGCGGCCGGGGCGCGGTGCACGCCGCCGGGCTGGCGGGCGAGCCGGACGTCGTCACGACGATCTCGCTGTCCAAGGCGCTCGGCGCGCAGGGCGGCGCCGTTCTCGGGCCGCGCCGGGTGATCCGGCACCTCGTCGACACGGCCCGCAGCTTCATCTTCGACACCGGGCTCGCGCCGGCCAGCGCGGCCGCGGCGCTGGCCGCGCTCGGGGTGCTCAAGTCCGAGCCCGACCTGCCGGAGAAGGTCCTGACCAACGCGATCACGCTGTCCGCCCAGCTGCGCGCGGCCGGGTTCCGGGTGAGCAACCCGGAGGCCGCGGTCATCTCGGTTCAGGCGCCCTCGGCCGAATCGGCCGTCGAGTGGGCGGACCGCTGCGCCGAGCAGGGTGTGCGGGTCGGCTGCTTCCGCCCGCCGTCGGTCCCGGACGGGATTTCCCGGCTGCGCCTCACCGTCCGGGCCGACCTGACGGAGTCCGATGTGGACACCGCGGTGAAGGTGGTCAGCGAATCGGCGCCAGCCGGCGCCGCATCGTGATGTGCGGGATGCCGTCCTCGTCGAACTCGTCGCCCTCCGCGACATACCCGAACTTCTCGTAGAAACCGCGGGCGTAGGTCTGCGCGTCGAGCACGCTGTCCGCGTCCCCGACCGAGATCAGCGCGGCGGTCATCAGGCGTGCGGCGAGGCCCCGGCCCCGGGCGTGCTTCGCGGTGACGACCCGGCCGATGCGCTGGACGCCGTCCCCGTCGTCGAGCACCCGCAGGTAGGACTCGATGCCATCGGGCCCGTCGATCCAGAAGTGGCGGGTCGTCGGGAGCAGGTCACGCCCGTCCAGCTCGGGGTACGGGCAGGTCTGCTCCACGACGAACACCTCCACCCGGAGCCGGAGGATGTCGTACAGCTGCTGCGTGGTCAGGTCCGGTCCGCGGACGCCTCTGTCGGGGTTCACGGACTCCTGACTACCAGAACACGAGCCGCGACGACTCGGCTTCGCTGCGAATCTCGTTCACGTAGGTGAGCACGCGGGTGTAAACACCCGGTTTGCCCGCCTGGGCGCAGCCGTCGCCCCACGACACGAGCCCGATGAGCGTGCCGCCGACGACCAGCGGACCGCCCGAGTCGCCCTGGCAGGCGTCGATCTTGCCGTCCGGGTAGCCCGCGCACACCATCGACCGGGAGTCGTAGTTCGAGTAGCTGGCGCGGCAGCCGGAGTCGCTGAGCAGCGGCACCTCGGCCTTGCGCAGCACGTCCGAGCGCGGGCCGCCGTCGGAGGTGCGGCCCCAGCCCAGCACCGTCGCCTGGGTGCCCTCGGCGTACAGCGAGTCGTCGCCGGGCAGCTCCACCGGCCGGTACGGCAGGCTCTGCGCGAGCTTGAGCACCGCGACGTCGTCGCCCTTGCCGGGGTCGGAGAACGAGTCGGGCACCCACACCTCGCGCACCGACACGGTCTTGCCGTCGTTCGTGCGCTTGTCCGTGCGGCCCGCGACGACCCGCAGGTCCGCACGCTTCACGGCGTTGGCGCAGTGGGCGGCGGTGGCCACCGCCGTCGCGCTGACGATGACGCCGCCGCAGAACTGGTTGCCGCTCTTGTCGGTGAGGTACACCGCGAACGGGTAGCTGCTGGTGGACGCCTCGGTGCCGCCGACGATGTTCGGGCGGGCACCGGTGCTCGGCATGGCCGCCGCCACCACCGGCACGAACGCGGCGGCGGTGATGACCGCCGTCAGCGCCAGGCGGAACTTGCGGTCGCGTCGGCGGTGCTTAGCCATGCGCGCTCCCTTCGGAAAAAGCTCGATGTCCCCCGGTGCCGCACCCGATCGTCGGAACCGACTTCGGGGCGTGAGATTGCCGCACATACAGTAATCGACAAGGGCCCGGAACCGGTGTCACTGGATCGGGTGGACTCCGGCTCTGCGAAGCTGGAGACGTGCGAGGAATCGTGGCGCTCCTGCTGGCGCTCGGGCTCGTGGCGTGCGGCGCCCCACCCGAGCCGCCACCCCCGCCCGTGCCCTCGCCGACGCCCCCGGCGGCCACCACCACGACCACGGCACCGCCGACCACCACCTCCGAGCCGGCGTGGACCGTCGGCGCGACGACGCTGCCCCGCCGCCCGGACGGCTTCGGCGAGGTCCAGCCGACCCCGGCCGTCCTGCGCGACCGCCGCCTGCCGACGCGGGACTTCCTCCCGCCGCCCGCGGACGGCCGCTACGCGTCCGCGGTCAGCGCGGTCCCGGCCGACGTGCTGGCCCGCAGCACCTGGCAGCAGGCGTGCCCGGTGGCCGCGTCCGCGCTGCGGTACCTGACGATGTCGTTCTGGGGCTTCGACGGGAAGCCGCACACCGGCGAGATGCTCGTCGGCGCCTCCGTCGCGGAGGACGTGACCCGCGTGTTCGGGCAGCTGTTCGCGGCGCGGTTCCCGATCGAGGAGATGCGGGTCACCTCGCCCGCCGAACTCGACGCGCCGCCGACCGGGGACGGCAACAACACCAGCGCCTTCGTGTGCCGCCCGGTGCGCGGTCAGACGAACTGGTCGGCGCACGCGTACGGTCTGGCGATCGACCTGAACCCGTTCTGCAACCCCTACAGCAAGGGCGACGTGGTGCTGCCGGAACTCGCCTCGGCGTACCTGGACCGCTCGTGGGTGCGGCCGGGGATGGTGGAGGTGGGCGACGCGACCGTGCGGGCGTTCGCCGCGGTCGGCTGGGACTGGGGCGGCGCGTGGCGGGAGCCGGTGGACCGGATGCATTTCACGGCGACCGGCGGGTAGGAACGGGAACAGATTTCGGGTCCGGCCCGGTTGTACCGGTGCGGACTGCTTGGGAGGTAATCACGTGCCCCACTACGACCTGGTGATCGTCGGAACCGGCTCGGGGAACTCGATCCTCGACCCCCGTTTCGCGGGCTGGAAGACGGCGATCGTGGAGAAGGGCGTGTTCGGCGGCACGTGCCTGAACGTCGGGTGCATTCCGACGAAGATGTTCGTGCACGCCGCGGACGTGGCCGCGACGCCGTCGGTGGCCAGCCGGTTCGGCGTCGACGAGACGCTGGACAAGGTGCGCTGGACCGACGTGCGCGACCGGATCTTCGGCCGCATCGACCCGATCGCCGAGGGCGGGCGCGAGTACCGGAAGAGCCACGAGGACAACGCCGGCGTCACCGTGTACGAGGGCCAGGGGCGGTTCACCGGGCACAAGGAGCTGACGGTGTCGTTCGCGGACGGGCGGCCGGACGAGGTCGTTACCGCGGACAAGTTCGTGCTCGCCGCGGGCGGGCGGCCGGTGGTGCCGGACCTGCCGGGACTGGAGGACGTGCGTTACCACACGTCGGACACGGTGATGCGGCTCGACGCGCTGCCCGCGCGGATGGTGATCATCGGCAGCGGGTTCATCGCCGCGGAGTTCGCGCACGTGTTCCGCTCGTTCGGGGTCGAGGTCACGCTGGTGGCCCGGTCCGGCGCGTTGCTGCGCAGCGAGGACTTCGACATCAGCGAGCGGTTCACCGAGCTGGCGGCACAGCGGTTCGACGTGCGGCTCAACCGGAAGGCGGTGCGGGTGCGGCCGTCGGGCACGGGTGTCGCGGTGGAGCTGGAGGGGCCGGCCGGCGCCGAGACCGTCGAGGCGGACGAGCTGCTGATCGCCATCGGGCGCCGTCCGAACACCGACCTGCTGGACGTCGCCGCGACCGGCGTGACGACGACCGAGACGGGGCACGTGGTGGTCGACGACCACCAGGAGACCGCGGTCGAAGGCATCTACGCGCTGGGCGACATCTCGTCGCCGTACGAGCTGAAGCACGTGGCGAACCACGAGGCGCGGGTCGTGCAGCACAACCTGCTGAACCCGGAGTCGCCGATCACGGCCGACCACCGGTTCGTGCCGCACGCGGTGTTCACGTCGCCGCAGATCGCCTCGGTGGGCCTGACCGAGCAGGAGGCGCGGGAGCGGGGCGTCGAGTACGTGACGTCCAAACAGGACTACGCGGGCATCGCGTACGGCTGGGCGATGGAGGACACCAGCGGTTTCGCGAAGCTGCTGGCCGACCCGTCGACCGGGCAGCTGATCGGGGCGCACATCATCGGCCCGCAGGCGCCGACGGTGATCCAGCCGCTGATCCAGGCGATGAGCTTCGGCCTCGACGCGAAGTCCATGGCGCGCGGCCAGTACTGGATCCACCCGGCGATGCCGGAGCTGATCGAGAACGCGCTGCTGAACCTGCCGCTCTGAGCGCCCGCCCGGCGCGCTTCCGCGACGGAAGTGCGCCGGAGGTCAGACGTAGCGCGGCCGGCCCGCGAAGAAGCCGAACACCATCTGCCCTGCCACCACGGCCAGCAGCATCGCGAACGGCACGCTCCACCCGTGCGTCACGTCGTGCAGCAGGCCGAACAGGAACGGGCCCACCGCGGCCAGCAGGTAGCCGATCCCCTGCGCCATCGCGGACAGCTTCGCCGTCTCCGCGCCCGTGCGGGCCCGCAGCGCGATCGTGGTCAGCGCGAGCGAGAACACGGCCATCCCGATGCCCAGGAAGATCGACCACAGCAGCGGCGCGGCCTCCGGCGCGACCATCAGGCCGATCACGCCCGCGATGCCGAACACGCCGAGCAGCAGGATCCACCCACTCTGACTGCCCCGCTTCGCGGCCAGCGGCGGCACGATCAGGCTCACCGGCAGGCCGAGCAGCGACACCAGGCCCATCAGCAGACCCGCGTCGGCGCGATTGACGCCAGCGTCCATCAGCACCTGCGGCAGCCAGCCCATCACGATGTAGGCCAGGCAGGCCTGCATGCCGAAGAAGATCGTCACGACCCAGGCCAGCGGGCTGCGGAACAGCGACCGCGCGGCGGTCGCGTTCTCAGCGGACGTCGGCCCGCCGGGCCGGGTGCGCGCGGCGACCAGCCACAGCACGAGCGCCGCCACGGCCAGCACCGCCCAGCTGCCGAGCCCGGGCCGCCACCCGCCGAACGCGCTGTCCAGCGGCGGGGTCAGGGCGGAGCCAAGCGCGCCGCCTGCTTGCAGCGCGCCGGTGTAGAGGCCGGTCATCAGGCCGATCCGCGTCGCGAAGGACTCCTTGACCACGACCGGGATCAGCACGTTCGCGAGCGCGATCCCCGCGGTGCCGATCAGCGTCCCGCCCAGCACCACCAGCGGTCCGTCGAGCACCCGCAGCATCAGGCCGCCGGCGAGCAACGCGAGCGCGAGCGCTACGGCCGCCGCGATCCCCAGTCGGCGGGCGACCAGCGGAGCGGTCAGGCCGGCGAGCGCGAAGCACAGGCCGGGCATGGTCGTCAGCGCGCCGGCCCACGTCGCGGAGGCCCCCAGCGTGTCCTGCATCTCGTCGAGCACCGCGCCGACACTGGTCACCGCAGGCCGCAGGTTCAGCGCGGCCAGCAGGACCGCCACGCCGAGCAGCCCGGTGCCGATGAGCACCCTGGACGCGGGGACCCGCGTCTTCTCCTGCACCGATGCCTCATCATTGACCGTCACAGAGGCTAGTATGACAAACGTAGGATGATCGGGTGAAGGGATATCCCCGTGCCACTCGCCACGACCCGCCGGACCGGTCTCGTCGACCAGGTGATCGGGCAGCTCAGGGACGCCATCGCACAGGGCGAATGGCCGATCGGGCAACGGATACCCACCGAGGCGGCGCTCGCCGAAAGCCTCGGTGTGGGTCGCAACACGGTTCGCGAAGCTGTGCGCGCGCTCGCGCACAGCGGGCTGCTGGAGGTGCGTCAGGGCGACGGCACCTACGTGCGCGCGACGAGTGAGGTCTCTGGCGCGATCCGCCGGCTCTGCGGCTCGGAGCTGCGCGAGGTGCTCGGCGTGCGGCGCGCGCTGGAGGTCGAGGCCGCGCGGCTGGCGGCGACCGTCCGCACCGACGAGGAACTGGCCGCCATAACCGAACTGCTGGATCGGCGCGACGCGGCCTACCGCGTCGAGGAGATCGAGACGTACGTGCGCGCCGACACCGAGTTCCACCTCGCCGTCGTGCGGGCCGCCCACAACGACCTGCTCACCGAGCTCTACCGCGGGATCCTGGAGGCCGTGACCGCGAGCGTCGCGGCCACGACGGACACCCGCCTGCCGGAGTCGGAGGCGATCGGCCACCGCGGCCTGCTGGAGGCCATCGCGGCGCGCGACGCCGAGCGCGCGATGGCCGAGGCCGCGGGCTTCCTGGACTCCTTGATCAGGGAAGCGTGAGGATCTCCGCGCCGGTCGCGGTCACCACCAGGGTGTGCTCGAACTGGGCCGTCCAGCTCTTGTCCTTGGTGGTGACCGTCCAGTCGTCGTCCCAGATGTCGTAGTCGATGGCGCCCAGGGTGATCATCGGCTCGATCGTGAAGGTCATGCCCTCCTCGATCACCGTGGTCACCGACGGGTCCTCGTAGTGCAGCACGGTCGGCGCGGTGTGGAAGGCCGGGCCGACGCCGTGGCCGGTGAAGTCGCGCACCACGCCGTAGCCGAAGCGCTTGGCGTAGGACTCGATGACGCGGCCGATCACGTTCAGCTGGCGGCCCGGCCGCACGGCCTTGATCGCACGCATCGTCGCCTCGTGGGTGCGCTCGACCAGCAGCCGCACCTCCTCCGACACGTCACCGGCGCAGAACGTGGCGTTCGTGTCGCCGTGCACGCCGCCGATGTAGGCGGTGACGTCGATGTTGCAGATGTCGCCGTCCTGGATCACCGTCGAGTCCGGGATGCCGTGGCAGATGACCTCGTTGAGCGAGGTGCAGCAGGACTTCGGGAAGCCGCGGTAGCCGAGGGTCGACGGGTAGGCGTTGTGGTCGAGCAGGAACTCGTGCACCACCTTGTCGACGTCGTCGGTGGTGTTGCCCGGCTTGACGGCCTTGCCGCCCTCCTCCAGCGCCTGCGCGGCGATCTTGCCCGCCACGCGCATGGCCTCGATGACCTCGGGCGTGCGCACTCCGTTGCCGGTGTCCCGCTTCGGCGCCGGCTTGTCCACGTATTCGGGGCGCGGAATGCTGGCTGGCACGGGGCGGCGCGGCGTCTGGACGCCAGGGGTCAACGGAGCACGCAGGGACATGACTCCACCCTACGACCCCCGCGAGCGGCGCGGCCGTGAGCCCGGTCAGAACAGCACGGTCGCGTACCGGCCGACCTGGCTGAACCCGATGCGCCGGTACGCGGCGAGCGCGGGGCTGTTGAAGCTGTTCACGTACAGGCTGGCGGTGCGGCCGAGCCCGTTGACGAGCCGGCTCACCACGGCCGCCGTGCCGGACGTGCCCAGGCCGTGGCCGCGCCGGTCCGGCCGCACCCAGACCCCCTGGATCTGGCCGACGCTGCGGGACATCGCGCCGATCTCGGCCTTGAACACGACCTCGCCGTTCTCGAACCGGGCGAAGGCGCGGCCGCTGGAGATCAGTTCCGCGACGCGGGCGCGGTAGCTCACGCCACCGTCACCGGCGCGCGGGTCGACGCCGACCTCCTCGATGAACATCGAGATCGCGGCAGGCAGGTACCGCTCCAGCTCGTCCGGGCGCACCGGCCGCACCAGCGGGTCCGGCTCCACCGCAGGCTGGGCGTCCATCGCCATCAGCGGCTGGTCCTCGCGGACCTCGCGCGCCGGGCCCCACTCCCCCGCCAGCTCGTCCCACAACCCGAGGACCTGCTCGGCCGGGCCGACCAGCGACGAGCACACGCGCTGCTTGCGCAGGGCCCGGTCGGCGAAGGACCGCAGGGCCGCGGCGTTGCCGCGCAACGGGATCAGGTTCGGGCCGGAGAAGCACAGACCGGGCAGCCGGCCACCGCGGGCGCCGCGGTAGTCGGCGGCCCACAGCTCGCCGCCGAGGCGCCAGGGGTCCAGACCGGCCACCTCGACGCGCGCGCTGACCATGCAACTGGCCACCGGGTCCGCCGCGAGCACGGCGCGGACCACGGGATGATCCCGATCACTGAGCAGCCGTGCACCGGCAAGCCGCAACACATCCACCAGATTGCCAGATGGAGTGGTGGATCGGGAAATCGTGGGGGATCAAGGGGCCCCGCGGTAGGTCCCGAAGGTCCACAGGTTGCCCTCCGGATCGCGGGCGGTGAACGTGTGCGAGCCGTAGTCGGTGTCGTGGAGGGGCGCGACGATCTCCGCGCCGGCCCGGCGCACGCGGTCGTGGATCTCGTCGACGTGGTCGGTGACCACATACGCGGAACCGGCGTTCTTCGTGTCGCCGTGGACCCCGTCGGTGTGGCTGGTGCTGCCGAACATGACGCCGCCGCCCTCGGGCCAGCGCAGCTCGGCGTGGGCGATCTGCCCGTCCTCCCCCGGCACGACGAGCGCCTCGCGGAAGCCGAACACCTCGGTGAGGAACGTCAGGGCGGCGCGCGCGTCGTCGTAGCGGAAGGCGGGCCAGACGGTGGGTGGGTTTTCGCTCATGTCTGCGAGTCTGCGTCCGTCGCGGCGCCCTGGTCTTGGAGGAACGGGAGCTCCTCGGTGATCCAGGTGCGGGGCGTGCACCCGGCCAGTGCGCGCCACTCGTTGGACAGGTGGGCCTGGTCGTAGAAGCCGCAGTCGGCGGCGAGGGTGGCGAGGTCCGTGGGCGCCTCGCGGAGCCTGCTGATGGCGCGTTCGAAGCGCAGCACGCGGGCGGCCTGCTTGGGCGGCAGGCCCAGCTCGCGGCGGAAGCGTTCGGCGAAGTGGCGGCGGCTCCAGCCGACCTCGGCGGCGAGGTCCTCGACGCGGATCAGCCCGCCCGCCGCGGTGAGGCGGCGCCACGCCCAGCCGACCTCCCGGGCGGGCCGGCGGTCGGCGAGGGCGCCGCGGAAGGCGTCGTCGAGGATGCCGAAGCGGTCGTCCCAGGTGGGCGCCTCCGCGAGCCGCTCGGCGAGGCGCTTCGGGCCCAGCTCGCCGAGGTCGACGACGCAACCGGACAGGTCGGCCGCGGAGACCTGGAACAGGGCGGGCACGGCGAGCGGGTCGATCTCGACGTGGATGCCCGACTGGAAGGCGTCCTGGGCGATGAGGGCGGGCGCGGTGTGCATGCCGCCGACCGCGGCGGTGAAGCGGCCCGGCGACTGGTCCGGGCGGGGCATGCCGGTGAAGCGGATCGGCTCGGCGAGGCTGATGACGAGCGTGACATGCCGGGAAGGCAGCCCGCGGTGGGTGCGGAGGGCCACGCCGCGCTGCGTGTAGCCGATGTAGCGCGTGATCGCGGACCGCAACTCCGGGTGCGGCGCGCGAACCTCCCAGTCGGCGGGCATGGGCTCAGAACTCGGTGGTCTCCGACCGGACCGCGAACGGCTCGCCGACCTCGACCGGCTGCCCGAAAGGGACCCGCACGGTGCGGCTGTAGCCGCCCTGGACCGGCTCGACGACGAGGACCGTGTGCTCGGCGGGGACCGGATCAGAGTTGTCCGGGACGGCGTCCCGCGGTACCACGCAGAGGTCCGGCACGTAGATGCTCCCGGTCGCGCGGATACCGACATCCAGCCGTTGGAAGATGCCGCAACCATCCAGCTCGGCCGACGCGAGCGCGTCGTGCACCGAGCTCGCGATCAGGTTGTGCTGTCCGGTGGGTGGCGGGGTCATGCGGATCCCCTCGGCGGCGAGCTCCGGGCGCCGGCCCTCCGGCACCTGGAGTTCACGCCAGATGTCCAGCGCTCGGTTCCAGGCCGTCTCGGGACGTGCGAACGCGGTGCTCATCGACCCACTCCCGTTCTGCCGGGTCCCTCTGCCAGGAGGCTAGCTCACCGTGACGACGGGCGAACCGCTTCCTTCCGCGTCCCCCGCCTCCTCGGCGATCCGCATCGCCTCTTCGATCAGCGTCTCGACGATCTGGTGCTCCGGCACCGTCTTGATGACCTCGCCCTTGACGAAGATCTGGCCCTTGCCGTTGCCGCTCGCCACGCCGAGGTCTGCCTCGCGCGCCTCGCCCGGGCCGTTCACCACGCAGCCCATCACCGCGACGCGCAGCGGGACCTCCATGCCCTCCAGGCCCGCGGTGACCTCGTCGGCCAGCTTGTAGACGTCCACCTGCGCCCGCCCGCACGACGGGCACGACACGATCTCCAGCTTCCGCGGCCGCAGGTTCAGCGACTGCAGGATCTGGATGCCGACCTTGACCTCCTCGACCGGCGGCGCGGACAGCGACACGCGGATGGTGTCGCCGATGCCCTGCCGCAGCAGCGCGCCGAACGCCACCGCCGACTTGATCGTGCCCTGGAACGCCGGGCCGGCCTCGGTGACGCCGAGGTGCAGCGGATAGTCGCACTGCTCGGCGAGGATCTCGTACGCCCGGACCATGATCACCGGGTCGTTGTGCTTGACCGAGATCTTGATGTCGTGGAAGTCGTGCTCGGCGAACAGCGACGCCTCCCACAGCGCCGACTCGGCCAGCGCCTCCGGCGTCGCCTTGCCGTACTTCTTCATCAGCCGCGGGTCCAGCGAACCGGCGTTGACCCCGATCCGGATGGGCGTGCCGTGGTCCTTCGCCGCCTGGGCGATCTCCTTGACCTTGTCGTCGAACTTCTTGATGTTGCCCGGGTTCACGCGCACCGCGGCGCAGCCGGCCTCGATCGCGGCGAACACGTACTTGGGCTGGAAGTGGATGTCCGCGATGACCGGGATCTGCGACTTCTTCGCGATCGCGGGCAACGCCTCGGCGTCGTCCGCGGACGGGCAGGCCACGCGCACGATGTCGCAGCCGGCCGCGGTGAGCTGCGCGATCTGCTGCAGCGTCGCGTTCACGTCCGCGGTCAGGGTGGTCGTCATGGACTGCACCGAGATCGGGTGTTCACTGCCCACGCCGACGTTGCCCACCATGAGCTGGCGCGTCCTGCGGCGCTCGGACAGCACGGGGGCGGGGAGGGCGGGCATACCAAGCTCGACGCTCATCGAATCCTCTACGGCGTGAGACGGGCTGCTGACGTGTCCAGCTTACTCACAGGCCGGGCCCGGCCCGGTGGTGACCAGCCGGAGTGAGTTACCCCGCGTGGGGCCCTGACCTGCGAAGACCGGGCGTTACTGCAGCCTGATCGGGTTGACGATGTCGGCGGTGACGGTGAGCAGGGTTACGGCGCCGCCGATCAGCACCAGCACCACGGTGACCGCGGACAGCTTCGAGTAGTCGACCGGGCCGCCCGCGGCCTTGCCGCGCAGCTTGCGGATCCAGTCGCGGACGCGTTCGTACCAGACGATCGCGATGTGCCCGCCGTCCAGCGGCAGCAGCGGCAGCAGGTTGAACACGCCGACGAAGAAGTTCAGGCTCGCCAGCAGCAGCAGGAACAGCGACCACAGCCCGGCCTCGACGGCCTCGCCGCCGATGCGGCTGGCGCCGACCACGCTGACCGGCGTGTTCGGGTCGCGCTCGCCGCCGAAGATCGAGGACACCACCGCCGGGATGCGCTCCGGGAACTCGATCAGCCGCTGCCAGGTCTGCACGAACATGTCGCCGGTGAACGACGCCGCACCGCCGATCGCGGTGATCGCGTTGTACTCCAGCGTGCGCGGGAAGGTCACGCCGATCGAGCCGACGGTGACGATCTTCTCCGGGCCGCTGGGGTTGGCCGGGTCGGTGACCGGGCGGTCGACGCGCACGACGTCGACGGTCAGCGGCACGATCTGGCCGTTCCGGTCGACCTCGAAGCGGGTGGGACCGGACAGGTTCTGGATCAGGGCCGTGACGTCGGCGTAGGTCTCGGTGCGCTGGCCGTTGACCGAGACGATCTCGTCGCCGGGCTGGATGCCGCCGTTCTTGGCCGGCGCGGCGTCGCCCGGCCGGCACACCGGGTTCGCGTACTCCTCGTCGGTGGTCGCGCTGCGCACGCACTCGGAGACGGACGAGATCTGCGGCTTGCCGACGACCGCGTTGGGCAGGCCCATCGTGGCGGCCATCAGGTACAGGACGACGAAGCCGAGGATGAAGTGCGTGACCGACCCGGCGGCCATCACGACGGTGCGCTTCCAGGTCTTGAAGCGCCACATTGCCCGCGGCGCCTCGTCCGGCGTCACCTCGTCCAGCGCGGTCATGCCGGCGATGTCGCAGAACCCGCCGAGCGGGATCCACTTCAGGCCGTACTCCGTCTCGCCGCGGCGGAAGGAGAACACCTTCGGGCCGAACCCGACGAAGTAGCGGCGGACCTTCATGCCGAACGCCTTGGCGGTCAGCATGTGACCCGCCTCGTGCAGTGCGACGGACACGCAGATGCCCAGCGCGAACAGCACGACTCCGAAAACGTAGGCCACCCGCTACTTCCCTCCGGTCATGATTTCGGCGGCCCGGGCTCGCGCCCACTCCTCGGCCGCCAGTACCTCCGCGACGTCGCCCGGCTCGCGACGCCACTCGTCGGCGGCCTCCACCACCTCGGTAACAGTGTCCACAATCGCCGTGAAGCCCGCGTTCTGCGTCAGGAACGCCTCGACGCACACCTCGTTGGCCGCGTTGTAGACCGCGGGCAGGCAGCCGCCGACGGTCCCGACGTGGCGGGCCAGCTCGACGGCCGGGAAAGCCTCGTTGTCCAGCGGCTCGAACGTCCACTGCGCGGCCTGGTCCCAGCGGCAGGCCGGGGCCGCGCCGGGCACCCGGTCCGGCCAGTTCAGCGCCAGCGCGATGGGCAGGCGCATGTCCGGCGGGCTGGCCTGGGCCAGCGTCGAGCCGTCGGTGAAGGTGATCATCGAGTGCACGATCGACTGCGGGTGGACGACCACGTCGATCTTGTCGCACGGGACGCCGAAGAGCAGGCTCGCCTCGATCAGCTCCAGGCCCTTGTTGACCAGGGTGGCCGAGTTGATGGTGACCAGGCGGCCCATCGCCCAGGTGGGGTGGGCCAGCGCATCCTCGACCGTGACGTTCGCCAGGTCGGCCCGCTTGCGGCCGCGGAACGGCCCGCCGGAGGCGGTCAGCACGAACCGATCGACCTCCTCGGCGCGGCCGCCGCGCAGGGCCTGCGCCATCGCGGAGTGCTCGGAGTCGACCGGGACCAGCTGGCCGGGCTTGGCCTGCTTGAGCACGAGCGGCCCGCCAGCGATCAGCGACTCCTTGTTCGCCAGGGCGAGGGTCGCGCCGGTTTCGAGGGCCTTGAGCGTCGGTTCGAGGCCCTGGGAGCCGGGCAGGCCGTTGAGCACGACGTCGACCCCGACCGCGCCGATCAGCTGGACGACGGCGTCGCGGCCGGCGAAAATGCGCGGCATCTTGAACTCGCCCCGCGAGTAGCCGCGCTTCTGGGCCTCGGCGTACAGCGCGAGCTGCAGGTCCTCGACGACCGTGGGCTTCGTCACGGCCACGGCGTCCACTTCGTGGGCCAGCGCCTGCGCCGCCAGCAGCGCCGGGTCGGACCCGCCCGCGGCGAGGCCCGAGATGCGGAAGAGGTGCTGGTTGCGGGCCGCGACGTCGAGGGCCTGGGTGCCGATCGAGCCGGTCGAGCCGAGCACGAGCACGGTGCGGGGTGCGTTCATCGGGGTCATTGTCGCGAACCCGTCCGAGCGGGTCATCGGCGCGGGGCGGGTCGCGGTGTGGAATCATCCGGTTGGACGTTCGTGCAGGGCCTGGAGGAGTGATCGTGGCGAGCAAGGCGGTCGAGAAGCGGCAGCAGGCCGCTCCGGCGAAGGTGGACCCGCGGGACGAGCCGTCGGCCGAGTGGGGCTGGCACGGCGGGTTCCCGAAGGGCGCGCGCATCGCGGGCTGGATCACGGTCGTCGCGCTGCTGGCGATGATCTACAACAACCACGAGAACAACACCGAGAACGTGTGGCTGATCGCCATCGCGGCCGGCATCGTGATCGGACTGCTGGTGGACATCAAGAAGAAGCGCACGGCCTGGCGCCGCTGACGGCTCTTCCGGAAAGCCCCTCACGACCTCGTCGTGAGGGGCTTCATCGTCTTCGGCGCCCGGGACCCGGACCTGCGGGCGATCAGCCCTCGGCGGCCAGCTGCCCGCACGCGGCGGCGATCTCCTGCCCCCGGGTGTCCCGCACGGTGCACGCCACGCCGCCCTCGTTGACGCGCCGCACGAACTCGCGCTCCACCGGCTTCGGCGAGGCGTCCCACTTCGAGCCGGGCGTCGGGTTGAGCGGGATCAGGTTCACGTGCACCAGCCGGCCCAGGTGCTTGCGCAGCCGCTTCGCGAGCAGGTCCGCCCGCCACGGCTGGTCGTTCACGTCCCGGATCAGCGCGTACTCGATCGACACGCGGCGGCCCGTCGAGTCGGCGTAGTACCGCGCCGCCTCCAGCACCTCGTCCACCGGCCAGCGGTTGTTGACCGGCACCAGCGTGTCGCGCAGCTCGTCGTCCGGGGTGTGCAGCGACACCGCCAGCCGGACCTGCATCTTCTCGTCCGCCAGCCGCCGGATCGCCGGGGCCAGCCCGACCGTCGAGACGGTGACCGATCGCTGCGAGATGCCCAGCCCGTTCGGCGCCGGGTCGGTGATCCGGCGCACCGCGGCCAGCACCCGCTTGTAGTTCGCCAGCGGCTCGCCCATGCCCATGAACACGATGTTCGACAGCCGCCCGGGACCGCCCGGCATCAGGCCGTCCCGCATGACCGCCGCGGCCGAGCGCACCTGGTCGACGATCTCCGCGGTGGACAGGTTGCGGGTGAGCCCTGCCTGGCCGGTCGCGCAGAACGGGCACGCCATGCCGCAGCCGGCCTGGCTGGAGATGCACAGCGTCGCCCGGTCCGGATAGCGCATGAGGACGCTCTCCAGCAGCGTGCCGTCGTGCGCACGCCACAACGTCTTGCGCGTCGCGCCGTCGTCGCAGGCCACCGCGCGCACCTCGGTCAGCAGCGGCGGCATGAGTTCGGACACCAGCCGTTCCCGCGACGCGGCCGGGATGTCGGTCATCGCGGCGGGGTCGGCGGTCAGGCGGGCGAAGTAGTGGTTCGACAGCTGCTTGGCGCGGAACGGCTTCTCGCCGAGGTCGCTGACGGCCGCCGCGCGTTCGGCGGCGGTCAGGTCGGCGAGGTGGCGAGGCGGCATCCCGCGCCGGGGAGCCTCGAAGAGCAGCGGCAATGTCGACACAACCACACATTGTCCCACGCCAGCACTGGGGGAACCCGCGCCGGGGTGCGCGAACCGGGTGGAAAACCCCGAATGCGCGGCACAAATCGAGCAGCATCACCTCTCCGGAAGCGCTCACCGCGCTGACCGGGTTCGCCGGTATAGACAAGGCCGACGCCACCATTTCCGCGCTGAACATCGGTGCACCGAACGCGACCCCGGCGCAGTTCAACGTCGCGGACCCGCCCGCGTGATCAAGGACATCCCGATCCAGGCCGGCCGGCCCGCTGAAGGTCGGCCGCGGACTTCCGGATCAACGGCAGCACCCAGACGATCCGGGTCACCTGCGCCACCCCGTCTCCGCAGGTCATCCTGGTCGACAACCCGGTGACCTGACATCGGGTTTGCCTTCCGACTGTTTCCGATATATCGTGAGCATGTCGGAACAGTACGGAAGGAGACCGACATGAGACACGGACATTTCCCCCCGCCGCACGGACGGCCCGCCTTCGGCCCGTTCGCCCGCGGTGGTTTCGGAGAGTTCCCCCCGGGCTGGGGCCCGGGCGGTCCGCGTGGCGAGTTCCGGGGGCGCGGCCCCCGTGGCCCGCACCGCGGGCGGCGAGGACGGCGGGGCGACGTACGCGCCGCCATCCTCGCGCTGCTGGCCGAGCAGCCAAGGCACGGTTACGAGATCATCAGTGAGATCGCCGAGCGCAGCGGCGGTTTCTGGCGGCCGAGCCCCGGCTCGGTCTACCCGACCCTGCAACTGCTGGCCGACGAAGGCCTGGTGGTGGCCCGCGAGGACAGCGGCAAACGCCTGTTCGAGCTGACCGACGCCGGGCGCGAGGCGGCCGCCAGCCAGGACGGGAAGCCGCCGTGGGAGCAGATCGCCTCGGACGTCGACCCCAACGAGGTCGACCTGCGCAAGGCGGGTGCGATGCTGGCCGCCGCCGCGGTCCAGGTGTCCCAGGCCGGGACGCCGGGTCAGAAGCGGCGCGCCGCGGAGATCCTCAACGAGGCCCGTCGGTCGATCTACGCCGTGCTCGGCGAGATCGACACCGACGACGAGGACGACGAGGAGTGACCGGGCAGCACGAGGCCGGTGGGCTTGTCGCGAACGAGAACGCGGTACCCCACCGGCACCGTGAAGCCCGCCGCGTGCCGGCCGCGTGATCCGTTGTCCCGCAGGACGTCTTCGATCGCGCGGTCGGCCACCTCGGGGCTGAACTCGATGCGCAGCACCGCCGCGAGGCTTTCGGCGTCGGCGAACCGCCACTTCGCCGTCACACGATGGCAGCGGAAACCCTGGCCGTCGAAGAACGCGTCGACCGCGGCCGGGTCGTAGTCGGGCAGGTCCGCCCGCATCCACCGGCCGTACGGCTCACTGGACACGTCCAGATCGACGATCGCCAGCGCACCCCCCGGGCGCAGCACGCGATCCGCCTCGCGCAGACCCGGTTCGCAGCCGGGGCCGAAGAAGTACGCGGTGCGCGCGTGCACGATGTCGACACTCCCGTCGGGTACGGGGATCGACTGCGCGGAACCACGCAGCACCCGCACCGACGCCAGCCCGGCGACCCGGCTTTCCGCCCGGCGCACCAACGGTTCGTGTGGTTCGACGCCGATCACCGACCGCGCGGACTCGGCGAAGCGGGGCAGGTGAAAACCGTCCCCACAGCCGACGTCCAGCACGTCCTTGCCCTGCCAGGGACATTCGCCTGCCAGGACCCGCCAGATGTCGCCTTCGACGTCCTGCGCGCGGTTCTCCAGCTCGTAGGTGTCCGGGTAGTACCAGATGTTCGGGCTGGGCAGGACGTCCGCCCTGGACGTGGTCCGCTGCCCACGCCGGGCGATCTTCCACACACCGCAAGGATATCCGAGACGATGCCCGGAAAGCGCTTCACGTTCGGCATAGACTTGCTGCCCTCCCCACCGATCGGAGGCGGTATGTCTCTCGGATCTTCGGCCCCGTCCGTCCTGCCGTCCGGGGTGCCGTGCTGGGTCGAGCTCGCCAGCGTCGACGAGGCGGCGTCCCACCGGTTCTACGAAGGCCTGTTCGGCTGGACTTTCCTGCTCAGCCGCGATCCGGCGACGCGCACCGGCCGGTACCTGATCGGCACGCTGGACGGCGTGCCCGTCGGCGGCCTTTACCAGGCGGCGCCGGACCAGGCGAGCGCCTGGATGATCAACATCTCGGTGCAGAACGCGCACGCGGCGTCGAACTGGGTGCAGCGGCTCGGCGGAGTCGTCACGCTCGAACCGACCGTGCTGCCGCACCGCGGCTGCATCCTGCACGGCATCGAGCCCTCCGGCGCGCCGTTCGTGCTGTGGCAGCCGCCTGCGGACTGGGCGTTCGCGGCCGGCTTTCCGAACACCTTCTCCGGCGCCGACCTGAACACGCGCGACGGCGAGGCGGCGGACGGCTTCTTCACCCGGCTCTTCTCGTACACGAGCCTGCAGGTGGGCGACAACCGCGGCATCGACTACGTGGAATGGCGGCTGGAACATCAACCGGTGCTGTACCGGTACGTGATGGGCCCGGAGTACCCGCCGCAGGCGCCACCGCACTGGATGGTGTACTTCGGCGTCGACCCGGCGCGCGGCACCGACGCGACGGCGGGGCATGCGCTGATGCTGGGCGGCACCGTGCTGGTGGAGCCCTACGACACGCCGTGGGGCCGCATCGCGATCCTCGCCGATCCGGCGGGCGCGGTGTTCTCGATCATCGACCACTCGCGCACGAGCGAGGGCTGGGGCCGCGCCGAGGTGGACGACCCGTACGACGACTGAGCCGTCGCTTCCCGGGCGTGCGATAGGTTCGCCGCCATGTTCGACGCCTGGCCACCCGACCCGATCAGGACCGACCGGCTGGTCCTCCGCGAGTCCGCGGCCCGGGATCGGGCGGCGTTCATCGAGCTGTTCGCCTCACCGGAGGTCGGGGCCTACCTCGGCGGCTCTCGGCCACGCGACGAACTGGAGCGCTCGGTGCCCGAGGTGCCCGGACGGCGCCCCGGGCTGTTCGTGGTCGAACTCGACGGCGCGATGATCGGGATGATCACCCTCGACCCGCGGGACGCGGACCGTCCGGGGCACGTGCGCCCGGAGGCCGGCGAGGCCGAGCTCGGCTACTTGTTCCTGCCGCGGGCGTGGGGCTCCGGCTACGCGGCCGAGGCGTGCGCGGCGGCGCTCGGCTGGTTCGCCGGGGCGCATCCCGGCGAACCAGTGGTGCTCTCCACCCAGACGGCCAACGAGCGCGCGCTGCGCCTCGCCGTGAAGCTGGGGTTCACCGAGGTGGAGCGGTACGAGGAGTACGGCGCCGAGCAGTGGTTCGGCGTGTGGTCCCGCTGACGGCGGTCAGTTCAGGAACGCCGACAGCAGCAGGAACGACACCACGGCGGAGGGCAGGAGCGAGTCGAGCCGGTCCATCAGCCCGCCGTGGCCCGGCAGCAGCGTGCCCATGTCCTTGATGCCGAGGTCCCGCTTCATCAGCGACTCGACCAGGTCGCCCAGGGTCGCGGTCAGCACGATCGCGACCCCGAACACCACGCCCTGCCAGACCTGCCCGTCGAGCAGCAGCGTCAGGGTCAGCGAACCCGCCACGACACCCGCGACGAGCGAGCCGCTGAAGCCTTCCCACGTCTTCTTCGGGCTGATCGACGGCGCCATCGGGTGCTTGCCCTTGAGGACACCGGCGATGTAGCCGCCGGTGTCCGACGCGACGACGCCGATCAGGAACGCCAGCACGCGGCCCACACCGTCGGACGGCGGGACGAGCATTGCCGCGAACGCGCCGAACAACGGCAGGTACGCGGCGGTGAACACGGACGCGCTGATGTCCCGCACGTAACCCACCGGGCCGCCCGGCAACCGCCAGAGCAGGCACGCCAGCACGGTGACGGCGAACGCGATCAGCGCGCCCTCGTACCCGAACGGCCAGGACAGCCACAGCATCGCCTGACCGCCGAGCAGCAGCGGGACCAGCGCGAGGCGGATGTTCGCGGCGCGCCGCAGCGCCTGGGCGAACTCGTACGTGCCGACGGCGATCGCCGCCGCGATGATCCCGATGAACAGGTACCGCACGGTGAGCAGCGACACGAGGATCGCCGCACCCAGTGCCAGCCCGACACCGATCGCCGCGGGAAGGTTCCGCCCGGCCCGCGACGTTTTCTTGGCCGGTTCAGCCGGCTCGGGAGAAGCCACCGGGGCCTTCTCGCGTTCTTCGCTCACCTGTGGCATTCAGACCTCGAGCAGCTCGGCTTCCTTGTGTTTGACGAGCTCGTCGACCTTCGCCACGTAGTTGTCGGTCAGGTGCTGCAGTTCCTTCTCCGCGCGCGCGACCTCGTCCTCACCGGCCTCGCCGTCCTTGGCGATGCGGTCGAGCTCTTCCTTGGACTTGCGGCGGACACCGCGGATGTGGACCTTGGCGTCCTCGCCCTTGGCCTTGACCATCTTCACCATCTCCTTGCGCCGCTCCTCGGTGAGCTGCGGGATGGTGATGCGGATGATCTGACCGTCGTTGGACGGGTTGACGCCCAGGTCGGACTCGCGGATGGCCTTCTCGATGGCGCCGAGCTGCCCCTGGTCGTAGGGCTTGACGATCACCATGCGGGCCTCGGGGATGTTGACGCCGGCCACCTGGTTCAGCGGCATCGTCGACCCGTACGCCTCCACCATGATGCGGGCGAACATGCCCGGGTTGGCCCGGCCGGTCCGCACCGACGACAGATCCTCCTTGGCGAAGGACACCGCTTTTTCCATCTTCTCCTCGGCGTCGAGGAGGGTCTCGTCGATCACGGCTACTCCCGTTGTGTGTGCTGTTGTTCCCGGTCCGTTCGGGGTCAGGCGCTGGGTCCGGCCCCGGAGGTGCTCACCAACGTGCCGATCCTCTCACCACGCACCGCCCTCGCGATGTTCCCCTCGGTGAGAAGGTTGAACACGATGATGGGCATGTTGTTGTCCATGCAGAGGCTGAAGGCGGTGGCGTCGGCGACCTTGAGCCCGCGCTCGAGCACCTCGCGGTGGCTGATCTCGTCGAACATCTTCGCGCTCGGGTCGCTCTTCGGGTCCGCGGTGAACACCCCGTCGACGGCCTTGGCCATGAGCACGGCCTCGCAGCCGATCTCCAGCGAGCGCTGGGCGGCGGCGGTGTCGGTGGAGAAGTAGGGCATCCCGGTTCCCGCGCCGAAGATCACCACACGGCCCTTTTCGAGGTGCCGCTCGGCTCGTCGCGGGATGTAGGGCTCGGCGACCTGGCCCATCGTGATGGCGGTCTGCACGCGCGTGGGGACGCCTTCCTTCTCCAGGAAGTCCTGCAGCGCCAGGGAGTTCATGACCGTGCCGAGCATGGCCATGTAGTCGGCGCGGTCGCGGTCCATGCCGCGCTGGGACAGCTCCGCGCCGCGGAAGTAGTTACCACCGCCGATGACGACCGCCATCTGCACGCCGGTGCGGACGACGTCCGCGATCTGCGCGGCCACGGAGTGGACGACGTCGGGGTCGAGGCCGAGCGCTCCCCCGCCGAACATCTCGCCACCCAGTTTCAGCAGCACCCGCCGGTAACCGCCGTCGGCTCGTTTCGCCTCGCCCATGTCCGCCTCCGCCCGCTCGGGTGCTCTTGTGGAGCCTGCCTTCGCGAGTGTGCCCCGTCCCCGTGATCACGGAGACGGGGCACCCTCACGTCACTGCCGTCGTGTTACGGCTGGCCGACCTCGAACCGGGCGAACCGGGTGACGGTCACGCCGGCCGCGTCGAGCAGCGCCTTGACGGTCTTCTTGTTGTCGAGGACCGACGGCTGCTCCAGCAGCACGGTGTCCTTGTAGAACGCGTTGACCTTGCCCTCGATGATCTTGGGCAGGGCCTGCTCGGGCTTGCCCTCGGCCCGGGCGGTCTCCTCGGCGATGCGGCGCTCGTTGTCGACCAGGTCGGCGGGCACCTCCTCGCGGGTCAGGTACTTCGGCTTGAGTGCCGCGATCTGCAGCGCCGCGTTGCGGGCCGCCTCGGCGGCGCCGTCGCCCTCGCCGTTGTACTCGACCAGCACGCCGACCGCCGGGGGCAGGTCGGTGCCACGGCGGTGCAGGTACGTCGCGACCTGGCCGTCGAAGGCCACCACGCGGCGCAGGACCAGCTTCTCGCCGATCTTGGCGGCCAGCTCCTGCACGGCGTCGCCGACGGACTTGCCGCCCTCGAGCTCGGCCGCGGCCAGCTTCTCGACGTCGTCGGTCTTCAGGGTCTGCGCGACCTTGACGATCTTGTTGGCGAGCTCCTGGAACTGCTCGTTCTTGGCGACGAAGTCGGTCTCGGAGTTGATCTCGACCAGCACGCCGCCGTCGCCGGCGACGAGGCCCTCGGCGGTGGCGCGCTCGGCGCGCTTGCCGACGTCCTTGGCGCCCTTGATGCGCAGGAACTCAACGGCCTTGTCGAAGTCGCCGCCGCTCTCCTCGAGCGCCTTCTTGCAGTCCATCATGCCGGAGCCGGTGAGCTCGCGGAGACGCTTGACGTCCGCCGCGGTGTAGTTCGCCATCGTGCGGTGTCCGTTCCTCTCGGAAAGTTTGGGGGCCGCGCCGGTCCGGCGCGGCCGTGCCGGAAAGATTCAGGAGGCGGTGGTCTGCTCGGCCGGGGCCTCGCTGTTCTTCAGCAGGTCCTGCTCCCACTCCGCGAGCGGCTCGTCGGACACGCCCGGCTCGGGCTTGTCCTGGCCCTCGGCGGCGGCGGAGCCGTTGCGGCTGGAGCGGGCCATCAGGCCGGCGGCGGCGGCCTCGGCGACCACCTTGGTGAGCAGCGCGGCCGAGCGGATCGCGTCGTCGTTGCCCGGGATCGGGTAGTCGACCTCGTCCGGGTCGCAGTTGGTGTCCAGGACCGCGACGACCGGGATGTTCAGCTTGCGCGCCTCGCCGACGGCGATGTGCTCCTTCTTGGTGTCCACGATCCAGACGGCGCTGGGCACCTTCTGCATGTCGCGGATACCGCCGAGGGTGCGCTCCAGCTTCTCCTTCTCGCGGGTCAGCGTCAGGATCTCGCGCTTGGTGAGACCCTGGAAACCGCCGGTCTGCTCCTGGGCCTCGAGCTCCTTGAGGCGCAGCAGCCGCTTGTGCACGGTCTGGAAGTTGGTCAGCATGCCGCCGAGCCAGCGCTGGTTGACGAAGGGCATACCCACGCGCTGCGCCTCGCGGGCGATCGCCTCCTGGGCCTGCTTCTTCGTGCCGACGAACATGATGGTGCCGCCGTGCGCGACGGTCTCCTTGATGAACTCGTACGCACGGTCGATGTAGCTCAGCGTCTGCTGCAGGTCGATGATGTAGATGCCGTTGCGCTCGGTGAGGATGTAGCGCTTCATCTTCGGGTTCCAGCGGCGGGTCTGGTGCCCGAAGTGCACGCCGGAATCGAGCAGCTGCTTCATGGTGACGACGGCCATGGCCGGATTCGCACCTCTTCTGTGTAGCGCGCGCCCCGCGGGACGCGCTGGTCGGTTTTGTCGCCGTCGGCCGGGTGGCCGGCGACCCTGGTGCAGTGCCGGTGCCCGGACCCCGTGGATGACTCCTCGGGGACCGCCGGGCGCCGTGGGTTCCGTGAGCGGGAACGTGCACGTACACGCGAAGTCGACCTGTCGTGACAGGCCGCGCGAACAGTGTACGCCCTGGCGGCGCGGGGTTCACCACGGGCGGCCTGGTGCTACCGGCTGCGCGGCCCCGGACGCTGCCGACGATTCGACCGGCACCGGTTGTCCACAGGCGAGGTGGAGTTGTCCACAGATTGTGTCACCGCCCGTTCGTGACGCCCGATGTGCGCCAGGCTGGGCCGATGATCGTGGTGATTCGCCGGTTGCCCGGGTTAGTGCTGGTCAGTGCCGTGGTGTGGCTCCTGGTCCCGGCTGCGCTGGAGGCGCCGTGGGGGCCGGGCGCGGCAAGACCAGTGGTAGTGGCGGCCAAACCGCATGGATCGGCCACCACGGGATCCGCGGCCCACTCAGCGCAGCCACCGGCCAGGGCGGGCACATCCGTCAGACCGCCCACCGCGGAACCGGCGACCGCGGCCGCAGCCACCCCACCGCCGGCACTGGCCAAACCCGAGCCGGCGGCCGCGACCGACACACCCCTCCGACCGCTCACCGCAGGACCACTGGCCGCAGCCCACGCACTACAGGTGCCGGGCGCGACAGAATCGTCCGCTGCGGCCCCAACCAGGTCATCACGCGGACCGGCAGCAAAGGCGCCGACGACCGCCGCAGCCAGTTCACGGCACCGGTCGGCAGCGAAGGGTCCGGCGCCCGTGGCGGGCGCACCGATCGCCCCGCCCGGGACTGGACCGGCGGCTGTAGCTCGCGCGGTGGCGGGCGAGCTGGATCCCCCGTTCGGGACTGGACCGGCGGCAGTAGCTCGCGCGATGGCGGGCCAGCTGGACCCCCGGTTCGAGACTGGACCGGCGGCAGTAGCTCGCGCGATGGCGGGCCAGCTGGACCCCCGGTCCGGGACTGGACCGGCGGCAGTAGCTCGCGCCGTGGCGGGCCAGCTGGACCCCCGGTTCGAGACTGCACCGGCGGCAGTAGCTCGCGCGATGGCGGGCCAGCTGGACCCCCGGTTCGGGTGGCCGCTGTCGCCGAAGCCGGTGGTCGTCCGGCCGTTCCAGGCGCCGTCCGGGCCCTACGGGCCTGGCCATCGGGGTGTCGACCTGGCCGCGGCCCCCGGTCAGCAGGTCCTGGCCGCGGGGCCGGGCGTGGTGGTGTTCGCGGGGCTCGTCGCCGGGCGGCCGGTGGTCTCGATCGACCACGACGGCGGGCTGCGGACCACCTACGAGCCGGTCGCGCCGTCGGTACCGGTCGGCACGCAGGTGTGGCGGGGACAGCCGGTCGGGGTCGTCGAGGCCGGGCATCCGGGTTGTCCGGTCGAGGCCTGCCTGCACTGGGGCGTCCGGCGGGGCGAGGAGTACCTGAACCCGCTCCCCCTGGTCCAGACCGGCTCGGCGATCCGCCTGAAGCCGTGGACCGGCTAGACCCCGGCCTGCTCCGTGAGCCGAGCCCGGAGCCGGAGGACGGCGCGCGTGTGCAGCTGGCTGACCCGCGACTCGGTGACGCCCAGGACGCGTCCGATCTCGGCGAGCGTCAGCCGTTCGAAGTAGTAGAGGCTGACGACGATCCGGTCGCGTTCGGTGAGCTGCGCGATGGCCTCGGCGAGCTGGCGGCGGTTGTCCCGGTCGACGAGGACTGCGACGGGGTCGATGGCGTCGTCGTCGGGGAGCGTGTCGACCAGCGAGCCGCTCTCCCGGCCTGCCGCCATGAGGTCCTCCAGCGCGACGACGCTGGTCAGCTGGAGCTGGCTGTAGAGGTCGCGCAGCTCGTCGAGGCTGATGCCCAGCTCGGCCGCGACCTCGGTGTCGGTCGGGGTGCGGCGCAGGCGTCCGCCGAGGCGTTCGAGCGCGCGCTCCACTTCGCGAGCGCGGCTGCGCACGACGCGGGGCACCCAGTCCTGTGAGCGCAGGTCGTCGAGGATCGCGCCGCGGATGCGCTGCATCGCGTAGGTCTCGAACCGCAGGCCGCGCTCGGGTTCGAACTTCTCGATGGCGTCGATCAGGCCGAAGATGCCGGACTGGATGAGGTCGCTGACGTCGACGTGCGTGGGCAGCCCGGTGCCGACCCGCCCGGCGACGTACTTGACCAGCGGCGCGTAGTGCAGGACCAGACGCTCGCGCAGCCGCTGCTCCGGCCGTTCGCGGAACTCGCGCCACACCGCCTGGATCGCGGAGTCACCGTCCCCCGCGCTCCGGGCGGCGGCCCCGCCCGCTGGAGCGCTGCTGGCACCCGCCGTTTCACCGGCCGGTGGCTCGCTGGCGGCGACTGGGCCAGTGGCTGCAGACGCTTCCGCGCCGCCGGGTGTCGCCGCACCGGCCTGGGAGTCGCCGCCAGGGTTGACCCCGGCCTGCGCTTCAGCGTCTGTCGCGAGCGCGTCGCTCCGAGGACCGAGGCCCGGAATGTGCGCGCCGGTGTGGTCGCTCCGAAGCCCACTGTCCGGTTCGGACCTGGGCAGCGTCGGATGTCCGGCCTGCTCGGGGGCAGGGCGGGCAGGGGTCGCTCGCAAATCGGCCGTCACACGGAAACCGTTCTCGGTAGCGGGCTCAGGTCGTTCTCCGGGCTCGTACGGGACGGGCGGTGTCAACGATCCTGCCTGCCGTCCTCCGAGGTCATCGGGATCGGGGGTGGGCTTGGTCATGGATCGCCTTCAACCGCTCGACGGTCACGTGGGTGTAGAGCTGTGTCGTGGCAAGCGTAGCGTGACCGAGTAGCTCCTGAACGCTGCGAAGGTCGGCACCGCCCTCCAGCAGGTGCGTCGCCGCGGTGTGCCGCAGGCCGTGCGGCCCCATGTCAGCCGCCGAGGGCACCGCGTCGAGAGCCTCGTGCACCACCCGCCGGACTGTTCTCGGGTCCAGCCGTCCGCCCCGCACCCCGAGGAACAGCGCGGACGCGTGGGGCTTCGCCGCCGCACCCGCCACCGCCGGCCGGCCGTGGTCCAGCCAGCCACGCAACGCCCGGTCGGCCGGTGCGCCGAACGGGACCATGCGCTCCTTGCCGCCCTTGCCGAGGACCCGGACGAGTCTGCGCCCGAAGTCCACGTCATCGACGTCGAGCCCGCACAGCTCGGACACCCGCACACCCGTCGCGTAGAGCAGCTCGAGGACGGCGAGATCACGCAAGGTCACCGGCTCCTGCTGCGCCGCGCCACTGCCTGCGGCCGTCAGGACGTCCTCGGCCTCGTCCGGTCGCAGCACCGGCGGCAGGGTCCGGTGCACGCGTGGCGCGACGAGCTTCGCCCCCGGGTCGTGCTCCAGCGCGCCCTGGCGGCGGGCCCAGGCGGTGAAGGTCCGGGCCGAGGCCGCCCTCCGCGCGAGGGTGGTCCGGCCGGCTCCCCCGTTGCGCTGGTCGGCGAGCCAGGCCCGCAGCGCTCCGATGTCCAGGCCCTCCAGCGCGGCGACATCCGGCCGCGGCTCCTCACCGTGGAGGAACCCCAGCAGGGACACCACGTCCCCGACGTACGCGCGCACCGTGTGCGGGGACAACCCCCGCTCGAGCCCGAGGTGCCGTTCGTAGGCGTCGACCAGCTCGGCGGCGGCGCGCGGCAGGGCGTCCCGGAGGGCGTGCAGGTCCGTTTTGCGGCCCCGAGATTCCCGTGCGGACATGGTTGTTCACGCTGCGCGAAGGGACGCGCGCGGTCAAGCATCGCCACACCGGCGGCAGATGACGATCGCATCACCTCCTCGTCCTGCGGCGCCAGCCGCTCTCGCAGCGCACGGCGAACTCGTCGAGTTCGAGGGCGGGCAGCAGCGCCCGGACCCGGGCGACCGGCACCCCGGATTCGGTGGCTATCTGCTCGGCGGATTTGCCCTCGCGCCGGTCGAGCGCCTCGTGAACGCGCAGGGCGTCCGGGCCGAGGCCGTCCGTCGGCCGTTTCGAGCGGACCTTCTCGGGCCGGGGAGTACCCAGCCGTCCGACGGTTTCGATCACGTCGTCGACCGAGGCCACGAGGGTGGCGCCGGACTCGCGGATCAGTTCGTGACAGCCGATCGACAACGCGGAGGTGACCGGGCCTGGCACGGCCATCACGACCTTGCCGAGCGCTCCGGCCGTGGTCGCGGTGTTGCGGGCGCCACTGCGCCGGCCTGCCTCCACGACGATGGTGCCCTCGCTGAGCGCCGCGATGAGGCGGTTGCGGACGAGGAACCGGTGGCGGGCCGGTGGTGTGCCCGGCGGGTACTCGCTGACGACGAGACCGCCGTGCTCGGCGATCTTGTCGAGCAGGACGACGTGCCCGGCGGGGTACCCGGCGTCGAGACCGCAGCCGAGCAGCGCGACGGTGGTGCCGCCGACGAAGAGGGTTCCGCGGTGCGCCGCGCCGTCGACGCCGTAGGCGGCGCCGGAGAAGACCGAGATGCCCTGGCCGGCCAGTGCGGCGGCGAAGTCCCCGGCGACGTGCTCGCCGTACCCGGTCGCGGCTCGCGCGCCGACGATCGCCACGGCCTGCTCGGTGGCCTCGTCGAAGCGGACCTGGCCGCGCACCCACAACGCGAGCGGTGGGGCGACGCCCTGCACACCGCGACTGGCGGCGAGTTGGAGGGACAGGAGTGGCCAGCCCGGCCACTCGTCGTCCTCCGGAATCAGCAGCCGCATACCGAGGCGAGCGCCTTCGTCGAGGTCGCGCTGAGCGTGGTCGTGGGTGCGGCGGGCCTCGGTTTCGTCGCGCACGCGGTTGGGACAGTCACCGGCGCGGATCGCCTCGGCTGCCGCGACGGGCCCGTGCTGGGCGACGAAGTCGACCACCGCGGGGGCCGGCGGCTCGGCGACGCGGACGAGGTAGGAGCGGGCGAGGCGCTCCGCGTCGAGCTTGTCGCTGGCGGGCTCGGGGGAGGTTGTCATGCTGCCCTCCGCGTGTGGAGTGCCAGTGCCGAGAAGGTGCGGGGTGAGGTTCGAGAGCACGTGCGGCCCTTCACAGGTGCCGGAGCGGGAACAGGGACTGCGACATGCGCGGAGGCAGACGATGAGGTGGCGCGGGGCGAGGTTCGGGAGCTCATGCGGCCCTGCCCCCGCGCCGGCGAGGAAGCACGGATGACAGCACACGCCTTCGCTGTGCCGGGGCGGAGCGAGCGTCGATGGCTCATGCGGCCCTCCGGTCTCGGAACTCCAGCGCGGTGGCGACGTGGTCGGCTTGGGGTTCGTCGGCGTCGTCGAGGTCGGCGAGGGTCCAGGCGATCCGGAGGCATCTGTCGACGCCTCGGGCGGTCACCGCGCCGCGTTCCAGGCTTCGGTTCAGCAGGGCTGTCGTCGTGGGTGGCAGGGCGAACTCGCGGTGCAGGGCCGGACCGGGGACCTCCGCGTTGGTCTTCCAGCCGTGCTCGCTCCAGCGGGCGGCGGCGCGGTCGCGGGCGGCCAGCACGCGTTTGCGGACCACCTCCGTCGGCTCGGGCTCGCCGCTCTCGTGGCGGCCCATCGCCGTCATCGGGCGCAGCCGCACGCGCAGGTCGACGCGGTCGAGCAGCGGGCCGGACAATCTGCTGAGGTAGCGGCGGCGCTCGGTCGGTGAGCACGTGCAGTCTGTTTCGCGGGGTGGCGCGCACGGGCACGGGTTGGTGGCCATCACGAGCTGGAAGCGCGCCGGGTAGCAGACCGAACCGCGGGCGCGGGCGATGCTGACCTCGCCCTCCTCCAGCACCGTGCGCAGGGAGTCCAGGCGCTGCGACCCGAATTCCGCCGCTTCGTCCAAGAAGAGGACCCCACGGTGGGCGCGGCTGATCAGCCCGGGTGTGGCGATGCCCGCGCCGCCACCGATGAGGGCGGCCTCGGACACCGAGTAATGCGGCGCGACGAACGGCGGAACTTTGATCAGCGGAGCCTTGGCCGTCAGTTTGCCGTTGATCGAATGCACGGCGGTGACCTCGAGCGACTCCTCCGGCGAGAGCATCGGCAGAAGACCGGGCAGCCGCTTGGCGAGCATGGTCTTCCCCACGCCCGGCGGACCGGTGAGGAGGAGGTGGTGCGCGCCCGCGGCCGCCACTTCGAGCGCCCAACGGGCCTCGGGTTGGCCGACCACGTCCGCCAGATCCAGCCCCTTGGGCGGCTCGCTCTCGGTGGGTGGTTCCGGCCGGGCCAGAGCGTTTTCGCCCTCCAGCCACGCCACGACGTCCCGCAGCCTGGCCGCGCCGTAGACCTCGAGGCCATCGACCAGCGCAGCTTCGAACAGCGTCCCGGATGGCACAATCGCGCGCTTGATCCCTTCCTTGCGGGCCGCGAGCAGACCGGGCAGGACACCGCGGACTTCGCGCACTCGGCCGTCGAGAGCCAGCTCACCCAGCAGGACCGTGCCGAGCAACCGGGTGGCCGGGACCTTGCCCGCCGACGCGAGGATGGCCACCGCGATCGCGAGGTCGTAGGCCGAACCGAGCTTGGGCAGGTTCGCCGGGAACAGGCCGAGGGTGAGCTTGTCCTCCGGCCAGTGCTGGCCCGAGTTGCGGATGGCCGACCGGACCCTGTCCTTCGCTTCGCGCAGCCCGGCGTCGGGCAGGCCGATCATCTTGATGCCGGGCAGACCACCGCCGAGGTCGGCCTCGACCTCGACCAGGCGGCCGTCGAGGCCGACGAGGGCCACCGACCAGGCGCGTCCGAGCGGCATCAGAATGCTCCCGGGATGTGCCGGACGCGGGGCTCGCCGTCGCCGTCCGCGTAGACCGCGATGACGTCGAAGCGGACCCGGCACCAGCCGACGCGGTGGATGCTGAGCCACTGCCCGGCGAGGCGCCGGATGCGGGCGATCTTGTCCTCGGTGACCGCCTCGGCGGGGTCGCCGAAGCTCTCCCGGGTGCGGGTCTTGACCTCGCAGACGACCAGGGTGCGGCCGTTGGTGGCGATGAGGTCGAGCTCGCCCTGGCGGCAGCGCCAGTTCCTGGCCAGCACGACGAAGCCGAGCTTCTGCAGGTGGCGCGCGGCGATGTCCTCGCCCCGGCGGCCGAGTGTCAGGTGGCGGGCGGGTCTGGCCGCGGTGGTCATGGCTGGTCCCCCAAGGTCGGTGGTCGTTCACTGCCTTCGACGGTGCCATGACCTGCGATTTCGCCGACAGAGCGAGTTGCCGGGCCTGTGGACAAGTGGGGTGTTGTGGACAAACCACGGCGGGTCGCGGCTCGGTGGGGCGGAAATGTCGGACCCCGGTGGTAGGGGCGGGGACGGCGCGGTGGGGCTGACGGCCGGATTCGGGCGGCAGGGGGACGGCCGGGGCGGAAGTGAATTGAGGCCGGAGCCGCGGAGGGCGCAGTAAGCCAGGTCAACGGGGGAAGCGGGGCCGCGCCGTGCAGAGGCGAGATGTGAGTGGCGCCGGGGGCGGACGGCCGATGGGGCGCGCCAGGGGGCAGACCGCCGGTGGGTAGCGCCGGGGGCAGACGGCCGATGGGTAGCGCCGGGGGGGCAGACGGCCGGTGGGTAGCGCCGGGGCAGACGGGCCATGGGTGGCGCCTGGGGCAGACGGGCGATGGACAGCGTCGGGGAGGCAGCCGGCTGGTGGGTAGCGCCGGGGGCGGACGGCTGGTGGGGTGCGCCAGGGGCGGACGGCCGATGGGTAGCGCCAGGGGCGGACGGCCGACGGGTGGCGCCGAGGAGACAGACGGCCGATGGGGGCGCCTGGGGCAGACGGCCATGGATGGCGCCGAGGGCAGACGGGCCATGGGTAGCGCCGCGGCGGACAGCTGGTGGGGCGCGCCAGGGGGCAGACCGCCGATCGGTAGCGCCGGGAAGACAGACGGCCGACGGGTGGCGCCGAGGGCAGACGAGCCATAGGTGGCGCCGGGGGCAGATGGGCCATGGGTGGCGCCGGGGGCAGATGGGCCATGGGTGGCGCCGGGGGACGGCCGGTAGGTGGCGCCAGGGACGCACGGTGGGGGCGCCTGGGGCAGACGGGCATGGGTAGCGCCGGGGGCGGACGGCTAGTGGGGTGCGCCAGGGGACAGACGGCCGACGGGTGGCGCCGGGGAGGCAGCCGGCCGGTGGGTAGTGCCTGGGGCGGACGGCCCGTGGATAGCGCCGGGGGCGGACGGCCGGTGAGGTGCGGCGGCCAAAAAAGAGAGGGACGTCCCGCTGGGGGACGTCCCTCGTCGAGCTTGGGGTGTCAGCTGGAGAACGGGCCCTCTTCGGGCAGTCTCAGCTCCGGCTTCTCCAACTCCTCCACGTTCACGTCCTTGAACGTGATCACGCGGACGTTCTTGACGAACCGGGCCGGGCGGTACATGTCCCACACCCACGCGTCGGACATGCGGACCTCGAAGTAGACGTCTCCCCCGCTGTCCCTGACCTGCACGTCCACCGCGTTGGCCAGGTAGAACCGCCGCTCGGTCTCCACCACGTACGAGAACTGGCTGACGATGTCGCGGTACTCGCGGTACAGCGACAGCTCCATCTCGGTCTCGTACTTTTCGAGATCCTCTGCGCTCATGAAATCCGCGCCCCTCCTCGCGAGTTCGACCGGTCTCCGGCGGCGGAACTCCCATTCTGAACCACGGTGCCCTCCAGAGCACGCACCGGAGCATCGGACTGCCCCAATGCAGCAGCGGTGAGCATGACCTTCCGCGGCGGTCGCAGACCGTGGGCGGCGGCCGCCGCTGCCACATTGGTGTACGACCACCGGTGTACCTCACACGGCCCGTGTTCGACGAGCGCCGCGCCGTGGTCCGCGGTCGTGTACCCCTTGTGCACATCGAATCCGTACATCGGGTACTCCAGGTGCGTCTCGGCCATGATCCGGTCCCGCGTCACCTTGGCCAGCACCGACGCGGCCGCCACGCACGCGACCGCCCGGTCCCCCTTGATCACCGGCACGCTCGGCGCCGGCAGACCCGGCACCTTGAAACCGTCCGTCAGCACATACCCGGGGCACTCCCGCAACCCCGCCACCGCCCGGCGCATGCCCTCGATGTTGGTGACATGGATGCCGAGCTGATCCACCTCTTCGGGTGAAATGACGACGATCGAATAGTCCAGGGCGCGCACCAGGAGCCGCTCGTAGACCCGCTCCCTGGCCAGCGCGGTGAGCAGCTTCGAGTCGTTCAGCTCCGCCAGCCGGGCCGCGTCCCCCGGCCGGAGCACGCACGACGCGACCACCAGCGGACCCGCGCAGGCCCCGCGGCCCGCCTCGTCGACCCCGGCCACCGGGCCGAGGCCACGCCGGTCGAGCGCCGACTGCAGACCCCACGCCGTCTCACCCCGGACGATCGCCCTGGGCGGGCGGAAGGAGGCCAGAACCGCCGAAGACCTACCCAACCTGGTTACCGCTTTCGCTCGACCGCCTCGCGCACCTTCGAGCCCAGTCGCCGTCCACCCCACACCGCGGGCCACGCGGCGACGACCCCGAACCCGAGCGGAACGCCTTCCTGCCACGCCGGAGCGCTCATGCCGAGCGCGGCCGGCTGCGCGGCGGCCTGCGGATTGTGGTCGCTGACCCCGCCCCACCGGCTGGGTGGCAACACGATGATGCGTGCCTTGCCGATGATGTTGTCCACCGGGACGGCACCGCGGACCCCGCCGCCGCCCTGGCAGCGCGAGTCGCACGAGTCGTTGCGGTTGTCGCCCATCACCCAGACGTAGCCGTCCGGCACCGTCACCGGGTCGAACGGCTCCTGCCGCTGGTTGTCTGGATTCTCCCAGTGGATGTAGGGCTCGTCCAGGGCCTTGCCGTCGACGACGACCCGGTTCTGGGCGTCACAGCACTGGACGGTCTGGCCACCGGTCGCGATGATCCGCTTGACGAAGTCGCGCTCGTCCGGCGGCGCCAGCCCGAACACCGAACCGATGTTCTGGAAGAACCGCACCACCGCGTTGCCCGACCGCTCGGTCGCGACCTCGTTCTCCACCCACGGCTCGGGCCCCTTGAACACCACGACGTCACCCGGTTCAGGGTCGGTGAAGTCGTAGGTGATCTTGTCGACGAGGACCTTGTCGCCGTAGCACCCGGTGCATCCGTGCAGCGTGGTCTCCATCGACCCCGAAGGAATCGTGTAGACCCGCGCCAGGAATTGCTGGAACACGAATGCCAGCGCCAGCGCGACGACGATCAGAATCGGAAGTTCGACCCAGAACGAGCGCTGTTTCTTGGGTTTACGGCGACGCCGTTTCCCATTTGCGCCGGCATCGGCACTCTCGTCCGGATCCGGGCGTTCGGGCTCGTCCTCAGCGGCGCTGGAGGGCACAGGTTCGACCACTTCGCCAGGCTATCGGAGAACGTCCGATCCCTCAGGACGCGGTCGGGGCCTCGCGGCGCTCCTTGATCTTGGCGGCCTTGCCGCGCAGCTCACGCAGGTAGTACAGCTTGGCGCGACGCACGTCACCGCGCTTGTGCACCTCGATCTTCGCGATGTTCGGGCTGTGCACCGGGAAAGTGCGCTCCACGCCGACACCGAACGAAACCTTGCGCACGGTGAAGGTTTCGCGAATACCGCCACCCTGGCGGCGGATCACGACGCCCTGGAAAACCTGAACACGCTCACGGTTTCCCTCGATGACGCGAACGTGCACCTTCAGCGTGTCACCCGGGCGGAAGTTCGGGATGTCGGAACGCAGCGACTGAGCGTCCAGGGCGTCCAGGGTGTTCATCGGGAGTCCGTCCTCGTCCTTCGTCTGTCTGGCAGTCATCCGAGCACGCGCACGCTCACTCACGGCAGGCGACCCGGGGGCTTGTGGCAGGCACGCACCATTGGCACGGCCAACCTGTCAAGTATTGCAGACGCGTCCCCGGCCGGATCACCCGGCCTGCCGCTGCTCGGACCGGACACGGTCGAGCACGGCGAGATCGCGCTGGTCCAGCGTACCTTCCGGCAACCGGTCGAGGAGATCGGGGCGGCGCAGGAGGGTCCGTTCGAGGGCCTGGTCGCGCCGCCAGCGGTCGATCAGCGCGTGGTTGCCCGACCGCAGCACCTCGGGCACGGACAGGTCGCGCCACACCTCGGGGCGCGTGTAGCTGGGGCCTTCGAGCAGGCCGTCGGAGAAGGAGTCCTGCTCGGCCGACACCGGGTTGCCCAGCACGCCGGGCAGCAGCCGCACCGTGGCCTCGACCATGACGAGGACCGCCGCTTCGCCACCGACCAGCACGTAGTCGCCGATGGACACCTCGTCGACCGGCATCCGGCGCGCGGCGTCGTCGATCACGCGCTGGTCGATGCCCTCGTAGCGGCCGCAGGCGAACACCAGGTGCTTCTCGCGGGCGTACTCGTGCGCCATTTCCTGCGTGAACGGGCGGCCCGCCGGCGTCGGCACCACCAGCCGGGTCTCCGGCCCGCACACCGCGTCCAGCGCGTCGCCCCAGACCTGGGGCTTCATGACCATGCCGGGACCACCGCCGTAGGGCGCGTCGTCGACGGCGCGGTGCACGTCGTGGGTCCAGTCCCGCAGATCGTGCACCCCGACCTCGATCAGCCCGCGCTCGATGGCGCGGCCCAGCAGCGCGGCCCGCAGCGGGTCCAGGTACTCGGGGAAGATGGTGACGACGTCGATCCGCACGGCGCGAGCGTAACCAGCCCGTCAGCCGGCGTCGTCGAGCAGGCCCTCGGGCGGATCGACCACGACGCGGCCGCCCTTGACGTCCACCACGGGGACGATGGCCTGCACGAACGGCACGAGGACGGTGCGCCCGTCGCGGTCGAGCGCGAGCAGCTCGCCGTGCGGGGCGTGCACGACCTCGGTGACAGTGCCGATCACCTCGCCGTCGCTCAGTTCGGCGCGCAGGCCCTCGAGTTCGTGGTCGTAGAACTCGTCCGGGTCGTCCGACGGCGGGAGGTCGGCGGTGTCGGCGAGGAGCAGGGCGCCGCGCAGGGCCTCGGCGGCCTCGCGCGTCACCACCTGCTCGAACGTGACCAGCAGCCGCCCGCTGTGGGGGCGGGCGGCTGCGACGGTCAGCGGGCGCGTGGTGCCGTCGCGGAAACGCGCGGTCACCGTCGCGCCGTCGCGGAAGCGTTCCTCGGGCGAGTCGGTCCGGATGTCCACGGCGAGTTCACCGCGCACACCGTGGGCCTTGGCGACCCGCCCGACGACGACGTCCACGGATGGGTCAGCGGTCGGTGTCGACGACGTCCACGCGGACGCCGCGGCCACCGATGCCGCCCATGACGGTGCGCAGCGCGGTCGCTGTCCGGCCGCCTCGGCCGATGACCTTGCCCAGGTCGTCCGGGTGGACGTGGACCTCGAGCGTGCGACCGCGGCGGGTGGTGATCAGGTCGACCCGGACGTCGTCCGGGTTGTCCACGATCCCCCGCACCAGGTGTTCGAGGGAGTCGGCGAGGAAGCTCACGCCTCGTCCTTCGCCGCCTCGTCGTCGGCCTTCTTGGCCGACTTCTTCTTCGGGGTGGTGGCCTCGTTGGCGGGCTCCTCACCGGCAGCCGCGAGGGCCGCGTTGAACAGCTCCTCCTTGGTCGGCTTCGGCGCGGCGGTCTTCAGCGTGCCCTCGGCGCCCGGCAGGCCCTTGAACTTCTGCCAGTCACCGGTGATCTCCAGGATGCGCTGCACCGGCTCGGTCGGCTGCGCGCCGACACCCAGCCAGTACTGGGCGCGCTCGGAGTCGACCTCGATGAAGCTCGGCTCGGACTTCGGGTGGTACTTGCCGATCGACTCGATCGCCTTGCCGTCCCGGCGGGTGCGGGCGTCGGCGACGATGATGCGGTAGTACGGCGCACGGATCTTGCCGAGGCGCTGGAGCTTGATCTTGACGGCCACGGTGTGTGGGTACTCCTTGGTTCTCTGCGTGCTCGCGGGTGTCGGGTCACGATCCGTGTGGGGACACCGGACGAGTACCCGAAGCTTTTCGGTCGCCACGGCACGGTGAGAGGGCCCGGCCGCAGCAGGCAAGCGACTATTCTGCCAGACCCGTTCGCGTGGCCCGCAGGCGGCGTCTAGATCGCCATGACGCCCAGCGCCGTGAGCAGCATCGCCACGGCGGGCAGGAAGTTGTTCATCTGGTGGGCCACGATGCTGCCGAGCAGGCGGCCGGTGAACAGCCGGGCCAGGCCGATCGGGATGGCGATCACCAGCAGCAGCGTGGTGCGCAGCGGCTCCAGGTGGCTGGCCGCGAACACCGCGGTGGACAGCAGGAACGCCGCCAGCCGCGCCCACTTCTCCTGGCCCCAGTGCAGCCGCTCGACCGCACCCCACAGCAGGCCGCGGTAGATGACCTCCTCGCAGATCGGCCCGAGCAGCCACAGGTAGGCGAACATCACGATCGCGGCGCTCACCGACATCGGCTGTTCCTCGACCAGGGCACTGATCGCCGACCCGGCGTTGGCCTCGCCCACCGCCTGGGTCCAGATGAACGCGCTCACGGTGGTCAGGACGAGCCCGAACGAGCCGAGTTTGAGGCCGAGCTTCACGTCGTCCCAGCGCCAGGACAACCGCAGGTCGGCCAGCGGGCCGTTGCCGCGCACCTTGGTGATCAGGATGGCGACCAGCGCGGCGAGGACGGTCGGGGCCATCGTGCCGATCAGCACGTCCCGCGCCGGCAGCGGCTGACCGGGCGGCGCCGGGCCGAGCAGGACGCTGACGAACGCGGCGGAGGCCAGCAGGACGGCCTCCACGACCAGGAAGGCGCCGAACCCCCAGCGGTGCGACGGCGCGGGCTCCGCGGTGGCCGGCAGATCAGGCGGATCGAGCTCGCCCGGATGTGCCGTCACGGCGCGCCTCCCTCTGATCCTCGCCCAGCACCTACCGAGCCTAGTCGCCATGGTCGTTCCGCTCAGGACCCGGTGAACAGCAGCAACGCGGGGGCGAGGTTGTTCGCCGCGTGCGCGACGAAACTCGCTCCCACCCGGCCGGTGCGCCACCGGGCCGCGCCGATCACCAGCCCCTGCGCGAGCAGCGCCAGCGTGCGGGTCGGCTCGCCGTGCAGGTAGGCGAAGACGACCGCGGTGAGCACGAGGATCACCCACTGCGGGACGCGGTGGTGCTCGAGCGCTCCCCACAGGGAGCCGCGCATCAGCAGCTCCTCGGCCATCGGGGTGGCGACCACGACGACGAGGGCGGCCAGCGCGAGCCAGACGAACTCGTCCCGCCCGCCGTCCTCGGCGAGGTCGGTGAGCGGGCTGTCGGAGACACGGTCGGTGCCGTAGATACCCAGCAGCACCAGGTTCACCAGGTACCCGGCGAGCAGGGCGAGCGCACCGCAGGCCAGGCCCACCTTGACGTCGCGCAGCGTCGGCATCCAGCCGAAGTCGCGCCGCGGCCCGCTCCCCCAGCGCCGCGACGCGACCAGCGGGGCCAGGCCGAGCAGGAGGCTGGGCACGAAGGCGAGCAGCAGCACCGGGCCGACATCGAGCAGTTCCAGGGGGTCGACGCTGGCGTGCCCGGAACGCAGCGCCGTCATCACGACGGTCACCAGGTGGTAGCCGCCGAGACCGGCGAAGAACGCGACGAACCCCCAGTGGGCGCCGAAGACCGGCCGGTTCCGCACGTCCTCGCCGACGCCCTGGCCCACCCTCGACGCGCTCATGGAGTTCAGGCTATGTGGCTCGGCGCGATCAATCGACCCCGGGGCGTGAGCGGTGTCACCGGATCCACACCGGCAGCAGGCCGACGGCGACCAGCACCACCGTGGCGAGCGCGGTGGGCAGTGCGCGTGGCCGCCGTCGCCGGACGAGGACGGCTGGGGTGAGGACGGCGCCGGCGACGAACGCCGCGAGGTAGGCGCCCTCGCCGTACCCCAGCCAGCCGGCCGCGCCCGCGACGAGCAGCGCGACCGGCACGGCGTACACCAGTCCCAGTCCGCGGATGATCTTCATCGCCGCGTCGTGGCTGATGTCGGGGACGAAGTGCGGCACTAGCGGGGGTTGCCGCCGGCGTCGGCGACGAGCTGGCCGCGGCGCTCGGCGCCGGACCGCCCGACGTGCACCGTGATTTCGACCGGGTCTCCCCCACGCGGCCGGGTCACCTCGACGCGCAGCACGTCCGTGGCGTCCGGGAACCGCTGGCGCGCGAGGTCGATCAGACCAGGGACCGCGGCAAAGTCGATCTCGTCCAGTGCGAACGCGTAATCGGGATCCGGCCCTGCCGTGTCGTCCGGGGTCGGCGAGAGGTCGCCGTCGCGGTAGATCACCGCGCGGTCGCCGCGCTGGCCGCGGATGAAGTCGCGCTCGATGTAGATCGCGTCGTAGGTGGTCGCGACGCTGCGCAGCTCCTCGACGCCGGTCTCCAGGCCCTCGGCGGTCAGCAGGTCCGGGCCGCCGAACAGCTCCGTGCGCAGCGGGAGCAGACCGGCGACGACCAGCACGACCGTCGCGGCCGCGACCCGCTTCCAGTCGGCGGGCGCACGCCCGTTCATCCGGGCGACGACCAGCGCGAAGACCGCGGCGAGCGTGGCCGCCGCGCCCACCGCGAAGGCCGCCAGGAAGAGGCCCTCCCCCAGGACGAGCCCGCCGACGACGCCGACGACGAGCAGGGCCAGTGGGACCGCGTAGAGCAGCCCCAGCGACTTGATGATCTTCACTCGGACATCTTGATCAAGGATCGATCGCGACGGTAGCGGCAATTCGGCCGTCAGCGGAGGAGGGGGATGTGGGGGTGGGTTGCGGTGGGGTGGGGACGGTCGCGGCGGTGGGTCTCGGGCTGGGCCGAAGTGCCACAGGACTTGGAAGCGGCGCGGCGGTGCCGCAGGCGGCGCGGCGGTGCCGCAGGCGGCGCGGGCCCGGTGCGGCGGGACGGTGGAGCGGCGCGGCGGAGCGGCAGGCGGCGCGGGCGCAGCGGCGCGGAGCGCGGCGGTGCGGGGGCGCGGCAAGGCGGGCGGGGTGGCAGGTTGGCAGGAGCGGCGTGCAGGGCAGTGGGGCTCGGCGGCACGGCAGTGGTGCTCCGCGGCTGGGCGGTAGCGCGTCGAAGCGGCCCGTCGGCGGTAGTGCGACGGAGCGGCCAGCGGTCGGGGACCCGGCTGTAAGGGGCGAGTGCCGCGGCGGTGGGTCCGGGCTGGCCGTGGGGCGGCGGGCGCGGCTGGGCTGCCGCTCGGCCAGGCGACAGCAGCGCGGCAGCAGCGCGGCAGAACTACAGCAGCCGGCGGCCAGCGGCCAGAGCACTCGCAGAAGGTGGCGGGGCCAGCAAGTGCGGCAGGGCAGCGGGATCGCAGGGCGAGCAGGGGCGGCATGGCCGCGAGGTGGCCGGCGGCCGGGCGGCCAGCACAGCAGCGCGGCCGGCGGCCGGGCGGCCAGCACAGCAGTGCGCCCGGCGGCCGGGCGGCCAGCACAGCAGTGCGCCCGGCGGCCGGGCGGCCGGCATCGCCGGGCAGTGGGACAGCGACGCAGCGCGAACCAGGCGTATGCAGTCCACCCACCCTGGAGGCGCGAACCGTCAGCGGATGATCGCGCCGCGCAGGATTATGTGTTTTGGGCTGCGTAGGACGGACAGGTCCTCGCGGGGGTCGGTGTCGTAGATCAGCAAGTCCGCGGGGGCGCCTTCGGTGATGCCGGGGTGCCCGAGCCACTCCCGGGCCGCCCAGGAGCCTGCGGCCAGCGCCTCCTCCGCGGTCATCCCCGCGCGGTGCAGCGCTTCCAGCTCGTCCACGAGCCGTCCATGGGCGATCATGCCGCCCGCGTCGCTGCCTGCGTAGACCGCCACGCCGGCGTCCAGCGCGTTTCCGACCAGCTCACCGACCCTGGCGTGCAGCGCCCGCATGTGGGCGGCGTACACCGGGTACTTGCCGGCCGAGTCCGCGATTCCCGGGAAGTTCTCGATGTTGATCAGCGTCGGCACCAACGCCGTCCCCCGGCGGGCCATCTCGGCCAGCAACGACGGGTCCAGGCCGGTGCCGTGCTCCAGGCAGTCGATACCCGCGTTGATCAGACCCGGCAGCGCGTCCTCACCGAAGACGTGCGCCGTCACGCGCGCTCCGGCCTCGTGGGCGACCTTGATCGCCTCGGCGAGCACGTCGTCCGGCCACAGCGGCGCCAGATCGCCCACCGACCGGTCGATCCAGTCACCCACCAGCTTGACCCAACCGTCACCGTCCGCCGCCTGCTCGGCGACCGCCGCGGGCAGCTCGTCGGGGTGCGACAGGTCGACGCCCAGCCCGGGGATGTAGCGCTTGGGCAGCGCGAGGTGCCGCCCGGACCGGATGATCCGCGGCAGATCGGCGCGCTCCTGCAAGGGCCGGGTGTCGATCGGCTGGCCGCAGTCGCGGATCAGCAGCGTCCCCGCGTCCCGGTCGGCGAGCGCGTTGACCACCGCGCCGTCGAGGGCGGTCGGCCCGCCCGGGCCGATCGCCGGGTGGCAGTGGGCGTCCACCAGCCCCGGCACCAGGAAACCGTCGGCCACCACGGTCCGCGCGCCCTCGACCGGGGCGAACGTGACCCGGCCGTCGCTGATCCAGACGTCGCGCTGCTCACCGTCGGGCAGCACCACCCCGCGCAGGTGCATCTACTTGTTCTTCGGCAGCTTGAACTTGGACGGGTCGAAGCCGGGCACGTCGTTCATGCCGCCGCCCAGCTGCGACAGGTCGGGCATCCCGCCGCCGGCGCCACCGGGCGGGAGCATCGGCATGCCGCCGGGGAACCCGCCGCGCACCTTGGGCTGCGTTGGGCCCTTGCCCTTCTTCCCCTTCTTGCCCTTCTTGCGCTTGGTCGCGCTGCCACCGCCGAAGCCGAAGCGGCCCGCCATCTGCTGCATCATCTTGCGGGCCTCGAAAAACCGGTTCACCAGGTCGTTGACCTCGCGGACCGTCACGCCCGAACCCTGCGCGATGCGCTGACGACGCGAACCGTTGATCATCTTCGGGTCGGCCCGCTCGGCCGGGGTCATGCCGCGGATGATCGCCTGCAGGCGGTCCAGGTGCTTGTCGTCGACCTGCGCGAGCTGGTCCTTCATCTGCCCCGCGCCGGGCAGCATGCCGAGCAGGTTGCCGATCGGGCCCATCTTGCGGACCGCGAGCATCTGCTCCAGGAAGTCCTCCAGCGTGAGCTGGCCGGTGCCCAGCTTCGCCGCGGCCTTCTCGGCCTGCTCCTGGTCGAAGGCCTGCTCCGCCTGCTCGATCAGGGTGAGCAGGTCGCCCATGCCGAGGATCCGGCTGGCCATCCGGTCCGGGTGGAAGGTGTCGAAGTCCTCGAGCTTCTCACCGTTGGAGGCGAACAGGATCGGCTGGCCGGTGACCTGCCGGACGGACAGCGCCGCACCACCGCGGGCGTCACCGTCGAGCTTGGTCAGCACCACACCGGTGAAACCGACGCCGTCGCGGAACGCCTCGGCCGTGGTGACCGCGTCCTGACCGATCATCGCGTCGACGACGAACAGGATCTCGTCCGGCTGCACGGCGTCGCGGATGTCCGCGGCCTGCTTCATCAGCTCCTCGTCGACGCCCAGCCGTCCGGCGGTGTCGACGATCACGATGTCGTGCTGCGCGTGCTTGGCCTCGTCGATGCCACGGCGGGCGACGTCCACCGGGTCGCCGACGCCGTTGCCCGGCTCGGGCGCGAACGTCTGCACCCCGGCGCGCTCACCGACGACCTGCAGCTGCGTGACCGCGTTGGGGCGCTGGAGGTCACAGGCGACCAGCAGCGGCGCGTGACCCTGCTTCTTGAGGAACAGCGCGAGCTTGCCGGCCAGCGTCGTCTTACCGGAACCCTGCAGACCGGCGAGCATGATCACCGTCGGCGGGTTCTTGGCCAGGCTCAGCCTGCGGGTCTCGCCACCGAGGATGCCGATGAGCTCCTCGTTGACGATCTTGATGACCTGCTGCGCCGGGTTGAGGGCCTCGGAGACCTCGGCGCCCTTCGCGCGTTCCTTGACGTGCGCGATGAACTCCCGGACGACGGGCAGCGCGACGTCGGCCTCCAGCAGCGCGATGCGGATCTCGCGCGCGGTGGCGTCGATGTCGGCGTCGGTCAGCTTCCCCTTGCCCCGCAGGTTCTGCAGGACCGAAGTGAGCCGGTCGGAGAGGGTGTCGAACACGGGTGTGCACGCTCCAGCTGGTCGTGGTTGTCCGCCTGCGGCGTCCCACCAGGGTAGCCGCTCGTGGCGGGTGACCTGTCAGGCCTGCCGTTCGGCGAGCAGGCGCATCCCGCCGGGTTCCAGCAGCACCACGCACGGGACCAGCTCGGTCGTGTCGTACTCGGAGCCCAGCACCTGCTCGTGGATCACCTCGGCCCAGCCCGAGTCCGCGGCCGCCACGAAGAGCTCGTCCGGGCAGGGCAGGCCGACCACCAGCCGCTCTGAACCGAGGTTGCGGGACATCTGCGCGCCGAAGTCGTCCAGCGCCAGCGCCGAACCGGCCAGCCAGTCCTCCCGGGTCAGGTGCAGCAGGTCGCCGTGCTCGCCGCGGTGGCCGGTGACGCGCAGGCCGCGCTTGAGGTTGGCGCCGGCCTCGGCCATCAGCTCGGCGAACGGCGGCGAGCCCATCTCCTGGTAGCCGTGCGTGGTGACGTGGTGCATGCCGACGGTGCCGCGTGGCGTGGGGCCGACGTGGGCGAGGGCGACGGACAGCCGTCCGGGCACCAGCGGGTGGTGCGGGACCGCGCCGAGCACCTCGGCGCGCGGCGACGACGCGCTCCACAGCACCGGCAGCAGCTCCGGCTCGGGCGCGGCCTGCTCCGCCAGCACGCGCTCGGCCTCGGCGAACGCGGCCGCCCAGCCGTCCGGGCCCGGCCGGTCGAAGCTGTAGGTCTGCCGGATGCCGGGGAACATCAGGGCCACGAACCCGAGGTCCTCGGCGGAGGGCTCCCACTCGCTGTAGACGGCGGCGACGTCCCCGGGCTGGACCTGGCGTTCAGCGCGCACCTGGGCCCACGCCTGCCGCAGGGCGTCGTCCGCCACGGTGGGGGCGCTCGCGACCACCGGTTCGTCCAGGCCGTTGAGCTGGAAGGCGAACAGGTTCTGCGTCACGTCCGTGTTCACGCGGCGCTCACCAGCCAACGGCCGACGTCGATCGTGGTGTGCGCCCCGCTCCTCAGGTTGCGCGCGATCAGCAGATGCAGCATGCGCGACATCCAACCGCGCAAGGGAAAGTGCGGGTGGCCCGCCCCCTCGCCGGGCCACCCGCACACGCACGCCGCGGCCGCCGGTCCCCCGGTGCTCGCCGTACCCCCAGTACCAGCGAGTCCCTCCGGACATCCGTGGCGTGATGTCCCAAGACTGCCGGTTCCGCGAGGCCCGGGGCAGCGTGAAGACCCCCAAGTAGCGGTAGGTAGATCTACTCAGGAACCGCGTGCGCGCAGAGGTGTGACCCGGGTCGCGCGGGTGTGTGACGCGGGTTCGGGCAAAAAGATTTCCGCGCTGCGTCCTGGGCGCCGACTTCGCCTTCGACGTGGCCTTCCGCGCGGCGCTTCGCCTCCGCGGCCTTGTTCGCGGCCGCCTTGGCGTTCGCGACGCGCTGGTGGGCGTCGGTGCGGTCCTGTAGGCCAGTGCATCGTGTCCACCACGATCAGCTGGTCGTGCAACTGCTACAAGCGGGTGCTCTCGCCGGCGTTGGCGGCGATGAACGCGGCCAGCGGCTCGCTCTCGCCGAGCGCGTCGGCCGAATAGCCGAACGCCGCTCCGGCTGCCTGGAGTATCTCCACGAGGGCGGCCATCTCGGCCGACGGCATCGCGGCCAGCGCGCCGAACCGCGCTTCGCCGAGCCGTTCGGCGAGCCCGGTGAGCGCGCCGGAGAGGTGACGCTGCCCGGCGACGAGGTGTTTGAGGGCGGCGACGATCTCCCCGAGATCGGTTTCCGGCGCCTGGTCCAGCTCCGCGGCGCAGGCCTCCAGGTGCGCGGCGGCGACCGTGAGCGGCAGGATCGTCGACTCTGGCACGAGCGACATCCTGCCACCCCCGATCAAGAAAACCGTGGCGACACCCCGGAGCGGATCACGCCGCCGCGGCGAGCACCGCCTGTTCGACCCGCTGCCGCCACGCCGGGTCCAGCTTCCCGCCGCGCGGGGAGACGGCGAAGGAGTCCACGACAGCCGCGCCGAGCGTGGCGACCTTGGCCCACTTCACCTCCGCGCCGCACGACTGCAGCGCGCCGGCGACCCGGTACAGCAGGCCGATCCGGTCGGTGGCCCGCAGTTCCAGCACGACCGTGTTCGGGCCGCTGGTCTCGTCGTCGAACCACAGCACCTTCGGCTTGGCCGACACCCGAGTCGGCTGGTAGTCCCGTTCCTTCGCCGCGAGCTTCGCCTCCAGCGCGAGCCCGCCTGCGACCGCCCGCGCGAACTGCTCGCGCAGCAGCGCCGGATCGGGCAGCGAACCGAACTTCGGGGACGCGGTGAAGATCCCGGCCCGTCCACCGTCGTGGCCGCGCAGCACCGCGGTGTGCACCTCCAGCGAGTGCAGCGCGAGCACCCCGGCCGCTGGCGCCAGCAGGTCGGTGCGCGCGGGCGCGGCGACCACCACCGTGGCCATCTTGCCGTCGTGCGTGATCAGCACTTCGCTGCGGCCGGCCGCCACCGCCGCGGCGACCAGCTCGCGCCGGCGCGCGTCGAGCGGCTCCGGCGGGCTGAACCCCTTGCCCTGCACGACTTGCCTGCACCGGTTGACCAGGTTGGCGACCAGCCCGGCCTTCCAGTCGGTCCACATGCCGGGCCCGGTGGCCAGCGAATCGGCCTGGGTCAGCGCGTGCAGCAGTTCCAGCAGGACCACGTCGTTGTCGACGGTCTTGGCCACCCGCGCGACGGTGCTCGGCTCCTCGATGTCGCGCCGGGTCGCGGTGTGCACCAGCAGCAGGTGGTGGCGCACCGCGGCCGAAACGAGCGCGGCATCGGAGTCGGGCAGCCCGATGCGTCGGGCGACCTGCAGCGAGATCGCGGCGCCCAGCTCGGAGTGGTCGGCCTCGCGGCCCTTGCCGATGTCGTGCAGGAGCGCGGCCAGCAGCAGCAGGTCCGGCCGGGACACCGTGGTGGTGAGCTTCGCGGCCTCGACCGCGGTCTGCACGAGGTGCCGGTCGACGGTCCACTCGTGCACCGGCTCCCGTGGCGGCAGGTCGCGCACCGCGCCCCACTCCGGGAACAACCGCGCCCACAGGCCGGTGCGGTCCAGCGCCTCGACGGCGTCGATCAGGCCCTCGCCCGCGCCGAGCAGTTCGGTGAGCGAGTCCCGCGCGTCGGGCGGCCACGGCGTGCGCAGTTCCGGCGCCGAATCGGCGAGCGTGCGCAGGGTGCCGTGGGAAATCGGCGTGCGGGTGCGGGCGGAGGCGGCCGCGACGCGCAGCAGCAGCGCGGGATCCTTGGCCGGAACGGCGTCCCTGGCCAGCGCGACCTCGTTGCCGTGCAGCACCACGCCGTCGTCCAGCGGGATGCGGCTGGGCCGGCGCGAGAAGCGCCCGCGTGGCACCTCGGCCGTGGCGCGCAAGGCGACGTCGACGGCGTACCCGACCGCGCGCCCGGCGCCGGAGAGCTTGCGCGCCAGCGTGAACCGGTCGCCGAACCCGAGTTCGGCCGCCACCAGCTCGGCGTCCACACCGGACAGCACGTCCCGGTCGCGCCGCAGTTCGCGGCGCATCTCGGTGCGCACGTCCAGCAGCAGTTCCCTGGCCTGGCGCAGTTCCTCGCCCGGCCGGTCGGTGAGCTGGGCGACGGCGAGCGCCTCCAGCACCCCCAGGTCACGCAGGCCGCCCCGGCCGTGCTTGAGGTCGGGTTCGGCGGACTGGGCGATCTCCCCGCTGCGCTGCCAGCGCTTGCGGGTCGATTCGGCCAGTTCCGGCAGGCGTTTGCGCGCGGTGCGGCGCCACTGGTCGCGCGCCGCCGTGGCGAGCCTGGCGGTCAGCTCGGCGTCCCCGGCGATGTGCCGGGCGTCGAGCAGTCCCATCGCGGTCCGCAGGTCCTCCGAGGCGACCTGGAGGGCCTCCCCCGGGGTGCGGACCGAGTGGTCGAGGCCGATGCGCGCGTCCCACAGCGGGTACCACAGCGCATCGGCGATTCCGGCGATCCCGGGGTGCTGGTTGTGGACGAGGACGAGGTCCAGGTCCGAGAACGGCACGAGTTCGCGGCGGCCGAGGCCGCCGACGGCGACCAGCGCGACACCGGGTTCGGCGGTGTCCACGCCGGCCGCCGCGGCGGCCTTGCTGAGCCAGAACTCGTACAGGTCCACCAGCGCGGCGCGCAGTGCCGACGCACCGAGCCTGCCGTGCCGGCCTTCCAGCAACCGGTTCGCCGCCTTGGCGAGTTCCCCCCCGACGACCATCCGGTGCTTCCCTAGAGCGCGTCCGTGCCGCGCTCGCCGGTACGGACGCGAACGACGGTCTCGACCGGGGTGACCCAGACCTTGCCGTCGCCGATCTTGCCGGTGTGGGCGGCGTTGACGATGGCCTCGATGACCTTCTCGACGTTGGCGTCGTCGGTGAGCACCTCGACCCGCAGCTTGGCCACGAAGTCGACGGCGTACTCGGCGCCGCGGTAGACCTCGGTGTGGCCCTTCTGCCTGCCGTAGCCCTGCACCTCGCTGACGGTCATGCCGAGCGTGCCCAGCTGCTCCAGCGCGGCGCGGATGTCGTCCAGCGTGAACGGCTTGACGATGGCGGTGATCAGCTTCATGCCTTGCTTCCTTCCAGGGCCGCCCCGTCCTTGGTCGGCAGCGGAGCGGGGGACGATCCACTGTGGCCGCCGATGCTGCCGCCCACGAAGTCGTACGCGCTCTCCGCGTGCTGCGCCTCGTCGATGCCGCTGACCTCGTCCTCCTTGCTGACCCGGAAACCGCCGGCGACCTTGATGATCCCGCCGATGATGAAGGTCAGGACGAACGAGTACACCAGCACGGCGCCGGCCGCGGCGGCCTGCTTGCCCAGCTGCGTGAACCCGCCGCCGTAGAAGAGGCCGTCGGCGCCGAGCGAGTTGACGCTGGTGGTGCCGAAGAAACCGATCAGCAGCGTGCCGACGAGACCACCGACGAGGTGCACGCCGACCACGTCGAGCGAGTCGTCGAAGCCCAGCTTGTACTTGAGGCTGACGGCCAGCGCGCAGACGGCGCCGGCGATGACACCGATCGCGATCGAGCCGAGCGGCGTGACGAAACCGGCGGCCGGGGTGATGGCGACCAGACCGGCGATCGCGCCGGACGCGGCGCCGAGCGTGGTCGGCTTGCCGAACCGCAGCTGCTCCACGATCAGCCAGCCGAGGACGGCGGCCGCGGTGGCGACGGTCGTGTTGGTGAAGGCGACACCGGCGAGATCACCGGCGCTCAGCGCGGAACCGGCGTTGAAGCCGTACCAGCCGAACCACAGCAGGCCCGCGCCGAGCAGGACGAACGGCACGTTGTGCGGTCGGCCGGTCTCGCGCGGCCAGCCGCGGCGCTTGCCGAGAACCAGCGCCAGCGCGAGACCCGCCGCACCGGCGTTGATGTGGACCGCGGTGCCACCGGCGAAGTCCAGTGCCTTGAGCTTGTTGGCGATCCAGCCGCCGGCTGCGTCCGGGCTCATGAAGCCGTCGAACGCGAACACCCAGTGCGCCACCGGGAAGTACACGATCGTCACCCACACCACGACGAACAGCGCCCAGCCCCAGAACTTGGCGCGGTCGGCGATGGCGCCGGAGATCAGCGCCGGGGTGATGATGGCGAACATCAGCTGGAACATGGCGAACACGAGCATCGGGATGCCGTCGCCGCCCGGCCACGGGATCTCCGGCGTCGTGTCGGTCGCCGCGGTGGCGAAACCGACCAGCTGACCCCAGGTGTCCGCCATGCCCGCGTGGCTGAAGTTGCCCAGCAGCCCGCTGAACGCGTCGTCGCCGAACGACATCGTGAACCCGTAGAGGGTCCACAGCACGGCGACGATCGCCAGGCAGATGAAGTTCATCATGAGCATGTTCAGGACGCTCTTCACGCGGACCATGCCGCCGTAGAAGAACGCCAACCCTGGTGTCATGAGCATGACCAGCGCGGCGCTGGCCAACACCCATGCGGTGTCTCCTGCGTTCAGCACATCGTCCTCCCGTACACGAGATATTGACGGGGAGTTTTCGATTCCCGTGTTTCACGACGGCACTTCGCACGTTTCCCGCGGGTGAACTGTGCCGCCGCTCTTGTTACGAGCACGTTTCGCGCCACCGGGGCTGATATGTCCGGTCACGAAACGTCGGCGTCGAATACCAGCGGTCACCGGTGACGGTGGGTGAGCCCGCCGGTGTGATGAGATGTGGGCATGACCAGGCCCGCCACGCTGCCCGGCGCCGTCGTCGCGGCGTTGCGGTGCCCACTGTGCGCGTCCGCCTTCGCCCTCGACGGGCGGTCGCTGCGGTGCCCGTCGCGGCACTCGTTCGACCTGGCGAAACAGGGCTACGTGAACCTGTTGCACGCCGGCATCCCCGCGGGCACGGCCGACACCGCGGAGATGGTCGCCGCGCGGGTGGCGTTCCTGGGCGCGGGACACTACGGCGGGTTGCGGGATCTGTTGGCGCAGGTCGCCGCGGGCACCGGCGGTGACGGCCTGGTGGTCGACGCGGGCGCCGGGACGGGTTACTACCTCGCCGGCGTGCTCGACCGGCTGCCGGACGCGGCCGGGCTCGCGCTGGACGTTTCGGCGGTCGCCCTGCGCCGCGCCGCGAAGGCGCACGCCCGTCTGGGCGCGGCGGTGTGGAACCTGTGGGAGCCGTGGCCGGTCGCGGCGGAGACGGCCGCGGTGGTGCTGAACGTGTTCGCGCCGCGCAACGCCGCCGAGTTCCGGCGGGTGCTGCGGCCCGGCGGGACTTTGCTCGTCGTGTCGCCCGAACGGGGGCACCTGGCCGAACTCGCGGCGGTGGCGCCGGTTCTCGACGTGGATCCGCGGAAGGAAGAACGTCTCGACGCCGCGTTGTCGGAGCATTTCGAACTGGTGTCGCGCCGGTCGCTGCGGGACCGGGTGACGCTGGAACCGGAGGACGTCCGCAACGCCGTGCGGATGGGGCCCACCGGGCACCACCCGGAGCGCCTCGCCGCGCTCGACGGTGTGGCCGGGCCGGCCGCGGTGACGCTCGCGTTTTCGTTGTCGGAGTACCGGAGGACCGCATGACAGCCGTGCCGGCGACCGCGATCACCGACCGGGACTGGCTGTCCGCGCAGCTGCGCCTGGCCGCCGGGCTGTACGGCGAGGCCGGGCCGGTCGTGCTGGGGACGATCTGGTGGTACTCGGTGTCGGCGGTGCTGGTGACGCCCGCGCTGGACCCGCTGGTGGCGACCGGGCGCGCGATGGACCCGGCGCTGGAGGCGGTGACGCTGGACGTGGTGCCCGACGGCCGGGTGCTGGACGCCCGCTCGTCGCGCCCGCTGGGGTCCGATGTGGACGAAATCGGCAAGGCGCTGGCCGGGTCGCTGGACGCCGGGATCGCCGCTGTGGCCGAGGTCAGCGGCGCCGGAAGCCGCGCGTTGTGCGCGATCGCGACGGACTCGATCGCGAACGTCCTGCTGTGGGCGGGGAAGGCGGCTGGGGACGTCGCACGCGGGGTGTCGCTGGCCTACGCGGTGGTCGCCGCGGTGGGCGACCACCTCCCCCGGCCCCGCTTCGTGGAGGTCGGCGGCACCCCGGTGGTGCGGCGGGCGTCGTGCTGCCTGATCTACCGGACCGGCAGCGCGCCCAAGTGCGTCAGCTGTCCGCGCCAGACGCCTTCGGAACGCGCCCAGCGGTTGCGGATGACGTTCGGCTGAGGAATCAGAGCGGGCCGCCGATCGGAAACGTGACCGCGAACGTCGGCGTGTAGGTGGTCGCCGTCTGCAACAGGACGCCGAACGCACGAAGACCCGGATCCTCGACGCCGCCGTGGCCGAGTTCTCCGCACGGTTTCGCCGGCGCGCGAGTCTCGGCGATCACCGGCGGGCCGGGGTGAACCAGCAGCTCATCGCCTACTACTACGACAGCAAGGAAGGGCTGTACCGGCGGCGAACGCGCTGGCGGTGTAACCGCAGCTCGCCCCGGCTCTGTTCGGGCGCGAGGGGTCCGCGGTGGCGGACCACTACGCGGAGCAACTCGCACGGCTCTTCGGGAAGAAGGGTTGAGTCGCCGGCCGCGGCAGCCGCCGCAGCGGTGGCGGCTCACGTTCGGCTGAGGAAGTCGTCCAGCAGCTTGTTGACGGTGTCCGGCACCTCGGCGGCGACGAGGTGGGCCGCGTCCTCGATGACGACCAGTTCGGCGCCCGGGATGGCGGCGGCCATCTCCTCCACCTCACCGGGCGGGAAGGTCGCGTCCTCCCGGCCGCCGATGACCAGCACGGGCGTGCTGATCGACGCGAGCAGCCCACGCTGGTCCGGCCGCCGGGACACGACGCTCGTCACCGCGTGCCTCACGGACCGCGGGTCGTTGCGGCGGGCCAGGTCCAGGACGCGGGCCACGACCTCCGGCCGGGTGCGCAGCGAGGTCGGCCCGAGGAACGCCTTGACCACCGACCGGGTGAGCGGCGGGCGGATGCCGCGCAGGACCCGCACCGCCGCCACGAGCACCGCGTACTCGGCCTTCTGACGGGCCGGGGCCGCGGAGGCGGTGCCGTTCATCAGAGTGCTGGTGAGCACCCGGTCCGGGTGGCGCGCGGCGAAGGTGGCCCCCACCATCGCGCCCCACGAGTTGCCGACGAAGTGCGTCCGCTCGAACCCGAGCGCGTCGAGGATCGCGAGGACCGCGGTGGCGCACTCGTCGAGCGTGAAGGTCCGGGTGAGCGGGCTGCTCGCCCCGTGCCCCGGTGGGTCGAGCGCGACGGTCGTGTAGCGGGGTGCCAGGTGGTCGGCCTGCGCCTGCCAGAGCGTGTGGTCCATCAGGAGGCTGGGCCACATCAGGACCGGCTCGCCGGAGCCGCGCACGCGGACCCGGAGCGTGCCCAGGTCCGTCGCGATGTCGCGATCCTCGTTGATCATGGTGCGCAGAGTACGCGGTGCTGGGCCCACCAACGTGGGACCCGCAGGCGTCAGGGGTGGGCGGCGTGGCGGGCGGCGAGGTAGCCGAACGTCAGGCCGGCGCCGACCTGGCAACCGGCGCCCGGGTATTCCGAGGCCATGATCGAGTTGGCGTCGTTGCCGCAGGCGTACAGCCCGCCGACCGGCTCACCGGACTCGCGGAGCACCTGGGCATCGACGTCCGTGCGCAGGCCCAGTGCGGTCGCCAGTGGGGTCGGCACCACGGCGATCGCGTAGAACGGGGCCTTCTCGATCGGGCCGACGTTGACGTTCGGGGTGTGGGCGGGGTCGCCGTACTGGTGGCCGAACGTGCTCTCGCCCTTGCCGAACTCCTCGTCGACGCCCGTGCGGGCGAAGCGGTTGAACCCGGCCACCGTGGCCTCCAGTCCGGCCGGGTCCACCCCGATCGACGCGGCCAGCTCCCGCACCGTCGAACCGGTGTGCAGGTAGCCCGATGCGAGGTGCCGCTTCAGCAGCACCCGCGGCAGGTGCGGGTAGACCATCCCGAGCCCGTAGGCCGCGAGCGTCCGCGAGTCGACCACCAGCCACGCCGGGATCGTCGGCACGGACTTGTGCGAGTCGTACATCGCGCGTGTGAACCGGTGGTAGGACACGGATTCGTCGACGAACCGCCGCCCGGCCGCGTTGACCGCGATGATGCCGGGCTTGGCGCGGTCCCAGATGTGCGGGAACACCGCGGTCGACCCGTCCCGGCGGCGGCCGATCGAGCTCGGGAACCACAGCGCGTTGTCGTCGCGCGGTTCGCCAAGCGCGGCGCCCACCGCGGTGGCCAGCGAGATGCTGTCGCCGGTCGAGCCCTCGCCCGCCCGCGTGAACTGCGCTGTCGGCTGCGGCAGGTACCGCGCACGCAGCTCCGGGCTCGACGAGAACCCGCCCGCCGCCAGCACAACACCGCGCCGCGCCTCGACCCGCACCGTCCGGCCGCGCCGGGACACCACCGCCCCGGTCACGCGGCCCGACGAATCCGTCACCAGCTCGCTCGTGCGCGCGGTGAACCACACGTCACCGGAGCGCCGCAGCAACTGGTGGTACAGGTTCGCCACCAGCGCGTTGCCCATCGCCAGCCGCGTGCCGCGCGGGTACCGCAGCCGGTCGAACGCCCACCGCACGCCGAGCCGCAGCGCGACCGCCATCCCGCGCACCGAGCCGTCGAAGATCGTCAGCAGCTGGTTCACCTCGGGCCGCCGCACCATCAGCGTCCCGCCGAACAACGCGAACTCCGGCACCGGGCGCCGCACCCGCCCGAACCGCGCCCTGCCGAGCTTGCGGCCGTCGAACGTCCGCGGCTCCAGCGCCCGCCCGACCCCGGAACCGGGGATCTCCGGGTGGTAGTCGACGACGGTCTTCGAGTGCCAGAACCCGACGCCGATCCGCTCGAGATAGTCGAGCATCGCCGGCCCCTGCGCCAAATACGTCTCCCGCAGCTCGCGCGGCGCGCGATCGCCCACCAGCGCGTCGAGGTAGCCGCTGGCGGCGGCCCGGTCAGCGGCCGGATCGGACTGGTACCGGTGCCCGGGGATCCAGCAGGTGCCCGCCGAGTACGCCGTGGTGCCGCCCAACCACTCGGTCTTCTCCAGCGCCAGCACCGACAGCCCCTCCGCGGCGCCGACGACCGCCGCGCCAAGGCCGGCCGCGCCGGTGCCGAGGACCAGCAGGTCGACCGAGTGGTCCCAGTCGTCACTCATCGGTTGTCCTTCCCACGAGCACGTCCAGGTGCCCTCGCATGCGGTCGAGATCGGGAGTGGCGCCGGTGAGCACCTCGAGCGTCCGGGCGGCCTGCGCGACGAGCATCGCGCCGCCGTCGAGCACCCGGCAGCCCCTCGCGCGCGCCGCGGCCAGCAGCTCGGTCTCCAACGGCCGGTACACGACGTCGGCCACCCAGTGCCGCGGTTCCAACAGACGGGGATCGAACGGCACCCCGGGATGCCCGGTCATGCCGATCGGCGACGCGTTCACGACACCGTCGGCGTCCGCCAGAACCACCGACGCCGCAGCGGAAACACCGAGCCGGGCCACCAGCGCCTCCCGGCGAGCCGCGTCGGGATCGACCACCGTCACCGCCGCGCCCGCGTTCGCCAGCGCGTAGGCCACGGCCGAGCCCGCTCCCCCGGCACCCACCACGACGACCCGGCCCAGTTCGGCATCCGGGAGCCCGTGCCGGAGCCCGGCGAGGAATCCACTGTGGTCGGTGTTGTGCCCGGTCAGCCGACCGCCGTCGATGGTCACCGTGTTGACCGCGCCCAGCGCACGGGCGTCCGGGGACAGGTCGTCGAGCTGCGGGATCACCGCCTGCTTGACCGGGTGCGTCACGTTGAAGCCGGTCAGGCCCACCGCGTCGCGCAACGTCCAGCCCGGCGGGAGGTCGTCGAGGTCGAGCAGGCCGTAGGTGTAGTCGAGGCCGAGCGCGGCGGCCTCGCGTTCGTGCAGCGCGGGCGAGAGCGACCCGCCGATGTCCGCGCCGACCAACGCCACCCGGTGCCGGACGAGCACTTCAGACATGGGCGCTCACCAGGGCCCGCACCGCCGAGAGGTTCCGCTTCGCGAACTCCAGCGGGGTCAGCTCGGTCACCCGCGGCACCTCGACGCTCAACGGCGTCCCCTCCGGTGCCGCGGCGATGAGCGCGGCCAGCGGGAACTCCCCTTCGCCGGGCACCTGCCGCTGCACACGGGCCTCGACCTGGAGCACCGACCCGTCGGCCGTCATCCCGAGTGGCAGCTCGGCAGGCAGGTCCAGCCGTTCCGGCGCGGCCAGCGGGCCGTCGCACAGTTGCAGCACCGGCACGAGATCCGGGTCCAGCGCCCGCACGTCGTCGATCGTGCTGCCGCCGCGCTGGATGTGCAGCGGGTCGAGCAGCAGGGCCGCGCCGGCCGAAGAAGCGATCGCGGCGGCGTCGGCGACCGTGCTCACCGGCTGGTAGCTGATCGGTTCGAGCGTGGGCCGGATGCCCAGCTCCAACGCGTCCTCGGTCAGGGCCGCCAGCGTGTCGGTGAGCCGGCCGCGGTCGGGATCGCTGCCGGTGACGCTGATCGTCGACGCGCCGAGCGCGGCCCCGGCCTCCAGGGTCGCCGCCCAGTCGCCGGGCCGGGTGTCCGGGCCGAGTGCCAGGAACTCGATGTCGCGCACCCGCAGACCGGTGTCGTCAAGCCGGCGCACGGTTTCCCGTGACATCGGCGACCCGGCCGCCATCGGGTACTGCCGCTCCCCCACGGTCGCCGCCCGCACGCGGACGCCGACGAAGTCGAAGCCGGCTTCCGCCGCGGTGGTGACCAGTTCGGGTGGGCTGAGCCGCAGCAGCGTGAGGTGGGCGAGCCCGACGGACGTCATACGGTGATCTCCTCGTTCAGGGACGGAACCCGCTCCGGGCGGCCGGAGCGGGCCGAGGCGTACAGCGCGGTGAGGATCGCGAGGGACTTGGCGGCCTCGCGTCCGGTGACGGCGGGGTCGCGCCCGTCCCGCACCGCGTCGGCGAATTCGGCGATCTGCAGCGCGTGGAACGGCGCGAGGCTGCCGTTGATCTCCGCCAGCGGCCGGTCCGCGGACAGGCCGGGCCCGAACGGCGAGGTGACGGCCTCCGCACCGGGCACGGCCCACACGTCGATGCGGGCCTCGCTGCCCTCCGGGTACTCGGCCAGGCCCGCGGTCGCGCCCGTCCGCCCGGTGACCTGCACCCGCGTGCCCAGACCGGGGGTCAATGCGGTCGACGCGGACAGGGTCGCGAGCGCGCCCGAGGCGAACCGCAGCGTCGCGACCGCGGTGTCCTCGACCTCGATGGCCGCGCCGTGCTTGACGGTCGCGTGCGCCGCGCTCACCTCGACCGCCTCGCCGAGGAACCACTGCAGCAGGTCGATGTTGTGCACGGCCTGGGTCATCAGCACGCCACCGCCGTCGGTCGCCCACATGCCCCGCCATGCATCGGCCGTGTAGTACGACGTGTCGCGGTGCAGCAGGACCGAGGCGTGGCCGAGGATCGGCTCACCGAGCGTGCCGTCGTCGATCGCCGCGCGGATGCGCTGAGCCGCGGGCCAGAACCGGCGCTGGAACAACACCCCGAGGGTCACACCGGCCGCCTCGCACGCGGCCACCATGCGAGCGGCCGCGCCGAGGTCGATCGCGATCGGCTTCTCGCACAGCACGTGCACGCCGTGCGCGGCGGCCTGGGTGACCACCGCCTCGTGCGTCGGGTGCGGGGTGCAGACGCTGACCACGTCCAAGCCGAGGTCGAACAGCTCCTCCGGGGTGGCCGCGGCGGCGCCGTACCGGGCGGCGAAGGCAGCGGCGCGCGAGGGGTCGACGTCACTGCACGCCACCAGCTCGACACCCGGCAGGTCGCGGTAGGCCGCGGCGTGGTTGCCGGCGACGTTGCCGCAGCCGACCACGCCGGCCCGCAGCACGGTCATCCACGCACCGCCTCGGCGGCCGGCGTCTCCACTGTGGACTCCCGATCGCCGAGCCGGGCCGTCGGGATCCGGAACGTCTCCGGACCGGTCAGCGCGGCGAGCGCGGAGGCCACCACGAACGCGGCGCACATCCACGCCACGGGCGTCCAGTTCGCCTTGTCGCCCGCGGTGAGCGCGGTGGCCAGCAGCGGGGTGAACCCGGCGGCCAGCAGCCCGACCATCAGGCCGATCGCCATCCCGCTGTAGCGGACGCGGGCCGGGAACTGCTCCGGGAAGTAGGCCGGGTAGACGCCGTTGGGCGCGGCGTAGCAGAAACCGATCAGCAGCACGGCCGAGCCGTAGATCCACGGCACGTTGCCGGTGCCGATGGCGTCGAAGAACACGAACACCATCACGCCGACGCCGATCAGCCCGGTCACGAACACCGGTTTGCGCCCGATCCGGTCGGCGATCAGCCCGTACACCGGCTGTGTCACCACGGCGACCACGTTGGCGACCGAGATGACCGCGAGCATGGTCGGTTTCGCGACGCCCTCGACCTCGGTGGCGTAGGCCAGCGCGAACACGTTGACGATGGTGTTGACCATGGCGAAGCTCGCGCACACGGCGATCCGCAGCACGGTCAGCCAGTGGTCGCGGAACAGCTCGACGATCGGCGCCTTCGCGGTTTCCGCCGACTCCTGCAGCTCGGCGAACACCTCCGGCTCGTGCAGCGAGCGGCGCAGGAAGTAGGCGATCGCGGTGACGGCGATGGACAGCCAGAACGGGATCCGCCAGCCCCACGAGTACAGCTGGTCGTCGGGCAGCGCCGCGACCGGGATGAACACGATGCTGGACACGACGATGCCGAACATGATCCCGCTCATCGTGAAGCTGGTGAAGAACGCGCGACGCCGGTCGGGGGCGTGCTCGACGGTCAGTGAGCTGGCGCCGGGTGACTCGCCGCCAGCGGACAGGCCCTGCAGCAACCGCAGCGCGACCAGCAGGATCGGCGCGGCGATGCCGATCGAGGAGTAGGAGGGCAGGCAGCCGATCAGGAAGGTCGACGCGCCCATCATCAGCAGTGTGGCCATCAGCGCGTTGCGGCGGCCGAGCCGGTCGCCGAAGTGTCCGAAGAGGACAGCGCCGAGCGGGCGGGCGACGTAGGCGACGCCCAGCGTGGCGATCGAGAGCAGGGCACCGGTGGCGCCCGCGTCCGGGAAGAAGACCTTGCCGAACACGAGTGCCGCGGCCGAACCGTAGATGAAGAAGTCGTAGTACTCGAGGGTGCTCCCGAGGAACCCGGAGAGCGCGGCTTTCCGGGGATCGTTGCGGGTACCGCTCGAGTGTGGGGCGCGAGACATGGCGCCTCCTTTCGATCCGGCGTCGTCGACGGTGGGGTTGCCGACGAGGATCGCAGGCGGAACTATGTCGCGTCCAATACTTGGTTTTGCTTACACAATGTGCGCGAGAAGCATAATCAGTGCTCTGGCGTCGGGAGGACCTCCTCGGCGAGATCGAGTACGGCCTTGAGCACGGGCGAGGGGTTGTCGTCCAGCCACGCCAGCGCGTGGTCCATGTACGTGGGCTCGCCGCGCAGGGGCACGAACACCGCCGCCGACGGCATGATCCCGGCGACGCCGGACGACATCAGCGCGACGCCGACGCCGGCCGAGACCAGGGTCAGGATCATGTACGGGTCGGTGATCTCCTGGATCACGCGCGGCCGGAAGCCGGCCTTGACGCACGCCTGCATCGCCAGCTCCTGCAGCGCCGAACCGGTGGCGGCGGGGGTGGTGATGAACCCCTCGTCGGCGAGATCGGCGAGGTCGATCTCGCGTTCCCTGGCGAGCGGGTGGTCGATCGGCAGCGCGGCGCCCAGCGGTTCCCGCCCGATGAGCCGGGTGCGTACCGGGGACGGGTCGATCGGCAGCCCGACGAACGCGATGTCGAGGCCGCCCTGTTCGAGCTGCTCGACCCCGTCGCGGGTCATCACGCGGCCGGTCAGGGACAGCTGGACCTCTGGGTAGCGCTGCCGGACGGCGCGGGTCAGCGGCGGCAGCGTGAGGTGGTTGAGCGCACCGGAGAACCCGATCGACACCGTGCCGTACACCACTCCGGAGGTCGCGCGCGTCGCCTGGCGGCCCAGCTCCAGCTCCTCGAACACGCGGTGCGCGTGCGGCAGGAACGCATGCCCCGCCGGGGTGAGCGTGACACTGCGCGTGCTGCGGTCGAACAGCGTCGTACCCAGCTCTTTTTCCAGCTTGCGAATGGTCTGGCTCAGCGGCGACTGGGCCAGCCGCAGGCGCGCGGCGGCGCGGCCGAAGTGCAGTTCCTCGGCGACGGCGACGAACGCCTCGAGCCACCGGATCTCCATGACGTCCTCCCGAACTCGGGGGCTTGCGCCGGCCCGGGTTCCACTTATAGTCGTCTGGCAACACAGTTGACCAGCAATTTTATCGCAAATCTTACATAGTCCTGGAGCGCGGTGCACACAGTCCGCCCGGGACGTCAGGGAGGAACAGCGTCGTGACCACCCGAGCACAGCAGGAGTACGACGTGGTCGTCGTCGGCTCCGGAGCGGGCGGGCTCGCCACCGCGGTGACCGCCGCCCACCACGGCCTGAAGGTCGCCGTCCTCGAACGCGCCGACGTCTGCGGTGGCGCGACGGCGTGGTCCGGCGGCTGGATGTGGGCGCCGGGCAACCCCCTCGCCCGCGCCGACGGCGTTCGCGAGGACACCGGGGAGTTCCGCCGCTACCTGCGCGCGGCACTCGGCGGCGACTACGAGCCCGAGCGCGTCGACGCGTTCCTCGCCGCCGCCCCGGAGATGGTGCGGTTCTTCCACGAGCGCACGGCGCTGAAGTTCGTGCCGGGCACGAAGATCTGCGACATCTACGGCGACCTGCCGGGCGCGGGGACCGGGCACCGCTCGGTCGCGCCCGAGCCCGCGGACCTGCGCGAGCTCGGCGACGACGTCGCACGGATCCTGCGCCGCCAGCTGTACGAGACGTCGTTCCTCGGCCTGGGTGTGATGGCCGGGCCCGATCTGGCCGCGTTCCTCGCCGCCTCGCGCGGGAACCTCCGCGGTCTGGCGCACGCGTCGCGCCGGGTCACCCGGCACCTGCTCGACCTGGCCACGAAACGCCGGGGCATGCAGCTGGTCAACGGCACCGCGCTGGTCGGCAGGCTGTTGCGGTCGGCGCTGGACCTCGGCGTCGACATCCGCGTGTCCGCGCCGGTCACCGAGCTGGTCCACGAGGACGGGCGGGTCACCGGGGTCGTCGCGTCCACTTCGGACGGACCGCTGCGGCTGGTGGCCGCGCGGGGTGTGGTGCTCGCCGCGGGCGGGTTCCCGCGCGACCCGAAGCGCCGCATGGAGCTGTTCCCGCACGGTGACACGCACTGGACCCTCGCCCCTGTCACGGCCGACGGCGCCGGGATCGGCCTGGGCGAGCAGGCCGGCGGGCGGCTGCGCACGGATCTCGCCTCACCCGCCGCGTGGTGCCCGGTGTCGCTGGTGCCGTATCGCAACGGCCGCACCGGCGTGTTCCCGCACATCATGGACCGCGCGAAACCCGGCAGCATCGGTGTGCTGCGGGACGGGCGCCGGTTCGTCAACGAGGCCAACGGCTACTACGACTACGTCTCCGCGCTGCTCGCCGCGACCCCGCCCGGCGAAACGGCGGAGGCGTGGCAGATCGCGGACGCCCGGTTCGTGCGCCGGTACCCGCTGGGCATGGCGAAACCGTTGCCGGTGCCGCTGTTCCCGTACCTGCGCAGCGGTTACCTCAAACGCGGCCGCACGCTGGAGGAGCTGGCCCGCAAGTGCGGCATCGACCCGGCCGGGCTGGTCGCGACCGTCGAGGAGTTCAACAAGGGCGCTCGTCGCGGTGAGGACCCGGCGTTCGGGCGCGGCTCGTCGCCGTTCAACCGCTACGGCGGCGACCAGTCGGTGACACCGAACCCGTCCCTCGCGCCGCTGGAGAAGGGCCCGTTCTACGCGGTGCGGATCGTGCCCGGCAGTTTCGGCACCTTCGCCGGCCTGGCGACCGATGCCCGCGCCCGGGTCCTGGGTGAGCACGACCAGCCGATCCCGGGGCTCTACGCGGTGGGCAACGACCAGGCGAGCGTGATGGGCGGCCACTACCCGGCGGGCGGGATCAACCTCGGCCCCGCCATGACGTTCGGCTGGATCGCGGCCCGCGATCTGGCCGGCATCGACTCGGAGGTGACAGCATGAACCCGCCGGGCAGGATCGACCAGGTCGGCATCGTCGTGCGCGACCTCGACGCCGCGGCGGACGGGATGCGCCGCGTGTTCGGCGCCGAACCGCACACCCGCCAGGAGAACACCTACCGCCGCACGACCTACCGCGGCGACGAGATCGACGCGATCGTCGGGGTGATGCTCTACGACCTCGGCGGGATCGAGCTGGAATTCCTGGCCCCCCGCAGTTCCGGCAACGTGTGGCAGGACTTCCTCGACGAACGCGGCGAAGGGCTGCACCACATCCGCTTCGCCGTCGACAGCCACACCGCCGCGCGCGACGACCTGCACTCCCGCGGTGTGGAGACATACCAGGAGGGCGAGTCGATGCGCGGCGGCGGAGTCCGATACGCCTACTACGACACCGTGCCCCAGCTCGGTTTCCTGATCGAGACCTTGAACCCGGGAGGGCGGGCGTGAGCTACCCCGATGTGACGGCTCTGGTGACCGGTGGCGCGAGCGGCATCGGTGCGGCGGTCGCGACCCGGTTGCGCGCCGAGGGTGTCCGGGTGGTCACCGCCGACCTCGCCCCCGGCGCCGACGAAAAGCTCGACGTCACCGACCCGGAAGCCGTCGACGCGCTCGTGGCCGCACTGGGCCCGGTCGGGATCCTCGTGCACAGCGCGGGGATCGTCGGGCCGTCGAAACCGGTGGCCGAAATCGGGTTCGAGGAGTGGCGGACCACGTTCCGCGTCAACGTGGACGGCACGTTCCTGATGTGCCGCGCGGTCGTCCCCGGCATGGTCCGCGCGGGCTGGGGCCGGATCGTCACCATGGCGAGCATCGCGGCCAAGGACGGCAACCCGGCGCAGAGCGCGTACTCGGCGTCGAAGGCCGCGGTCGTCGGGTTCACCAAGTCGCTCGGCAAGGAGCTGGCCACGACCGGGGTGCTGGTCAACGCCGTCGCCCCGGCCGCTGTCGAGACGCCGATGAACGCGCACACCGACCCGGCCGTGCTGGCCCGGTCCCAGTCGCTGACGCCGATGGGCCGGTTCGGGAAACCGGAGGAAATCGCCGAGCTGGTGGCGTGGCTGTGCTCGGCGCGGGTCAGCTTCTCCACCGGCGCGGTCTACGACGCCAGTGGCGGGCGGGCGAGCTACTGACGTGGAGATGCGGTGGATCGAGGCGTTCCTCGCCGTCGCCGAGGAGCTCCACTTCGGACGCGCCGCGGAGCGGCTGCACATGGCGCAGTCCCCGCTGTCCCAGACGATCAAGAAGCTGGAAAAGCACGTCGGGGCCCCGCTGTTCGACCGCACCACCCGCGCGGTCACGCTGACCTCCGCCGGGCACGGGTTCCTCCCGCACGCCCGGCGGATCGTCGCCGAGACCGACCTCGCGCTGCGGGCGACGAGCGCGGGCCCGGGCGAGGTGTACGGCCGGGTGCGGCTCGGGTTCTCCGGCGCGCTCAACCACCTCACACTGCCGCCGCTGACCCGCACGCTGCGCACCCGGCACCCGCACATCGCGCTGCAGCTGGTCGATCGGGTCACCACGGAGGACGCCGTCGGGCTGATCGAGCACGGCACGCTCGACATCGCCTTCGTCGGCCTGCCCGCGCCCGGATCACTGCCGAGCCGGGTCGTCACGGTCGAGGAGCTGGGCGCCGCGCTGCCCTCGGACCACCGGCTGGCCGGCCACGACGAGGTGTCGCTGGCCGATCTGGGCGCCGAGGACTGGGTGCTGATGCCCGGGCAGTCCGCGCTGCGCACGGTCATCCTCACCGCGTGCCACACCGCGGGGTTCCGGCCGCGGCTCGCGCAGGAGGTCAAGGACCCCTACGTCGTGATGTCCCTGGTCGCGGCCGGTCTGGGCGTGTCGCTGGCGCCGACATGCCTGCGGCCGATCATGCCAGCGGGCGCGGTGTGGGTGCCGCTGGCCGGCTCGCCGCCCCTGCTGCGCAGTGCGCTGCTCTGGCACCCGGACCGGCTCACCGACGCCGTCCGCGCGCTGCTCGACGTCGCGGCCGAAGTACTGCCCACGCCGGGATAAAGTGCGATTCGCACACAATGTCTGCCGAACCATGTATTGGACTCGCACAGTCGTGGCGGCGCACGCTGCTGGCATGGCTACCTTCGCAGTGCAGTACACCTACGGCGCGAACACCGACGCCGCCCGTGACCGTTTTCGCCCGGAGCACAAGGACTTCCTCGCCGGCCTGTACGAGTCCGGCCGTCTGCGCGTGTCCGGTCCGGTGGACGGCGGGGCGCTGCTGATCTTCGAGGGAGCGTCGGCCGACGAGGTCGCCGCGCTCCTCGACGACGATCCGTTCCGCCGCGAGGGGCTGATCGCCGAGCGCACCGTGCGCGAGTGGACGATCTTCTTCGGGGGCCTCAAGTGAAGGTCGCGCGCACGCTCGCGCGCGAGCGCATCGAAATCCAGGAGGTCCCGGACCCGCGGCCGGGTGCGGGCGAGGCGCTGGTCCGCGTCCACACGGTCACCCTGTGCGGCACAGACCTGCACATCTGGGAGGACGACTATGCCACCGAGCTGCCGATCGTGCAGGGCCACGAGATCGCCGGGATCGTGGAAAGCGCACCGGGTTTCGCGCCGGGCGACCCGGTCGCCGCGTCGCCGATGCGGTACTGCGGCGAGTGCTACGCCTGCGGCATCGGGCGGGTCAACGCGTGCCGGTCCTCGTCCTGCCTCGGCTGTTACGAGGACGGTGCGCTGGCCGAGCTGATCGCCGTCCCGGTGACCGATCTGCACCGGATCCCGGACGGGATGCCGACCGGGCTCGCCGCGCTGGCCGAACCCACGAGCATCGCGATGCAGGCGGTGCTGCGTGGCCGCCCGGAGAAGGGCGAGCAGGCGCTGGTGCTGGGCTGCGGTCCGATCGGGCTGCTGGCGACCCTGCACCTGACGTCGCTCGGGGTCGAGGTGGTCGCGGCGGACACCGCGCCGGAGCGGGCCGCCTTCGCCCGCCGGTTCGGGGCGGTCGCGGGCATCGACCCGTCGGAGGTGCCCGGGGAGCCGTCGCTGGTGATCGAAGCGACCGGGGCGCCCGCCGCGCTGACCACGGCCGTGGACGTCGTCGCCACCGCGGGCCGGGTCGTGCTCGTCGGCATCTCGGACCGGCCGGTGACGCTGTCGATGCGGACGTTGCCGGTCAAGGACCTCGACCTGCTCGGCAGCCGGAACAGCCAGCGCCGCATCGGCGAGGCGCTCGAACTCCTCGACGCGCACCGCGAAGCGGCCGAAGCGCTGGTCACGCACCGCGTGCCGTTCGCGCGGGTCGCGGACGCGTTCCCGCTGCTGCGGTCGCGGGACGAGCTCGTCGGGAAGGTCGCCGTGGAGGTGTTCTCATGCTGACCTCACGACCGCGGGACCGTTACGACGTGGTGGTCGTCGGCAGCGGTGCCGCGGGGCTGACGGCCGCCGTGGCTGCGGCTGATGCCGGAATGTCCGTTGTCGTGCTGGAAAAAGCCGCACAGCTGGGCGGCACGTCCGCGGTCGGCGGCGGGGTCATCTGGGCGCCGGGCAACGACCTGATGGCCGAGGCCGGGTTCCCCGACTCCCCGGCCGCCGCGCGCGCCTACCTCGGCACCGGCCGGATGAGCGCCGCGGAGATCGACGCCTACGTCGCGGACGCGCCGGCGGCGATCCGGTTCCTCACCCGTGCCGGGGTGCGGATGCGCCCGCTCGCCCGGCCCGACTACCACCCGGAGTGGCCCGGCGCGGCGCGCGGCCGCGGACTCGACCAGGAGCCGTTCGACCCGCGCCCGTGGCCGGGACTCGCCGAGGCGATCCGCCCGCCGACCTACTTCCCGCTGATCACGATGGCCGAGCGGGACGCGCTGGCCGGCGGGGCCGCCGACCCGGGCCTGCTCGCCCAGCGGGCCGCCGACGGCGTCCGGACCATGGGCGGCGCGCTCGTCGGCCGGCTGCTCGTGGCCGCGCTCGAACGCGAGGTCGACATCGTGGCCGGCACCCCGGTGACCGGGCTCGAACCCGGCTGGACCGTCCGGGCGGGCCGCGAGATCCGCACGTCGGCCGTGGTCCTCGCCTCCGGCGGGTTCGAGTGGAATCCCACGCTGCGGGAGGCGTTCCTGCCCTTCCCGGTCACCCCGATCAGCGCGCCGAGCAACACCGGGGACGGCCTGGTCCTCGGGTTGCGGGCGGGCGCGGCGGTCGGCGACATGACCGCGGTGTGGGGCGTGCCGGTGCTCACCCCGCCCACCGCGCGCTACGACGGGCAGCAGTCCGGCCGGATGGGCAACGTCGAGATGACGCTGCCCGGTTCGCTCACCGTGACCGCCGCCGGGCGCCGGTTCGTCAACGAGGCCACCAACTACCACGACCTCAACCGCGCGTTCGGCCCGATCGGCTCGCGCGCGTTCCTCGTGTTCGACCGCGCCTACCTGGACCGCTACCCCGTCGCCGGCTGCTCTGGTCCGCAACCGTGGATGGTTCAGGCAGACACCGTGGCCGGGCTCGCGGCGGCCGCGGGAATCGATCCGGCTCTCGTCGAGACGGTCGAGGCGTTCAACGCGGCCGCGCGTCGCGGCGAGGACCCGGAGTTCGGCCGCGGTCAGAGCCCGCAGGACCGCCACCTCGGCGACCCGGCGGTCACCCCGAACCCGTGCCTCGCTCCGGTCGAGACCGCGCCGTTCTTCGCGGTGCCGGTGCACGCCGGAGTGCTCGGCACCGCGGGTGGCCTGGCGACCGACGGGAACGGTCAGGTGGTCGACCACGACGGCGCGCCGATCCCGGGGCTGTACGCGGCGGGTAACTGCGCGGCGACCCTGTTCCACGACGCCTACCCGGGCGGCGGCGCGACGCTGGGCTCGGCGGTCGTGCGGGCCTACCGGGTCGGACAGCATCTGGGATCGCTGGCCCGGTCCGTGGAACGGGAGGTAGCGTCGGCCGGGTGAGTGAGCGCAGCTGGGGCTTCCGCACCCGCGCCCTGCACGCCGGCGGGTCTCCCGATCCGGTGACCGGGGCGCGGGCGGTGCCGATCTACCAGACCACGAGTTTCGTCTTCGAGGACGCGGCCGACGCGGCGAACCTGTTCGCGTTGCAGAAGTACGGCAACATCTACAGCCGGATCGGCAACCCGACCGTGGCGGCCTTCGAAGAACGCCTCGCCAGCCTGGAGGGCGGCATCGGCGGCGTCGCGACCAGCAGCGGGCAGGCCGCGGAGTTCCTCACGTTCGCGGCGCTCACCGAGGCCGGCGACCACGTCGTGTCGGCGAGCGGGCTCTACGGCGGCACCGTCACGCAGCTGGACGGGACGCTGCGCCGCTTCGGCGTGGACACGACCTTCGTGGCCGGCGACAGCCTCGACGACTACGCGGCCGCGATCACCGACCGCACCCGGTTGATCTTCACCGAGGTCATCGGCAACCCGAGTGGCGGCATCGCGGACCTCGCCGGGCTCGCCGACCTCGCGCACAGTCACGACATCCCGCTGGTGGTCGACGCGACGCTGGCGACGCCGTACCTGTGCCGCCCGATCGAGCACGGCGCGGACATCGTGCTGCACTCGGCGACGAAGTTCCTCGGCGGGCACGGCACCACGCTCGGCGGGATCGTCGTCGAATCGGGCACCTTCGACTGGGGCAACGGGAAGTTCCCGCGCATGACCGAGGTCGTGCCCAGCTACGGCGGCCTCAAGTACTGGGAAAACTTCGGCGAGTACGCGTTCTGCACCCGGCTGCGCGCCGAGCAGCTGCGCGACATCGGCGCGGTGCTGTCGCCGCATTCGGCGTTCCTGCTGCTCCAGGGCGTCGAGACGCTGCCGCAGCGGATGGACGCGCACCTGGCCAACGCCAAGGCGGTCGCGGAGTTCCTGGACGCCGACGACCGCGTGGCGTGGGTGAGCTACGCCGGGCTGCCCGGGCACAAGCACCACGAGCTGGCGAAGAAGTACCTGCCGCTCGGGCCGGGCGCGGTGTTCTCGTTCGGTGTCAAGGGCGGGCGCGCGGCCGGGGAGAAGTTCGTCGAGTCCGTCGAGCTGCTGTCGCACCTGGCGAACGTCGGCGACGCCCGCACGCTGGTCATCCACCCCGCGTCCACGACGCACCAGCAGCTCTCCGACGAGCAGCTGAAGGCGGGCGGCGTCGGCCCGGACCTGATCCGGCTGTCGGTGGGGCTGGAGGACGCCGAGGACATCCTGTGGGACATCGACCAGGCCCTCACCGCGGCGGTGAAGGCCGCATGAGCCTGGAGACGACCGTGCCCGCCGGAGCCGTCCGGTCGGAATCGCCCCTGTCCTGGTCCCCGCCGACCGCGCGGGAGCGGCTCGCGCTGCTGTCGCGGACGAAATCGGTGACGATCGTGGGCGCGTCGGACAACCCGGCGCGGCCGAGCTACTTCGTCGCGACCTACCTGCTGTCCTCCAGCGAGTACGAGGTGCACTTCGTCAACCCCCGGCTGTCGTCGCTGCTGGGCCGTCCGGTGTACCCGTCGCTGGCCGACGTGCCGGGCGAGCCGGACCTGGTCAGCGTGTTCCGCAAGCACTCCGACCTGCCCGAAGTGGCCGAGGAAGTGATCAAGGCGGGCGCTCGGACGCTGTGGCTGCAGCTGGGCCTGTGGCACGAGCCGGTGGCGCAGCGGGCGAGCGAGGCCGGCCTGGACGTGGTGATGAACCGGTGCGTGAAGATCGAGCACGCGCGCTTCGCGGGCGGGTTGCACCTGGCCGGTTTCAACACCGGGGTGATCTCGTCGCGGCGGCGGTTGAAGGCCTGATCCCTTGCCCACGGAAGCGATCCGGCGCAACTCACCCTCCACTGCGGCTCCTCCGGGAACGGCCGTTCGTGTCAGACTCGGTGGTGTGGCGGGAAGTTCCCCGTGTGGAGGTGGGTGCTGGTGATGGCGAACGGTGTGCAGGTGACCTACGTCGGCGGCCCGACGCTGCTGCTGGAGGTGGGTGGCAAGCGGTTCCTGACCGACCCGACGTTCAGCCCGACCGGCGTGCACGAGACGACGCCGGGGCGGCCGCTGACGAAGACGGAGGGCCCCGGCCTGTCCGCGGCGGAGATCGGCCCGGTCGACGCGGTGCTGCTGTCGCACGACCAGCACGCGGACAACCTCGACCCGGACGGTCGCCGGTACGTCGAGGAAGCCCTGCTGACGCTGACCACGCCGAGCGGCGCGCGCCGGCTGGGCGGCACCGCGCAGGGGCTCGCGCCGTGGCACCAGCTGCACATCGGACCGGTCGCGGTGACCGCCGTGCCTGCCCAGCACGGGCCGAAGGGCAGCGAGGAGCTGACCGGTGAGGTCATCGGTTTCGTGCTGACCGGCCAGGACCTGCCGACGGTGTACGTCAGCGGGGACAACGCGTCGCTCGACGTGGTGCGGGACATCTCCCGCCGCCTGCGGCGCCTGGACCTGGCGGTGCTGTTCGCCGGCGCCGCGCGCACGTCCCTGTTCGACGGCGCCCCGCTGACCCTGACCAGCGAGGACGCCGCCGAGGCCGCCCACGCGCTGCGGGCGCGCAACATCGTGCCCGTGCACACCCGCGGGTGGGCCCACTTCAGCGAGGGCCCCGACGAGGTGCGGAAGGCGTTCGCCGGGGCGGGGCTGAGCGACCGACTGCACGTACTGGAACCGGGCGAAAGCACGCACATCAGCTGATGCGTGCGGTACCACCGGCTTGGCTGTTCTGCTGACCGGCAACGCGGGCGGCACAGTGCGGTGATCAGCCGCATCACCGCCCACGGCGGCGGCACTTGTGGAGGGCGGCGGGTGAGCGCACGCGGTCCGTGGCGGTTCCGCTGGTGCGGAACCTGGGCGGGTCGCGGCACCGCCGGACGGCGCCGAGCGGGCGCACGGAAAGCCCGCGGCGGAAGCCGCGGTCTCGCCGGCGCCGGACCTCGCGGAGGTCGCGACACTGCCGGACGCCGGCGACCGAGCGCGCAACACGCCTCGGTGGAAGCGGCGGTTCGCTGGTGCTGGGCGACAGAGTGCGGGCCGCTCAGCACCACTTGCGTTTCTCGGTCATCGGTACTGCCGGCCCGCCACACCGCGCGGGCACGTGCCCGCAGGCGACAGCCAACCCGCGGACATGCCCCAACGACGGCCCAGTCCGGACCAGGCGCCCCCTCGCGTCGTGCTCCGACTGCACGGGCGGCGATGCCGCCCGATCGCTGAGCAGGCGGACGCGTCCCGCCGCCGGGATGACCGCGCGCCAGGCGCGCTCAGCCCGCGCTGTCGGTGAACCGCCGTTCGAAGTCCGCCCGGCCCCGCTCGGTCAGCGCGCCCCACAGGCGCAGCCGCGCCATGCCGCCGTCCGGGTAGATGTCCAGGCGCACCTCGCTCAGCTCGCGTGGCTCCGGCACCAGGAACCGGTGCCGCGTGTCCGGCTGGAGGCGGGTCCTCGGCAGCACCTCGAACCACGAACCGTCCAACCGTCCGCTCAACGACGCCCAGCCCGGCGCGTTGCCCTTGAAGTGCGTCGTGTCCAGCTCGGCCAGCCGCGGCACGCCCGCGCCGGCCAGTGCGACCGACACCCAGTCGTTGCCGTCGTCGCGGCGGCGGGCCGTCTCCCAGCCCTCCCCCATCACCGCGGCGAACCCGGGCGAGATCAGGTTCGACGGCGACGAGTAGAACATGTTCGAGCAGCCCACCACGCGCGCGCCGTTCTCCAGCGCCGCCAGGTCCAGGGCCGCCGGGTCGACCAGCCGCGGGTCCGCCACCGGCGCGCCGTGCACCCGGAACCGCGCGACTCCGCCGTCCGGGTGGATCGACAGCCGCACGTGGGTCCAGCGCCGCGGCGACGACACGGCGAAGAAGTTCTCCGAGTCCCCCGCCAGCGGCGACTTCGGCACCAGCGGCGTCCACTCCAGCTCGGCCAGCTCCGCCGGGCTCGGGTAGCCGTCGACGGCGACCGCCTCCACCGACGCGAACGGCGGGTAGTTGCCGGTGAAGAACGCGGTGTCCACGACCACCCCGGTCACCACGCCGGGCAACCCGAGCCGCACGACCGCCTGGTCCACGCCCGGCTCCCGGCGTCGCCGCGTCTCCCAGCCGTCGTAGATCTGCCCCTTGTGCCCGAAGTTCCACGGGCGGAACTCCGCGGGCTCCGGCTTGATCAGGTTCTCCCGCTCGGCGAAGGCCTCGTCGTTGGCCCACACCACGCTGCCGCCGACCCGGCGCGACGCCAGATCCGGCTCATGAGTCCACTCCGGACGTTCGGTCAACACTGCCCTCGATTCAGCAACTCGCCCCGCGGACTGTCCCCGGTGACTTCCTGGCCCCGCAACCACGTCTGCCGCACCACACCGCGCAGCGGGCTGCCGTCGTAGGCGCTCACCGGGTTCCGGTGGCGCAGCTTCGCGACGTCCACGACGAACTCCTCGTCCGGCGCGAACACGCAGAAATCCGCGTCGTACCCGACCGCGATGCGACCCTTGCGCGTCATCCCCGCCAGTTCCGCCGGCCGCGTCGCCATCCAGCGCACCACGTCCGCCAGCGTGTGCCCGCGCCGCGCGGCCCCGCTCCACACCGCGGACAACCCGACCTGCAGCCCGGAGATCCCGCCCCACGCCTCGCCGAAGTCGCCGCTGTCGAACCGCTTCAGCTCCGGCGTGCACGGCGAGTGGTCGCTCACCACGCAGTCGATCACGCCGTCGGCCAGCCCCTGCCACAGCCGATCGCGGTTACCTGCCTCGCGGATCGGCGGGCAGCACTTGAACTGCGTCGCGCCGTCGCGGATCTCCTCCGCGGTGAAGCTGAGGTAGTGCGGGCACGTCTCGACCGTCAGCGCGACCCCCTCGGCGCGGGCCGTCGCGATCATCGGCAGGGCGTCCGAAGAGGACAGGTGCAGGATGTGCGCCCGCGCCCCGGTGCGCCGCGCCAGCTCGATGACCCGCGCGATCGCCCGGTTCTCCGCCTCGGGCGGCCGCGACGCCAGGAACCCCGCATACCGCGGGCCGTGCGGTCGCGGCGCCGCGTCGATCGTCGGCGCGTCCTCGGCGTGCACGATCATCAGCGCGCCGAGCGCGGCGAGGATCCGCAGGTCGGCCTCCAGTTCGGCGTCGTCGAGCGGCGGGAACTCGTCGACGCCCGAGTGCAGCAGGAAGCACTTGAACCCGAACACCCCGGCCTCGTGCAGGGCCGCCAATTGCCCGCCGTTGCCGGGGATCGCGCCGCCCCAGAACCCGACGTCGACGTGCACCCGCCCGGCCGCGGTCTTCCGCTTCACGTCCAGCGCGTCCGGGTCGACGGTCGGTGGCAGGCTGTTCAGCGGCATGTCCACGATCGTGGTGACCCCGCCCGCCGCGGCCGCGCGGGTGGCCGTCTCGAAGCCCTCCCACTCGGCGCGGCCGGGGTCGTTGACGTGCACGTGCGTGTCGACGAGCCCGGGCATCAGGACGACGTCCTCCCCCAGCTCGACGACCCGGTCACCGGACAACGCGCGGCCAGGTTCGACGGCCGTGATCCGTCCTCTGTCGACACCGACCGAGCACGGCCCGTCGCCCGCGGCCGTGATCGCGCGCCGCGCCCGGAAGACCAGTTCCACCCGGCACTCCTTTCGTCCGCTTCCAGTTCCCCCGCCCGTACGGTTACCGTGCGGGCGTGGAACTGCAAGCCGAGTTCACCACCGAACCGTTCCGCGGCGAGGGCGAGCCGCCCGAGCACGCCGTCCGGGCGCGCACCGCCGCCGAGGAGGCCGGCCTGTCCGTGGACTTCGGCCCGCTCGGCACCACCGCCCGCGGCGACGCGGACGCCCTGCTCGGCGCGCTCCCGGCCATCGCGCGGGCCGCGTTGGACGGCGGCGCGAACCGCCTGACCCTGCAGCTGTCCACGCCGACCGCCGCGAGCGAACCGGCCGGTGCGCCGCCCACCACGCTGGAGCGGCTGATCGCCGACGTCGAGCGGGAGCTCGGCTGCAGGCTGGCCGACCTGGACCGGCCCGGCAAGCAACGCGCCGTGCGCCTGCTGGAGGAGCGCGGTGCGTTCGCCATGCGCAGGGCCGCACCCACCGTCGCCGAAGCACTCGGCGTCACCCGGTTCACGGTCTACAACTATCTCAACCGCGAGCCATGATTTCAACAAATTGTTGACGCTCGTCGAACACGACCGTAACGTCCATTTCCCAGAATCGGCAGCACCGTGATCCGGAGGAACACTTGACTGTCACGCTCGCCGAGTTCAACACCGCGCCCCCCGAGAAGGCCGGGGAACTGCTCACCGCGTGCCTGGACGTGCCGCGCTGGGTGGACGCGGTGCTGGCCGGACGGCCCTACCCCGACCTCGCCGCGCTGACCGGCGCCGCCCGCCTCACCCTGACCGGGGACGAGACCCGGCGGGCCATCGCGGCGCACCCGCGGATCGGCGAGAAACCGTCCGGCGGCTGGTCCCGGGACGAGCAGTCCGGTGTGGACGATGCCGCGGCCAGGGAGTTCCGCGCCGCCAACGCCGAGTACGAAGAACGGTTCGGGCACGTGTTCCTGGTCTGCGCGGCCGGCCGCAGCGGCGACGAACTGCTGGCGAACCTGCGGGAGCGCATGCACAACGACCCGGACACCGAACTGGCCGTCGCCGGACGGGAGCTGGTCGACATCGCGGTGCTGCGACTGGGAAAGGCGGTGACGGCATGAGCCTGGTGACCACCCACGTGCTGGACACCGCCGCCGGACGCCCGGCGGCGGACGTCGCCGTGCGGCTGGAAGCGAGCGACGGCACGGTGATCGCACAGGGCCGCACCGACGACGACGGCCGCGTCCGCGACCTCGGCCCCGCAGAACTGGACCCCGGCGTCTACCGGCTGGTGTTCGACACCGGCGCCTACCTCGGCCCGGGCGCGTTCTTCCCCGAGATCACCGTGGCCTTCCGGATCACCGATGGCACGCAGCACCACCACGTGCCCGTGCTGCTGAGCCCGTTCTCCTACTCCACCTACCGAGGGAGCTGACGATGGCGATCAAGCTGGGGCCGAACCAGTACGGCAAGGCCGAGGTCCGCCTCGTCACGGTGACCCGGGCCGGGGACGTGCACCACCTCAAGGACCTCACGGTCTCCACCGCGCTGCGCGGCGACCTCGCGAAGACCCACCTCACCGGCGACAACTCCGACGTGGTCGCCACCGACACGCAGAAGAACACCGTCTACGCGTTCGCCAAGGAGAGCCCGGTCGGCGAGATCGAGGACTTCGGGCTGCGGCTGGCCAGGCACTTCGTCGGCCGGTTCGGCCAGATCACCGGCGCGCGGATCACGATCGACGAGCACGCCTGGGACCGCATCACCGTCGGCGGCCGCCCGCACGACCACGCCTTCTCCCGGTCGAGCGACGAGAAGCGGACCACCGTGGTGACGGTCGAGGACGACCGCGCCTGGGTGGTGTCCGGCCTGCGCGACCTGGTCGTGCTGAAGTCCACCGGCTCGGAGTTCCACGGCTTCCCGCGCGACGAGTACACGACGCTGGCCGAGACCGACGACCGCATCCTGGCCACCGCCGTCACCGCGCAGTGGCGGTACCAGGGCAGCGACATCGACTGGCGCAAGAGCTTCGCGGAGATCCGGCGGATCCTGCTGGAGACGTTCGCGACGAAACACAGCCTTTCGCTGCAGCAGACCCTGTACGCGATGGGCGAGGCGGTTCTCGAAGCACGCGGCGAGGTGGCCGAGATCCGGCTGTCGATGCCGAACAAGCACCACTTCGTGGTGGACCTCAGCCCGTTCGGGCTCACCAACGACAACGAGGTCTTCCACGCCGCGGACCGTCCGTACGGCCTGATCGAAGGAACCGTCCTGCGCGACGACGCGGAGGACCCGGGCCCCGCCTGGCAGTAGCGCCGGGCGAGTTGGGAGAACCCGCGTGACCACGACCGCCGCGCCCGCAGCGGCCATTCATCCCGTCGACCGCAAACCACCGGCGCTGCAACTCGTCGTCGGCGGCGTCCAGCACGTCGCCGCGATGTACGCCGGGGTGGTCGCCCCGCCGCTGATCATCGGCAGCGCCGTCGGCCTGTCCGGCGGGCAGCTGAGCCTGCTGATCAGTGCGAGCCTGTTCACCGCGGGGCTGGCGACCCTGCTGCAGACCCTCGGCGTGTGGCGGTTCGGCGCCCGGCTGCCGCTGGTCAACGGCGTCACGTTCGCGAACGTGGCCCCGGTGATGGCGATCGTGCAGCAGCACGGGCCGCAGAACGCGCTCGGCGTCGTCTACGGCGCCACGCTCGTCGGCGCCGCGCTGATGGTGCTCGCCGCGCCGTTCTTCTCCCGGCTGACGCGGTTCTTCCCGCCGCTGGTGACCGGCACGGTCATCACGCTCATCGGGGTCTCGCTGCTGCCGGTGGCGGTCAACTGGATCTCCGGCCAGCAGGACTCCGCCGAACCGCACGGCATCCTGCTCGCCGCGATCACGCTGCTCGCGGTGCTGGCGTTCAACCGGTTCCTGCCCGGCTTCTGGAGCCGGATCGCGTTGCTGCTGGGTTTGGTGGTGGGCACGCTGATCGCGTGGCCGCTCGGCGAGGTCGACACGTCGACGTTCCGCGAGGCGCCTGCGTTCGGTGTCGCGAGCCCGTTCCACTTCGGCAGCCCCGCGTTCGACATCGCGGCCATCGTCTCCATGGCGATCGTGATGATCGTGATCATGGCGGAGAGCACCGCGGACATGCTCGCACTCGGCGAGGTGGTCGGCCGGCCGACCGGACAGCGCACGCTCGCCGACGGCCTGCGTGCGGACGGCGTGGCGACCGCGGTGTCCACGGTGTTCGGCGGGTTCGCCTGCACCGCCTTCGCGCAGAACGTCGGGCTGGTCGCGTTGACGCGCGTGTTCAGCCGGTACGTGGTGGCCGCCTGCGGCGCGATCCTGGTGCTGCTGGGCCTGTTCCCGGTCGCCGGCGGCGTGGTCGCGCTGGTGCCGCAACCGGTGCTCGGCGGCGCCGGGCTGGTGTTGTTCGGCAGCGTCGCGGTCTCCGGCATCCGCACCCTGGCCACGGCGGCGTTCGACCGCCCGGCGAACGTGACGATCGTGGCGGCCGCGCTGGGCGTCGGGATCATCCCGATCGCCGCGCCCGAGTTCTACGCACACTTCCCGTCGGCCGTGCGGACCGTGCTGGACTCCGGGATCAGCGCCGGCTGCGTGGTCGCCGTGGTGCTCAACCTCGTTTTCGGGACGCGACGGGAACGAACTCCCGCAACAGGTTCGTGAGCAGTTCCGGCTGGTCCTCCGGCACGAGCGTGTAGCTGTCCGGCACCTCGGCCAGCCGCGCGTGCGGGAACAGCGCCGCCAGCCGCGGCCCGTGTTCGCGGGGTATGAGCTTGTCCTCCTTCGCCCATACCACGAGCACGGGCCCGGTGAACTCCCCCAGCCTGCCGGACCACTCCAGCAGCGTCTCCTTCGGCGGCGTGTGCAGGCCGTACTTCAGCAGGTCCCGCATGATCGCCGGGTTCTCGCGGGCCGGCCGGAACCAGCTGTCCATGACCTCCGCGGGCACCGGCGTCTTGCTCATCCACCCCCACGACCCCGGCGCGCGCTGGACGAACCGGAACTTCAGCAGGTGCAGCATCGCCTTCAGGCCGCCGGGGATCCGCGCGACGCGGACGAGCATGCGCCCGGACAGGCCGGGCGGGAAGTTGTCGAACGCCTCGCACGCCACGAGCGCCAGCCTGCCGACGCGGCCGGCGAGCCCTTCGGAGATCAGGAACTGGCCGCCGCCCCAGTCGTTGAGGACCAGCGTGACGTCCCTCAGGTCGAGCGCCTCCAGGAATTCGGCCAGCAGCCGGACGTGACCGCGCAGCGACAGGTCGGCGTCCGGTTTCATCGGCTTCCGGTGCGAGCCCAGCGGCCAGTTCGGCAGCACGCACCGGTACTCGCCGAGGCCCGGCAGGACCTTGCGCCACACGGTGTTGTCGATGGTCAGGCCGTGCAGGAAGACGATCACCGGCCCCCCACCGCCGGTGTCGTCGTACTCGATCGTCCCCGCGGACAGCTCCACCTCGGGCATCTCCGCCCCCTCGGATTTGATAGATCGCTCTAGTGAGAGAGTAGCTAGGATCAGTGACGTGGGCAACACCAAAGAACGGATCCTGGCCGCGAGCGCGGAGCTGTTCCGGCGTAACGGTTACACCGGGACGGGCCTGAAACAGATCGTCGCCGAGGCGAGCGCGCCGTTCGGCTCGATCTACCACTTCTTCCCCGGCGGCAAGGAACAGCTGGCCGAGGAGGTGATCCGCAGCTCCGGCATGGAGTACGGGAAGCTGTTCGACCTGCTGATCGCGCCGGCGCCGGACCTGGTCACCGGGCTGGAGCAGGCCTTCGCCGCCGCCGCGGTGACGCTGCGGGAGACCGACTACGCCGACGCCTGCCCGATCGCCACCGTGGCGCTGGAGGTGGCGAGCACGAACGAGACGCTGCGCCGGGCGACCGCGGAGGTGTTCCAGGCGTGGATCCTCACCGGGACGGGTGTTTTCACGCGCTTCGGCCTGCGCGAAGACGACGCCCGGCGGCTGACGATCGCGGTGATCAGCGCGCTGGAAGGGGCCTTCGTGCTCAGCCGTTCGCTGCGGGACGTGGAGCCGCTGGCCGTCGCCGGGGAGGCCGCCGTGGCGACCGCTCGTGAAATGCTCACCGGGAGGGGCCGCGGGTAGTGTCGGGTTCATGAGTTCTGCCATCGATCTGCACGGCCAGCCGCACGTCGACCGCTATCTGGAGACCGACGGCGAGGACGGCTACCACTGGCGCAACGGGACGACGATCCTGATCCTGTTCACGAAGGGCCGCAAGTCCGGGCAGGAACGCAGGCACGCCCTGATCTTCCGCGAGCACGAAGGCGCCTACCTGGTGGTGGCGTCCAAGGGCGGCACCGACGCGCCGCCGGCGTGGTTCGTCAACCTGCAGGCCGACCCGAACGTCGAGGTCCAGATCAAGGGCGAGCGCTTCAAGGCGGTCGCGAGGGTCGCCACGCCCGACGAGAAGCCCGCGATGTGGGCGAAGATGGCCGAGGTGTGGCCGGACTACGACGAGTACCAGAAGAAGACCTCACGGGAGATCCCCGTCGTGGTGCTGGAACGCGCCTGATCCACCGCCGCGGGTTCCCGGCGCGGCCGGTGGTGTGCGCCGGGAACCCGCCGAGCCCGGCGCCCCACGAACGCCTCAGCCGACGATGTGCTCCGGGCGCACCGGGACCCGTGGCAGCTCCTTGCCCGTCGCGGCGCGGATGGCTGCCACGATCGCCGGGGTGGAGGAGATCGTCGGGGGCTCGCCGACTCCGCGCAGGCCGTAGGGGGCGTTCGGGTCGGCCCGTTCCAGCACGTCGATATCCATCGGCGGCATGTCGAGCACCGTCGGGATCAGGTAGTCCGTGAACGACGGGTTGCGGATCTTCCCGTCCCGCGTCTGGATCTCCTCCATCACCGCCAGCCCGAGCCCCTGCGCCGAACCGCCCTGGATCTGGCCCAGCACGGCCTGCGGGTTCAGCGCCCGCCCGACGTCCTGCGCGCAGTCCAGCGCGACCACCTTCACCAGCCCCAGCTCGGTGTCCACGTCCACCACCGCCCGGTGCGCGGCGAACCCGTACTGCACGTGCGCGTTCCCCGCGCCGGTCTCCGGGTCGAGCACCTCGGTCGGCCGGTGCCGCCACTCCACGGTCTCGTCGTAGACGTCGTCGCCGAGCGCGTCGGCCAGGTCCGCGACCACACCGTCCCGGGTGGACACCAGCTTGCCGCCCACCAGTTCCAGGTCGGGCGATCCGATCCGCTTGGCCAGCGCCGTCCGCACCGCCACGCACGCGGCCCGCACCGCTCCCCCGGTCACGTACGTCTGCCGGGACGCCGACGTCGAACCGGCGTTGCCGATCGAGGTGTCCATCGGCAGGATCGTCACCTGCTCCACGCCCAGCTCGGTCCGCACGATCTGCTGCAGCACCGTGACCAGGCCCTGCCCGACCTCGCACGCCGCGGTCTGCACCGTCGCGGCCGCCTCGCCGCCCACGACCCGCAGTTGCACGCGCGCGGTCGAGTAGTCGTCGAAGCCCTCGGAGAAGCAGATGTTCTTGATCCCGACGGCGTACCCGACGCCACGCACGACCCCCTCGCCGTGGGTGGTGTTCGAGACGCCGCCGGGCAACGTCCGCAGGTCCCGCTCGCCGGATGGCGCGGGCGGCAGCGGTTTCGCGGCCACCCGTCGCAGCAGCTCGGCGACCGGCGCGGCCGAGTCCACGACCTGCCCGGTCGGCATGCGGGAGCCCTCGCTCATCGCGTTGCGGACCCGCACCTCGACCGGGTCCAGCCCGCACGCCTGCGCGAGCTTGTCCATTTGGGACTCGTACGCGAAGGCCGCCTGCACCGCACCGAAGCCGCGCATCGCCCCGCAGGGCGGGTTGTTCGTGTACGCGCCCCAGCAGTCGACCGCGACGTTGTCCACGTCGTACGGCCCCACGCCGAGGGTCGCGGCGTTGGCGACGACCGCGCCGGTGGACGAGGCGTACGCGCCGCCGTCGAGGAACAGCCGCGCCTTGACGTAGACGAGCTTCCCGTCCCGGTCGGCGCCGTGCTCGTAGTACATCTTCGCGGGGTGCCGGTGCACGTGGCCGTAGAACGATTCCTCGCGGTTGTAGACCATCTTCACCGGCTTGCCGGTGCGCAGCGCGAGCAGGCACGCGTGGATCTGGATGGACAGGTCCTCGCGCCCGCCGAACGCGCCGCCGACCCCGCCGAGCGTCAGCCGCACCTTGTCCTCGGGCAACCCGAGTGCGGCGACGATCTGCCGCTGGTCGACGTGCAGCCACTGCGTCGCGACGTACAGGTCGACGCCGCCGTCCTCGGCCGGGACCGCGAGCCCGGACTCCGGGCCGAGGAACGCCTGGTCCTGCATGCCCACCTCGTACACGCCCGACACCACCACGTCGGCGGTCGCGGCCGGGTCACCGCGGCGGATCGGCACGTGCCGCACGACGTTGCCGTTCGGGTGGACCTTCGGCGCGTCGCCGCGCACCGCGCGCTCGGCGTCGGTGACCGGTTCCAGCACCTCGTAGTTCACCCGGATTCGTTTCATCGCCCGGCGTGCGGTCTCCGGGTGGTCGGCCGCCACGAGCGCGACCGGTTCGCCCTGGTAGCGCACCACGTCGACGGCCAGCACCGGCTGGTCCGGGTGCTCCAGGCCGTACCGGTTCACGCCCGGCACGTCCTCGTGGGTGAGCACGGCCTCCACGCCCGGCACCTTCAGCGCCTCGGTGATGTCGATGCCGGTGATGCGGGCGGACGGGTGCGGGCTGCGCAGGGTCACGCCCCACACCATGTCCTCGTGCCACAGGTCCGAGGAGTACGCGAACTCGCCGCGCACCTTCACGATCCCGTCCGGGCGGCGCGGGCTGGCGCCGATCCCGCCGGCTGTGCCGGTGCGCTCGACTGACGTGGTCATCGCAACCTCCTGCTCGCGGCCGCCAGCTCGCCCGCGATCGCGGTCTCGTCGTCCGTGCGCAGCTCGCCGTCGGCGACCACCGTCCGGCCGCTGACGAGCAGCAGCTTCAGCGGCGGGGTCGCACCGAGCACGAGCGCGGCCAGCGGGTCGTCGATCCCCGCGTAGCGCAGGCCGTTCAGGTTCCACACGGCGAGGTCGGCGAGCTTGCCGGGCTCGATGGAGCCGAGTTCGCCGTCCCGGCCGAGGCAGCGTGCGCCGCCCATGGTGCCCATCCACAGCGCCTCGCGGACGGCCAGCGCGGTCGGGCCGCCGCGTTGCCGCGCCTGCAGCAACGCCTGGTGCAGCTCCTCGCCGAGCCCGCCGGACTCGTTGGACGCGGCGCCGTCGACCCCGAGGCCGACCGGGGCGCCGGCGTCGAGCAGGTCCCGCACCGGGGCGATCCCGGTGCCGAGGCGGCCGTTCGACGTCGGGCAGTGCGCCGAACCGGTGCGGGTGGCGCCCATGCGGCGGATCGCCGGGCCATCGAGGTGGACGGTGTGTGCGAGCCACACGTCGTCGCCGAGCCAGCCCAGCTTGTCGGCGTACTCGGCGGGTGTGCAGCCGTTCTCGGCGACGCACTGCTCTTCCTCGTCCAGCGTCTCGGCGAGGTGGGTGTGCAGCCGGACTCCCGTGCGCCGCGCCAGGTCCGCGGCCTGGCGCATCAGATCCTCGCTGACCGAGAACGGCGAGCACGGCCCGGCGGCGATCCGGATGCGGGCGTCGCGCGCCGGGTCGTGGTGGGCGTCGATCGCGGCTTCGGTGCCCAGCAACGCGGCTTCGGTGGTTTCCACCAGGTTGTCCGGCGGCAGGCCGCCGTCGGACTCGCCGCGGTCCATCGACCCGCGCACGAGGTGCGCGCGCACGCCGATCCGGTTCGTCGCCGCGACGAGCGCCTCGATCTGGTCGCCGCTGTCCTGTGGGAAGACGTAGTGGTGGTCGGCGACCGTGGTGCAGCCGGTCATCGCCAGGTGTGCCATCCCGGCGGTCGCGGCGGCATGCGTGATGCCGGCGTCCAGCCGCTTCCAGACCGGGTACAGGTGGACCAGCCACTCGAACAACGTGGCGTCGGCCGCGAGCCCGCGGGTGGCCCACTGGTACAGGTGGTGGTGGGTGTTGACCAGGCCGGGGGTGACCAGGCAGCCTGCGGCGTCGATTCGCTCCCCCGGCACGGCCGCCGGGCCGGGGCCGACGGCGGTGATCGTGTCGCCGTCGATGACGACGTGCCCGCTGCGGTGCTCGGCGCCGTCGGCGTCGACCGTCGCGATGGCGGCGTTCTCCAGGATCAGGGTCATTTCGCCGCCGCCCGCACCGCGTCGAGGATCTTCTCGTAGCCCGTGCAGCGGCAGAGGTTCCCGGCGAGGGCCTCGCGGATCTCCTCGTCGCTCGGGTTCGGCACCCGGTTCAGCAGGTCGTGCGCGGCGACCACCAGGCCGGGCGTGCAGAAGCCGCACTGCACGGCGCCCGCGTCCACAAAGGACTGCTGCACCGGATCGAGCCGGTCGCCGTCGGCCAGTCCTTCGACGGTGCGCACCTCACGTCCCTCGGCCTGCCCCGCGGCGACCAGGCACGCGCAGACCGGCGTGCCGTCCAGGTAGACCGTGCAGGAACCGCATTCGCCCTGCTCGCAGGCGTTCTTCGAGCCGGGCAGGCCGAGCCGCTCGCGCAGCAGGTAGAGCAGGCTCTCGCCCTCCCACACGTCGTCGGCCTGCCGGGCTTCACCGTTGACCGTCACGTTCACGCGCATGTCCGCTCACTTCCCAGGTAGTCCTGCCAGGCCCAGCCGAGTGTCCGGCGGGCGAGCACCGCCAGCGCGTGCCTGCGGTACTCCGCGGTGCCGCGCACGTCGTCGATCGGCGCGGCCGCCGACGCGACCAGCTCGCCGAAGCGCCGCTTGACCGAGTCGCGCAGCGGCGCGGGCGCGTCCCACGGCAGCTCGGCGGCCAGGAACTCCTCGGCTTCGGCGGCTCGGCGGGGGGTGGGCGCCGCGGAACCGATCGCCGCACCCGCGCGCCGGTGCTCCGGATCGAGCGCGACGGCGAACGAGCACACCGCGATGACCATGGCGTTGCGCGTGCCGACCTTCGCGAACTGCTGGGGCGCGGTCGCGACCGGCAGGTGCACGGCCACGATCAGCTCGTCCGGCGCGAGGCTGTGCTTCTTGACGCCGACGTAGAAGTCGTCCGCATCGATCATCCGGGTGCCTCGCGTGGAGGCGACCTCGACCCGCGCGCCCGTCGCCAGCAGCACCGGGTGCGTGTCCCCCGCGGGCGAGGCAGCGCCGAGGTTGCCGCCGACCGTGCCGCGGTTGCGGATCTGCGGCGAGCCGACCGTGCGCGAAGCCATCGCCAGCGCGGGCAGCTGTTCACCCAGCTCAGTGATGAGCCGCGTGTAGGAAACGCCCGCGCCGAGCCGGACCACGCCGTCCTCGACGGTCCACCCGGCGAGTTCCGCGACGCGGGTCAGGTCGAGCAGCGCGTCCGGACGGCGGTGGTCGAAGTTCAGCTCGACCATGACATCCGTGCCGCCCGCCAGTGGCACGGCGTCCGGGTGCTCGGCCTTCGCGGCGAGCGCCTCGGCCAGGTTCGCCGGTCGCAGGAATTCCATGGAAAGAAGTAGACGCCCGGGGCACGGGCACCGGCAACGGCGGCTCAGTACGAACCGACAGCAGCGTACGGGCCCGCGTTTGTGCTTTCCTACAACCCTGATGACGACCGTGAAAACTCTGCTGGAGATCCCGGAACTGCGCCTGCGGTTGCGCACCGGCGCCGGGCAGCTCGGCCGCGCGGTCAGCCGGATCTACGTCACCGAGCTGCCCGACCCGAGCCGGTACGTCTCGGCGGGCGAGGTCGTCCTCAGCGGGCTGCTGTGGTGGCGCGAGCCGGGCGACGCCGGGCCGTTCGTCGCCGCGCTGGCCCGCGCCGGGGTCGCCGCGCTGGCCGCGTCCGGCGCGGACACCGGCGGGATCCCGCCGGACGTCGTGCAGGCGTGCGCGCAGCACCGCATCCCGCTGCTGGAGGTGCCCGCCGACCTGTCGTTCGCGGTGATCACCGAGCGCGTGGTGCTGGAGCTGGCCGCGGCGCGGGGCCGGGAACCGAGCGGCGCCCGCAAACGCTTGCTGGCCGCGGCGACCGAGGACATCTCGCTGCCCGCGTTGCTGCGGCAGGGTGCGATCGAGCTGGGCGCGCCGTGCTGGGTGCTGTCCGGGACGGGGCGGGTCGTCGCGGGCACGGCCGTGCCGCCCGAGGATCTCGTCGCGCATTTCGTGCCGGGCCGGGAGGTCACGGTCCACGACGGGTACGCGCTGATGCCGGTCGGCGGGAGCTTCGCGGTGCCGTGGCTGCTGGCGGTCGCGCAGCCGGAGCCGGGTGAGCTGGCCGCGGAGCTGGCCGAGCTGGTGCGGCTGGCGCGGGCGCGGGCCGACCAGGTGCGGCGCATGTCGGGCCGGGCGGCCGAGCCGTTGCTCCAAGCCCTGGCCGACGGCGGGCCGGTCGGGGACGCCTTCGCCGCGTCCGGACTGCCCGCGGACACGGAGCTCCGCGTGCTGCTCGCGCGGGCGCCGGACGAGAGCCCGGCACTGGCGGCGGAGGTGCTGGCCGAACTGCTCGCCGAGGCGCGGCCGCTGGTCGGCGTCGTCGGCGAGGACGCCTACGCGCTGGTCGCCGGACCGGGCAACTGGATGCGCGCGGCGGCCGAGGCGCTGACGCGGCTGGACCGGCTGATGTCGTTGTCGCGGTTCCACCTGGGTTCCGGCGGCCCGGCGTCGGTGGACGGCCTGCACGGGGCGACGCAGGAGGCGCGGCACGCGGTCGAACTGGCGGCCCGCCGCGGCGGGCGGATCGAGCTGGTGGCGGGCGAGGACATCGCCGTGCACCAGTTGCTGGCTGCCGGCGCGCCGGACGAGCTGCGCCGGTCGGTGCGGGAGCGCGTGCTCGGGCCGTTGCTCGCCTACGACGCGGCGCAGGGCACGGATCTGGTGCACACCGTGCGGGTGTACCTGGAGTGCTCCAGCTCGCCGACCGCGGCGGCGCGGGCGCTGCACGTCCACGTCAACACGCTGCGGTACCGCATCGCGCGGGCGTCGGAGCTGCTCGGCGTGGACCTCAACGACTTCGTCACCCAGGTGGACGTGTATCTCGCGCTTCTGGTTACCGTCTAAGCGGGTTAACTGGTAACGTCCGGTGCATGGAGGAATTCGAGACACCGGGCGGGACCGTGCGCTGGGCTTCTTCGGGTTCCGGCCCGCCGGTCGTGTTGCTGCACGGCACGCCGTTCTCGTCGTCCGTGTGGCGGGACATCGCGTCCGCGTTGAGCGAGCGGCACCAGGTGTTCGTCTGGGACATGCTGGGTTACGGGCGGTCCGAGAAGCGGGACGGCCAGGACGTGTCGCTGGGGACGCAGGCGGAGATCTTCGCGTCGCTGCTGGAGCACTGGGGGCTGGAGTCCCCGTCGGTCGTGGCGCACGACTTCGGCGGCGTCGTCTCGCTGCGGGCGCACCTGCTCCATGGCGCACGTTACGACCGGCTCGCCCTGGTCGACGTCGTGGCGATCGCGCCGTGGGGGACGCCGTTCTTCCACCTGGTGCGGGACAACCCGTGGGTCTTCGAGCAGCTGCCGTCACACCTGCACGAAGCGATCGTGCGCACCCAGACCGCGACCGCGTCCGCTGCCGGTCTGCGCGACGGCGTGCTGGACGAGTTGGTCGCGCCGTGGCTCGGCGCCGCGGGGCAGGCCGCGTACTACCGGCAGATCGCGCAGGCGGACCAGCGGTTCACCGACGAGATCGAGCCGCTGCTGGGCTCGCTGGACCTGCCGGTGCTGGTCGGCTGGGGCGAGGCCGACGAGTGGATCCCGGTCGAGCAGGGCAAGGAACTGGCGTCGCGCATCCCGGGCGCGCGGCTGCGCCTGTTCCCCGGCACCGGGCACCTGGTGCAGGAGGACGCGCCGGCCGCGCTCACCGCCACCCTGCTGGAATTCCTCGGTCAGCCGCGGAAGGTCGCGTAGCTCTCCAAACGCGCGCGGGTGAGGCCGGTCAAGTTCTCGGCCTCGGCGGTGTCGATGGCGCCGCAATCCAAGCCGCGCAACAGGAAACCGGACAACGCCCGTGCCGTGGCCGGCTCGTCGAGCACGCCGCTGTCCACTTGTGCGGCGTAGTCCCGCAACCTCGCCGCCGCCGCGGGCAGGCCCTCGCGGAAGAAGGCGTACGTCGCGGCGAAGCGGGTGGGCAACTGATGCGGGTGCAGGTCCCACCCCTGGTAGAAGCCGCGCTCCAGGGAGCGTCGCACCAGCCGCAGATGCTCGCGCCAGGCCGGCACCAGCGCGTCGCCCACCGGAAGTTTGTTCGTCGACCCGTCAGACAGGCGCACACCCGTCCCCGCGGCGCTGACCTGCATGAACGCCTTCGCGAAGTCCGCCGCCGGGTGGTCCATGCTCTGGTGCTCCGCGGCGATGCCCAGGCCGGCGCTGTAGTCGTAGGTGCCGTAGTGCAGCCCACTGCACCGGCCCTCGGCGGCCTGCACGATCCGGGCCACCGCGACGCGGCCTTCACCGTCCACGATGGACTGCGCGGTTTCGATCTGCACCTCGAACCGCAGCGCGCCGTCCGGGAGACCGTAGGCCGTCTCCAGGTGGCCGAGCACCTCGGCGGCGGCGCCGACCTGCTCGACCGCCGTCACCTTCGGCAACGTCACCACGAACCCGGCAGGCAGCTCGCCGTGCTCCAGCAGCCCGGACAGGAACAGGTCGAGCGTCCGGATGCCGCGACGGCGGGTCGCCCGTTCGAAGCTCTTGAACCGGATCCCGCAGAACGGCGTGACCGGGTTCGCCGCCAGCACACGGCCCGCCGTGACCGCGGCCTCGTCCTCGGCGTCGTCGCCGGGGCGGCCGTAGCCGTCCTCGAAGTCGATGCGCAGGTCCTCGATCGGTTCGGTGACCAGCTTGCGCCGCACCCGCTCGGCCACGGCCGGGTCGAGCCCGAGCGCGTCGCCGCACGCGTCGAACACGGCCCGCGCCTGCTCGCCCCAGCGCGCGACCAGATCGGCGGAGTACCGGTGCGCGGGCACGTAGACCGTGTGCACCGGTTGCCGCCCGGACGGCTCACCGGGGTAGCGCGCCTCGACCCGTGCGTCCACTTCGGACAGCCGGGCGTCGATGCCCGCGTACACGTCCCCGGTGAGCCGTCCGGCCACGGTTACTTGATCCGCTCGTAGGCGGGCAGGGTCAGGAAGTCGACGAACTCGTCGGCGAGCGCGACCTCCTCGAAGATCTCGACCGCCGGGGCGAGCAGGTCGGCCGGGACCTGGCCGTCGAGCTCCTTGCGCACGTCGTCCAGCACCGACTTGACCAGGTCGCGGGTGACCTTCTGGCCGTTGTCGAGCTGGGTGCCGTTCTGCACCCACTGCCAGATCTGCGAGCGCGAGATCTCCGCGGTCGCGGCGTCCTCCATCAGGTTGTGGATGCCCGCCGCGCCGTTGCCGCCCAGCCACGACGCGATGTAGCGGACGCCGACGTCGACCGCGCCACGCAGGCCGGCCTCGGTCGCGCCGCCCTCGGTGCTCGCGACGTCGAGGAGCTGGTCGGCGGTCACCGACACGTCCTCACGCAGCCGGTCGAGCTGGTTCGGCTTGTCGCCGAGGACCTTGTCGAACTCCTCCTTGCACAGCTCGACCATGCCCGGGTGCGCGACCCACGAGCCGTCGAAGCCGTCATTGGCCTCGCGGGCCTTGTCGGCGTGGACCTTCTTCGAGGCGTTCTCGTTGACCTCGGGGTCCTTGCTCGGGATGAACGCGGCCATGCCGCCGATCGCGAACGCGCCGCGCTTGTGGCAGGTGCGCACCAGCAGCTCGGTGTAGGCGCGCATGAACGGCGCGGTCATGGTGACGCTGTTGCGGTCCGGCAGCACGAACTTCTCGCCCGCGTCGCGGAAGTACTTGATGACGCTGAACAGGTAGTCCCAGCGGCCCGCGTTGAGGCCGGAGGCGTGCTCGCGCAGCTCGTAGAGGATCTCCTCCATCTCGAACGCGGCCGGGATGGTCTCGATCAGGACGGTGGCGCGGACGGTGCCGTGCTCGATGCCCAGGGTCTTCTCCGCGTGGGTGAAGACGTCGTTCCACAGCCGGGCCTCGAGGTGGCTCTCCATCTTCGGCAGGTAGAAGTACGGGCCCTTGCCGCGCTCGAGCAGCTCCTTCGCGTTGTGGAAGAAGTAGAGCCCGAAGTCGACCAGCGCGCCGACACCCTTGCGGCCGCCGAAGGTCAGGTTGTGCTCGTCGAGGTGCCAGCCGCGCGGGCGGACCACGATGGTCGCCAGCTCGATGTCCTTGCGCAGCTCGTAGTGCTTGCCGTTGGAGTCGAGCTCGATGGTGCCGCGGATCGCGTCGTACAGGTTGACCTGGCCGCCGACGACGTTGTGCCAGTGCGGGGTGTTGGCGTCCTCGAAGTCGGCCAGCCACACCTTGGCGCCCGAATTGAGGGCGTTGATCGTCATCTTGCGGTCGGTCGGGCCGGTGATCTCCACGCGGCGGTCGCGCAGGGCGGGCGGCGCCTCGGCCACTCGCCAGTCGCCCTCGCGGATCTCCTTGGTCTCGGGGAGGAAGTCCAGGCGCCCGGTGCGCTTGGCCTCCTCGCGCCGCTTCGCGCGGGCGGCGAGCAGCTCGTCACGGCGAGCCGCGAAGTTCTCGTGCAGCCCGGCCAGGAAGTCCAGCGCTTCCCGGGTCAGGATCTCGTCGCCTCGCTCGACGGAGCCACCGAGCACCTGGACGTCAGCCATGCGGAACACTCCCAAGAAGACTTGCGGTTCGGTTTTTTACATCCCGGACTATAGTTTCTACATAGCGGAAGCTCAATGTGAGGAGTCGCGGTGGCCGAGGAGAAGGCAGGACGAGACGGCGGGGTCCAGTCGCTGCGTCGCGCGTTCGAGCTGCTCGAGCGGCTGGCTGACACCGGTGGCGAGGCCAGCCTGTCCGAGCTGGCGGCCACGTCCGGCCTGCCGATGCCGACGATCCACCGCCTGATCCGCACGCTCGTGCAGCTCGGCTACGTGAGGCAGAACACGAACCGGAAGTACGCGCTGGGGGCGCGGCTGATCCGGCTCGGCGAGAACGCGAGCATGCAGTTCGGCGCGTGGGCGCGTCCGCTGCTGGCGGAACTGGTGGAGGCGACCGGCGAGACGGCGAACCTGGCGGTGCTGGAGCGCGACGAGGTGGTGTACGTGTCGCAGGTGCCGTCGAAGCACTCGATGCGGATGTTCACCGAGGTCGGGCGGCGGGTGCTGCCCCACGGGACGGGCGTCGGGAAGGCCATCCTGTCGCAGCTGCCCGCCGAGGACGTCCGCGCGTTGCTGGACCGCACGGGCATGCCCGCGTACACCGACCACACCTTCACGGACCCCGACGAGCTGCTGGCGCACCTCGCCCAGGTGGCGGCGCAGGGCTACGCCGTCGACGAGAGCGAGCAGGAATTGGGAGTGCGGTGCATCGCGGTCCCGCTCACCGGGACACCGGCTCCCGCGGCGGTCTCGGTGTCCGGCCCCTCCGGCCGGCTGACACGCGAGGCGGTCTCGCGGATCGCCCCGCTGGTCCAGGCGACCGCGGCGACGTTGTCGACGCACCTCGCGGAGAGCGCCTGATCAGCCGAACCAGGGGTTTTCGAGGGGCTGGTCGTCGACCTGGATGTGGTAGTCGGCGCCGCCGTTCGCGACTGCGGTGACCGTCGCGGTGACCCCGTAGCGCTTGCCCCCGACGGTGAGCACGCAGCGAGCGGTCTTACCCGGCTGCGCGGTCAGCGGATCCGGGCAATCGACCGCCTCGGGCCGGTGCCCGACCATGCTGAGGACCGTGTCGGAAATCCCCTGCTCGACGGTCTCCTGACTGAGCGAACGGGTCGTCCCGACGGTGACTGTGCAGCCGGCGAGCAGCAGGGCGGAGCAGACGACGAGCGCGGCGCGGAACATTGCGAGAACCCCCAGGAAGTGAAAGAGCGCGCCGCCTCCCCAGCGACGCGCCCTCACATCCTGCACTGCTCTGACCTGGCTTGCACAGCGTTCCCGATCTTCTCACCCGATCAGGGGGATGCGGTCGAGGATGTCGCAGCGGAGGTCGAGCGCCGCGACCAGTTCGGCGGGATCGCGGTGGTCGCGGATCCGGTCGAGGGCGTCGACGCGGTCGGCGAACAGCGTGAACCCGCGGAACCGGCGCGCATCGGTGAGCAGGAACTCCGCCAGCGCCGGAGTGATCACGTGGGCGAGGAACCGCTCGTCCGGCCCGTTGACGTCGAACCGGTCGTCGAAGGCCGGGTGGCCGGTGCGGAAGTCGCCCTGCCCGACGGCCGCGTTGATCTTGCTGACCATTCCCACCGTCTGCCGCACGTACACCGGCGGGCACGGCGCGGGCGTGCGCACCCAGATGCAGAGTTCGGTGGTGATCTGGTGCATGTAGAAGATTTCGAGCGTCGCGGCGACGAACGGGCGGCCGCGGTGGGTGCCGGTGATGATGTCGTGAGCGCTTCGCGCGTGCGGGGGCCGGATGAAGTGCTGTTCCAGCGGCCCCGGCGCCTTGGCCTGGAAGCCGGACCGCCATACCGGCTGGTTCGGCCGCCAGAACTGGCTCTGCTCCGGGCTCCAGAACTGCTCGTACTGCCGGTTGTAGGCCTCGGCCAACGAATCGTCGCGCTCGACGTACGTCCACCCCCGCCGCGGCAACTCCTCCCGCAACTTGGCGAGCGTGACCGCCGCGGCGGCGCCCTGCCTGCGGTTGAACCACACGATCAGCCAGGTGATCAGCCCCATGAAGAGCACCGACCCGCCGACCGCGATCGCGACGACCGCTCCCGCGCTCACCGGCTCGAACCGTCCGCGAACAGGTCGGTCTCCTCGAACGGCTCGTCGTCCTGCGCGGGCGGCCGCCGGTGCGCCGCGGGCGCACGAGGCGGCACCGGCGTCGGGGCGGGAGGCGGTGGCGGCGGAACAGCCGGGCGCTCCTCGAAGAGCTGGTCGGCGGTCTCCAGCGGTTCCTCTTCGCGAGGTGGGACGAACACGGGAGCCGGACCGGGGTGTTTCGGCCGCTGGTCGCCGAACGTGTTCTCGTCCGCGTCGAGCACGCGGTCCAGCAGCTCGGTGTCGCCGAGGCCCCGGCGCACGACCTCGGCCTGCTGCCTGGCCGCGGCGGCCCGCGCGACCGCGAGGGTGTGCATCACCGCCGCGGACAGCGCGGCCGGCGGCAGGTCGCGGACGCGTTCGCCGAAGGTCACCGCCTTGACCTCGCCGCCCGCGCCCGCGACGACCCGGACGGCGCCGTCCGGCGAGACCGCCTCCGCGGTCACGTCCTTCAGTTCCCCGGCCATCTGCTCGTAGGCCTGGGCGCGGCGGCGGTTGTCGGCCGCCGCGGTGTCGATGGCCTCGATCCGGCGCAGCAACTGCTGGGCGAACTCGCTCACCGCGTCTCCTCCGGGCGGATGGTCGACAGGAATTCGTGGAAGTCGCCGACGACCTGGTCGAACTGCTCGGCGAGCGAGCTCAGCACGATCTGCAGCACGGCGTACCGGCTCGGCTCACGGGTGTCGCGGATGCCGAGGAACACCTGGAGCTGCACCACCTGCTCGGGCTTGCCGTTCAGCATCAGGGACAGGCGCACGGCCTGTGTCAGGCCGGGGCCGCCCGCGGACCCGGCCTCCTTGCGCCTGCCGAGCTGGGCGTCCGGCGCGCCGCGGCGCAGCCGGTCCAGCGCCGCGTCGGCGAGTTCGGTCAGCGACACGTCGCGGGGGTGCAGCTCGCCGCTGATCGTGATGTTCGGGGTGAACCCCTTGACCGCGGGCGGGCGCAGGGCCACGAACGCGGCCTCGTCGGCCTTGACCTCGGCCGGTCGCACCGACTGCCAGCCCTCGGGCAGCGAGAACTGGATCGGCACCGGAATGGTGGCTACCACGATGTCTCCGTCTCCGTCCTAGAACAGGAAGTCCGCGACCGCGTCCGCGGCGTTGGCCAGCCCGTGCCCGACGTCCGTCGCGATGTCGGCAACGTCGTCGGCCACGTCCGTCACAGTGTCCACGACCTCCTGCGGGTCGATCGCGATGTCGAACCCGACGTCCGCGCCGATGCCCAAGGTCAGGCCGAGCGACGCGCTCAGGTGGAACTTGCCGTCGTCGCCCATCCCGATCTGGCCGTCCGCGTGCGCACCGACCCCGGCCGAGAGCCCGCCGTGAACGCCCGCGCTGAGGCCAGCCCCCTCGGCGCTCGCCGCGACACCGGCCCGGACGCCGGCAGAGCCTCCCAGGCTGCCCCGGACACCGGTCAGGCTCGCGCTTCCCTCGGCCTCGGCCCGCACTCCAACGGAGGCTTCCGCGTGCCCGGAAGCGCCGGCGTGCTCCCCGAGCTTGACCTGTCCCTCTGCCGACCCCTTGGCCAGCCACGCCTCGGCGTTCGCCGCCGCGGTCACACCGAGGGCGTTGACGCTTCCGGACACGCCGGCGCTGGCGCCGAAGAGCGAGCCCTCGAGCTTCCCCGATCCCGACAGCGCACCGGCGCCGAAAGAGCCGTCCAGGCTCCCGCCCACCAGCTCCCCGCTCGCGGAGGCGCTGAAGGTCTCGTCCGAGAGGTCGAAGCCGAGCGCTTCGAGGGTCTCGTCGATCCGGTCGCTGAGCATCCCGTCGGACTGGGAGCCCCACTCGAACCCCTTCTGCCTCCCGGGTTCGTGGCTCTTCTCGCCGAGCTCCTTGCGGTACCCGCCGTCGCCGTCGGGCTCGAAACCGAAGGCCGCCGCGACGGAATCGCCGATCTGGCTCACGTGGGCGCGGGCGAAGTCGAGCACCGACTGGGCTTCCCTCGCCAGGGCCTCGCCGGGGTCCTGGAACGGGGCGAGAGCCTGACCGACGGCCTGAGCCTGCGCGGCCTGGGCGTCGTACTGGGTGGCTGCCGCGCGGGAGGCGGCCTGCGCCTCGGTGTACATCTCGATGGCGCGCTGCGCTTCGGACTGCGCCCAGGTCAGCGCGTCGCCGAAGTCCGCGAGCGCCTGACCGCCCTGGCCGAGGAGCGCCGCGGTCTCGATCCACTTGGGCGGCTCCGCGCCGAACGCCTCCCGGAAGGCATCGGCGGCCGCACCGCTCCACTGCGCGGGGGCGATCCCGGCGAGCCCGTCGCCGGTGGTGCCGATCTGCTGGATGCCGGCGACCAGGTCGCGCAGGTCGCCTGCGATCAGCTCCGGCTCGCCCGGGATCAGCTCCCTGGGGTTGGTCGTCTCACCGAGTCCGGCGGCCATCAGTAGGTCCGCTCGTCGGCGTCGAACTCGGCGGGGTTCAGCCGGCTGGAGATGCTGCCGCCGTCCGGGAACAGCTCGCGCGCGCGTTCCGGGCTCATGATCCCGGCCTGCTCGACCGGACCACTGGCGGCGCCCTGGAGACCGGCGGCGCTCGCGGGCGCGCTGCCCGTCACGCGAGCACCGGCGAAGCCGCCGCCGACCATGCCGCCGAGCGGGTCACCGGTCTCGCCGATCAGCTCGCCGATGCCGGCCAGGGACCGGCCGGCGTCGTCGTCCGACTCCAGGTACACGCCTGCCGCGACACGCAGGCTCTCGCCGTGCTCCTCGGCCTTGGCGCGCAGCTTCTTCAGCTGCGCCTCCATCTCGCGGAGGAAATCGGTCCAGCCCGCCTGCACGCCGGCGTGCCCGTAGTCGCCGGCCGGTGCGCGGAAGGCCACGCCGGCGACGCCGGACACGACGTCCCCGATGGTGCTCGCCGTCTGCCGCAGTTCGTCCGGGACCGCGCCGAAGCCGGTCATCGCCCACCCCCAGTCAAGGAAAAGGCGCGCCGCTCCCCGCGGCGCGCCTTCACAGACTGGCGAAATCCAGCCGACCTTGTACGGCGTTTATGATCATCTCACCCGGACGGGTGACGGCTCATCCGAGCAGGGCGTCCACGAAGGCGGCCGGCTCGAAGGGCGCCAGGTCGTCCGGCCCTTCGCCCAGTCCGACGAGCTTCACGGGCACCCCGAGTTCCCGCTGGACCTGGAACACGATGCCGCCCTTGGCGGTGCCGTCGAGCTTGGTCAGCACGATCCCGGTGACGTTCACGACCTCCCGGAACACGCGGGCCTGCATCAGCCCGTTCTGGCCGGTCGTGGCGTCGAGGACCAGCAGCACCTCGTCGACCTTGGCCTGCTTCTCGACGACCCGCTTGACCTTGCCGAGCTCGTCCATCAAGCCGGTCTTCGTGTGCAGGCGGCCCGCCGTGTCGATCAGCACCGCGTCGACCCCGGCGTCCACGCCCCGCTTGACCGCGTCGAACGCCACGGACGCCGGGTCGGCGCCCTCCTTGCCGCGCACGACCTCGGCCCCGACCCGCTCCGACCAGGTCTGCAGCTGCTCGGCCGCCGCCGCGCGGAAGGTGTCCGCGGCGCCCAGCAGCACCTCGCTGCCCTGCGCGACCAGCACCCGCGCGAGCTTGCCCGTCGTCGTGGTCTTGCCGGTGCCGTTGACACCCGCGACCAGCACGACGGCCGGCTGCTTCGTCCCGTCCACGGTGTGCGCGAGCGCCCGCACCGAGCGGTCCCAGTCCGGGTGCAGCGCGTTGGTCAGCACGGTCTTGAGCACCGTGCGCGCCTCCGCGGACGTCCGCACCGCCCGCGCGGTCAACTCGGTCCGCAGCGTCTCCACGATCTCCGTCGTCGTGGCCGCTCCGAGGTCCGCCATCAGCAGGGTGTCCTCGACGTCCTGCCACGAGTCCTCGTCCAGGTCACCGGCGCCGAGCAGGCCGAGCAGGCTCTGCCCGAACATCGACCGGGACTTCGACAGCCGCCCGCGCAGCCGCTCGATCCGCCCGGAGACCGGCTCCGGCTCCTCGACCGCGACCGCGACCTTCTCCGGCTCACGCGCGGCAGGTACCTCGGGCGTCGCAGGCACCTCGGGTGTGGCCGGGACCTGCGCCGGCGGCGCGGGCGCCTCGGCCTCCGGGAGGCCCACGTCGACGATGCCCCGGCGGGGCGAGTCGCGGGGCACGGAGGCGTCGTCGCCGACACCCGGCTGCCCGTCCACCTCGGTGCGCTCACCCGCGGGGTGCTCGGGCGGTTCGGCCGTCTCCGTCTTCTGACCACCAGGCGCCAGGGCGATGCCGCCGCCGGCCTGGTAGTTCCCGCCTCTCGGGGGCTTGGTCTCCCGCTCCGGCTCCGCCTCGGTCAGGCTGATCCGCCGCCTGCGGGCGAAGACCAGACCGGTGATGAGGAGGATCGCCAGCAGGACGACGACCACCAGGATGATCCAGAACCAGAGGTTTTCCGCCACGTGGCCATCCTCGCATCTGCTGGTTGACCGGGCAGGACACCCCTCGCGGACAAAAACTCACCGGATGCCTTGCGCTCCGGTCAAAAAAGGACTAGACCACTCGGTCATGCGCGTCGTCGGGCTCATCTCCGGCACGTCGGTCGACGGGATCGACGTGGCACTGGCCGAGTTGACCGCGTCCGGCGACGAGGTCGTGCTCGTCCCGCTCGGGCACTCGTCGGTCCCCTACCCCGGCGACCTGCGGCGGGAGCTGCTCGCGGCGCTCCCGCCGTCCGGAACCACCGTCGAGCAGGTCACGCGCCTGGACACCAGGGTGGGGCAGGCCTTCGCCGAAGCCGCGAGCACCTTGTCCGGCACCGCGGACCTGGTCGCCTCCCTCGGCCAGACCGTCTTCCACTGGGTCGACGGCGGTCGCGCCCGCGGCTCCCTGCAGCTGGGACAGCCGGCCTGGATCGCGGAACGGACCGGGCTGCCGGTGGTCGCCGACCTGCGTGTCCGGGACATCGCGGCGGGCGGGCACGGCGCTCCCCTGGCCAGCACGCTCGACGCGTTGTGGCTGCGCGACCTGGCCCCGGCCGTCGCGCTGAACATCGGCGGCATCGCCAACGTGACCGTCGTGCGGGCGGACGGCGTGCAGGCCTTCGACACCGGCCCGGGCAATGCCCTGCTCGACCTCGCCGCGCACCAGGTGACCGGCGGCGCCCAGAGCAGCGACCTGGACGGCGCCATCGCCGCCCGCGGGCAGATTCACGAGGAACTGCTCCGCCGCCTCCTCGACGAGCCCTTCTACGCGGCCCCGCCACCGAAGTCGACCGGCAAGGAGCTGTTCCACGCCGGCTACCTGCGTGCCGCGACCGACGGGCTCGACGTCCGCGACGAGGACCTGCTCGCCACCCTCACCGAGCTGACCGCCGTCACCATCGCCCGCGCCTGCGCGGACGCGACCACCGTGATCGTCTCCGGCGGCGGCGCCGACAACCCGTCGCTGATGCGCGCGCTGGCGCGGCACCTGCCCGCCGCCCGGCTGGCGACGAGCGACGAGTTCGGGCTGCCCCGCGACGCGAAGGAGGCGTACCTGACCGCGTTGCTCGGCTGGCTCACCTGGCACGGTGTCCCGGCGAACCTGCCGGAGGCGACCGGCGCACGCGGACCCCGGCTGCTCGGCAGCATCACCCCGGGCGCGCACCCGCTGTCGATGCCCGCTCCACATCCGGTGACCGTCACCCGTCTGCGGGTAGCGGCCCACCCGGACCAACCGATAGGAGTGCCTGATGCACCCAGTTGACCTGGCGATCATCGTGGTCTACCTGGCCGCGATGCCCGCGATCGGCGTGCTCGTGGGGCGGCGCCAGCGCTCGGCGGCGGACTACTTCATCGGCGAACGCAGCCTGCCGTGGTGGGCGGTGTGCTTCTCGATCGTCGCCACCGAGACCTCCACGCTCACCGTGATCAGCACGCCGGGCCTGATCTGGGCGGCGTCCGGCAACTACAACGGCCTGACCTACCTGCAGCTGCCGTTCGGCTACATCATCGGGCGCACGCTCGTGTCGTTCGTCCTGCTGCCGCGCTACTTCAAGGGACAGCAGACCACCGCGTACGCGTTCCTCGGCGAGCGGTTCGGCTCGGCCATGCAGGGTGTGTCGTCGGTGGCGTTCATCGTGACGCGGCTGCTGGCCGAGGGCGTGCGGCTGTTCGCCGGCGCGATCCCGATCCAGGTCATCCTCAAGCACTTCGGGCTGAACACGTCGTACTGGCAGATCGTGGTGGTGCTGACCGCGCTCACCGTGATCTACGCGCTGGTGGGCGGCATCAAGGCCGTCGTGTGGGTGGACGTGATCCAGCTGTCGGTCTACATCGGCGGCGCGATCATCGCGATGATCGTGCTGGCCGGGAAACTTCCCGACGGGTGGACCTCGCGCGCCGCGGACGCCGGGATCTTCCGGCTGTTCGACTTCAACTTCGACGTCCTGCACCTGCTGACCAGCCAGTACGCGTTCGTCACGGCCGTGGTCGGCGGCGCGATCTTCACCATGGCCTCGCACGGCACGGACCAGCTGATCGTGCAGCGGTTCCTGGCCTGCCGCAGCGTCGCCGACGGCCGCAAGGCGCTGATCGGCAGCGGCGTCGCGGTGACCGTCCAGTTCGCGTTGTTCCTGTTCGTCGGCGCGATGCTGTGGGCGCACAACGGGTTCCGCACCCTGCCCGAGCTGGGCGTGAAGGGCGACGACGTGTTCACCAACTTCATCACCAGCGAACTGCCGGTCGGCGTCGCGGGACTGCTGATCGCCGCGATCCTGGCGTCCACGATGGGCGCGCTCGCCTCGGCGCTCAATGCGTTGTCCAACTCGACGGTCGCCGACCTCTACCAGCGGTTCACCAAGCGGCAGCCGGAGGATTCGAAACTGCTGCGGCACGGCCGGATCTGGACGCTGGTGTGGGCGGTGGTGTTCGCGGTGTTCGGTTCGCTGTTCAGCAACCGGAACAACCCGGTGATCGAGCAGGGCCTGTCGATCACCGGCTACACCTACGGCGCGATGCTGGGCGCGTTCTTCCTCGGCATGTGGGTCAAGCGCGCGCGGCAGCTGGACGCGATCATCGCGTTCGTGGTGACAGTCGCGGTGATGGCGGTCGTGGTGCTGGGGGTGAAGATCCCGCCCGCGCCCGGAGCGAGGCCGGTCGTGCTGGCATTCCCGTGGTATACGCTGCTCGGCGTACTGATCACGCTCGTCGTGGGCGGCGCGCTGTCCCTGCGGCACCGCACTCCGGACACCACGGCCGCGAAGGAACCGGAGCCGGTCTAGATGGATGCGAACGCCCTGCTGTCCACCGCGCAGGAGTGCGCGGAGTTCCTGTCGGGGCAACTGCACCGCGACTGGTCGGCCGCGATTCCGGAGATGGACATGACGGTCGCGCAGGTCGTCGCCCACATCGCGGACTGCGTGCACTGGTACTCCTACGACCTCGCGGCCGGGCCGGTCGAGTTGTCGACGATGGAGACGAAGGTGCGGCCGGAGTCCGAGCCGGCCGAGCTGGTGGTCACGCTGGGCACGACGGCGAAGGTGCTGGCGGCGGTGGTCGCGACCAGCTCGCCCGACGCCCGCGGCTGGCACCCGTGGGGCGTCGCCGACGCGTCCGGTTTCGCGGCCATGGCGTGCGACGAGCTGCTGGTGCACACCTCCGACGCGGCGCGCGGACTGGGCGTGGAGTTCTCGCCGACGCCCCGCCTGGCGGCCGCCGCGCTGTACCGGCTGTTCCCGTGGACGCCGATGGACACCGACCCGTGGCCCACGTTGCTGTGGGCCAACGGGCGGGCGTCCCTGCCGGGCCACCCGAGACTGACGAAGTGGCGGTGGCACTGCGCGCCACTGTCCGAATGGGACGGTTCGGCGCCGATCAGCTAGGACGTGCGGCCGCTGGGTGGGCGTATCACCGGCGCGGCGGGGCGGCAGCGGCCAGAGCGCCGACGCGGCACTGGCGGGCGGCCAGCCACCGTGCCGAGCGGCCTCGCGATGCGGCCGGCCGCCCCGGCGCACCGGCTGGACCACCATCCAGCCGCGCGGCCGCACGCCCGGGCCCGCCGCACCACAGCAGCGACACCCCGCCACCCGCCCGACCACCAACCGCGCTCAGCCCGAGCACCCACAGCACACGAATAACCACCACAACGCCCCCGGCCGACGCACACCGACACCCACGCAGCCCCAAACCGGCTCCGCGCACCGCAGCAGCGCTGGCCGCGGCCTAGTCCTGCGCGGGCTGGGTCGGCGCGCCCTGCGAGAAGACCGTGTAGCGCGACGCCGACCAGGCCGGCGCCCCCGCGACCGGTTCCAGCCGCACCCGCACCGAGGTCTGGCCTGCCGTCGCCGAGGCCGGGATGTCGAAACTGTCCTCCAGCCACCGCGAATGCGTGTTGCCCAGCGGCTGGTACCACTCGCCGACGAGCCGGTCGTTCACGAACACCCGCGCGTGCTGGAACGCCTGGGCCTGGTCGGAAACCCGGTGCAACCGCAAGCCGCCGTTGGACTGGTCCACCCGCGCGGTGAACGTGACCGGCTGGGTGGTGGCCGTCGTGGTCCCGGTGACCGGCGTGCGGTCCCGCTTGCCCTCGAACGTCGACGTCAGCGACTCGCGCGTTTCGCCCGGCGCCGAATACCCGTGCTGCGACCGGCTTGCGTCGTCGCCGACCTCGACCACGTCGCTCTGGCTCATCGACGGCGTGCTCTGCCCGTACCAGTACGCGGTCGAGCTGTAGTCGGCAGGCATCGACGACCGGTCGCCGTGCTCGATGTCGAACTCGATGCCGTTGCCGAACGGCACCCCGTCGCCGATCATCAGCCGGTAGGCGTTGAGGCACACGTACTGGCAGCCGTCGCTCGCGTCCTCCCGGCTGACCAGCCCCGCCTGCGGCATCGCGTACGGCACGCCCTCGACCCCGCCGTCGCGGCCGTCCTGGAAGTACCAGCCGGACTCGTAGAAGTCCTCGGACCCGGTGCCGTGGATCGCCGGGCTGGCCGAGCCGTTCGGGTACATCCGCTCGTCGCCTTCGAGGTAGTTCAGCTGGTTCTGCCCCGGCGGGATGCCGCCGCGCATGCTGGAGGTGACCCCGTAGAACACGCCCCGCCCTTGCGCGGTGAGGAAGTTCCAGTCCTGACCGGACACCGTCGCGGCCCGGTGGTGGGTCGCGTGGAAGTAGCCGAGGGTGCCGTCCCGCAGGCCCGCGGCCACGCCCGAGTCCGGCGCCGATGTCACCTCCAGGCTGCCCCCGGTGACCGGCACGCCCGAGGTGTTGACCAGTTCCGCCACCGCGCTGCGGGCGTACGGCATCGGCCACCACGCCGTGAACGCGCCGTTCTCCGTGGTGTCGATGGCGTGCAGCAGCGTCCGCGACGCGTACTTGCCGAGCCCGGAGCCGAAGAACTCCCCGACCGGGGCGTCGACCGTGGTCTGCCCGTCGAAGGTCAGCCGCAGCCGCAGGCCCTCCAGCACCGCCTCGGACGCCGTGGCCTGCCCGGGGTCGGCCGGGTAGCGGAAACGCCGCAGCCCTGCCCACCGCTCACCGTCCACCCGGTACCCGTGCACGGCCTCTTCGTTGGGGTGGTTGTGGCCGAGGTCGAGCACGTCGGTGCGCACCCACTGCCCGCCGACCTTGCTGTGCACCTCGTAGCGGAACTCGTTGACGTCCTCGGCTGAGGACACGAACCTGGTCGCGACCTGCACCTGCGACCGGTTGCGGGTCAGGTCCGCGGGCACCTCGACGACCTGGTCCAGCCAGCCGCCCCCGGCGCGGGCCGGACCGCTGTAGAACTGGCCGGCCGGACGCCCGCCGACCAGCAGGTCCGCGCGTTGTTCGCCGATGCCGGCGTCGACGCGGCGGGTGATCCGCACGCCGTCGTTCTCCGGGGCCACGGTCGCGGTGAACGAGCTGCCGCCCGCGCCGTACGCGCGGCCGTCGTCGGACAGCCCGGGGGCCGCGATGACCTGCGGCAACCGGAGGTTGAGCTGTGTGATGCGCCGCGCGCCGGACGGCAACGGAATCGAGGCCGCGGACCCGGCAGGCACGTCGACCGCGGCCGACTGGACCCGCGCCCCTGGCGCCGCCGGTTTCGGGTCGCGCACGCCGAACCCGCGCAGGCGCTGGATGACGTCCGTGGCCTTGTCGGCCGGGTTGAACGTGCGCACCCCCGCCGCGTCGGCGAACTGCCGGTAGGTGACGTGGTAGAAGTGCGGGTTGTTCTGGGTGGTGATCCGCATCGAGGTCGTGTACGGCATCGGCACCTTGATCGCCGCGCCGCCCATGGTGTCGGCCGAGTTCCCCACCAGCGGCCACACGAACGGCGCGCCCTGCGCGCCGTTCACGATGTCCTGCAACGAACCCTGCAGCACGACCTTGCCGTCCAGTTCGATCTTGATCCGCCCGATCGCGGCGACCGACGTCGACTCGTAGGTGAACCAGATCGAGGACACCTCGCCCGGCCCGCGCGCGTCGGCGAGCAGGCAGTCCCCGTTGGCCTCCTCGCGCAGGCACGAGTAGGTGCCGACGAAGCCGTCGTCGTTGTTGCCCGCCCGGTCGAAACTGGAGAACTGCTTGACCTGCTCACCGGGCCGCATCCGGGCGAGCCCGTCGATCGATCGGTAGACGTCCCAGCCAACGGGTCCCTTGTCGCTCGCCCCGGGAGCAGGCGCCGCACCGGCGGGAACACCGACGACGAGCGCGAGAACCAGCCCGAGCACGACGATCACGGAGCGGTTTTTGGGCGCGACGAAGGAACTTTCGGGCACAGTGGGGACCCCCAGCCTGGACGGACCGCCGCGCCGGAGCGCGAGTAATCGTTTTCTGAACTTAGCGCCTGGTGGCTTCAGTGTGTCTAGCGCCACATGGGTGGTTACGGATCAGACACTGAGGGTTATTGCCGGGCAGGAGTGATCGAAACGGACACTTTCGAGGGAAGTGGGTGTCAAAACCCGGGCGCGGGGGAGGTCTGGGGCGTTGGTCGGCGTCGTTGCGTTGCCGTGCGCCCGACCCGCGGTGGTTTGCTAGGCCTCCTGGCGGAGGCGCTGGCTGATCACCTTCGTGATGCCGTCGCCCTGCATGCTGACCCCGTAGAGGGCGTCCGCGATCTCCATCGTCGGCTTCTGGTGCGTGATGATGATCAGCTGCGAGGACTCCCGCAGCTGCTCCAGCAGGCCGATCAGGCGCCGCATGTTGGTGTCGTCCAGCGCGGCCTCGACCTCGTCCATCACGTAGAACGGCGAGGGGCGCGCGCGGAAGATCGCGACCAGCATCGCGACCGCGACCAGCGACTTCTCGCCACCGGACAGCAGCGACAGGCGCTTGACCTTCTTGCCCGGCGGGCGCGCCTCGACGTCCACGCCGGTCGCGAGCATGTCGTCCGGCTCGGTCAGCACCATCCGGCCGTCGCCGCCGGGGAAGAGCACCGAGAACACCGTCTCGAACTCGCGGGCGACGTCGTGGTAGGCGGACGTGAAGACCTCGAGGATCTTGTCGTCCACCTCCTTGATGACCGTGAGCAGGTCCTTGCGCGTGGCCTTCAGGTCTTCCAGCTGGGTGGACAGGAACTTGTACCGTTCCTCCAGCGCGGCGAACTCCTCCAGCGCCAGCGGGTTGACCTTGCCCAGCGTCGCGAGGTCCCGTTCGGCCCGCTTCGCGCGCCGCTCCTGGGTGCTGCGGTCGTACGGGATCGACGGCGGGGCGCTGACCTGCTCGCCGTTCGCCTTGGCCTCCTCGTACTCGGCCATCTCCTGCGCGCTCGGCGGCACGGGCACGTCCGGGCCGTACTCGGCGACCAGGTCCTCCAGGCCGATGCCGAAGTCCTCGGCGATCTTCGTCTCCAGCTGCTCCAGCCGCAGTCGCTGCTCGGCGCGCAACACCTCGTCCCGGTGCACCGCGTCGGTCAGCTTCTCCAGCTCGTGGGTCAGCTCGCGAACCTTGTTGCGCACCTGGGTGAGCGCGGCCTCGCGCTGCTGGCGCACGGCCTGGGCTTCGTCGCGCTCGGCGGCGGCCCGCTGCACCGACAGCTCGATCCGCTCCAGCGCCAGCTCACCCGCGTCGACCACGGCCGCGGCGATTTCCGCGCCACGGGCCCGCGCCGCCCGCGCCTTCTCGGCCCGCTCCCGCGCCGCGCGCTCCGCGTGCGCGGCCCGGCGCAGCGAGTCCGCGCGGCCGGCGATGCTGCGTGCCCGCTCCTCGGAGGTCCGCAGCGCCAGCCGCGACTCGACCTCCTCCTGGCGCACCGCCGCCAGCCGCTCCGCGGCCTCGTCGCGGGCGCTCGTGTCGGGGTCCTCGTCCACCGGCTGCTCGGCGACCGCGGCCAGCCGCTCCTCCAGCTCCGCCAGGCTGGCCAGCGCCTGCTCACGGCTGGCCTCGACCTTCGCGCGCTGGTCCCGCAGCCGCGTCACCTCGGCCTCGGCGGACCGCGCGGCCTGCTGCAGCCGGTTCAGCCGCTCCGACGACCTGGCCTTGCGGACCTTCGCCTCGGACAGCGCTTCCTTCGCCTGGGCCACCTCTTCGCGCCGGGCCTGCTGCTCGGCGCGGGCGCCCTCCAGCTCGGCGGCCGTCTGCTCCAGGCGGCGTTCCGCGGCCATCAGCCGGTCGCGCGCCTCGTCGACCGCGGCCTGCACCTCGATGACGCTCTCGCTGCGGCCGGAACCGCCGACGGCCCAGTGCGAACCGAACACGTCGCCCTCGGCGGTCACGGCGCTGACCTCCGGGTGCGCCGCGACCAGCTGCCGCGCCGTCTCCAGGGTGTCCACGACCGCGATCCGGTCCAGCGCGCGCTCCACCGCGGGACGCAGCGGCTCCGGCGCGGTGACGACGTCCCGGGCCCAGCGCGCGCCGTCCGGCAGCGACGGCCAAGCCGAGGTGTCCACTGTGTACGGAGCGCCGCCGAGCAGCACCCCGGCGCGGCCGGAGTCGTTGTCCTTCAAGAACTTCAGCGCCGCGATCGCCTCGTCGCCACCCTGCACCGCGACCGCGTCGGCGACCGGGCCGAGCGCCGCGGCGAGCGCGACCTCGTAGCCGGTCTCGACCGACAGCAGCGCGGCGACCGAGCCGAGCAGCCCGGGCAGCTGGTCGCTCGCGCCGAGCAGCTCACCGGCGCCGTCCTTGCGCCGCAGCCCCATCGACAGTGCGTCCACGCGCGCCTTCTCCGACGCGATCTCGCGCTCGGCCTGCCGCTCGGCCTTGACCAGCTCCTCGACCCGGGCCTTGGCGGCCTGGTTGGCCTGCACCGCGCGGTCGTGCCGGTCCTGCAGGTCGGCGTCGTCGGACTCCTCGACCCCGCCCTCGGCCCTGGCCTCCTCCAGCTCCTCGACCGCCAGCTCGGCACGCGCCGCGGCCTCGTCGATGGCCGCGGTGAGGCGGTCGATCTCGTCCGAGGTCGCGCTGTTCTTGCTGCGCAGCGCCTCGACCTGGCCGGTGAGCTTCGCCAGGCCTTCGCGCCGGTCGGCGATCGCGCGCACCGCGGCCATGTGGGCCTTCTCCGCGGCCTGGACCTCGTGCTCCAGCTCCTCGCGGCGCAGCACGGCCTCGGCGAGCGTCTCGCGGGCGATCATCACCGCTTCGTTCAGCTCGGCCTCGCGCTCGGCGACCTGCTCGGCCTCGGCCAGCAGCTCCTCCGGGTCGCGGCCGCCCGTCGAGGTCTCGACGTCGGCGGACAGATGCCGCTGCCGCTCCACCGCCAGCCGCACCGTGCCGCGCAGCCGCTCGCCGAGCGCGGACAGCTTGAACCAGGTGTCCTGCGCGGCGTTGAGGCGCGGCGCGTCCTCCGCGACCATCGCCTCCAGCTGGGCCTCTTCGGCGCCGGCGAGTTCGAGCGCCTGCTCCACCTCGGCGCGGCGGGCGCGCGCGGCGTTCTCGTCCGCCTCCTCGCGCGCGATCGCCTCGCGCTGGGTCACCAGGTCGTCGGCCAGCAGCCGCAGCCGCGAGTCCCGCAGTTCGGCCTGCACGGCCTGCGCCTTGCGGGCGATCTCGGCCTGCTTGCCCAGCGGCTTGAGCTGGCGGCGCAGCTCGGCGGTCAGGTCGTTGAGGCGGTCCAGGTTCGCCTGCATCGCGGTGAGCTTGCGCAGCGCCTTTTCCTTGCGCTTGCGGTGCTTGAGCACACCCGCGGCCTCCTCGATGAAGGCGCGGCGCTCCTCCGGCTTCGACTCCAGGATCTGCGCCAGCTGCCCCTGGCCGACGATGACGTGCATCTCGCGGCCGATGCCGGAGTCCGACAGCAGCTCCTGGATGTCCAGCAGGCGGCACGAGCTGCCGTTGATCTCGTACTCGCTGGCGCCGTCGCGGAACATCCGGCGCGTGATCGAGACCTCGCTGTACTCGATCGGCAGTGCGCCGTCGGCGTTGTCGATGGTCAGCGTGACCTCGGCGCGGCCCAGCGGGGCGCGGCCGGAGGTGCCGGCGAAGATGACGTCCTCCATCTTGCCGCCGCGCAGGTCCTTCGCGCCCTGCGTGCCCATCACCCACCGCAGCGCGTCGAGCACGTTCGACTTCCCCGACCCGTTCGGGCCGACGACGCAGGTGATGCCCGGTTCGAACCGCAAGGTGGTAGCCGAGGCGAAGGACTTGAAGCCCTTCAGCGTCAAGCTCTTGAGATGCACGTGGCGGGACCCTTCAACGCCTGGGTGATCCACGGAGTCTATCGGGGGCGGGTGGGCGTCCCGGTCATGCCCGTGGGCGTGTTGTCCCCGGGAGTCCCACTGTGCTCAGCCGCCCCAGGTGTCACTCCTCGACGAAGCCGTCCAGCCCGCCCTGCGCCGGCGACCAGTGCTCGACGACTTGATCCACACGACCGGGTGATGATGTTGAGCGAAGGGTGTCAAGTAGCTGCTGACAGTTGTCCCGACTACCCTCCGCCAATACCCGAACACGCCCGTCGTCGAGGTTGCGCGCACTGCCGACCAGGCCGAGCTCCAGCGCCCTGCACCTGGTCCACCAGCGGAAACCCACTCCCTGAACCCGTCCGCCGACCCACGCCGTGAGCCGGACGGCGTCCTTTTCACCCGTCACGTCCCCTATCCTGCCGGAAGCTTTCCGAATGCGGAGGGTGATCATGCCGGTGCTCCTGGACAGATCGGTATTCACTCCCAGTGCTAATCTCCCCGGCAGGCGCCACCATTCGGGCTCACCCGTCCGGATGTGCTCAAGCCGGTTTCCCCGCCAGTCAAGGAGCGTCAAATGGCCCACATGGGTCGTCGGACCGAGGTGTCCCCGCCACGCGACTCCGCCTCGCGCAGCCAGCGCAGCGGCTACGTGCTGCTCGCGGTCAGCGGCGTCGTGCTCGCCACCGCGTTCGGCGGACTGGCCACGATCATCGCACCGGGCGGCTCGCCGAAGGTCGCGGTGCCGGGGGGCACCAACTCGACGTCGGGGGCGCAGCTCATCCCCGGCGACGCGGCGCCCGGCCAGACGCCGGTGACCGTCGACGGTGTGGCGATCCCCGCGGGCACCCGCACGGCCGTGGTGACCACCAACCCGGACGGGACGCAGGTCGTGACGCTGGTGCCGGCCGAGGGCTCCGGCGAGGCGCCGATAGTGCTGCCGCCCGGCACGCCGCTGCCGCCCGGCACGGTCATCCCGCCCGGCACCACGCTCCCGCCGGGCACCACGACCACTCCCCCGCGCAGCGACACCACCGCGACGCGAACCACGCCTACGCAGCCGCCCACCAGCACGTCAACGAGCACGCCGTCGTCGTCCTCGAGCAGCGAGACATCGACCAGCACGCCGACCGAAAGCCCGACGCAACCACCGTCGGACTCAACCACCAACGACAGCACGACTCCGAGCGGGCAGGCCTGATCGCCGTCGGCTGACCAGCCGCGTCACCAGCGCGATCACCGACAGCAGCGGGATCGGAAAGCCCAGCACCAGGCCGATCCCGGCGTCGGCGAGCGGGGCGCACACCGCGGCGGCGAACACCCACACCGGACCGGTCTGCGGTTTCGCGGCACCGGCCCAGGGCGTGCGCTTCCACGGTTTCGCTACCGACAGCCAGGCCTGGAACGCGATCGCGCTCACCATGAGCACGGTGCCGGCGACGAGACCCCACGGCGCGGGTGACGGATCCCCTGCCAGGGCCGCCTGTTCGGCGTCCGCCAGGGCCGGGGACAGCACGATGATGGCGACGTTGAACTGCACCACGGTGATCGTGAACTTGCCGAACACCCACCAGTGCCGGAAGAACCCCCACGGCGTCGCGGCCGCGAGCAGGAACCCGGTGAACGCGGACGCGTTGGCCAGCGGGGCGAGCAGGTGCAGGTCGATGGCGTGGGCCATGGACATCGCGCTCGCCCGGCGGCCGGGATCCCCGCCCGAGCCGATCAGCATGAGCACGAACAACGTGAGCGCCTCGGCCATCCAGCCGACGGACGTGATGATGTGCAACCAGACGGCCGCGTGCCGCCAACTCTTGAGCATGCTTCCGAGGCTGCCGCCCGGGAAAGCCGCCCACATCGGGCGACGCCCGGATCTCTGCCCTGGTACGGAAGTCGCCGGATGTTGACAGGGCGGATCACCCTCGGGCGACCGCTCCGGGCGACAAGTCAGCCACTCCGGGCGGCGACTTGGCCACCCCAGGGCGGCGGGGCCGCGCCGCCGGCGGGGGTCACACGCCGGCGGGCGCTGCCGGGCGGCAGGCCCCGCGGAGCGGCGCCGGGATCAGGCCTCGAAGCGGTACCCCATCCCGGGCTCGGTGATCAGGTGCCTCGGCCGGGACGGCTCCCGCTCCAGTTTCCGCCGCAGCTGCGCCAGGTAGACCCGCAGGTAGTGGGACTCGTTCTCGTACCCCGGACCCCACACCTCCCGCAGCAGCTGCTTCTGCGCCACCAACCGGCCGCGGTTGCGCACCAGCAGCTCCAGCACCCCCCACTCGGTCTTCGTCAGGTGCACCTCGACCCCGTCGCGGTGCACCTTCTTCGCCAGCAGGTCCAGCGTGAACGACTCGGTCTCGATCAGCGCCTCGCCCTCCGCGGGCGGCACCGCGGAGCGCCGCATGGCCGCGCGCAGCCTGGCGAGCAGCTCGTCCATCCCGAACGGCTTCGTCACGTAATCATCCGCGCCCAGGTCGAGCGCCTTGACCTTGTCGGGCGACTCGCCGCGCGCGGACAACACGATGATCGGCACCGTGGTCCACCCGCGTAGCCCGGTGATCACGTCCGTGCCGTCGATGTCCGGCAACCCCAGGTCCAGCACCACGACGTCCGGCTTCGTGTCGGCCACCGCCCGCAGCGCCGCCGCCCCGTCGTGCGCCGTCACCACCTTGTACCCGCGCGCGGTCAGGTTGATCCGCAGCGCGCGCACGATCTGCGGCTCGTCGTCGACCACCAGTACCGTGCCGGTCTGCTCGGTCACGGAGCCACCTCCTTCAGCACCACCGGCACCACGTCGGGAGCCTGGCACGCCTTGAGCGCCACCACCACTGTGAGCCCGCCACCGGGCGTGTCCTCCGCCCGGATCGTGCCGCCCATGGCCTCGGTGAATCCTTTCGCGACGGACAACCCGAGCCCGACCCCGGGCGTCGCGTCCCGGTCCCCGAGCCTTTGAAATGGCGCGAACGCCGCCTCCGCCATCCCCTTCTTCAAGCCGCGCCCGTGGTCCACGATCCGCAGCTCGACCCACTCCGCGTACGCCGAACCCCGCACCGCCACCGGACCGCCGCCGTGCCGCAACGCGTTGTCCAGCACGTTCGCGATCACCCGCTCCAGCAGCCCGGGATCGGCCATCACCGCGGGCAGCCGCTCGTCCACCTCGACCGCGACCGACTCCGAACCGTCCACATTCGACAGCGCGTGCGCCACCACCTCGTCGTACCCCACCGGCCGCAGGTGCGTCCGCACCGCCCCGGCCGCCAGCCGCGACGAGTCGAGCAGGTTGTTCACCAGCCGGGCGAGCCGGTCGGTCGACTCCTCCGCCGCCTCCAGCAGCTCCTCGGTGTCCTCCGGCGACAGGTCGATGTCCTGCGCCCGCAGGCTCCCGATCGCGGCCTTGATCGAGGTCAACGGCGTGCGCAGGTCGTGGCCCAGCGCGGACAGCAACGCCGTGCGCAGCTGGGTCGCCTCGGCCTGGCGCTCGGCTTCCGCCTGTGCGGCCGCCATCCGCTGCTGCCGCAACGCGAGCAGCGCCTGCCCGGCCGCCGCCTCCAGCGCGCGCCGGTCCGCCGCGGGCAACGCCCGGCCCCGCAACGTCAGGTGCACGTCCGCGGTGACCGGGATGTCCACATCGGCTTCGTCCGGCTTGCCGCACGGGTTGACGCCGGCGTGCTCGGCCACCTGCCAGTTCCCGTCGCGCTTTTCCAGCAGCACCACGCATTCCATGCCGAAGTTCTCGCGCACCTTCTCCAGCAGCCGCGGCAATGGCTCGGCGTTGGTCAGCACCGTGCGCGCGTAGGACGCCAGCAACGCCGCCTCCGTGCGCGCCTGCGCCGCCTGGGTGGCCCGCCGCGCCGCCCGGTCCACGACCAGCGCGACCAGCACCCCGACCAGGACCATCGCGACCAGGGTGATCACGTTGCTCTGCGCGTGCACGGTCAGCGTGTAGAGCGGTTCGGTGAAGAAGAAGTTCAGCAACCCGGCCGACAGCAGCGCCGCCACCAGCGCCGGTCCCAGCCCGCCGACCAGCGCGACCACCACCGTGGCGAGGAAGTAGTCGACCACGTCGGTGGAGAAGTCCAGCTCCCGGCGCAGCAGCACCCCGGTCAGCGTGGCCAGGGCGGGCGCGAGGAACGCCAGCACCCAGCCGGCCAGCAGCCGCGACGGCGCCAGCGGGCTGCGCCTGCCCAGCCACGACCGCAGCCGTCCGCCCGCCTCGTCGTGGGTCACCATGTGCACGTCGATCTGCCCGGACCGCTGCACCACCGTCGCGCCGATGCCCTCGTCGAACAGCCGCGCGACACGCGACCGCCGGGACGTGCCCAGCACGAGCTGCGTCGCGTTGACGCCGCGCGCGAAGTCCAGCAGCGCGGTCGGCACGTCGTCGCCGACGACGGTGTGGAACGTGCCGCCCAGCTGGTCGGTGAGCTTGCGGTACCGGCCGGTCTCGACGTGCCCGAGCGCGGACAGCCCGTCGCCGCGCAGGACGTGCAGCACCAGCAGCTCCGCTCCGGCCCTGGTGGCGATGCGGCTGCCGCGCCGGATCAGCGTCTCGCTCTCCGGGCCGCCGGTGATCGCGACGACCACCCGCTCCCGCGTCTCCCACGTGTCGGTGATGCGCTGCTCGGCGCGGTAGCGCTGCAACGCCACGTCCACCTGGTCGGCCACCCACAGCAGCGCCAGCTCGCGCAGGGCGGTGAGGTTGCCGGTGCGGAAGTAGTTGCCCAGCGCGGCGTCGATCCGCTCCGCCGGGTAGACGTTGCCGTGCGCGAGCCGCCGCCGCAGCGCCTCCGGCGTGATGTCGACCAGCTCCACCTGCTCGGCCCGGCGCACGACGTCGTCGGGCACGGTCTCCTGCTGCGCGACGCCGGTGATGCGCTCCACGACGTCGCTCAGGCTCTCCAGGTGCTGCACGTTCACGGTCGACAGCACGTCGATCCCGGCGGCGAGCAGCTCCTCGATGTCCTGCCAGCGCTTCTCGTTGCGCGAGCCGGGCACGTTGGTGTGCGCCAGCTCGTCCACAATGGCCACCTCGGGGGCGCGGGCGAGCACCGCGTCCACGTCCAGCTCCTCGAAGTCGCGGCCGCGGTAGGTCATCCGCCGCCGCGGCACCGCCTCGATGCCCTCCAGCAGCGCCGCTGTCTTCGCCCGGCCGTGGGTCTCGACCAGCCCGGCGACCACGTCGGTGCCGCGGTCGAGGCGGCGCCGCGCCTCGCCCAGCATGGCGTAGGTCTTGCCGACGCCGGGCGCCGCGCCGAGGTAGATGCGCAGCTCTCCCCGGCGCGGCGGTTCCTTCTCCACGTCCACGCTTTCAGTGTGCTCCTGCCGACTGGACGGCGAGGTTGAGTTCGAGCACGTTCACCCCGGGGACGCCGATGCCGTGACCGGTCGTGTTCGCCTCGACCAGCCGGCGGACGCGGTCCTCGGTCAGCCCCGTGTTGCGCGCCACCCGCGGCACCTGCAGGTCGGCGTAGGCGACGCTGATGGTCGGGTCGAGGCCCGACCCCGAGGCCGTGACCGCGTCCGCGGGCACCGCGTCCGGCGAGACGCCCTCGCGCTGTGCGATGGCCGCCCTGCGCTCCTCGACGGCCGCGACCAGGTCGGAGTTGAACCCGCCCTTGTTCGACCCGCCGGACACCGACGGGTCACCGGTCGCGGACGGCCGGGTGTGGAAGTACGGGTCGTGCGCCGGGTCGGCCGGGACCGGGTCGATCCCGATCAGCGACGAGCCCACGACCTGCCCGTTCGCCGTCACGAGCGACCCCTCGGCGTTGTCGTGCAGCCCCGGGATCCGGGACACCGCCCACACGCCCAGCGGGTAGACCACCCCGAGCAGCACCGTGAACACCAGCAGCACCCGCAGGCCGGCGCCGGTCTGCTTCAGCAGATTCTTGATCATGACTACCCGATTCCTGGGATGAAACGGACGACGAGGTCGATGAGCCAGATGCCGAGGAACGGCGTCGCGATGCCGCCGACCCCGTAGACCAGCAGGTTGCGCCGCAGCAGCGCGGACGCGCTGGACGGCTGGTACCGCACGCCCCGCAGCGCGAGCGGGATCAGCACCACGATGATCAGCGCGTTGAAGATCACCGCGGACAGGATCGCCGACCGCGGGGTCGCCAGGTGCAGGATGTTCAGCGCGGCCAGCTGCGGGAAGATCGCCACGAACATGGCGGGCAGGATCGCGAAGTACTTCGCGAGGTCGTTGGCGATGCTGAACGTCGTCAGCGCGCCGCGGGTGATCAGCAGCTGCTTGCCGATCTCCACGATCTCGATCAGCTTCGTCGGGTCCGAGTCGAGGTCGACCATGTTGCCGGCCTCCTTCGCGGCCGACGTGCCGGTGTTCATCGCGACCCCGACGTCGGACGCGGCCAGCGCGGGTGCGTCGTTGGTGCCGTCGCCGGTCATCGCGACCAGGCGGCCGCCCTCCTGCTCGCGGTGGATGAGCGCCATCTTGTCCTCGGGCTTGGCCTCGGCGAGGTAGTCGTCGACGCCGGCGTCCTCGGCGATGGCCTTCGCGGTGCGCGGGTTGTCGCCGGTGATCATCACCGTCTTGATGCCCATCCGGCGCAGCTCGGCGAACCGTTCCCGCATGCCCGGCTTGACGACGTCGGACAGCCGGATCACGCCACGAACGAACGCGCGCCCGCCGGTCAGCTCGGCGACCACCAGCGGGGTGCCGCCCTGTTCGCTGATCTCGTCGACGATCCGCTCGGTCTCGTCCGGGAAGTCGCCGCCGTGCTCCCGCACCCACTCGCGGACGGCGCTCGCCGCGCCCTTGCGGACCTGACGGCCCGGCAGGTCGACGCCGCTCATCCGGGTCTGCGCGGTGAACGGGACGAACTCGCCGCCGCCGGGAACCGTGGTGCCCTCGGTCAGCTCGACGACGCTGCGGCCCTCCGGGGTGCCGTCCGCGAGGCTGGACAGCCGGGCGGCCTCGGCCAGCTGGTGCCGGTCCGTCGAGCCGACCGGGATCAGCTCGGTCGCCCGCCGGTTGCCGAAGGTGATCGTGCCGGTCTTGTCCAGCAGCAGCGTCGACACGTCACCGGCGGCCTCGACCGCGCGGCCGGACGTGGCGAGCACGTTGCGCTGAACCAGCCGGTCCATCCCGGCGATGCCGATCGCCGACAGCAGCGCGCCGATCGTCGTCGGGATGAGGCACACCAGCAGCGCGGTCAGCACGATCACCGACTGCTCGCTGCCGGAGTAGGCGGCCATCGGCTGCAGCGCCACGACGGCGAGCAGGAAGATGATCGTCAGCGTGGACAGCAGGATCGTCAGGGCGACCTCGTTCGGGGTCTTCTGCCGTGACGCGCCCTCCACCAGCGCGATCATCCGGTCCACGAAGGACTCGCCGGGTTTGGTGGTGATCCGGACGACGATCCGGTCGCTCAGCACCGTCGTGCCGCCGGTGACGGCCGAGCGGTCGCCGCCGGATTCGCGGATCACCGGCGCGGATTCCCCGGTGATGGCCGATTCGTCGACCGTCGCGATGCCCTCGACCACGTCGCCGTCGCCGGGGATGGTCTCGCCAGCCTCGACGACCACCAGGTCGCCCACCCGCAGTTCGACGCCCGGCACGCGTTCCTCGCCGTCCGGGGTGAGCCGCCGCGCGACGGTCTCCTTCTTGGTGCGGCGCAACGACTCCGCCTGCGCCTTGCCGCGCCCCTCGGCGACGGCCTCGGCCAGGTTCGCGAACACGACCGTGAACCACAGCCACACCGCGATCAGGATCGTGAACACGCTCGGGTCGGTGACCGCGAAGACCGTGGTGAGCACCGAGCCCACCCACACCACGAACATGACCGGGTTGCGGACCTGGTGCCGCGGGTGGAGCTTGCGCAGCGCGTCGGGCAGCGAGGTCAGCAGCTGCCGTCCGTTGAACACGCCCGCGCCGACGCGAGCCGGCGTTTCGACGGGCCGGTCTTGGGTGATGGTCATGCCATGGCCTCCGCGATGGGACCGAGCGCGAGCGCCGGGACGAACGTCAGCGCCGCGACGAGCAGGATGGTTCCGGCGAGCACGGAGCCGAACAGCGGCCCGGTCGTCGGCAGGGTGCCCGCGGTCTCCGGCACCTTCTTCTGCGCGGCCAGCGAACCGGCCAGGCACAGGACCGCGATGATCGGCACGAACCGGCCGATCAGCATCGCCACCGACAGCGAGGACTGGAACCAGCCGTCCGTCACTGTGATGCCGGCGAAGGCGCTGCCGTTGTTGTTGCCGGTGGAGGCGTACGCGTAGAGCACTTCGGACAGTCCGTGCGCCCCGCTGTTGCCCAGCGCGCCCGCGGTGCCCGGCATGAGCAGGGCCGCGCCGGCGCCGAGCAGGACGACCGCGGGCATCGCCAGCATCGCGATCGCGGCGGCGGTGACCTCGCGCTTGCCGAGCTTCTTGCCCAGGTATTCCGGGGTGCGGCCGACCATCAGGCCGGCCAGGAACATCGCGATGATCGCCATCACCAGGATGCCGTACAGACCGGTGCCGACACCGCCCGGCGAGACCTCGCCGAACAGCATGTGCAGCAGGGTCATGCCGCCGCCGAGGCCGCTGTAGCTGTCGTGCAACGAGTTCACCGCGCCCGTCGAGGTGCCGGTGGTGCTGGTGGCGAACAGCGACGACGCGCCGATGCCGAACCGCTGCTCCTTGCCCTCCAGGTTCGCGCCCGCCAGCAACGCCGCGGGGCCGTTGGGGTGCGATTCGGCCCACCAGGTCACCGCGAGCACGAACGTCCACAGCAGACCCACCACCGACAGCAGGACGTACCCCTGCTTGGGATTGCCGACGAGCCTGCCGAACGTCCGGGTCAGCGACACCGGGATCACCAGGATCAGGAAGATCTCGATCAGGTCGGTCCAGACGTTCGGGTTCTCGAACGGGTGCGCGGAGTTGGCGTTGAAGATGCCGCCGCCGTTGGTGCCGAGTTCCTTGATGACCTCCTGGCTCGCCGTGGGCGCCATCGAGATGGTGCTCTGCGTGCCGTCCAGGCCGGTCACCGTGACGCCGGCGCGGAGGCTCTGCGTGACGCCCAGCGCGATCAGCACGATCGCGAACACGACCGACAGCGGCAGCAGGATCCGCACGGTGCCGCGGGTGAGATCGACCCAGAAGTTGCCGAGCCGGTCGGTCCTGGACCTCGTGAACCCGCGGACCAGCGCCATCGCGACCGACAGGCCGACCGCCGCGGACAGGAAGTTCTGCACCGTCAGCCCGGCCATCTGGACGAGGTGGCCCATGGTCGTCTCGGGCACGTAGGACTGCCAGTTCGTGTTGGTCACGAAACTGACCGCCGTGTTGAACGCGACGCCCGGATCGACCGCGCCGCGGCCGAGACTCAGCGGCAGGACGGACTGCAGGCGCTGCAGCAGGTACAGGAAGACGATGGACACCAGCGAGAACCCGAGCACGCCCAGCGCGTAGGTGGGCCAGCGCTGTTCGGAGGACGGGTCCACCCGGAACGCGCGGTACAGGCCGCGCTCCAGCTTGAGGTGCTTCTCGCTGGTGAACACGCGCGCCATGTAGTCGCCCAGCGGTTTGTGGACCAGGGCGAGCGCGGCGACGAGGATGCCGACCGTGACCAGGCCGGAGGCGAGGTCCGACATCAGGCCCTCCTGTCGCCCGACCGCCACCCCTGGCGGTGGCGCTTCGCGCCGCTGTTTCGATCCGGCTTGATCAACGCGATGAACAGGTAGACGACCAGGCCCAGCGCCAGCACCCCGCCGACGACGTTGGCCACCACCCCGGCGCCGCTCACAGCTTCTCCAGCCCGCGCAACGTCAGCGCCAGCACCGCGAACACCGCGATCAGCAGCACGGCGTACAGCAGATCCGCCACTTCACACCTTCCAGCACGGGTCACCCGATCGGTGACCGCTCCGGTGACAGCCTGCGCTCGGATGTCCCGTCTCCTCGTCCGGATGACGGCGCCTTGACGCCGCTTCGGCGCGGATTTACGCGTTCTTGAGGTGCGTGTGCAACCGGCCACACTGCGTGAAATCCATCCCGTCAGAGCGGACGAATCGAGCAGACAGTTACCGGTGAGTTGTGTTACCACGGTGTTACGCATAGTTGTACTTGCTAAGCATCGGGAGGGTAGTACGCATGTGCGGCATCACCGGCTGGGTCTCCTTCGAGACCGACCTCACCCAGCGGCGCGAGGTGCTCGACGCCATGACCGGGACCATGGCCTGCCGTGGTCCGGACGACTCCGGGACGTGGATCGCCCCGCACGCCGCCCTCGGCCACCGCCGGCTCGCGATCATCGACCTGCCCGGCGGGCGGCAGCCGATGTCGGTGACCACGCCGGCCGGCGAGGTGGCCATGGTCTACAGCGGTGAGGCCTACAACTTCACCGAGCTGCGCCGCGAACTGGAGGGCAAGGGCCACACCTTCCGCACCGACAGCGACACCGAGGTCGTGCTGCACGGGTACCTGGAGTGGGGCGAGTCCGTCGCCGACCACCTCAACGGCATGTACGCCTTCGCCATCTGGGACGCGCGCGACGAGAAGCTCGTCATGATCCGCGACCGGATGGGCATCAAGCCGTTCTACTACTACCCGACCCGCGACGGCGTGCTGTTCGGGTCCGAGCCGAAGGCGATTCTGGCCAACCCCGCGGCGAAGCGGATCGTGGACGCGGACGGGTTGCGGGAGCTGTTCTCGTTCACCAAGCAGCCCGGCTGGTCGCTGTGGCACGGGATGTCCGAAGTGGAGCCCGGCACGATCGTCCGGGTGGATCGGGACGGCGTGCACACCCGCACCTACTGGAAGCTGGAGGCGCGCGAGCACACCGACGGCCAGGAGACCACGGTCGCGCGTGTGCGCGAGCTGATGACCGACATCGTGCACCGGCAGCTGGTCGCCGACGTGCCACGCTGCGTGCTGCTGTCCGGCGGCCTGGACTCCAGCGCGATCACCGGCCTTGCCGCCGCGCGGCTGCGCGAGGAGGGTGAGCAGCTGCGCACCTTCTCGGTCGACTTCGTGGGGCAGGAGGAGAACTTCAAGCCCGACGAGATGCGCGACACCCCGGACTCGCCGTTCATCCGGGACGTGGCGAAGCTGGTCGGGTCGGCGCACCAGGACGTCGTGCTCGACCCGGCGGCGCTGACCGACCCGGCGGTGCGGCGGGCGGTGCTGACCGCGCGGGACATCCCGGCCGGCTTGGGCGACATGGACACGTCGCTGTACCTGCTGTTCAAGGCCATCCGGACGGAGTCGACGGTGGCGCTGTCCGGCGAGTCGGCCGACGAGGTGTTCGGCGGCTACCGGTGGTTCCACGACGAGACCGCCCGCAACGCCGACACGTTCCCGTGGCTGGCGTTCCGCACCGGCGTCCAGGACGGCGGCAACCTGCTGCGGTCGGACGTGTCGCGGAAGCTGGACCTGGACGGCTACATCGCGGACCAGTACCGCACCGCGCTGGCGCAGGTCGAGCACCTGGACGGCGTTTCCGCGGAGGAGCGCCGGATGCGTGAGGTGTGCCACATGCACCTGACGCGGATGGTGCGAGCGCTGCTGGACCGCAAGGACCGCGCGTCGATGGCGGTGGGCCTGGAGGTGCGGGTGCCGTTCTGCGACCACCGGCTCGTCGAGTACGTCTACAACACGCCCTGGTCCCTGAAAACGTTCGACGGCAGGGAAAAGAGCCTGTTGCGGCACGCGACCAAGCACGTGCTGCCGCAGTCCGTTGTGGACCGGGTGAAGAGCCCGTACCCGTCCACGCAGGACCCCGGGTACGCGGCGGCGTTGCAGCAGCAGGCGAAGGAGGTGCTCGCCACGCCCGGCGACCCGGTGTTCGAACTGGCCTCCCGCGAGTGGGTGACGGACGCAGTGGACCAGGACCCGGCCACGATGACGTCCCAGACACGCCACGGCCTGGACCGGCTGCTCGACCTGCACCACTGGTTCGACATCTACCGGCCGGAGCTGCGAGTCTGAGGATTCCCTGTGAGGTTCGGACATGGGGCACAAGTGGGTATGCGGGAGCGTTGAACAGGTCAGGAGAGGTGAGGAAGATGACCCAAGCATTCACGCAGACCGCTTTCACCAACGCCCGGACGAGCCCGCAGCTCCCGACCCTGCCCACCGGCTGGCCGATCGGGTCCTACGAGTCCTACGAAGAGGCCCAGCGGGCGGTCGACCACCTCGCCGACAACGACTTCCCCGTGGCGGACGTCACGATCGTCGGGGTCGAGCCGATGCTGGTCGAGCGGGTCGCCGGCAAGCTCAGCTGGGGCCGCGTGCTCGGCGGCGCCGCGATGTCGGGCGCCTGGTTCGGTGTCTTCGTCGGCCTGTTGCTGACGCTGTTCACGCCGGGCGCCGGGCTGTTGCCGATCCTGTTCGGTCTGGTCGCCGGTGTCGCGTTCAGCATGGTGTTCGCGGCCATCAGCTACGGCGCCACCCGCGGCAAGCGTGACTTCGTGTCGCAGACGCAGCTGGTCGCGCGCCGCTACGACGTGCTGAGCCAGCCGCGCAACGCCGAGAAGGGCCGCGAGCTGCTGGCGAACCTCGCCGCGCGGACGCACGTGTTCAACTGAGCCACCCCTGACAAGAGCCCCGAGCCCCACCCCCTGGGTTCGGGGCTCTTCCCTGTTCAGGTGCCGCTCGACACGCCCAGTTCCGGGCCGGGGTGTGTCCTCCGGCCCGTGCGCAGCAGGTGCCGCCACCGGTGCACGTCGTGCCGGGCCGGCGCGGTCGTGGTGAGGAAGTCGCGCAGGACGGCCAGGAAACGCTGCGGCTCCGTGTGGTGCGGGAAGTGCCCGGCGCCCTCGAAGATCTCCAGCCTGCTGCCCGGCATCGCGGCGTGGGCGACCAGCGCGTGCGCGCTCGGCACGACGTGGTCCCGCGTCCCCCACACGAGCATCGTCGGGATGCCCTCGGTCAGGTAGCAGCGGTCGAGCATGTTCACCACCTGCCCGCGCCAGTCCACGACCGCGCGCAGTGTGCGCAGGAACGCCTGCCTGCTGGTCGATTCCGCGAGCCGCACGTACTTGCCGACGACGTAGTCGAGGTCCTCCCCCAGCCCGAACCCGCCGCCGGCCTTGAGCACGCTCTGGAAGCGCCGCAACGCTTCCCCCACCGGCAGGGTGCCGACGAGGGGCAGCACCAGCTCGGCGCCCGGCGCGGCCGCGAGCCGCAGCAGCGGGTGCACACCCACGCCGATGCCGCCGGAGCTGACCAGCACCAGACGCTCGCAGCGTTCCGGGAACTGGTAGGCGAACTGCATCGCCACGCCACCGCCGAGCGAGTGGCCGATCACGGTCACCCGGTCGACGTCGAGCGTCGCCAGCAGGTCCCGCATCCCGCACGCGTAGGCGGCCACCGAGTAGTCGGCGCGCGGCTTGTCCGAACCGCCGTGGCCGAGCAGGTCCGGCGCGATCACGGTGTAGTCCCTGGTCAGCGACGCGAGCACGTCCAGCCAGGTGGACGAGTCGTCACCGATGCCGTGGACGAACAGCAACGCGGGGCCGCTGCCCGCCATGCGGTAGGCGCGCCGGTAGCCGTGGATGGTGCGGTGGCGCAGGTCGAACGTGTCCGGGCCGATCCCGGTGAGCGCGGTGTCCGGGGAACGCACCCGGCAAGCCCACCAGTCGGCTGTTACCGCTGTGTTGCCCCCACCGAAAGAGTTTCCGCGAGCCGCGGGACCTGCAACTGCGACCACGGGCTGAACACGAACGGCGTGCGAGTCATGCTCTCCACCAGGTCGGTCCAGGCCGACCAGCGCCACTCGCACACCTCGTCCGGCTCGGGCAGCGGGTCGGCGTCGGCTTCAGCCACCCACACCGGACAGAACTCGTTCTCCACCACGCCGCCCGCGTCTGTCGCCGTGTAGCGGAAGTCCGGCAGCACCTTCCGCAGGCCGGTGACCTCCAGGCCCAGCTCCTGCTTCGCGCGCCGCGCGATGGCCTCCGCCATGTCCTCGCCAGGGCCCGGGTGGCCGCAGAACGAGTTGGTCCAGACACCCGGCCACGTCTTCTTGCCGATGGCGCGCCGGGTCAGCAGCACACGGCCGGCGCGGTCGAAGACGTAACAGGAGAACGCCAGGTGCAGCGGGGTGTGCGCGTCGTGCACCGTGCGCTTCGGCGCTGTGCCGACGGGGTCGAAGCGCTCGTCGAGCAGCACCACGAGTTCTTCCTGGGCCACGTGACCTGCCTTCCGGTGTCAGGAGGAGCGGCGCGGCCGGGGCTGGCAGCGCGGGCAGAAGTAGGACGACCGGTTCATGAACGGCTCGCGGCGGATGGGCGTGCCGCAGCGGCGGCAGGGGCGGTCGCCCTGGCCGTAGACGTTCAGTGAGCGGTCGAAGTAGCCGGACTGGCCGTTGACGTTGACGTACAGCGCGTCGAACGACGTGCCACCGGCCTGGAGGGCCTCGTTCATCACCTCGGTGGCCGCTTCGAGGACGGCCGCGCCCTGGGCGCGGGTGAGCTTCTCGGTGGGGCGGGCCCAGTGCAGCCGGGCGCGCCAGAGGGACTCGTCGGCGTAGATGTTGCCGACCCCGGACACGAGCGTCTGGTCGAGCAGCGCGCGCTTGATCTCAGTGCGGCGGGAGCGCAGGGCCTTGACCGCCTCGGCCGGGTCGAACGCCGGGTCCATCGGGTCGCGGGCGATGTGCGCGATCGGGGCGGGCAGGAGCGTGCCGTCGGAGGTGACGAGGTCGGCCAGAGCGAGGCCGCCGAAGGTGCGCTGGTCGACGAACCGCAGCTCGGGGCCACCGTCGTCGAACCGGATGCGGACGCGCAGGTGCTTCTCGTCGGGGGCGCCCTCGGGCTGCACGAGCATCTGGCCGCTCATGCCCAGGTGGGCGAGGATCGCTTCCTTGTCCGACAGCTCCAGCCACAGGTACTTGCCGCGACGCCGCGCGGCTTCGACGCGCGCCCCGGCGAGCCGGCCGGTGAAGTCCTCGGGGCCCAGCTCGTGACGGCGGATCGCGCGGGGGTGCAGCACCTCGACGCGGGCGATCCCGCGGCCCGCCACGTGGGCCTGCAGCCCGCGGCGCACCACTTCTACTTCGGGAAGCTCCGGCACCACACCACCCTATCCACGACCCCCGACAATTCCCGACGTCCGTCCGGGTCGCACTCCGGCGACGGACAGTGACTTCCGGCGCGTCAGCCACTCGACGCCCGGAAGGGCAAACACACCGGCCGGCACTTCTATGCCCATCCCCGCGCGGCCAGTCGCCCGCTCCCGGTCGCGGGTGGCTACTTCCGGCAGCGAGATGGCCACTCCCGGCGGCGACTTCGCCACCCCGGCGGCCAGTTTTCAGCTCCGGGCAGCAAATCAGCCGCCCGCGCGGCTAGCCTGCCGAAGCGGCTGCCCCAGGGCGTGGCGCGCCAGGCGGCAGGTGCCCGGAAATGACGAAAGCCGGGCCACCGCACCATGGCGGCGACCCGGCTCCCGTTGCGAGAACTACTCGGAGCCCTCGGGCTTCAGCTCCTCCGAGAGGGCACGCCAAGCGGTCTCGGCGGCCTTCTGCTCGGCTTCCTTCTTCGTGGTGCCGTTGCCGTTGCCGAAGTCACGGCCGGCGACCAGCACCGTGGCGCTGAACTCCTTGCGGTGGTCCGGCCCGGTGTCCTCCACCTTGTACTCCGGCACACCCAGCCCGGCCGACGCCGTCAGCTCCTGCAGGCTCGTCTTCCAGTCCAGCCCGGCCCCGCGCAGCGGCGCCTCCGCCAGCAGCGCGTCGAACAGCCGGTGCACCAGCGCGCGGGCCGCATCGATGCCGTGCGCGAGGTACGCCGCACCGATCACGGCCTCCAGACCGTCGGCGAGGATGCTCGCCTTGTCACGGCCACCGGTGAGCTCCTCGCCCTTGCCGAGGAGCAGGTGCGCGCCGAGCCCGCCGGGGCCCAGCCCCCGCGCGACCCCGGCCAGGGCGTGCATGTTGACCACACTGGCCCGCAGCTTCGCGAGCTGCCCCTCCGGCAGCTCGGGGTGCGTGCGGTACAGGTGGTCGGTGACGACCAGACCGAGCACGGCGTCACCGAGGAACTCGAGCCGCTCGTTCGGCGGCAACCCACCGTTCTCGTACGCGTACGAGCGGTGGGTGAGCGCCAGCGTGAGCAGCTCGGCGTCGAGTTCGACGCCGAGCGCTTCGAGCAACGGTTTCGGGTCGGCGGCCGGCCCTCCCGATCTCGACCTGCCCCCCATACTGGTCAGCGACCTCAGGCGGGCTCGACGACCTGACGACCGTCGTACTGGCCGCAGGTCGGGCAGGCCACGTGCTGCGGCTTCGGCTGACGGCAGGCCCGGTTCTGGCAGGGCACCAGCTGCACGGGCGTCGCCTTCCACTGCGCACGACGGTGGCGCGTGTTGGAGCGCGACATCTTCCGCTTCGGGACGGCCACGACTGAATCTCCTCATCCACGGTTCGCTCACGCGGGCGCGAGCGTGCTTACTCAGGTGCTTACGAGCTGATGCCCGTCAGGCTTGCCGGCCGGGCCCGCCGGAGGACGAGTCGTCGAAACGCTCGACCAGCGCGGCCCACCGAGGGTCTATCGTCTCATGCCCGTGTCCGGGCTCGAGATCGGCCCACTTCCCGCCGCAATCGGGGCACAGGCCCTGGCAGTCCTCGCGGCACAGCGGGACCTGCGGCAGCGCCAGCACGACGGCGTCGCGGACCAGCGGTTCGAGGTCGATCCGGTCGTCGACGAGGCGCATGACCTCGTCCTCGTCGGTCGTCTCGTCCGTGGTCGAGTCGGGGTAGGCGAACAGCTCGGTGAGCTCGACCTCGACCTCGTCGTCGATCGGGTCGAGGCAGCGGGAGCAGGCGCCGGTGGTCCGCACCGCGGCGGAGCCGGTGACCAGCACGCCCTCGACCACCGACTCGAGCAGCAGGTCCAGCTCGACCTCGGCGCCCTTCGGCACCACGATCACATCGGGCACGCCCCACTCGACGGCGGTGGGCGCCGTGCGCTGGATGGTCCGGCTCAGGCCGGCACGCCGACCCAGCTCACGGGTGTCGACGATCCACGGGTTGCGGACGTCGGGGGTGTCATTCTGCTGAGACATCGGTCCGTTGAGTAGAGGGGCGGAAGGCAACCCCACCACTCTACGCCTCCACCCGATCAGGCCTGGAAGTCGTACAGGGGTGTGGGGCGCTGGCCGAGGCTGGACGGGGCGCGCAGGTGGTTGCGGCCGGAGTCGACCGTGCGCAGCGTGGTGGACAGCAGCTCGGAGAACTCGGCGAGCTTGCCGTCGACGTAGGCGTCGCAGTCGGCGCGCTGACGGTCGGCCTCGGCGTGGGCCTCGTCCACGATGCGCGCGGATTCGGCGTGCGCGGCCTGCACGACCTCGGTCTGGGACACCAGCCGGGACTGCTCGTGGCGGCCGTCTTCGACGGCGCGCTCGTAGGCGTCGCGGCCGGCCTGCATCATGCGCTCGGCCTCGGCGCGGGCCCGCTCGGTGAGGTTGTGGTACTCGGCCTGGCCCGCGGCGATCATCCGCTCGGCCTCGGCACGCGCGTCGGCCATGACCTGCTCGGCGCGCGCCTGCGCGTCGGCGATCATGCGCTCGGCCTCGGCGGCGGCCTCGGAGGTGACCCGCTCGGCCTCGGCGTTGGCGTCGCCGACCGTCGTCTCGGCCTGGTGGCGCGCCTTGTTGATCAGCTCGTCGCGCTGGTCGAGCACGTCCTGCGCGTCGTCGACCTCGCGGGGCAGCGCGTCGCGCACGTCGTCGAGCAGTTCGAGGACGTCCCCGCGGGGAACCACGCAGCTGGACGTCATCGGCACCCCGCGTGCCTCTTCCACGATCGTGACGAGCTCGTCCAGCGCCTCGAACACCCGGTACACAGCGACTCCCTAGGTGGCCTTTCCCCATCCGGCTTGACCACAAGTCTGCCCGCTTCTCGCGTGAAACGGCGGGAACGCTGCGTTACGGGCGTGTCAGCGACGCGAAGCGTCTCCGTTGAGGGTGGCGGTGGGCGACGGGCGGGCGTGTCAGCGACGCGAAGCGTCTCCGTTGAGCGTCCGCGCGGCTCGGCGTGGCACTCGGGCAGACCACCGGCCCCCCCCCCCCCCCCCCCCCCCCCCGCGACCAGACGTGGATGTGCGGGGCTACCAGGGCACGCCGCTCCCCACCACCTGGTCAGTAGGTGATGACGGCCTTGAAGCGGACCTCGCCGGCGGCTGCCTTCGCGCGGGCCTCCTCCGCGCGCTCCTTGGGGAACGTCTCGATCATGGTCGAGACCTTGCCGCGGGCGACGAAGTCGAGGGCCTCGACCAGGTGCTCGATGGTGTTGTGGGCCGAGCCGATCACCTGGTAGCTGTTCGAGGTCAGCGCGAGCGCGGGCAGGTGCAGCTCGTCCGTCGCGATGCCCATGAGGACCACCTTCCCCCACGGCCGCAGGCCCTCCATCGCCTTGGCGACGGCCCCGTGCGAGCTGTTGGTGTGCAGCAGCACGTCCGCTCCACCGGCCGACTTGAGCGCGGCACCGTCGGCCACGACCTCGTCCGCGCCGAGCTGCCGCGCGAGGTCCTCCTTGTCCGCGCTGTGGGTCAGCGCGGTGACGTGGAAGCCCGCGGCCTTCGCGTACTGGATCGCCAGGTGCCCCAGCCCGCCGATGCCCGACACTGCCACCCGCGCACCGGGCTTGGGCTCGGCCCGGCGCAGGCCGGCCCACACCGTGTAGCCGGCGCAGATGATCGGCGCGGCCTGCTCGTAGGACACCCCGTCGGGAATGAGCACCGTCCCGCCTGCGTCGACCGCGACGTACTCGGCGTGGGCACCATCCACGGTGACGCCGGTCAGTCTCGGGTTGGCGCAGTTCGCCGAGGTGACGAAGCTGTTCGGGTGCTCCTCGTGGCAGAAGTCGCACACCCCGCACATCTTCTGCGACATGAAGACGCCGACCCGGTCACCGACCTTGCGCTTCGTGACACCCTCACCCACGGCGACGACCTCACCGGCAGCCTCGTGTCCCAGCACGAGGGGAAAGTCCCGAAACGCCAACACCCCCTGGGTGATCCATTGGTCGGTTCCGCAGATCCCGCACGCCCGGATCCGCACCAGAACGTCGTCGGGTCCCACCTGCGGCATATCCCGGTCCTGCAGTTCCCACTTGCCCTTCACCTCTGAGACGACGACGGCCTTCATCTGTCCGGTCATGTTTGAACTCCTCGTTGATCAGTGCGGACCGCCCGACGGCGTCTCACCGACCCATCCTCAAGGTCATGGCAGCACGTTCGCGTCGGTGGAAGTCGCCTATGCCGTGTGTCCGTGATCGCCTATGGTGATCGGGGGCTCGGTGGACTCGGACAGGAGCGAATCTGGCGGACAGTGGTTGGCGCTCACCGGAGAATCACGCGACACTCCTCGGCCGGGGCGCCGAGCGCGAGGCGGTCGAGCGGTTGCTAGCCCAGGCCCGGAACGGGCGCAGCGGCGCACTGGTGATCCGCGGCGAAGCCGGCATCGGCAAGACCGCACTGCTGGAGCACGCACGCGACGCCGCGACCGGGTTCCGGGTCGAACGCGCTCTGGGCGTGGAGTCCGAGATCGAGTTCGCCTACGCGGGCCTGCACCAGGTGTGCGCACCGCTGCTCGACTGGCTCCCCGCACTACCCGATCCGCAACGGACCGCGCTCGGCGTCGCATTCGGCCTCCACACCGGCGACCCCCCGGACCGCTTCCTGGTCGGATTGGCCACCCTCAGCCTCCTCGCCGAGACCGCCGAAGAACGACCGCTGCTGTGCCTGGTCGACGACGCGCAGTGGCTCGACAAGGTCTCCGCCCAAACCCTCGCTTTCGTCGCACGACGACTCGACGCCGAACGGGTGGCACTGTTGTTCGCGGTGCGCGGCCCGAACGGTTCCGAGCCCTTCACCGGGCTACCCGAGCTGCGCTTGAGCGGACTCGACGAGACGGACGCGCGGACGCTGCTGGCCCGTGCCGTCCACGCGCCGCTGGACGAGGGGGTCCGCGACCGGATCATCGCCGAAGCGCGCGGCAACCCGCTGGCCCTGCTCGAGCTGCTGCGCGGCGCGGAGCCGGCGGAGCTGGCGGGCGGGTTCGCGCTGCCGGATGCGCTGAGCGTGCCGCGCCGGGTCGAGGAGAGCTTCCGGCGCCGCTCGGGCAGTCTGCCCGCCGACACGCAGGTGCTGCTGCTGGTCGCGGCGGCCGAGCCACTCGGCGATCCGGCGCTGCTGTGGCGCGCGGCCGAGTCGCTGGGAATCAGCGTCGAGGCGGCCGCACCGGCGGAGGCGGCGGAACTGCTGGAGATCGGCACCCGGGTGCGGTTCGCCCATCCGCTGGTCCGCTCTGCCGTGTACCGGGCTGCCACGGCACCTCAGCGCCGTCGCGCGCACTACGCGTTGGCCGCGGCGACCGACGCGCGGACCGACCCCGACCGCCGTGCCTGGCACAGTGCGCAGGCCGTGCCGGGCACGGACGAGACGGTCGCGGTGGAGCTGGAGCGCTCGGCGGACCGGGCACGGGCCCGCGGCGGGTTCGCCGCCGCGGCCGCGTTCCTGGAACGAGCCACCGCGCTGACCCCCGAGCCCCCCGACCGTGCTCGCCGGGCGCTGGCCGCCGCGCACGCCAGGCACGAGGCCGGGGCGCCCGAGGCCGCCTCGGAGCTGCTGGCGGTCGCGGCCGCCGGCCCGTTGGACGCGCTGCAACGCGCCCGGGCCGAGCTGTTGCGCGTGCAGATCGCGTTCGTCCTGACCCGCGGCAACGAGGTGCCCGGGATGCTGGTGGACGCCGCCAAGACGCTCGCCCCGCTGGACGCCGGGCTGGCCCGCGAGACCCATCTCCAGGCACTCGAGGCGGCGCTCATCGCCGGCTCACTCGGTCAGGGCCGCGGGCTGCTGGAGGCGGCCGACTCCGCGCTGGCCGCGCCCGCACCACCGACACCGCCAGGGCTGGTGGATCTCCTGCTCGACGGGCTGGTGACCAGGTACACGCACGGGTACGAGGCGAGCGTGCCCGGCCTGCGTCATGCGCTGGAGGCGCTCCGCGACGATCACCACGCGGTGAGCGCCAGCCGCCGCTGGCTGTGGTTGGCCTGCCGCATCGGGACGATGCTGTGGGACGACGAGGTGGTCCACGTGTTGACCAGCCGCCGCGTCCGCCTTGCTCGCGAAGCCGGCGCACTTGCCATGCTCTCCACGGCGATCAACTTCCAGGCCTCCGTGCTCGTGCTCGCCGGCGAGCTCACCGGGGCCGCCGAGCTGGTCGCGGAGTCCGCCGCGATCACGGAGGCGACCGGGGCCGCACCGCTGCCCCATGCCGAGCTCATGCTCGCCGCCTGGCGCGGCCGGCGGGCCGAGGCCGTCGAGCTGTGCGCGGCCGCGGTCCAGGAGGCGACCGGGCGGGGCGACGGCATGGTGGTGACCCTGGCCCAGTACGCGCTGTCGGTGCTGAACAACGGCCTGGGTGACTACCGCGCCGCGATCGCCGCCGCCGCGGGTCCGTGCGAGTCCGACGAGCTGGTGCACAGCAGTCTGACCCTGCCCGAGCTGGTCGAGGCGTCCGTCCGCGCCCGTGAACCAGCCCGTGCGGCCGACGCGCTGGATCGGCTCAGCTCGCGCGCTCGGGCCAGCGGCACCCGGTGGGCGCTGGGGGTCGAGGCCCGCTCGCGCGCGCTGATGAGCACAGGTCCGACCGCCGAGGAGCTCTACCGCGAGGCGATCCAGCAGCTCGGGGCCTGCCGGATCGTCACCGACCTCGCCCGCGCACATCTGGTCTACGGCGAGTGGCTGCGCCGCGAAGGCCGTCGCCAGGACGCGCGTGCCCAGCTACGCACCGCGCACGAGCTGCTGTCGGGCATGGGCGCGGAGGCCTTCGCCGCGCGGGCCGCCCGCGAGCTGACCGCCACCGGCGAACGGCCACGCAAGCGGGCCGCCCGGCCCGCCGACGCGCTCACCGCCCGCGAGCTGCACATCGCCCGCCTCGTCGCCGCGGGAGCCACCTCCAAGGAGATCGGCGCCCAGCTGTTCCTCAGCCCGCGCACGATCGACGCCCATCTCCGCAACATCTTCCGCAAGCTCGGCATCACCTCCCGCCGTCAGCTCCGGACCATGCGACTCCCCTGAGCAGCGCCGCGGCACGTCGAGGACGCGCCTACCGCACATCCACCAGGTCGAAGCTCGCGTAGTGGTCGCCGGTGTAGAAGTACTCCCCCGCCGAGCCGGTGACGATGCGGCGGGCGCCGCGGTCGTCGCTGCCGGGCGTCTCCACGGTGTACTCGTGGTAGTAGCCGCTCGCGCAGGCGGGCAGCAGCCCTTCGCGGTTCTGGAAGACCGTCCCGTCCTGCTCGTACGGGTACGGGCCGCCCTGCTGGATCAGCTCGTAGGTGTCGGCGGCCTCGGCGGGCAGCGACGACAGCGCGACCACCGTGAAGCCGGAGGTGTCGCCGCACTCGGCCTGCGCGGCGGACAGCGGCGCGGCCGAGGCGGGAGCGGCCGGCCCGAACCCGGTGAACAACGTGAGGACGACCGCGAGCAGCGCACCAGCCACCCGGGATTTCGTGATGTTGGTCATTTTCGGACCGTAGCCCGGACGCGTTACCTGAAGGGGGCCGTCAGGTGAACGCGCCCGAAGTCCCGACGAAAGTCGTCGCCCGATCAGGCGCGTTCGGCGAGTTTCGCGGTGAGCCGTTCGAAGACTACGTCCGGCACCAGGTTCTTCACGTCGCCGCCGTAGGTGGCGACCTCCTTGACCAGCGAGCTGGACACGAAGCCGTAGGCCGGGTTGTTCGACATCAGCAGGGTCTCGACGCCGGAGAGCTCGCGGTTCATCTGCGCCATCTGCAGCTCGTAGTCGAAGTCGCTGACCGAGCGCAGCCCCTTGGCGATCGCCGCGATGTCGTGCTGCCTGCAGTAGTCCACGAGCAGCCCGTGCCACGAATCGACGCGGACGTTGGGCAGGTGCGCGGTGATCTCCCGCAGCATGTCCAGCCGCTCGTCGATGGTGAACATGCCCTTCTTGGACTTGTTGATCATGACCGCGACCACGACCTCGTCGAACAGCTTCGCCGCCCGCTCGATGATGTCGAGGTGGCCGTTGGTCACCGGGTCGTAGGAGCCTGGACACACCGCACGCCGCATGTCGCGGACGCTATCAAGCTCTACCCGCCGTGGCGCGGTGAAGTGACGTACTCCGCCCAGTACAAGGCCGTGTCGCCGTAGCGCGAGGTGCGCACCGGCGCGAACCCGGCGGGCCAGTCCGGTTCGCCGTCACGCAGCGCCCGCTCGACGATCACCAGCCCGTCCTCGGCGATCCACCCGCCGGCGGCCAGCGCGGCCAGCACCGTGCCGATCTTCTCGGCGCCCACCGAATAGGGCGGATCGGCCAGCACGAGGTGGAACGGCTCGTCGGCGGGCTGCGCCAGCACCGTCTCGACCGGACCCGAGCGCACCGAACCGCCCAGCCCGAGCGCGCTCACGTTGGCCTTGAGGACCTGCACTGCGCGACGGTCGGATTCGACGAACACCGCGTCCGCCGCGCCCCGCGAGAGCGCCTCGAGCCCCAGCGCGCCGGAACCGGCGTAGAGGTCCAGCACCCGCGCGTCGGTCAGCTCACCCGCCGCCTCCAGCGCGTTGAACAACGCCTCCCGCACGCGCTCGGACGTCGGCCGCGTGCCCTGCGCCGGCACCTTGAGCCGCCGCCCGCTCGCCGCCCCGGCCACGATCCTCGTCACAGCCCCATCATCGCGCTGTGTTCTGCGCGGTGTTTTGCCCAGGACCCGGTGAACGGCCCGCGGGGCACGCGTAGAGTCAATCTTCCTGTTGCCGGCGAGTGAGCTGTAGGAGCGCTGCGTGTCGGAACCTCGGGTCAGACGGGCCGAGATCGCCATCGAACAACATCACGTGGACCGCGTCTACACCCGGCTCGCCGAACTCCGGGCGCAGGCGGAGGCGATGCGTGCCAAGGGCTACGAGATCGGCCACGGCGCCCAGCGCGAAGCCGTTTTCGAGCAGGCCTCGATGCTGTTCGAGCGGGACATGATGGTCCACCACGCGACCCAGACGCTGCAGACTCTGGACGCCGAGTACGAGGGCCTGGTCTTCGGACGGCTCGACCACACCACCGGGGAGAAGATCTACGTCGGCCGGCTCGGCATCCGCGACGCCGAGTTCGACAACCTCGTGACCGACTGGCGCGCCCCGGCGGCCGCCGCGTTCTACCAGGCCACCGCCGAGGAGCCGATGGACGTGGTGCGCCGCCGCGTCATCCGCTGCTCCGGGCAGACCGTGCTCGACGTGGACGACGACGTGCTGATCCCGGACGCGGTCGGCGACGACATGCAGGTGGTCGGCGAGGGCGCGCTGATGGCCGCGCTCGGCCGGTCGCGCGGCGACAAGATGCGCGACATCGTCGCGACCATCCAGAAGGAACAGGACGAGGTCATCCGGGCGCCGTGGCGCGGTGTCACGGAGATCACCGGCGGCCCCGGCACCGGCAAGACCGCCGTGGCGCTGCACCGCGCCGCCTACCTGCTGTACCGGTACCGCCGCCAGCTCGGCGGAGCCGGGGTGCTGGTGGTCGGCCCGTCCGGGGTCTTCACGAACTACATCTCGCGCGTGCTGCCGTCGATGGGCGAGACGAACGTCGAGCTGCGCGCGCTGGGCGCCGTGCTCGACGGCATCAGCACCGACCGGCAGGACCCGGCGCCGCTCGCCGCGATCAAGGGCTCGCTGCGGATGCGTAAGGTTCTCACGAAGGCGATGCGCGACACCCCGCCGGACGTGCCGGACGAGATGCGGATCGTCTACAAGGGCGAGGTCCTCAAGCTCAACCGCAAGGAGCTGGAGAAGGTCCGCCGCAAGGTGCACGGCCACGGCGGGCCGCCGAACCGCTCGCGCGTGCGGGCGGCCGAGGCGCTGCTGGAGGCGCTGGCCGACCGCGCCGAGGAGAACGCGCGCGCCGACGGCCGCACGATCGAGCGCGCCGAGCTGATCCACGACCTCGGCGAGCGGATCGACTTCCACCGCTTCCTGGTGGTGTGGTGGCCGGTGCTGTACCCGGCCGAGATCCTGCGGTGGCTGGGCGATCCGCGGCGCCTGACGAAGGCCGCGCGGGGCGTGCTGACCCCGGCCGAGGTCGACCTGCTGGCCGCCTCGTTCGCCGACGGCGAGCGCGAGTGGACGGTCGCCGACGTGGCGTTGCTGGACGAGCTGCGCGTGCTGGTCGGCCCGCCGCCGAAGCGCCGCCGCCGGGCGCAGCAGATCGAGCTGGACGCGGCGCCGCCGGAGCGCGGGTCGCAGGGCAAGCCGCACCGGCCGGAGCACTACGACGAGTACTCGCACATCGTGGTCGACGAGTCGCAGGACCTCTCGCCGATGCAGTGGCGGATGGTCGGCAGGCGCGGCAAGTACGCCAGCTGGACGGTGGTCGGCGACCCGGTGCAGAGCTCGTGGCCGGATCCGGAGGAGGCGGCGCAGGCCCGGACGCAGGTGTTCGGCGCGCGCACCCCGGTCCGCCGCTACACGCTGCGCACCAACTACCGGAACTCGGCGGAGATCTTCGACCTGGCCGCCCGCGTGGTCGCCGGGCACGCCGCCGAGGGCGAGCTGCCGCGCGCGGTCCGGACCACCGGGATCGAGCCGGACGTGCGGCTGGTCGAGCGCGGCAACGTGGAGAGCGCGGTGCAGGCGGCGGCGAAGGAGCTGCTGGACGCGGTCGAGGGCACGGTCGGCGTGGTGTGCGCCATGGACCGGGTCGCCGAGGTCGGCGCGTGGGTGCGGGGGCAGGCGGACGAGCGGCTCAAGGTCGTCGGCAGCCTGGACGCCAAGGGCCTGGAGTACGACGCCGTCGTGCTGGTCGAGCCGACCGAGCTGATCACCGAGTCGCTCACCGGGCGGCGCGTGCTCTACGTCGCACTGACCCGGGCGACGCAGCAGCTGACGGTCGTGGCGTCCGACGACGACTGGCTGCCTGCGGAATAAATCACGAAAAAAGCGGCGCCGCGGTTGGCCACCGCCATTTCCCGGGCAATTACCATGCACGGCGAGACCGATCGTCTCTTCGTGGTGTCACGGGACTGTGGATGGAGCACCAAATGGCGGGTTGGGTGCGCGCTGCGCGCCGTACGGCGGCCTCGATCGGCCTCGCCGCGGCGTTGCTCACAACGGCCGTCGCCTGTACGGGCGACGACAACGCGAGCACCGGCGGCGAGGTTTCGGCTGGTCAGGGCGTCATCGGTGAAGCACCGGTGGCCGGCGACGCCGATCTGGCAGCCAGCCCGACGGCGCAGGCCATCAAGGCCCGCGGCACGCTGGTCATCGGCGGCGACGAGAACCTGCCCCTGCTGTCGCAGCGGAATCCGATCACCGGGAGCACCGACGGATTCGACGCGACACTTGGAAAAATGCTCGCGAAATACATCATCGGTCGGCCGAACGTCAACATCGTGACGACCACACCGGAAACCCGGGAAGCGATGTTGAAAACGGGCACGGTGGACGCGGTGATCCGGATCTACACGATCACCGCGGAGCGGGCGCAGCGGGTCGCGTTCGCCGGGCCGTACCTGCTGTCCGGGCAGGCGATCGCCACCCTCAAGGGCACCACCGGCATCGACGACCCCGGTGACCTCAACGGCAAGACCGTCCTCGCGGTCGCCGGGACGACCAGCGTCGCCGCGATCCAGCAGCGCGCGCCCGGCGCGAAGATCACCACGTTCGGCACCGCCGAGGAGTGCGTGCAGGCGCTGGAGCAGGGCAAGGGCGATGCGTACGTGCACGACCTGACCGTGCTGGCCGGCGAGGCGCAACTGGACTCGAAGCTGCAGATCAGCGGGCAGCCGTTCACCAGCGAGCCGTACGGCATCGGCCTGAAGCTCGACGACGACTCGTTCAAGCGGTTCGTCAACGAGTGGCTGCGCAAGATCGAGGCGGCCGGGCTGTGGCAGCGGGCCTGGCAGGAGACGCTGGGCACGGTCGTGACCGGGGGCGTGCCGTCCCCGCCCGCGATCGGCTCGGTCCCCGGCTCGTAGCCGTCACACCCGCATCGGAACCACCACGCAGGTCACCGCCGCGCCCCCGTCCGGCGGGGCGGTGAACACCGTCGGGCGCAGCCCATCCTGGTGCTCGATCCGCACCGTCCGCCCGGCGAACGGCCGCAGCGCGTCGAGCAGGTAGCGTGCCTGGTAGGTGGCGCCCAGCCGGCCGCCGGAGACGCTCGCCTTGACCACCTGCTCCGATTCCCCGCTGTGCGGATCGCTGCTGATCACCCGCAGCTCGCCGTCCCAGCCGGCGAGGGTCACGGTGCCGCGCGGCCCGGCGTAGGGCGAGGCGCGGCGCAGGGCCGCGACGAGCGCCTCGGCGTCCAGCTCGACCGCGCCGGACGGCTGGGCCCGGACGAGCTCGCGCGCCCGCTCGTCCGGGAACGGCACCGCCAGGAGCGCGGTGGCGAACGAGTCCGGCCCCCAGGTGAGGCCCAGCCGGTCGGAATCGGCGCCGAGCCCGACCGACGGCGCCGCCCCGAGCCCGCGCGCCAGAGCGGACAACGCGGCCGCGGGCGCCAGGGCGTCCAGCCGCCCGCCGGTCCAGTCCAGGGTGGCCAGCGCCATCCGGTAGCGGTCGGTGGCCAGCAGGGTCAGCACGTCACCTTCGGTCCACATGCGCACACCGGTGAAGATCGGCAACGCGTCCTCCCGCGACGCAGGGTGGGACCCGCCACCGGACCCGCGACCAGCCGGCGGGGCCGAGACCCTGGGGTGCAGAGAACAGCGCGTGCGAGCCGAAACGTGCGATCCGATGTAGCGTGCGGAGGCGAAGCCCGCCGTTGTAATCGCGTGCCCCTGGGGTCTTTGTTCCCATCGCCGTCCTCGCCGCCTCAACGGCGAGGACGATGCAGCGGCTCCCTGCCGCGCCGGGTGGTGTCTGCTGACCATCGCCGAGGGGTACGACAAAACCGGGAAGAGCCGCGGCCGGGGCCGCGTTGGACGTTGCCGTGAAGCCTCTGTCCGATGTCGCGTTGTCCGTGCTGGACCTGTCCCCCATCCCGAGCGGCGCGGACGCGCGCACCGCGCTCCGCGGATCCGTCGAGCTGGCCCGGCACGCCGAGCGGCTCGGCTACCGCCGGTTCTGGGTGGCCGAGCACCACAACATGCCGGGCGTGGCGAGCTCGGCCACGACCGTCCTGATGAGCCACGTCGCGGCGGCCACCGAGACCATCCGCGTCGGTTCCGGCGGCATCATGCTGCCCAACCACGCGCCGCTCGTGGTGGCCGAGCAGTTCGGGATGCTGGAGGCCTTCCACCCCGGCCGCATCGACCTCGGCATCGGCCGCGCGCCCGGCACCGACCAGCGCACGGCGCTCGCGCTGCGCCGGTCCCCGCAGGCGCTGGGCGCGGACGACTTCCCGCAACAGCTGACCGAGCTGATGGGCTACTTCGACGGCGAGGGCGCGGTGCGCGCGGTGCCGAGGTACAAGCCGCCGGTGTGGCTGCTCGGGTCGAGCGGGTTCAGCGCGCGGCTGGCCGGCTCGCTCGGCTTGCCGTTCGCGTTCGCCCACCACTTCAGCGCCCGCAACACGATCCCGGCGGTCGAGCTGTACCGCGAGTCGTTCCGGCCGTCGGAGGCGCTGTCCGAGCCGTACGTGATGCTCGGCGCGGCGGTGATCTGCGCCGACACCGACGAGCAGGCGCGGTGGCTGGCCGGGCCGAGCGGCCTGCAGTTCCTGCAGCTGCGCCGCGGCAACCCGATCCCGCTGCCCTCACCCGAGGAGGCCGCCGAGTACCCGTACTCGGACATCGACCGGCACTTCGTGGACGAGCGCCTCGGCACGACGATCCACGGCTCGCCGTCGACCGTCCGGAAGGGCCTGGAGACGCTGGTCGCCGACACCGGAGCCGACGAGATCATGATCACGACGATGGTCCACGGCGAGGCCGACCGCCTGCGCTCCTACGAGCTGGTGGCCGGCCTCGCCCGCGACTAGGACAGCCAGGCGGTGCGCACCGGCGGCATCCCGCTGCCGCCGCGTGCCGTCGGCTTCACGGCGAGGACCTGGTTCACCCCGATCGCGCCGCTTTCGAAGCTCAGCGCGCACGCGGCCATGTACAGCCGCCACACGCGGGCCCGTCCGGCGCCGCTCAGGCGAACGGCTTCGTCCCAGTTCGCCTCCAGGTTGGCGACCCACGCGCGCAACGTGCGCCCGTAGTGCTCGCGCAGCGCCTCGACGTCACGCACCTCGAACCCGGCCTCTTCGAGCGCGCCCGCCATCACGCTGACCGGCTCCAGCTCGCCGTCCGGGAAGACGTACCGGTCGATGAACGACGTCTTCTGGTTGCGCGGCGGCACCGCCGGGTGCCGCGAGATGGCATGGTTGAGCAGCCGCCCCTCCGGACGCAGCAACTCGAACAGCGACCTCGCGTACACCGGCAGCATCGACGCGCCCACGTGCTCGGCCATTCCGATGCTGGAGATCGCGTCGAACGGCCCGTCGGACACCTCGCGGTAGTCCTGCACCCGGATCTCCACCAGGTCCGACAGGCCCTCCTCGGCGACCCGCTTGCGCGCGAAATCGGCCTGCGCCTGCGACAGCGTGACGCCGACCGCGTGCGCGCCGTACTCCTTGGCCGCGTGGATCACGAACGTGCCCCAGCCGCAGCCGACGTCGAGCACCCGCATGCCTTCGCGCAGCCCGAGCTTGCGCGCGACCAGGTCGACCTTCGCTGTCTGCGCCTCCTCCAGTGTGGTCTCCGGCTTCGCCCACACCGCGCACGAGTACGTCATCGACGGCCCGAGCACCAGTGCGTAGAAGTCGTTGCCCACGTCGTAGTGGTGCGAGATGGCGGCCGCGTCGCGACGGCGGGAGTGCATGCGCCCGGCGAGCTTGATCTCCTCGGGCGGCGGCTTCGGCGGGAACCCGACGATGCCCAGCTTCAGCGCCGCCTTCGCCAGATCGCGCCGCAGCGACCACGTCAGGTCCACGTCGAAGTCGACGTCGTAGACCAGGTCGTGCAGCCGTTCCAGGGCTGCCACGAACGGCCCCTCGACGTCGAGCTCACCCGCGACGTGCGCCCGTGCGACGCCCAGCTCGTTGGGCGCCCACAGCAGCCGGCGCAGCGCCCGGCGGTGCCTGATGTGCAGGACCGGCGCGTCCGGCGGGCCGGTTTCACTGCCGTCCCAGCAACGAATCCGGATGGGGACAACCTGGCCGAGCGCCGTGTGCAGGAGTTCACCAACGGCGCCGGCGACTCCGCCTGCGCTACCCACGAACCTCATTCAAGCACGCGCCGCGCGAAATCGCTTGTATTAGCGAAGTAATTCACCAATGGTGTGCAGCACGGGTGCCAGAATCGCCAGTTCCTCCCGTTTGCCGGAAACGCATTCGGTGACGCCCGCGCCCACGACCTCGAACTCCGCGAGCGCACGCAGCCCGTCGACGAGCTGCATCACGCTCATCCCATCGGGCTCCGGGTAGTCCATTCCGGCGAACTCGGACGGGTCCAGCACGTCGAGATCAACATGCACGTACAGCCGTTCGATACCGGCATCGCGGACTTCGGCGACAATCCGCGACGGTTCTCCCGGAACCAGCCGGACCCGGCCCGCCTCGATTTCGTCCCGTTCCGCCGGATCGAAAGCCCGGGCGCCGACGAGCACCGCACGGCCCGGCTCCACCGCGGGCGCGGCCGCGAACGCCGGGTCGCCGTCGCCCAGCAGAGACCGCAGAACCATGCCATGGAAGGCGCCCGACGGTGAACTCGCCGGGGTGTTGAGGTCGGCGTGCGCGTCGAACCACAGCACGCCGAACCGCTCACCGTGCCGGGCGCGGGCGGCGGCGACCGGCACCAGGTCGGCCGCGCAGTCCCCGCCGACGGTGAGCACCGGGCCGTCCGCCAGCGCCTCGGCGTGCCGCTTCTTGTTGTCCAGCAACGCTTCCCGGTTCGCGATCCCGTCCGCGACGGGCGCTCCGCCCGCCGCCAGCGGGACCTCGCGCACCGGCACGTCGAGCACCTCCGCCGCGAACGCGGAAAGGGCCCGGCACCCCGCGGGCAGATCGCCCGCCCGGGGTGTCCGGGCCCCTTGCCACTGCGGCACCGCTTGGATCAGCACGGCGCCGACCCTAACGACGGCACGGATGCCGCCGCACGCGGTTTTACTCCAGCACGATCAGCAGGTCGCCGCCCTCGACCTGCTGGACCGAGTTGATCGCCAGCCGGGCGACCTTCCCGGACTCGGACGCGGTGATCGCGGCCTCCATCTTCATCGCCTCGATGGTCGCCACCGTGGCGCCCGCGGCGACCTCGTCGCCCTCGGCCACCGACAGCGTGACCACGCCCGCGAACGGCGCGGCGACCTGCTTCGGGTCGGACTTGTCGGCCTTCTCCGCGGCGGGCAGGTCCGCGGCCACCGATCGGTCGCGCACCTGGATCGGGCGCAGCTGGCCGTTCAGCGTGGCCATCACGGTCCGCATGCCACGCTCGTCGGCCTCGCCGACCGCCTCCAGCTCGAACAGCAGCCGCACGCCCGGCTCCAGGTCGACGGCGTACTCCTCGCCCGGGCGCAGACCGTAGAAGAAGTCCTTGCTGGGCAGCACGCTGGTGTCGCCGTAGGCGCGGCGGTGCTCCTCGAACTCCTTGGTGGGCCCGGGGAACAGCAGGCGGTTCAGCGTCGCGCGGCGGTCCTTCGCCAGCCCCTCGCGGTCCTCGGCGGACAGCTCCGCGACCGGCTTCGGCTCGGCGCGGCCCTCCAGCGCCTTGGTGCGGAACGGCTCCGGCCAGCCGCCGGGCGGGTCGCCCAGCTCGCCGCGCAGGAACCCGATCACCGAGTCCGGGATGTCGTAGCGGTTCGGCTCGGCCTCGAACTTCTCCGGCTCCACACCCGCGCCGACCAGGTGCAGCGCGAGGTCGCCGACCACCTTGGACGACGGCGTGACCTTGACCAGGTGGCCCAGGATCTTGTCGGCCGCCGCGTACATCGCCTCGATCTCCTCGAAGCGGTCGCCCAGGCCCAGCGCCTTGGCCTGCGTGCGCAGGTTGGACAGCTGGCCGCCGGGAATCTCGTGGTCGTACACGCGACCGGTCGGCGAGGCCAGGCCCGCCTCGAACGGCGCGTAGATCTTGCGCACGATCTCCCAGTACGGCTCCAGATCGCCGACCGCGCGCAGGCTCAGCCCGGACGGCCGTGCCGAGTGGTCGGTGGCCGCGACGATCGCCGACAGCGACGGCTGCGAGGTCGTTCCGGCCATCGACGCGACCGCGCCGTCGACCGCGTCGGCACCCGCGGCGATCGCCGCCAGGTAGGTGCCCAGCTGACCGCCCGCGGTGTCGTGGGTGTGGATGTGCACCGGGAGGTCGAACTCCTTGCGCAGCGCGGAAACCAGCTTCTCCGCGGCAGGCGCGCGCAGCAGGCCGGCCATGTCCTTGATCGCCAGCACGTGCGCCCCGGCGCCGACGATCTGCTCGGCCAGCTTGAGGTAGTAGTCCAGCGTGTACAGCTTCTCGCCGGGGTCGGACAGGTCCGAGGTGTAGCAGAGCGCGACCTCGGCGACGGCCTTCCCGGTCTCCCGCACGGCCTCGATGGCCGGGCGCATCTGCTCGACGTCGTTGAGGGCGTCGAAGATGCGGAAGATGTCGATGCCGGTGTTGGTGGCCTCCTCGACGAAGGCGTTGGTCACCTCGGTCGGGTACGGCGTGTAGCCGACGGTGTTGCGGCCGCGCAGCAGCATCTGCAGGCAGATGTTCGGCACCGCTTCACGCAGCTGCGCCAGCCGCTCCCACGGGTCCTCGGCGAGGAACCGCAGCGCGACGTCGTAGGTCGCGCCGCCCCAGCACTCCAGCGACAGCAGCTGCGGCAGGGTGTGCGCCACGACCGGCGCGACGGCCAGCAGGTCCTTGGTGCGCACGCGGGTCGCGAGCAGCGACTGGTGCGCGTCGCGGAACGTCGTGTCCGTGACACCCAGCGTCGGCGACTCACGTAGCCAGCGGGCGAAACCCTCCGGGCCCAGCTCGGTGAGCTTCTGCTTCGACCCGGCGGCAGGCTCGCCCGAGGGCAGCGACGGCAGTTTCGTGGTCGGGTCGATCAGCCGCGGACGCTCGCCGTGCGGCTTGTTGACCGTGACGTCGGCGAGGTAGGTCAGCAGGCGCGTGCCGCGGTCGGCCGAGTGCCGCGCGGTGAGCAGGTGCGGGCGCTCCTCGATGAACGAGGTGGTGACGCGCCCGGCCGCGAAGTCCGGGTCGTCGAGCACGGCCTGCAGGAACGGGATGTTCGTGGAGACCCCGCGGATGCGGAACTCGGCGAGGGCACGGCGGGCACGGCCCACCGCGGTCTTGAAGTCGCGGCCGCGGCAGGTGAGCTTCACCAGCATCGAGTCGAAGTGCGCGCTGATCTCGGTGCCCGCGAACGCGGTGCCGCCGTCGAGGCGGATGCCGGAGCCGCCGGGCGAGCGGTAGGCGCTGATCATGCCGGTGTCCGGGCGGAACCCGTTGGCCGGGTCCTCGGTGGTGATGCGGCACTGCATCGCCGCGCCGCGCAGGTAGACCTTCTCCTGCGACAGGCCGAGGTCCGCCAGCGTCTCGCCGGCGGCGATGCGCAGCTGCGACTGCACCAGGTCTACGTCGGTGACCTCCTCGGTCACCGTGTGCTCGACCTGGATGCGCGGGTTCATCTCGATGAAGACGTGGTTGCCGTCCCGGTCGAGCAGGAACTCGACGGTGCCCGCGTTGCGGTAGCCGATCTTGCGGGCGAACGCGACGGCGTCGTTGCAGATGCGGTCGCGCAGCTCGGGGTCGAGGTTCGGCGCCGGCGCCAGCTCGATGACCTTCTGGTGCCGCCGCTGCACCGAGCAGTCGCGCTCGAAGAGGTGGATGACGTTGCCCGCGCCGTCGGCGAGGATCTGGACCTCGATGTGCCGCGGGTCGACGACGGCCTTTTCGAGGAACACGGTGGGGTCGCCGAAGGCCGATTCGGCCTCGCGCATCGCGGCCTCGACCGACTCGCGCAGGTGGGCGGGGTCGTTGACCCGGCGCATCCCGCGGCCGCCACCACCGGCGACGGCCTTCACGAACACGGGGAACCCGATCTCCTCGGCGGCCGCGGTCAGCTCGTCGATGTCCGTCGACGGCTGGGACGAGCCGAGCACCGGCACGCCGGCGTCGCGGGCGGCCGCGACCGCACGCGCCTTGTTACCCGTCAGTTCCAGGATTTCCGCGCTCGGGCCGACGAAGGTGATGCCGGCGTCCTCGCACGCGCGCGCGAGATCGGGGTTCTCGGACAGGAATCCGTAACCGGGGTAGACCGCGTCCGCGCCGGCTTTCCGCGCGGCCCCGACGATCTCCTCGACGTCGAGGTAGGCGCGGACCGGGTGTCCCGGCTCGCCGATCTCGTAGGCTTCGTCGGCCTTCAGACGGTGCAGCGAGTTGCGGTCCTCGTGGGGGAACACCGCCACTGTGCCCGCGCCCAGCTCGTAGCCCGCGCGGAACGCCCGGATGGCGATCTCCCCGCGGTTGGCGACCAGCACCTTGCGAAACATGCCCGGTCCTTCCCTGTTCACGGATCGGTAGTGCTGTGACGTTACCTTGCCGATCCCGCTCGTCGGGAGTTCTGTCCCGGGTGATGGACATCATCCGGGACGTGCGCATGCCGCACAGAAGTGCGGGGTAATCGAACGTGCAGGTCTCAAGCGGCGTTGTTCGAGTGGCTAGGGGAAGTTCGCCAACTGATCGACCTCGGATGGCTACCGGCTCTCGAACCGCTGACCTTCCCGGGCAAGGTGGACGGGCCTTCCGCAGCGCGGGAAGCCGCACGGTGGGTGCGCGAGCACCTGGGCCTGGGCGTCGGCCCGATCGACACGATGATGTCCGTGTGCGAGCGCGCCGGGCAATTCCTACTCGTCGCCGAGCTCACCGGTGATGGCGCGTCGCTGACGGATGACGGGCTGGCAGTGGCGGTCGTGAACAGCGCCGCGGATCCCGGCCGCCGCCGGGCCACTGCCGCCCACGAACTCGGCCACCTCGTTCTCGGTGACGAGTACTCGACGGACCTTGGTGTTGCAGCCTCCCGGGAGGACCGGGAACGCGCGATCGACGCGTTCGCCGCCGAACTGCTGCTGCCGGTCTCGGTCGTCAGTGAGAGCTGGCCGCAGGTGGAAGCTCTCGGATGGGCCCCGCAACCGGATCTCACCTCCGTGACAGTCCCGCCCTCGTTCGCGCACGCGGTCATGGAAGCCTGGAGGTCCGACCAGATCACGTCGGATCGTGCCGTCGAGCTGCTGCACGGCCGGATCACCATCGACGATCTGCCTCCGCGCGATGACGCCGAGTTGGCACCCTGAACAATGCTCGTCTTCGACGCCACGTGTCTGAGCCACTTCGCACTCGCGGAACGGACTGGCTCGTGCCTGCGCGACTGGACACGATCGAGGAGTTGCAGTGCTTCGCGAAATGGTGTCGGCGCATCGGCGGTGAGCCCCGTAACCGCGGCGAGTCCAGTGTGTTCGCCGAAGTGGAACGACATGGCGGTGTGGCGATCACCGACGATCGCGACGCGGTGCGGGTCGGCCGTGCCTACGACCTGTCCGTACACGGGTCGCTCTAGCTCCTCGCCCGGGCTTGCGGTGCCGGGAAGGTCACCGAAGTCAGTGCGGGCAACCTCATCGAACGCCTCCGCGAAACCGGGATGAGGTTGCCCTGCACCGGGCGTGACTTCGGCGCCTTCAGCCGACGCCACGGGCTCCTGTGACTCAGCTTTCCGGGGCGGACTCCTCGAACAGCGTGTACAGCAGCCGGTTCGGGGTGCCCTGTGGCAGGCCCGTCAGCACGTCCGGCGTGGAGTTGTTGATCAGCGCGTTCACGACCTGCTCAGGCGTGTCGTCGGGGTGTTGTTCCCGGTAGAGCGCGGCCGCGCCGGCGACGAACGCCGCGGCCATCGAGGTGCCCGAGAACGGCGTCGCGGCAGTGCTGCCGGGCGCCGTCGAGGGCACGTCCACACCGGGCGCGAGCAGGTCGACACCCAGCCCGAAGTTGGACTTCGGCGCGAAGGCGTCCGTCCGGTCGACCGCGCCGACGGTCAGCAGCTCCGGGATCCGCGCCGGCGACGAGAACGACGAGTCCACTCCCGACCAGCCCGCCGCCGCGACCACCGGCATCACGCCGATCAACCGCCGCACCGCGTTGTCCAGGCCGTCGGACGCCGGGCCGCCGAAACCGATCACCGCGACCGCCGGCTGCTTCGCGTTCTGGGTAACCCAGTCGATGCCCGAGATGATGTTGTTGAGCCGCCCGTTGCCCTTGTCGTCGAGCACCTTGACCGGCACGATCCGCGCGGCCTTCGCGACGCCGAACTCCTTGCCAGCCACGATGCCGGCCATCCGCGTCCCGTCACCGTTGCCGTCGGCCGGGTTGTCGGTGCCGCCCACGAAGTCCTTGCCCGGGTCGACCCGCCCGGCGAGATCGGGCAGCGCCGCGTCGACACCGGTGTCGATCACGTACACCGTGACGCCCTCGCCGGTGCTTTCGTAGTGGTACGTCTGGTCAACGGCCTTGTCGCGCTGGTCGATCCGGTCCAGGGCCCAGCTCGGCGGGTTCTGCTGCGCGCCAGGCGCGGCCGAAGCCGGCGCCACGGCGCCGAGGACGAGCAGTGCCGAACCGATGACCGCGCGTAATCCAGTCTTGAGCACGCCTCAGCGTTGCTCCGCTGTGGATCAGGCACAACTCGGGCCGTCGCCCGATCGTGCGTCAGGACTTCTCCAGGTACTCCGCGCGATCCTCGTCGACCAGGTCGGACACCATGTGCGCCAGGCCGGGATGCCGCTCCAGCGCCGGGTCGCCGCTCACGATCTCCTGCGCCCGCTCCCGCGCGGCCGCGATCACGTCCTCGTCCCGCAGCAGCGACAGCAGCTTCAGCCCGGACCGCTTGCCGGACTGGGCCGCGCCCAGGATGTCGCCCTCGCGCCGCAGCTCCAGGTCCAACCGGGACAGTTCGAAGCCGTCCGTTGTGGACTCGACCGCGGCCAGCCGCTCCCGCGTCGCCGTGCCGTCCAGCGTCTCGGTGACCAGCAGGCACAACCCGGGCACGCTGCCCCGGCCCACCCGGCCGCGCAGCTGGTGCAGCTGGCTCACCCCGAACCGGTCGGCGTCCATGATCACCATCATCGTCGCGTTCGGGACGTTCACGCCGACCTCGATCACGGTGGTCGCGACCAGCACGTCCAGCTTGCCCGCGGCGAACGCGCGCATCACGGCGTCCTTCTCGTCGGGCGGCATCCGGCCGTGCAGGATCCCGAGCCGCAGCTCGGACAGTGGCCCGTTCTCCAGTTCGGCGGCGACGTCGAGCACCGCCAGCGGCGGGCGGCGGTCGCTGTTGTTCGACGCGGGCTCGTCGCCGATCCGCGGGCACACCACGTAGGCCTGGTGCCCCTTGCGGACCTCCTCGACCAGCCGCTGCCACGCGCGGTCCAGCCACGCCGGCTTCTCCGCCACCGGCACGACGCTCGTCTTGATCGGCGACCGCCCGACCGGCATGTGCCGCAGCGCGGAGGTCTCCAGGTCGCCGTACACCGTCATCGCGACCGTGCGCGGGATCGGCGTCGCGGTCATGACCAGCACGTGCGGGCTGCCGCCGTTGGCCGCGCGGGACCGCAGCGCGTCCCGCTGCTCGACGCCGAACCGGTGCTGCTCGTCCACCACGACGAGCCCGAGGTCGGCGAACGACACGGTGTCCTGGATCAGCGCGTGCGTGCCGACGACGATCCCCGCCGCGCCGCTCGCGGTGTCCAGCAGCGCCTGCTTGCGTTCCTTCGTCGACATCGACCCGGTCAGCAACGTCACCTTCGTCGCGTTCTCCGCGGCGCCCAGCTCCCCCGCCTGGCCGAGGTCGCCGAGCATCTCGCGCAGCGACCGGGCGTGCTGCGCGGCGAGCACCTCGGTGGGCGCGAGCATCGCGGCCTGGCGGCCGGAGTCGACCACCTGCAGCATCGCCCGCAGCGCCACCACCGTCTTGCCGCTGCCGACCTCGCCCTGCAGCAACCGGTTCATCGGGTGCTCGCCGGACAGGTCGGCGGCGATGTCCTCGCCCACCGCGCGCTGGCCCTCGGTCAGCTCGAACGGCAACCGCTGGTCGAACGCGTCGAGCAGGCCGTCCTTCGTGCGCGCGCAGGCGGGCGCCGGCCGCGACACCGCGGAGAACCGGCGCTGCGCGAAGATCAGCTGCACCGCCATGGCCTCGTCCCACTTCAGCCGATCCCGCGCGGCCTCCAGCGCGTCGTGGTCCTTGGGGCGGTGGATGTTGTGCAGCGCGTCGAACAGGTCCATGAGCTGGTAGTCGTCGAGCAACTCGCGTGGCATCGGGTCCTCTTCGCGCTCCAGCGTGTCGAGCACCTGGCGGACGCACCGCGCGATCGACCACGACGGCATCCCGGCCGCCGCCGGGTAGACCGGGATGATCGCGCCGACGAAGTCGTCCATCGCGCTGTCGTCGTCGCCGTCGAGCATCTGGTACTCGGGGTTGGCCAGCTGCAGCGTGTTGCGGAACGCGGTGACCTTGCCCGCGAACAACCCGGTGCGGCCCAGCCGCAGCTGCCGCTCGTGCTGGTGCGGGCGGCCGAAGAAGGCGCACGAGAGCCGCCGCTGGCCGTCCGTGATGACCAGCTCCAGGATGTGCCCCGGCTTGTTGCGCATGCGGCGCAGGTTGACCTTCTCGACGCGCGCCATCACGGTCGCGTGCTCGCCGATCTCCAGTCCCGCGATGTTCGTCAGCTCGCCGCGTTCGGCGTAGCGGCGCGGGTAGTGCCGCAGCAGGTCGGCGACGGTGTGGATGTCCAGCGACTCGGCGAGCGCCTTCGCGGTCTTGGCGCCCAGCAGCGGGGGCAGCTTGTCACGCAGTCCGGTCACGCGTTCACTCCACACCGATCAGCAGCACGGCGTCGGCCTGGCCGCCGGGGTAATCCACGAACTCCACCTCCGGTCGCTCGGCCCGCAACCGCTCCCGCAGCTCGTCCGTCAGGCCCGACGGCGCCGCGGTGCCGGTCAGCACGGTGACCAGCTCGCCGCCGACGGCCAGCATCCGGTTCAGCACACCCATCGCGGCCTCGGCAGGCTCGGCGCCTGCCGGTTCGACGAGCACGACCTCGCCGTCGACGAAGCCGATCAGGTCACCGGCGTGGGCCCGTCCCACCCAGGTTATCGACTCCTCGGCGGCGACCACGAGCTCGCCACGCCGGGTCGCGGCGGCGGCCTCCGCCATGGCCACCACGTCGTCGTTCGCGCGCCGCCCGGCGTCGTGCACGGCCAGCGCGGACAGCACCTGGACCGGGGACGCGCACGGGATGACCACCACGTCGCGGTCGCCGATCATCGGGTGGCCCGCGGCGTCGTCGGCGGCCCTGGTCAGGCTCTCCCCACCGGCGAGGACGGTGATGTGACCGGCCGCGCGCTCGGTGATCAGGCCGAGCATCTCCTCGACGCTCGGCGTGGCGTGGTCCGGCACCGCGAGCACCGCGAAGCCCTCCTCACGCAGCAGCTCCGCCAGCTCCTCGCCGTGCACGACCGCGACCACCGCGCGGTCCGGCCCGGACGGCGGTTCGATCGGGGTCGGCGTGATGAGCGGTTCGACGCGGATGCCGCTGGGGCGGCCGGCGCGGAGACCGGCCTCGATGGCGGCGCCGATGTCCGCGCAGTGCACGTGGACGGCGTGTCCCCCGCTGCCGTCCCCGGCCACGGTGACGCTGTCACCGAGGTCGGAGAGCGTGCGGCGCAGGACCGGGACGTCCGCGTCGGCGACGCCTTCCAGCAGGTACATGACCTCCCACGCGTACGGGGCCTGCTCCGCGTCCGGTTCGGTGTGCGGGTGCGCCTCGCAGGAGTGCGAGATCTGGGTCTCGGTGCCGGTGACCACGCCGGCCAGGGCGTCGAAGACCGCGACCAGCCCGCGCGCGCCGGCGTCCACGACCCCGGCCGCGGCCAGGACCGGCAGCTGGTGCGGGGTCTGCTCGAGGGCCTCGGAGGCGGCCTTCGCGGCGACGGCGACGACGTCCGGCAGCTCCCCGGGCTGGGTGGCGACCGCGGCGGCGACCGCCTGCAGGACGCTGAGCATCGTGCCCTGCACCGGGCGCGCGACCGCGTCGGTGGCCGTGCGATGCGCGTTCGCGAGGGCCTTCGCCAGTGACGGCCCGTCCAGCTCGGGGACGGTGCCCGCGGTTTCGGCGAGCCCGCGGAGGACCTGGGAGAGGATGACGCCGGAGTTGCCGCGCGCGGCGAGGACGGCGCCACGGGCGAGCACGGACAGTGCCTTCGCCGCACTGTCCGTATCCGGTTCGGCGGCCAGGCGGGCGTGCGCGCCGGACATCGTGTGCAGCAGGTTGGAGCCGGTGTCGGAGTCGGCGACCGGGTAGACGTTGATGCCGTTGATGGCCGGGCACAGCACTTCCAGGCTGTGCACGCAGGCCGCCGCCCACGCTGTGATGGCATGCTCGTCCAGAGCCCGCACCGCCGACCTCCTCCCTGGTCAGGCCAGGGTAGCGACCCGGTCGCGGGACGGCGAACAGCCGTCGTTTACTATGGTCCGAGTGTCCGGCCCGCGCCGGGCGTGTTTTGTCTTCCCTGATCGTCAAAGGAGTTCGACGTGGCTGCCGTGTGCGACGTCTGTGGCAAGGGACCGGGCTTCGGCAAGTCCGTCTCGCACTCCCACCGGCGTACCAACCGCCGCTGGAACCCGAACATCCAGACTGTGCACGCCAAGATCGGCGTGTCCCAGCGCAAGCGGCTGAACGTCTGCACCTCGTGCCTGAAGGCCGGCAAGGTCGTTCGCGGCTGAGGCGCGAAGCCCGGGACGGCGAGTGCTCGCGGAGAGCGCTCGCCGTTTTTTCGCGCCTCGATGTCTTTCGGGGGTCGAACCCCCGCACCCCCGCCGGGGGCAAGCACCCTGGACCCCCGGGGTGCCGCTAAAGTACGCCGCCGTGGCAGCGAAACCCTTGCACGAGATCGTCGAAGCGGGATGGGCCAAGGCGCTGGACCCGGTGGCGGACCGCATCGCCGCGATGGGCGAGTTCCTGCGTGCGGAGATCGCCGCCGGCCGCCGGTACCTGCCGGCAGGCGAGCACGTGCTGCGGGCCTTCCAGCAGCCCTTCGACGACGTCAAGGTGCTGATCGTCGGCCAGGACCCGTACCCGACGCCCGGCCACCCGATCGGCCTGTGCTTCGCGGTGGCGCCGGACGTGCGGCCGCTGCCGAAGAGCCTGATCAACATCTACCAGGAGTACTGCGACGACCTGGGCTACCCCACGCCGTCCAACGGTGACCTGACGCCGTGGACCGAGCAGGGCGTGCTGCTGCTCAACAGGTCGCTGACCGTGCGGCCCGGTTCGCCCAACTCGCACAAGGGCAAGGGCTGGGAAGAGGTCACCGAGCAGGCGATCAAGGCGCTGGCCGCCCGCGGCAAGCCGATGGTGGCGATCCTGTGGGGCAGCAACGCGCGCAGCCTGAAGCCGCTGCTCGGCGGCGTGCCGTGCATCGAGTCGGTGCACCCGAGCCCGCTGTCCGCGCGCAACGGCTTCTTCGGCTCGAAGCCGTTCAGCCGTGCGAACGAACTGCTCCAGCGGCAGGGCGCCGAGCCGGTCGACTGGAAGCTGCCCTAACCGCAGACGGCCTATGCCTGGCAGCCGCCGCCCCCGCGCTGCCCTGCGGAACTTCCTAGTCGATCCTGCGCAGCGCGCCGCGGAACCACTGCGCCCGCTCGACGTACCCGTCCACCACTCGCCGGATCTTCTCCGGCCCGAAGGACTTGTTCTCCCGCACCTTGGCGGGGACGCCGAGCGCGATGTGCCCGGACGGCACGTGCGACGAGTACGACAGCACCGCCCCGGCGCCGACCATCGCGCCGTCCTCGATGACGCTTCCGTTGAGCACCACCGAACCCGACGCGATGAGGCACCCGCTGCCGATCCGGGCGCCCTCGACGTGCACCGCGTGCCCGATCGCCGACGACGGGCCGAGGACCGTCGGGTCCTGGGCGGTGCAGTGCAGCACGCACCCGTCCTGCACGTTGGACCGCTCGCCGATCTCGATGTAGCCGTTGTCGCCGCGCAGCACGGTCTGCGGCCACACCGACGCGTTCGGCCCGATCCGCACGTCGCCGATCACCGTGGCGTCCGGGTGCACGAACGCCGTGGGGTGGATCGACGGGGTCAGTTCACCGAGCGCGTAGATCGCCACGCGAAGCCTCCAAGTCCTTGCCCAGGTACACCGAGAGCGGATCGTCCCGGTAGTGGCCGAACGCGGGCACGTCCGTGTAGCCCGACGACCGGTACAACGCGATCGCCTCCGGTTGCTTCAGACCGGTCTCCAGCACGAGCCGCCTGCGCCCGGCGGCGAGCGCCGTCCGCTCCAGCTCCGCCAGCACGGCACGCGCGAAACCCTTGCCCCGCGCGGCATCCACGACGTACATCCGCTTCAGCTCGGCCTCGGCGTCACCGCGAACGCGCCAGCCGCCGCACGCGACCGGCTCCCCGTCCAGGTAGCCGACGACGAACAACCCCAGCGGCGGCGCGAACTCGGCCGGATCGACCGGGGTGGCGTCGGTTTCGCCGTAGCGCACGACGTACTCCTGTTGCACGGCGTCGATCAGCTTGACCGCGTCCGGATCGTCGTAGGCAACCACGCGAAGGTCCACAACGGGTCACCGTAACGGGCTCAGCGCCAGTGCTCCCAGCCAGTTTCGCCGTGGTACTCCTCACCGTCGACCGTCACGCCCGAGTCCGCCATCGTGACCGCGCCGATCCGCCGCCAGCCCTCGGGCAGGTCGGCGAACGACGGGAACGTCGCGACCAGCGCGTGGTCCTCGCCGCCGGTCAGCACCCAGGTCATCGGGTCCGCGCCCAGCGCGGTGCCGATGTCGACGAGTTTCCGGTCGACCTCCAGGTGCTCGGTCCGGACGTCGATGCCCACGCCCGACGCCTCGGCGATGTGCCCGAGGTCGGCGAGCAGGCCGTCCGAGACGTCGATCATCGACGTGGCGCCGGCGGTCGCGGCCGCGGGCCCGGCGGCGTAGTCCGGTTCCGGCGCGCGCTGGGCGTTGACGACCGCGACCGGCGAGCGGAACCCGCGGCCGAGTGTGGCCAGGCCGGCCGCGGCCCAGCCCAGCCGCCCGGACACCGCGACGATGTCGCCCGGCCGCGCGCCGGAGCGCGTCACCGGTTCACGTCCCTGCAGGTCGCCCAGCGCCGTGATGCTCACCACCAGCTGGTCCGCCCGCACCATGTCGCCGCCGACGACCCCCGCCCCGGCGCGTTGCGCTTCCGCCCACAGGCCGTCACTGAGTTCCCGGACCACCTTCGCCGGGGTGTCCGGCGGGCAGGCGAGCCCGACGAGGACGGCCGTGGGCACCGCGCCCATCGCGGCCACGTCGGCGAAGTTCTCCGCCACCGCCTTGCGCCCGACCTGGTCCGGAGTGGACCAGTCCAGCCGGAAGTGCACGCCCTGCACCAGGACGTCGGTGGTGGCGACGACCCGCCCGTCCGGCGCGGCGACGACGGCGGCGTCGTCACCGGGGCCGAGGAGGGTTGCCGCGGGCTGTCTCCGGTTCTCGGTGACGGCGCGGATGAGGCCGAACTCACCCATTCCGGCGACCGTGCCGGAGTCGGATGCCTGGTGGGTTGACATGCGTCACCTCGGTCGCTCGATAGTCGGATGACCTAGATTCGTGGTCCGTGCGGTAGGTTCTGACCACGTTCCTACCTTGAGTTAGACGCCGGAGACGAAGGGGCGCGCCGTGGTCCACGCATACATCCTCATCCAGACCGAAGTCGGCAAGGCCGCCGCGGTCGCCGCGGAGATCGCCGGGATCCCCGGCGTCACCAGCTCCGAGGATGTGACCGGTCCCTACGACGTCATCGTCCGCGCCGAGGCGGACAACGTCGACCAGCTCGGGCAGCTCGTCGTCGCGAAGGTGCAGGGCGTCGAGGGCATCACCCGCACGCTTACCTGCCCCGTGGTGCACCTGTAAGCGATGCCGGACACCGAGACCGGGGCGCCGCCGCGGGCACGGCTCGTGGTCGCGGCCGTGCTGGTGGTCGTGCTGGCTGCCGGGGTCGCGGTCATCGGGCTGATGATGCGTGATTCCGGTGACGGCGACGGGCCGCTGGCGCTCGTGCCGGTGGACGCGCCGCAGGCCGGATCGGCCGAGTGCGCGCAGCTCATCCCGGCGCTGCCCGCGCAGCTGGACTCGAAGGGCACCGCGCTGCAGCGCCGGACGATCGCGGAGCCCGCCCCGGAGGCGACGGTCGCGTGGGGTTCGCCGGAGTCGATCGTGTTGCGCTGCGGGCTGGGCAAACCGCCGGAGCTGACGCCGACCAGCCAGTTGCGCGTGGTCAGCGGCGTGCAGTGGCTGCCGGTCGAGGGGCCGGGTTCGTCGACGTGGTACGTGGTGGACCGGCCGGTGTACGTCGCGCTGACGGTGCCGGACTCCGCGGGGACCGGCCCGTTGCAGCAGATCTCGGACACCGTGGCGGCCACGCTGCCCGCCGTACCGCTGCGCTTCTGACTGCGCGCCCTAGGGAGCGGCGGTTGCCGCGCAGCCCAGCGCTCCCATCCGAAGGTGACCCGGCCTCACGCGCCACTCGCCCATCGCGCCGACCTGCCGAACTCGACCGAGGTCGGCCGCCGCAGCAACACTCGCACACCGTGGCGACCACACTGCCCGCCGTACCGCTGTGCTTCTGACTGCGCGCGGCCCTGGAGAGCCGCGGTTGCCGCGCATCCGGCGCTCCCATCCGAAGGTGACCCGGCCTCACGCGCCACTCACCCATCGCGCCGACCTGCCGAACTCGACCGAGGTCGGCCGCCGCAGCAACACTCGCACACCGTGGCGACCACACTGCCCGCCGTACCGCTGCGCTTCTGACTGCGCACCCTAGGGAGCGGCGGGTTGCCGCGCCGGCGCTCCCATACGAAGGTGACCCCACCATTCCGGACCGGCGACCGGTCCTCCACGACCAGGGCGCCGCCGCGCGTGCCAGCTGCCCGCCGTACCGCTGCGGTTCTGACTGCCGGAGCCTTGGACTGCGCCGGGAAAGTGGCCTGTGCTTCCGGCGCAGCCGCCCAAGTGCGGGGCCGGCCCGCCAGACCCGGCCGCACCCGAGTAAGCCGGTCCACCAGCAGCGCGGGTCAGCGCAGCCCGGTGCCCCTTGCCAGCGCGGTGTCGATCAGCGTCGTCAGCAGCGTGCGGTAGTCGACGCCGGTGACCTGCCACATCTTCGGGTACGCCGAGGTCGACGTGAAGCCGGGCATGGTGTTGACCTCGTTGACCGTCAGCTCGCCGTTCGGGCCCACGAAGAAGTCCACCCGCGCCAGGCCCTGGCAGTCGAGCGCCTCGAACGCCTTCACCGCCTGGGCGCGCAGCTTCTCGGTGACCGAATCGTCCAGCTTCGCGGGGATGTCCAGCTCCGCGTCCTCGCCGATGTACTTCGTTTCGAAGTCGTACCAGGCGGACTCGTCGTCGGAGAGCACGCGCACCTCGGCGGGCAGCGACGCCTCCACCCGGCCGTCCGGGAACTCCAGCACGCCGCACTCGACCTCGCGCCCGGGCACGGCCGCCTCGACCAGCACCTTCGGGTCGGTTTCGCGCGCAAGGGCGATCGCCGCGTCCAGGTCGGCCCAGTCGGTCACCTTGCTGATGCCGATCGAGGACCCGGCCCGCGACGGCTTCACGAACACCGGCAACCCCAGCCGCTCCCGGTCGGCGGCGTCCAGAGTGGACTGACCACGGCGCAGCTCGACGTAGCGCCCGACCGGCAGCCCCTCCGCGGCGAGCAACTTCTTCGCGTAGCCCTTGTCCATCGCCGCGGCGCTGGCGAGCACGCCCGGCCCGACGTACGGGATCCCGGCCATCTCCAGCAGCCCCTGCAGCGTTCCGTCCTCGCCGAAGGCGCCGTGCAGCACGGGGAAGACGACGTCGACCCCGCCGAGCGCCTCGGCGCCCGGCTCCGTGACGACCAGCTCGCGCCGCGTCGGGTCACCGGCCAGCACCAGCGACTGGCCGCCGTCGACCGAGGGCAGCTGCCGGTCCTGGATGGTGAGGGTCTTCGGGTCGGCTGTGCCCAGCACCCAGCCGCCCTCGCGGGTGATCCCGATGGGCACGACCTCGAATCGGTCGCGGTCCAGGTGCGCCAGCACGCTGCCCGCCGACAGGCACGAGATGGTGTGCTCGGTGCTCCGGCCGCCGAACACCACGGCCACCCGCGTCTTCCTCATGGGCCGTCACCCTACCGGGCTCTTGCCCCGATCCGATCAGCGCAGTAAGCCCACCAGCGTGTCCAGCGCGCCACTGAGCGCCTCCCGCGAACAGCCCGCGTAGCCGATCGCCACGCCGAAGGCCGTCGGCGTGCCGGCGAAGTGCCGCGCCAGCCCGTCCAGCCGGATCCCCCGCACCCGGCCCGCCGCCAGCCGCTCCCGCTCCACCTCCGGCGACGGGAACGGCACCACCAGGTGCGCGCCCGCGTCGTCGCCCAGCACCGTGATCCCGGCCTCGCGCAGCGCCGACACCAGCAGCACCCGCCGCTCGGACAGCTCCCGCCGCAGTTTCCGCAGGTGACGGCCCAGGTCGCCGTGCCGGGCGAGTTCGACCAGCACCCGCTGGCCCGCCGGTGACGGGCGCGTTCCCGTGCGGTCGCGGTGCCCGAGCACGGACGACGTGACCGCGCCCGGCGCGACCATCCACCCCGCGCCGAGGGTGGGCGTGAGGATCTTGCTGGTGGTGCCGAGATGCACCACGACGTCCGGCGCGAGCGCGGCGAGCAGCGGCAGCGGCGCGACGTCGAACCGCAGCTCGCCGTCGTAGTCGTCCTCGATGATCAGCATGTTCTCGGCGCGGGCCCGCTCGACGAGTTCCACCCGGCGGGCCGCGTTCAGCCGCGACCCCATCGGGTACTGGTGCGCGGGCGAGCAGTAGACCCCGCGCACGCCGGCCGGGATCGCATCCGTACGCAGGCCCTCGCCGTCGACCGGCACGCCGACCACCTTCAGCCCGGCGCTCAGGAACGCCTCCACCGCCCGCTGGTAGCCGGGCTCCTCGACGGCGACCGTGTCCCCGGCGTGGAAGACGGCCCCGGCCAGCTCGAACACCGCGGCGGTGGTGCCGCCGGTCGCCAGCACCGAGTCGGTGCCGACCGCCAGCCCGCGGTGGCGCAGCAGGTGCTCGGCGATCGCCGCCCGGTACTCCGGCAGCCCGGCCCGGTGCGCGCTGGTCAGCGGAGGTGTGTCGGCGGCGGCGCGCCAGGCCCGGCGCCAGGCGGCCCGGTCGATGCCCGCCGCCCACGGCGTGCCCGGGGTGAGGTCGAGCAGCTCTTCCGGCTCGGCGACCTCTCCGGGGACGACCCGTTGGACGGGCCGGTCACTGGGTGGTGAAGTGGTGACGTAGGTGCCGGAACCGTGCCGCCCGGTGATCCACCCTTCGGCGTGCAGTTGCTCGTAGGCGGCGGAGGTGACGGTGCGGCTGACGCCGAGCCGGGCGGCGAGGGCCCGGGTGGACGGCAGGCGGTCGCCGCCGCGCAGGTGCCCGGTCGCCGCCGCGTCGCGCAGGGCGTCGGCGAGCTGCACGGCCAGCGGCGTCGCGGCCTCGCGGTCGAGGGTGACGGGCAGCGCGGTCGCGGGCTGGGACACCAGAAGTGGCCTTTCGTTTTGTCTCGAAAGTGGATCTACCAGGAGTCCACTATACCTTCGACACTGAAGGCATGACCACGCTCTCGCCCACCCCGCGCAGCACCCTGACCCGCAAGAAGGACCGCGCGGCCACCGATCGCGAGCGCCTGTACGAGGTGCTCGACGACGGCCTGATCTGCCACCTCGGGCTCGTGCTGAATGGCTCCCCCGTCGTGCTGCCCACCGGCTACGGCCGCGACAGCGACACCCTGTACTTCCACGGTTCGACGGGCGCCGGGAACCTGCGCGCGGCGGCCACGGGCATCGACGTGTGCGTCACGGTCACTCTGCTCGACGGTCTGGTCTACGCGCGCTCGCTAAACAACCACTCCATGAACTACCGCAGCGCGGTCGTGCACGGAAGCGCGCGCCTGGTGACTGGCGAGGAGAAGATGCACGGGCTGCACGTCGTGACCGAGCACCTCACGCCGGGCTCGTGGGACCACGCGCGGGCGGTGAACGCGAAGGAGCTGGCGTCGGTTTCGGTGCTGGCGCTGGATCTCGCGGAGGCGTCGGTGAAGATCCGCGCCGGCGAGCCGATCGACGAGCCGGAGGACATGGACAGCCACGAGATCTGGGCCGGGGTGGTGCCGGTCCAGACCACCTTCGGCGAGCCCATCCCGGCCGCGTACATGCCCGCGGGTGCGCCGATCCCGCCGCACGTGCGTGCGCGTGGGTAGCGTCGGGGTGTGCTGACCACCCTCGCCGTCGAGAACTACCGCTCGTTGCGGGACCTGGTGCTGCCGTTGTCCCGGCTGACGGTCGTCACCGGCGTCAACGGCACCGGGAAGTCCAACCTGTACCGGGCGCTGCGATTGCTCGCCGACGCCGGGCGGAACGGCGCGGTCGCCGCACTGGCCCGGGAAGGCGGGCTGCCGTCGACGCTGTGGGCGGGGCCGGAGTCGGTCGGGCGCGCGGTCCGCGAGGGCCGCGCGCCGGTGCAGGGGACGGTGCGCACGAAGGCGGTGGGGCTGCGGCTCGGGTTCTCCGGCGACGAATTCGGTTACGCGCTCGACTTCGGGTTGCCCGTGCCGTCGTCGGATCCGCTGCGGCCCACCCTGTTCAACCTCGACCCGGAGTTCAAACGGGAGTGTCTGTGGCGCGGGCCCGTGCTGCGGCCGGCGGCGTTGCTCGCCGACCGGGCGGGCCCGGCGGTGCGCGTGCGCGACGATTCGGGCGCGTGGGCGGGGAGTTCGCGCATCGGGCTCACCGACAGCATGCTGAGCGAACTGGCCGACCCGCGGGCCTGTCCCGAACTGCTGGTGGTGCGGGAACGGTTGCGGTCGTGGCGGTTCTACGACCAGTTCCGCACCGACGCGGACGCGCCCGCGCGGCAGGATCGGATCGGCACCCGCACCCCGGTGCTGGACCACGACGGCGGCGACCTGGCCGCCGCATTGCGGACGATCCAGGAGTTCGGTGACGACGAAGCACTGGCCGAGGCGGTGTCCGACGCGTTCCCGCGGTCTCGAGTGGAGGTCGAAGCGGTCGACGGGTTGCTGCGGTTGCGGTTCCACCAGCACGGGTTGCTGCGCCCGCTGGGGGCGGCGGAGTTGTCGGACGGGACGTTGCGTTACCTGTTGTGGGTGGCGGCGTTGCTGAGCCCGCGGCCGCCGGAACTGCTGGTGCTGAACGAACCCGAGACGAGCCTGCACCCGGACCTGTTGCCTGCGCTGGCCGCGCTGATCGCCAAGGCCCGCGCGCAGCTCATCGTGGTGTCGCACGCGCGGCCGCTGGTGCACGCGTTGTCGGCGATCGCGCCGGAGGCCGCGGTGCTGGAACTGGAGAAGGAGTTCGGCGCGACGGTCCTCGCCGGGCAGGGCAGGCTGGACCGGCCCGCCTGGCACTGGCCGAAGCGGTGAGCCCCGCGCTCCGCCGGGTGCGGAGCGCGGGGCCGCTGGTCATTCGTCGTCGCCGCCGGTGACGTTGCCGACGCTCGTCGGGACGCCCTTGATCATGTCGATGATCGTCTTGCCTGCCAGGCCGCGGTAGCCGAACCACGGGTCCGTCATGTACTTGATGGCCTGCTCGAACTTCGCGGCGCCCTCCTCGCCGAACAGCTTGCCCAGCTGGGCGACCGAGAAGTTGCTGATCTTGTCGAACTTGGCCAGCGTCTCGGGCGTGACGCCCTCGATCTTGGCCAGTTCGTTCTTGATGGCCTGCGACATCTGCTCGGACAACCGGTGGTGCGTGGGATCCGGGGTCGCCTGGTTGCCGCCCGGTGCGCTGTTGCCCGCCTGGTTGTTGCCCGCCTGGTTGTTGCCCGCCTGGTTGTTGCCGGGCTGGTTGTTGCCGGGCTGGTTCGAGCCGCCAGGCTGGTTGTTGCCCGCCTGATTCGAGCCGCCAGGCTGGTTGTTGCCGCCGGTCTGGGACTGATCCGTGGGCTTCGGCGAGCCGGGCGCGTTGTCCGTCGGCTTCGGCGAGCCGGGCGCGTTGTCAGTTGGCTTCGGCGAAGCCGTGGCGGAGGTGTCCAGCTTCGGCGGCACGGGCACCGGCTGCACATCCGCCGGCTTGGGCGCCGGAGCGGGATCGTTGAGCTTCGGCCCACCGGACACCGGCGACGGCGGTGGGTCGGCAGGCTTCGGTGCGGCGGACGAAGTCGTCACCGCATCGTCCAGCTTGGGCCCACTCGACACGGGCGCCGCATCCGCAGGCTTCGGCCCCACAACCGGAGCCGGCGGCGGATCATTCAACTTCGGCCCACCCGACACCGGCGCCGCATCCGCAGGCTTCGGCCCCACAACCGGAGCCGGCGGCGGGTCGTTCAGCTTGGGGCCACTCGACACCGGCGCACCGGAGTTCGCCGGCGGCGGGCCGCTCGAACCGGGCTTCACCGACGGCGGCTTGGCTCCGGCGAGGTCGTCACCGGCCTTGCCGAGCTTGCTCAGCGACGCCCCCAGGTCCACCAGCTTCCTGGTCAGCTCGGCGATCTTCGCGCCGATCTTGCCCAATGCGGTGGCCACCATGCCGATCGTCGTGCCGATGAAGATCGCGATCGACGCGCCGAACGTCACCGGCGCCAGCGCCGCCGCGATCAGCGCGCCCTTGATGATCGTCGCGAGCAGCATGGCGATCAGGTCGCGCGCGATGCCGCGGAAGGCGCCGACCAGACCGCCGGCGACCTTCATCGACTTCCCGGCGTTCTCCAGGTAACCGCCGATCGCGTTGAGCTGGTCGGTCACCGCCTCCATGCTCTTGCGGAACTGGTCGGCGCCCTCACCGGTCCAGCTCTCCATCAGCGTCGCGAGCTTGGTCTGGTGGTCCTGCGCCCACTGCTCGAGCTTCGCCTTCTCGGCCTTGACCGCTTCCTCGGCCGCCGCGATGCCCTCGGGGTCGCCCCACATGATGTCCAGCGGCCACCGCAGCACCGAGATGTGCTCGATCAGCCAGCCGATCCCGGCGGTCAGCAGGCTGCCGATCGGGTCGAGTGCGAGACCCAGCGTCTCCAGCGCGAGACCGGCCGAGCCGATGCCGATCGCGACCTTGTCGTTCTCCTTGACGGCCTCGTTCAAGCTGACCGCGGCGTCGAAGAACCCGGCGCCGGTCTGCCACTTCTCGGCCATGTGCAGGCCGACGTCCCCGGGCTTGTACTCGCTCATGCCTTGAACCCCAGCAGTCCGGCAGCGGTTTCGGCGTCGTGCGCGTCGTAGGCCTTCGCGGCCTCGCGCACGTTGTCGGCGAACTCGGTGATCGTGCCCGAGTACTTGTTGAGCTGGTCTTCGGCCTTGCCGCACCACAACGTGACGCCGGCGCCGAAGATCTGCCCGACCATCCCGAAGATGCCGATGTCGCCGACGCACCCGCCGACCACCCCGGCGGTGCCCTTCAGGTTCTCCGTCAACTGGTCGAGGTGCTGGCCGAACGCGACCAGCGGAGCCGAATCGACCTCGAAACCGGAACCGCTCACCACGGCCTCATCTCGTCGTCGTCATCCGCCGGGGACGCCGGGCGCGGCCGCCGCGGCGCGGGACGCTGCTGCTGCACCGGAGACACCGGCGGAACCGGCGGCGGAGGCGGCGGTGTCGCTTCCGCCTCGGGCTCGGCGAAGTCCTCCGGCTCGTCCTCGACCGGCGGCAGGAAACTCCTGATCACCTCAGCGGACTCGCCGTCGCCCGCGATCGCGGTGAACGAGTCCGAGACGGCGCGCGCGGCCTGCCGCTGACCTTCCCGCACCGCCTCCATGATCGCGGCGGTGAGGCGCGCCGGGCCGAGGTCGCAGGCGCGGTGGCCGAGTTCGAGGCGTTGCAGCGCACCGTTCGGCGCGATCGTGACGGTCACCGAACCGTCCTTCGACCGCACCGTCGCCGACGCCTCGCCGAGCGCGTCCTGCAGCGCCGCGGCCTTCTGCTGCATCTCCCGCACCTGCTGTTCGAGCAGGTGCTGGAAGTCCTCCCCCGGCCTCAGATTCGGCTGCATCCTGCTCCCCTGCGCGCGTGTCCGATGATCAAGGCGCAGGCTACCGCAGCGATCGTGAGGTTTCGCCCGGATGCGGCGAACTCCCCGGGAACCTTTCCCTAACGGGCGAAAGGGTCAGTCGCGGACCGGTCCGGTGACCGGGTCGAGGTGGTAGGACCGCATGACCCGCCCGCCGCTGCGGTAGACGTGGATGCTGATCGCCGGGTCCGGGCCGTCGTTGCGCACCTGGTGCACGTACCCCGGCCCGAAGACTCGCGACTGCCCCGCCGACAACGCGTGCACCTCGGTCACCCCGCGCCGCGCGACGGTCTCGGTGAGACGTCCGCTGACGACGGTGAACGCGCCCGTCGAGTGCCCGTGGTCGTGCAGGTCGGTGTGCTGGCCGGGCAGCCAGCCCATCAGCCAGATCTCCTCGTCGTCGCGCGCCTCGACGAGCGCGGAGAACCGCTCGTCCGGGTCGTAGCGCAGCAGGTGCCGCCAGCGGTCGCGGTCGGCGGCGAACTCGAGCGCGACCCGCACCGGGTGGCGCAGGACGGGCTTCTCGGTCAGGGCAACGGTGTTGTCCGGAACGGCAAACATGAAAAGAGGTGTCCTCGGAAAAAGGGGGTTGTCGGGCAGGCTGGGCTGGGTCAGCGACAACAACAAGGACACAGCGCGGCGCCGCAGCGGAGATCCCGCCGGGTCATCAGGCCACGCGTCGTCATGGCGCCCACCCAACCAGCAGGCCGGGCGGGCGTCAAATCCGTTCCACTTGCTAGGACCACTCGTGCTTCTGGCGGCGGCCGAGCAGCTCGGCGCCCACCTGGCGGGGGTCCGCCCCCTCGTGGCACACGCGGTGCATCGCGTCCGTGATCGGCATGTCCACACCGTGCTTGTGGGCCAGTTCGCGGATGGACGTGCAGGACATCACGCCCTCGGCGACCTGCCCGCCCGCCGCGGCCTGCGCCTGCTCCAGCGTCTCGCCGCGGCCGAGCCGCTCGCCGAAGGTGCGGTTGCGGGACAGCGGGGACGAACAGGTCGCCACGAGGTCGCCGACCCCGGCGAGCCCGGCGAACGTCAGCGGGTCGGCGCCCAGCTTCGTGCCCAGCCGCGCCATCTCCGCCAGCCCGCGGGTGATGAGCGTGGCCGTGGTGTTGGCCCCCAGCCCCATGCCGACCGCCATGCCGCAGCTCAGCGCGATGACGTTCTTCGCCGCGCCACCGACCTCGCAGCCCACCACGTCGGTGTTGGTGTAGGGCCGGAAGTATGAGTTGAAACTGGCCTGCTGGATCGCGACCGCGCGGTCGTGGTCGGCGCACGCGAGCACCGCGCCCGCCGGCTGCCCCTGCGCGATCTCCCGCGCCAGGTTCGGGCCGGACACCACCACGATCTCGTCGCCGGACACGCCGCTGATCTCGGCGATCACCTCGCTCATCCGCTTGAGCGTGCCGAGTTCGACGCCCTTGGCGAGGCTGACCAGGATCGCGCCGCGCGGCAGGAGTTCCCGCCAGCCGGAGAGGTTCGCGCGCAGGCTCTGGCTGGGCACGGCCAGCACGACCGCCTCCGCGCCCGCCAGCGCCTCGGCCGGGTCGTGCGTCGCGGTCAGGTTGGCGGGCAGTTCGATGCCCGGGAGGTAACCGCTGTTGGCGTGCCGCTCGCGGATCTCGCCGGCGACTTCCTCCCGCCGGGCCCACATCGTCACGTCCCGGCCCGCGTCGGCGAGCACCTTCGCGAACGCGGTGCCCCACGAACCCGCGCCGAGCACGGTGATGCGCTGCACCATCGTCAGTCCGCCGCCTCGGGCTTGCGGGCGGGCGGCTGCTCACCGCGGACGTCGGCCAGCAGCTCGGTGACCCGCTCCATGAGCAGTTCCGTCACCTCCCGCAGCAGCGGACCGGTCTGCGGCTTGCCGCGGTAGGCGGACAGGTCGACCGGTTCGCCGACCGCGTGCGTCACGGTCGTGCGCGGCACCAGCCGCACCTTCTTGTGGTAGAAGTCCAGGATCTGCTGGGTGCCCCAGCGCGCCACGGGGATCACCGGGACGTCGTTGTCGAGCGCCAGCCGCGCGACCCCGGTGTGCGACCGCTTCGGCCAGCCGTTCGGGTCCTTGGTGATGGTGCCCTCGGGGTAGATGACGACGACCTTGCCCTCCTGCAGCGCCTGGTGCGCGGCGCGGAGGCTGTCACCGGCCTGCGCGGACCCGCGGTAGACCGGGATGCTGCCCGCGCCGACGAGGATCTTCCCGAAGATCGGCGTGCGGGCGAGGCTGTCCTTGGCCAGGAACCGCGGCACACGCTTCTGGCGGTGGATGAACACCGCGTCGACGGCGGGGTCCATGTGCGAGACGTGGTTCATGACCACGAGCGCCGGACCTTCCCGCGGGATGCGCTCGGCGCCGGTGTAGACCCGCCTGCCGATCCAGCTCACCGGGTAGAACAGCACGGCGGCGGCTCCGACCCAGAACCCGCCCTTCTCACGACCGGCCAAGACTCCTCCTGCTGTGTGTGTGCTGCCGGTAGCTGATCCTAGGTGCACGATTGCGGAAAGATGGGGGTGTGCCCGTACCCGTCGAAATCTCCGGCCTGATCGTCCCGCTGAAGCCGCCGCGGGCAGGCAAGTCCCGCCTGCGTGGCGCGGTGGACGAGCGCGACCACGCCGCGCTCGTACTGGCCCTGGCCTGGGACACCCTGGCCGCGGCGACCGACGCCGGCGTCCGCCTGCTGGTGGTCGCCGCGGATCCGGCAGCCGTGTCCGGCCTGCGACGCCCTGGGGTGGAGGTCGTCGGCGAGCGCGGCGACGGCGACCTGAACTCCGCGCTGCGGCAGGGCGAGGCGCTGCTCCGGCAGCGGGACCCGGACGCCGTGGTCGGGGCGATTCAAGCCGATCTGCCCGCTTTGCGTCCCGCGGAACTGGCCGCAGCGCTCGCCGCGGCGGAGGGCAGGCGGGTGTTCGTCGCGGACGCCGACGGCACCGGCACGACGCTGTTGCTGTCCGAACCGGGCGGGCCCCTCGACCCGCGGTTCGGCGCCGGTTCGGCCGCGGCGCACGCCGGGTCCGGCGCGGTGCCGCTGGAACTGGACCTGCCGACCCTGCGCCGGGACGTGGACACCCCGGCGGACCTCGCGGAGGCCTGCCGCCTGGGTGTCGGCGACCGGACACGGGCGGTGCTCTGCTCACGGGAGGTCGCGTGAACATCACCCGGCCGCTCGGCGAACTGCTCCGGGTGGTCCTGCGGAGCACGGGTGAACTGCTCAATCTCTCACTCGGAGTATCGGCAGGCAGGCCCGAAGTAGGGAACAATGCGAGGGTGAGCAGCGACGAGACCAACCCCCCGGCAACGACCCAACCGGCGTCCGGCGAGACCGCCGCGCCCACGAGATTCCGCGCCATCCCGTCCGCGCCCCCGGCGGTGACCCCGTCGTCGGACCTGCCGCCCGCGTCCCTGCCCGACGACCGGTACTTCAACCGCGAGCTGTCGTGGCAGGACTTCAACGCCCGGGTGCTGGCGCTGGCCGAGGACGCGTCCCAGCCGCTGCTGGAGCGGGCCAAGTTCCTCGCCATCTTCGCGTCCAATCTGGACGAGTTCTACATGGTGCGGGTGGCCGGGCTGAAGCGCCGCGACGAGACCGGCCTGCCGGTGCGCAGCGCCGACGGGCTCACCCCGCGCGAGCAGCTGGCCTACATCGCCAAGCGCAACCAGGACCTGGTTGAGCGGCACACCGCCGCGTTCGAGGAGCACGTCCGCCCGGAGCTGGCCAAGCACGACATCCAGATCGTGTGCTGGGCCGATCTGGAGGCGGACGACCAGGCGCGGCTGTCGGACTACTTCACCGAGCAGATCTTCCCGGTGCTGACGCCGCTGGCGGTCGACCCGGCGCACCCGTTCCCCTACATCTCCGGGCTGTCGCTGAACCTGGCCGTCACGGTGCGGGACCCGGACCTGGGCACCGAGCGGTTCGCCAGGGTCAAGGTGCCGAACAACGTGCCGCGCCTGATCCGCGTCGAGCAGCAGCGGGAGAGCCGCGTCGCGACGTTCCTGCCGTTGGAGGAGCTGATCGCGGCGCACCTCGGTGAGCTGTTCACCGGCATGGAGGTCACCGAGCACCACGTTTTCCGGGTGACCCGCAACGCCGACGTGGATGTGGACGAGGACCGCGACGAGGACCTGTTGCAGGCACTGGAGCGGGAGCTGGCGCAGCGCCGGTTCGGCCCGCCGGTGCGGCTCGAGGTCGCCAACGACATGAGCGAGCACGTGCTCGACCTGCTGCTGCGGGAGCTGGAGGTCGATCCGCACGACGTGGTCGAGGTGCCCGGGCTGCTGGACCTGACGTGCCTGATGCAGCTTTCCAGTTTGGACCGCAAGGAACTGAAGGACCGCCCTTTCGTCCCGGCCACGCACCCGGCGTTCGGTGAGCACGAGACGCCGAAGAGCGTCTTCGCCACCCTGCGCGAGGGCGACGTGCTCGTGCACCACCCGTACGACTCGTTCTCCACGAGCGTGCAGCGGTTCATCGAGCAGGCCGCCGGAGACAGCAAGGTGCTGGCCATCAAGCAGACCCTGTACCGCACGTCCGGTGACTCCCCCATCGTGAACGCGCTCATCGACGCCGCCGAGGCGGGCAAGCAGGTCGTGGCGCTGGTGGAGATCAAAGCCCGGTTCGACGAGGAGGCCAACATCACCTGGGCCCGCACGCTGGAGCGGGCCGGGGTGCACGTGGTGTACGGGCTCGTCGGGCTGAAGACGCACTGCAAGGTGGCGATGGTGGTGCGCCAGGAGGGCTCGACCATCCGCCGCTACTGCCACATCGGCACCGGCAACTACAACCCGAAGACGGCGCGGCTCTACGAGGACGTCGGCCTGCTGACTGCGGACCCGGACATCGGCGCGGACATCACGGACCTGTTCAACGTGCTGACCGGGTATTCGCGGCAGGACACCTACCGCAACATCCTCACCTCACCGGCCGGGATCCGGCGCGGCATCCTGCGGCTGATCGACGAGGAGATCGAGCACAAGCACGCCGGCGCGGAAGCCGGTATCCGCATCAAGTGCAACTCGCTCGTCGACGAGCAAATCATCGACGCGCTCTACCGGGCCTCCGCCGAAGGGGTTCCGGTGGAGATCGTGGTGCGGGGTATTTGCGCCCTGAAACCGGGCGTGCCCGGACTGTCCGAGAACATTTCCGTCCGGTCCATTCTCGGGCGGTTCCTGGAGCATTCCCGCATCTTCCATTTCCTCGCCGGGCGCACCTACTGGATCGGCAGCGCGGACATGATGCACCGCAACCTGGACCGCCGGATCGAGGCGATGGTGCAGGTCAAGGACGTGCGGCTGACCAGGCAGCTGGACGAGATCCTCGATTCGGCGCTGGACCCGGCGACGCGGTGCTGGGTACTGACCGACAGCGGGGAGTGGCAGCCGTCTCCCGCGGACACCACCCAGGTCCGCGACCACCAGAACGAGTTGTTGAAGAAGCACGGGGCCAACGGGTGAGTTCTGTTCGTGTCCGCGCCGCGGGTGCGGTGCTGTGGCGGACCGGTTCCGGCGGGGTCGAGGTGGCCGTCGCGCACCGACCCCGCTACGACGACTGGTCGCTGCCGAAGGGGAAGCTCGACAGCGGGGAGACCCTGCCCGCCGCGGCGGTGCGGGAGATCGCGGAGGAGACCGGTTTCCGGGCTCATCTGGGGCGGCACCTGCGGACGGTGCGGTACTCGGTGGCGGCCGGGCCGAAGTCGGTGGACTACTACAGCGCGGCGGCTGTTTCGGGGGCTTTCGAGCCCAACGAGGAGGTCGACGAGCTGAGGTGGCTCGCGCCCGCGGAGGCGGCCGGGTTGCTGTCGTACGACAGTGACCGGTCGGTGCTCGAGGATTTCGAAGCATTGCCTGCGGGGTTGACCACGCTGTTGCTCGTGCGGCACGCGAAGGCCGGAAAGCGGGACGAGTGGCGCGGTGACGACGACCTGCGCCCGCTGTCCCCGAGCGGCATCCGGCAGGCAGCCGCGCTGCGGGCGTTGTTGCCGCTGTTCGGACCGGACAGGGTGGTGGCCGCTCCCCGGTTGCGGTGCGAGCAGACGGTGCGCGGCGTGGCGGACGACCTCGGTGTGCCGGTGGAGCACGAGGACCTGATGGCGGAAGAACACTACTGGGACGACCGGGACGCCGGGCTCGCCAGGCTGCTGGCGCTGGTGTCCGTCGGCGGGACGCCCGTGGTGTGCAGCCAGGGCGGGGTGATCCCGGACCTGGTGACACGGTTGGCCACGCGAGACGGCGTGCGCCTGCCTGTGGATGAAGGTGAGAAGGTGCCGAGCAAGAAGGGCTCGGTGTGGGTGCTCTCGTTCCGGGCCGCGCCCGGCAACGGCGGACCCCAGCTCGTGGCGGCGGACTACCTGCCCACAGCGCTGCCAACCCCCGCCACGAGCCAGGTGTAGTTCAGTCCGCCTGCGACGGTGGTCGCAGCGCACCGACGCCCCCCGCCCACCTCGCCAACGCAAGCCGATAACGGCAGCGGACCGACCAACGCACCAGGCCTCGCCCCCATTCCGCAACCGCCGCCCGGCAACGCCAGCGGACCGACCACACCCCGGCCCTCCCCCACGCCGCGAACGCAAGCCGACAACGCAAGCAGACCGACCACCCCAACCAGACCTCCCCCGCCCCCGATCCACAGCCTGCTTTTGGTCGCCGATCAGCGGGGTCAAGGTACTCTTTCCCGCCTTGACGCCGCTGCTCGGCGACCGATACACAATCGAGGTGAGGGGGCGGGGGAGGTCGGCACCCAAGGCGACCTTTCTCGCGCCGTGAGGCGCACCGTCCGAAGGGCGGACTCCCCGCCTACCCAAGGCGCGGCTCTAAAGATCAAGAGATAGTCCTCGCCGGACGGGCAGGCTCCGGGATGACAGAAGAGCCTCTCGTGTCACCTTGGGTGGGTGGCTGGGTGGTCATCCCGTCGCCTTCCGGTTTGTGCATATCACCTTGAGCCAGGGCCGCAAGGTTGGCATGCCCGGCCTGCGGTGAGCACAGAGGTTGCGGCCCTGGCTCAAGGTGATGGCGCCGGTGTCAGGCGACGGGATGACCACCCAGCTCGCGTTTTGGGCCCAAAACGCGGCAGGGCCCCCGCGGGTTACGCGGGGGCCCTGCCGAGAAGCAATCGCTACGGCGCTTACTTCTTCTTCCGGGTCGTGGTGGTCTTCTTCGCGGCAGTGGTCTTCGCCGCGGTGGCCTTCGGGGCCGCCTTGGTGGCGGTCGTCTTCTTGGCCGCGGTGGACTTCGCCGCCGTGGTCTTCGAAGCCGTGGCCTTCGGGGCCGCCGTCTTGGTGGCGGCCGCGGCGCGGCTGCGCGTGCTGGTGCTGCGGGTCGCGGTGGGACGCGTGGTCGTCGCCTTCGCGGTGGTGGCCCGCGAGGTCGTCGAGCGCGACGCGGTGGTGCCGGTGCTGCGGGTCGAAGCGGCAGCGCTGCGGGTCGAAGTCGTCGTGCGCTTCGCCGCCGTGGCCTTCGGCAGCTTCTTGGCACCGCTGATGACGTCCTTGAAGGTCGTGCCGGCGCGGAAGGCCGGGACGTTGGTCTTCTTCACCTTGACCGTCTCACCGGTGCGCGGGTTGCGAGCGGTGCGGGCCGCGCGGGCACGCTTCTCGAACACACCGAAACCGGTGATGTTGACCTTCTCGCCCTTCTGCACGGTGCGAATGATGATGTCCACCAGGTTGTCGACCGCCTGGGAAGCAACCTTCTTGTCGCCCAGACGCTCGGAGAGCGCCTCGATCAGCTGGGCCTTGTTGGCCATTCCAGTCCTCCATGAAGAACTACGTGTCACACGGCCACATCGGCCGACTTCACGCACACGGTATTACCAACTCGCCCAAAATTCCAAACGGCGCGCGGAATTTTTCTGCAGGCGGGGCGTGGTTTCCGCCTCCTGAGCGACCCTCTCGGGCCCTTCCGCGCGCCGTTCGGCGTGGTGTTCCCGGCCTCGGACCGGGTGCGAATCCCTTGCTGAGCAGGGAATTCGTGTTATCCGGCCGCCACCGGGGTGGTCACCGGCTTCCAGCTGGGACGCTGCGACTCGAACCGGTCGATCTCGTCGGCGTGTCGCAGGGTGAGAGCGATGTCATCCAGCCCCTCCAGCAGCCGCCAGCGGGTGTAGTCGTCGATCGCGAAGGTCGTCTGGAAGTCCTTGGCCCGCACGGTCTTCGCCTCGAGGTCGACCGTGACCTCCGTGCCGGGGTCGTTCTCGAGGATCTTCCACAGCTGCTCGACGTCCGACTGCTCGCACTGGGCGGCCACCAGACCCTGCTTCCCGGAGTTGCCCCGGAAGATGTCGGCGAAGCGGGAGGAGATGACGACCCGGAAGCCGTAGTTCATCAATGCCCAGACAGCGTGTTCGCGCGAGGACCCGGTGCCGAAGTCCGGACCGGCGACGAGCACGCTGCCGGCCTTGAACGGCTCCTGGTTCAGGATGAACGACTCGTCGGTCCGCCAGGCGGCGAACAGGCCGTCCTCGAAACCGGTGCGGCTGACCCGCTTGAGGTAGACGGCCGGGATGATCTGGTCAGTGTCCACGTTGGACCTGCGCAGGGGCACTCCGATGCCGGTGTGCGTCTTGAACGGCTCCATGGTGGTGGGGGCTCCTTCAGTTCAGGTCTTCGGGGCTGGACAGCGTGCCGCGGACGGCCGTGGCGGCCGCGACGAGCGGCGAGACGAGGTGGGTGCGGCCACCCTTGCCCTGCCTGCCCTCGAAGTTGCGGTTGGAGGTGGACGCGCTGCGCTCGCCGGGGGCCAGCTGGTCCGGGTTCATGCCGAGGCACATCGAGCAGCCCGCCTGGCGCCACTCCGCGCCGGCGTCGAGGAAGACCTTGTCCAGCCCCTCGGCCTCGGCGGCCTGGCGCACCCGCATCGAGCCGGGGACGACGAGCATCCGGACACCCTCGGCCACCTTGCGGCCCTGGAGCACGTCCGCGGCGGCCCGCAGGTCCTCGATCCGGCCGTTGGTGCACGAGCCGAGGAAGACGGTGTCGACCTTGATGTCCCGCAGCGGGGTGCCCGGCTTGAGGTCCATATAGGACAAGGCCTTCTCGGCGGCGAACCGCTCGGTCTCGTCCGCGATCTGCTCCGGGTCCGGCACCGACTCGCTCAGCGGCAGGCCCTGGCCGGGGTTGGTGCCCCACGTCACGAACGGGGTCAGGGAGTCGGCGTCGAGGTGGACCTCGGCGTCGAACACGGCGCCCTCGTCGGTGCGCAGCGACTTCCAGTTCTCCACCGCGGCGTCCCAGTCGGCGCCCTGCGGGGCGTGCGGGCGGCCCTTCAGGTAGGCGAAGGTGGTCTCGTCCGGGGCGATCATCCCGGCGCGCGCGCCCGCCTCGATCGACATGTTGCAGATCGTCATGCGGGCTTCCATCGACAGTGCCTCGATCGCGCTGCCCCGGTACTCCAGGACGTAGCCCTGGCCGCCGCCGGTGCCGATCTTGGCGATGACGGCGAGGATGACGTCCTTCGCCGTGACACCCGGCCGGAGCCTGCCGTCGACGTTGATCGCCATCGTCTTGAACGGCCGCAGCGGCAGGGTCTGGGTGGCCAGCACGTGCTCGACCTCGGAGGTGCCGATACCGAAGGCCATCGCGCCGAACGCGCCGTGGGTGGAGGTGTGACTGTCACCGCACACGACCGTCATCCCGGGCTGGGTCAGGCCCAGCTGCGGGCCGATGACGTGCACGATGCCCTGCTCGGCGTCGCCCATCGGGTGCAGCCGGACGCCGAACTCCTTGCAGTTCTTCCGAAGCGTCTCGACCTGGGTGCGGGACACCGGGTCGGCGATCGGGAGTTCGATGTCGACGGTCGGGACGTTGTGGTCCTCGGTCGCGATGGTCAGGTCCGGGCGCCGCACCTTGCGGCCGGCCAGCCGGAGACCGTCGAACGCCTGCGGGCTGGTGACTTCGTGCACCAGGTGCAGGTCGATGTAGAGCAGGTCGGGCTCCGCTCCTTCACCGCGGCGCACGGTGTGCGCCTCCCACACCTTCTCGGCCAGTGTCCGCGGCCGCGTGGTGGTCATCTGTGCTCCTCCCACGAGGTTGATTGGGAGCAAAGGAACCTGAGGACCGTCGCGGGAACGTCAGCGACCTCGGGTTCGATTTTCCCAGATTCTGGACTTCCCAAATCCCGGGAAGCTAGTATCGCGTCGTGGGACAGCATAGCTCTTCTGACCAGCAGAGCGGTATCGGCGTTCTGGACAAGGCCGTCGCCGTGCTGCAGGCCGTCGCCGAAGATCCGTGCGGGCTCGCGGAACTGTGCACCCGGACCGGGTTGCCGCGCGCGACCGCGCACCGCCTCGCCGTCGGTCTCGAGGTGCACCGGCTGCTGCGGCGCGGGCCGGACGGCCGCTGGCGCCCGGGATCCGCGCTCGCCGAACTCGCGGGCGGCACCGCGGATCCGTTGCTGGACGCGGCGAGTTCGGTGCTGCCGAAGCTGCGGGACATCACCGGGGAGAGCGTCCAGTTGTACCGGCGCGACGGGGTGCAGCGCGTGTGCGTGGCGACCGCGGAGCCGATGAGCGGGCTGCGTGACACGGTGCCGATCGGGACGCGGCTGTCGATGACGGCGGGCTCGGGCGCGAAGGTGCTTGCCGCGTGGTCCGATCCGCACACGCAACGCACCATCTTGGCGGACGCGGTGTTCGGGGAACGGACGCTGCTCGAGGTGCGCCGTCGCGGGTGGGCGCAGAGCGTGGCCGAGCGGGAGCCGGGCGTGGCGAGTGTTTCCGCGCCGGTGCGGGATTCCGCGGGCAACGTGATCGCGGCCGTGTCGGTTTCCGGTCCGGTGGAACGGATAGGGCGCAAGCCGGGCGCGCGCTGGGCGGCGGATCTGCTCGCGGCGGCGGAGGCGTTGCAGGAACGGCTGTAGTTCCCGACCGGTCCGGCCGGTGGCAACGAGTTCGGCGATCCGGCGCCGGGTAGAACACGGCGCCGGGTACAACACGGCAGCGGGTAGAACACACGTTCGATTTGGGGTAGCCTCGGGTCATGACCGCAGGGCTGCAGGGTTCGCTGTTCGATCAGGCCGAGGAATGTTCGCTCGGGTCCCTGACCGAGACGCGGCGCACGGAACTGGGCGACGGCGCGTGGATCGATCTGCGGCCGGGGTGGCTGTCGGGCGCGGACGTGTTGTTCGAGCGCCTGGCGGCGGACGTGCCGTGGCACGCGGAGCGCCGCCGGATGTACGACCGGGTGGTCGACGTGCCGCGGCTGTTGTGCTTCTACGGCGAGGACGAGCGCCTGCCGGACCCGGTGCTGGACGACGCGCGGGCCGCGTTGAGCCGGCACTACGGGGACGAGCTCGGCGAGCCGTTCCGCACGGCGGGGCTGTGCTTCTACCGCGACGGCCGGGACAGCGTGGCGTGGCACGGCGACACGATCGGCCGGGGTTCGCACGAGGACACCATGGTGGCGATCGTGTCGGTCGGCGCGCCGCGGAGCATGCTGTTGCGCCCACGCGGCGGCGGGGCGACCGTGCGGCAACTCCTGGGCCCCGGCGACCTCATCGTCATGGGCGGTTCGTGCCAGCGGACGTGGGAGCACGCCATCCCGAAGACGAACCGCCCCGTCGGGCCGAGGATCAGCATCCAGTTCCGCCCCCGCGGCGTGCGCTGAAAACAGCAGCCGCCAACCCGAGCGGCGGCACGGTTCGCCCTAAGGAACAGGCAACGGCGGCAGCGCTGAACCCCGGTGGTGTCCGCTGAAGAAAGCAGCCGTCACCCCAGTGGTGTCCGCCGGAGCGGAGGAGCGCCGCAGGGGGCATCCTCGTCGGATGCCCGCGAGCGGCGTGTCAGACCCCAGTAAGAACAGTCAGGAACGCGCCCAGCGGTCGCCGAGCGTGGCCCATTCCGCTTCCCAGCGCGCGGCGCGCCTGCGGTCCAGCACGAAGCGCGTGATCCAGTACGTCGCGGTCAGCACGAGCGCCGCCACGAGCCAGGCGAAGATCCCCGCCAGCACGCCGGTCGTGGCCGCGTCGGTCGAGCTGATCGGCGCGGGCGCCGGGTCACCGGCTTCGTTGATCCACACCGGCACGGTCGACCCGGCCGTCGCGCCGGGGTCGGCCGCCACGATGCCCGTCTTCGGCTCCCCGCCGTTGTAGGTCCACGTCGCGTGCACCCCGGCCGTGCTGCTGGTCGAGAACGCGCCCTCGGTCGCCGGCACCGGCGCCGGCGCGTCCTCGAGCAGCGTCGCGGTCACGAGGTGCCGCGAAGCGCGCTGATCTTCGGAAACCGCCAGCTGACCCCCGTACGTCCGAGACCCGGTGAACAACGCCAGCGGAACCGCGACGAGCAGCCCCAGCACCACCACCAACAGAAGCGCAGCCTCGACCCGGTCGGACGTTCTGGCCAACGGGTTGCGACCGATGTGCAGGCGCCGCCAGAAACGCCCGATTGGTCCGGTCACGGTCTAATCCCCCTTCCTCTCCACCTCGGCAAGCACAATCGCAATACCCACTGTGCCTCGCCCGTACCCGAATTGGCACTGAAACGAGACCAAGACCGCTGTGAGCCGCCCCTCACAACGGCTCAAGATCGGGATCTCTCCATGCTGGCACCGGTGAACGGTTCACAACATCGACCGAAAGGGCTTTCCCGCCCGGCCGGGCGCCACGCTCCGTGACCGCCTCCACCTGGCGATCCGCGACCACCGGCCAAGCCGTGGGAAATTTTCGCGCCGAACCGGCCTGGTCACGGTCGCGGACTGCTGTTATCGTCCCTTGATGTAACGCGTCGATTCGCGATCGCCGATTAGGGCGTCCGCGTTACACATTTCCCGGACAATTTCTGTCACATGCCTTTTCGTTTCTCCCCGTGACCGGAATCGGGGAGGATCACGCGAGACCCTCGGCCAGAAGAGTGATGACGCGCGCGCCGAGGGCGGTCGGGGTCACCGCGCGTTCCGAGCAACACCAGTGGAGTCACTTTGCGTAAGCCCTTGGGCCGCCTCGCGGCAGCCGTGATCAGCGGTGCGCTGATCACCCTCACCACCGCCCCGGCAGCGCTCGCCGAGGAGAGCACGACCCCGGAGGTCACCACCACGACGTCGGCCGCGCCGGAGAGCACGGAGACGTCCGCGCCGAGCTCGTCCGCCGAGACGACGAGCGAGACGTCCTCGGCCACCACGACCACCAGCCGGCCGAGCCTCACCAGCAGCCCGGGCACCACGACGACGCCCGTCACGACGACCACCGGGTCGAGCGAGCCGACGTCGACCTCCAGCAGCGCCCCGGAGGAGCCGCCGTACGAGGACGACACCGCCTACGGCATCGACCTGGGCGACGGCACCGGCGTGCTGATCATCGCCTGCGCCGCGGGCCAGCCGACCGGCGTGTGGTCGCCGGACTTCGACATCCTCGACGGCCCGTACCAGGAGGAACAGGACGGCCGGTACTGGGACTACCTGGTGCAGCTGCACGAGGGCAAGTCCTTCGACTCCGGCACCGTCACGGCCGACTGGACCTGCGCGGGCGCCCCGCAGGGCGGCGGCGCGTCCGGCGGCGGCGTGGCTCCGGTCCCGGGCTCGGGCGAGTCCGGCGAGTGGCAGCAGAGCAACGGCGGCGACGCCCAGGTCTCGTTCGCGCCCAAGGCGGGCGTGGAGACCGGGGCCGGCGGCACCGCCCGGTTCTGACCGCCATGCGCAACCCGTTCACCGGCCGGGGCGGTCGCGTTCTCGCGGCCGCCCCGGCGGTTCTGCTCGCTCTCGTCCTGACCGGCTGCGGCTCCGATCCGCAGCCCACGCAGGCCGCGGCGCCCACCACGTCGGTCCCGGTGACCAAGCCCTACGACAAGCTGCGCCCGACCCAGGTGCGGATTCCGAAGATCGGCGCGGAGTCCTCGCTCATCTCGGTCGCGGTGAACAAGGACGGCGAGATCGCGGTGCCGTCGGTCGACAAGCCGATGCAGGCCGCCTGGTACCGCCTGTCCCCCGTGCCCGGCGACGTCGGCCCGGCGATCATCCTGGGTCACGTGGACGGCAACCACCAGCCGGGCGTCTTCTACAAGCTGAAGGACGTCCGGCCGGGCGACGAGATCTTCGTCGACCGCAGCGACGGGCAGCAGCTGCGGTTCGTGGTCGACCACACCACGCAGGTGCCCAAGGACCAGTTCCCGCAGGACGCGGTCTACGGCAACACCGACGGGCCGCAGCTGCGGCTCATCACGTGCGGCGGTGTGTTCGACCACGCCGAGCACAGCTACACCGACAACATCGTCGTCTACGCGAACCTGGCGTGACCCCGGTGGCGCCGCACCCGCGGCGCCACCGGCTCACCAGACGTCCCCGTCGCGCCAGTCGCACGTCAGCTCCCCGTCCGGGTCGAGCGACGTGCCGAGCACGAAGACCCCGCCCGCTTCTTCGGGCGTCGTCGTGATCCCGGACGGCGTGAGCGCGGACAGCGGCCCGCGCCAGCACGTCCAGCCGCGGGAGCGGTAGAACGGGATCGCCTCGTCCGACGCGCTGAGCGCACCCGCCTCGTAGGCCTCGCGAATCACACGCTCCAGGGGCTCCATCACCACGCCGCCGTAGCCGCGCCGCCGGCGGTCCGCGCGCACTCCCACGGCCTCCACGTACCCGGTGCGCCAGGCCCGCCCGTTGTGGACCATCCTGCGCTGCACCACGGACGCGTGGGCCACCAGTTCCGGGCCCTCCCACAGCAGGGCGTGCACACCGCCGAGGGCGTGCTCCCAGTCGTGCTCGGTCAGGTCGCCTTCGAACACGTCGTACAAGAGCTCACGGGCCGCGGCGAGGGCCGGTGCGCCGAGATCGGCTGTGTGGGCCACCTGGAGCGCGGGAGTGATCTCGGCCATGCCCGGAGCTTAGGCCCGGCCTGCCTGCGCTGTCATCCGGTTTGTCCACGGTGGACAGGCCGCTTTCCCCGCTCGGATGAGCGCCGTGAGGTTTTCCCGCACTACCCGGTCTGAGCAGTGACATCTGGCGAACCCGGGGGGCCCACCAGGCTCACCCCCGGCGCGGGCGCGGGCGGCTGTCAGAACAGCGTGACCGGTCTCGGCACCACGACCGTCAGTTGCGCGGGCGCCAACAGCACCAACGGCTCGTGGGGCACGGTGCTGGTCAAGTCGGTCGGGGCCACCTCGTTCTCCCAGACGCTGCAAAGCACCGGGGGCGGCGAAGCGGTGGCGTTCGCGGTGATGACCTTGTCGGGCTCGGCCAGAATCGGTACCGCCGCGACGGCGACGACCGGCACACTCACCGTGCTGCCACGCGCGAACGGCAGTCGGTACACCCTGAGCGAGGCCGCGAGCCCGGGCAGTTCGCTGGCGAGTTACTCGCAGGCGTGGACGTGCCGCAACGCGACCACGGGCAGCACGACCGCGCTGCCGTCGGGGGCGGGAACCAAGGCGGTGGCCCCGCAACCCGGTGACGACATCACGTGCACCATCACCAACACCCCGCTCCCGGCCGACCCGGCGATCGCGAAGGCCGCGACGCCGCAGGTGAACGCGGGCGAGACGGTGACGTACCTGCTCGTCGTCACGAACGACGGCCGCGGCGACTCGTCCGGCTACACGGTCACCGACCAGATCCCGGCCGGGCTGACGAACGTGTCGTCGAGCACGCCGGGCTGCGCGGTCTCCGGTTCGCCCCTGACCTGCACCGGCGGGCTGCTGCCCGCGGGCCAGAGCAGCCAGATCACGGTGACCGCGACCGCGGACGGCACCGTGGAGCTGATGCGCAACACCGCGACCGTGCGGGGTATTCAGCCGGACCCGGCACCCGCGAACAACACCTCCAACGCCGCGGTGACGGTCGTGACCGTGCCGATGGTGGCGGCGGGTGTCGCCGGGGTGCTGGGCCTGTTCGGCGGCGGCTGGGCGCTGCGCCGGCGTCTGCGACGCCCGGTGTCGTGACCTGAACAATCCCGAGTGGACGATCACTGGGCGGGCGCCGGGCCAGGTGCCCGCCCAGTTTTCACCAACCTCGGTGCCCGACGGCAGAGAGGAGCATCGAAGCCATACCCCACAACAAAGCAAGGAGCGCTGACTCGATGAGTCAGCGCTCCTTGACGGTACGTACCCCCGATGGGATTCGAACCCACGCTACCGGCGTGAGAGGCCGGCGTCCTAGGCCGCTAGACGACGGGGGCTAGGCACTTGCTCTTTCCCTTGTTGCGAGAGGAACCTTACCAGAGGCGGTTTTTCCTCTTGCAGCTGGGGTACCAGGACTCGAACCTAGACTAACAGAGCCAGAATCTGTCGTGCTGCCAATTACACCATACCCCAACGGTTTGCCACTCCGATTCGCGACTCGGAGCAGCTCCGCTGGGAAGAAATATAGCCTAGCCCCGTCAGCGGTGCGTAACCGGGGGGTGGGGTTCAGCGCTGGGCGGGCACGCCGATCCGCGCGAACTCGCTGACCAGCAGCTGCGGGAGCTCGTCCAGCCCGCCGATGACGTGCACGCCCTCCGGCACCTCCGCGTCACCGCCGGTCCGGTCGAGCCACACCCCCTCCAGGCCGGCGTCCCGGGCGCCGACAGCGTCGGTATGCAGCTTGTCGCCCACGTGGGCGGCCTCACTCGGGTCGCAGTCGAGCACCGTGCACACGGCGTGGAACATCACCGGATCGGGCTTGGCGGCCCCGACCTCACCGGCGATCGCCACGTGGTCGAAGAAGCGGGTGAGCCCCAGATCGGCGAGCTTGGCGCGCTGGTGGGCGCCGGAGGCGTTGGTCACAGCGGCGATGAGGACGTCCGCCGCGCGCAGCCACTCCAGGCAGGGCAGGACGTCGTCGAAGAGGCGCCACGAGCTGCGCAGCACCTCCTTGCGGCGGCGCTCGAACCGGGCCACGTCCTCCGCTTCCAGCACGACGCCGATCTCGGCGAGGAAGCACTGGGTGCGCCGGTGGTGCATGGACGCGTAGTCGATCTCCCCCGCGACGACACGGGCGACGTGCCAGTCGGTGATTCGCTCCCACAGCGGCCACAGGTCGGCCCGGCCGATCAGCAGCGACAGCGCGCGTTTGCCCGCGGAGGTGAAGTCGATCAACGTGTCGTCGATGTCCAGGCACACCAGCCGCAGGCTGGACGGTCTCCACGGATCCGCCGGATCCCCCAGACCGGGCTCGGGGACACGGACGCGGGTTGGTGTGCCGGGACGCGCAAAATCCACCCAGCGAGGCTAGGCGAGAACTACGCTGAGCGGTTCGGCCGACAAGGTGATTCAGTGCGTCGTTTCGACGGCGACTGCTTCTACTCTGCGTTGCCGGGCAGAGCGTTACGCAGACGTCCGAGTGAAACTTCCCGGCCGAGCAGCTCCATCGATTCGTACAGCGGCGGCGACACCGTGCGACCGGTGATGGCGACGCGAACCGGGGCGAAAGCCTTGCGCGGCTTGAGGCCGAGGCCCTCGACCAGGGCGTCCTTGAGCGCCTGCTCGATGGCCGCGGTCTCCCACGACGGCAGCGCCTCCAGCGCCTGGATCGACGCGCGCAGCACGGGTTCGGCGTCCGGCTTGAGGTTCTTGGCGGCCGCGTCCTCCTCGGGCGCGAACTCCTCCTCCGGCACGAACAGGAACCGCACGAGCGGCGCCGCGTCACCGAGCACGGTCACCCGCTCCTGGACGAGCGGCGCGATGGTGCGCCACCTGGCCAGCTGCTCCTCGCTCGGCTCGGCGGGCAGCAGCTCGGCCGCCTGGAGGTAGGGCACGACCCGCTGCACGAAGTCCTCGGCGTCGAGGGCGCGGACGTGCACGCCGTTGATCGCCTCGGCCTTCTTGACGTCGAAGCGGGCCGGGTTGGCGCTCACCTTCGAGATCTCGAACGCCTGGACCAGCTCGTCGACCGTGAACGTGTCCCTGTCGTCGGCGATGGACCAGCCGAGCAGGGCCAGGTAGTTCAGCAGGCCCTCGCGGATGAACCCGCGGTCGCGGTAGTTGAACAGGTTGGACTGGGGGTCCCGTTTGGACAGTTTGCGGTTGCCCTCGCCCATCACGTACGGCAGGTGGCCGAACTGCGGCGTGAACTCCGCGACACCGATCCGCTCCAGCGCCCGGTACAGCGCGATCTGGCGCGGCGTCGACGGGAGCAGGTCCTCACCGCGGAGGACGTGCGTGATCCGCATCAGCGCGTCGTCGACCGGGTTGGTCAGCGTGTAGAGCGGATCGCCGTTGGCGCGCACCAGGACCGGGTCCGGGATCGAGCCCGCGGGGAAGCTGATGTCACCGCGCACCAGGTCGTTCCAGGCGAGGTCCTCGTCCGGCATGCGCAGCCGCAGCACCGGGGCGCGGCCCTCGGCGCGGTAGGCGGCGCGCTGCTCCTCGGTGAGGTCGCGGTCGAAGTTGTCGTAGCCGAGCTGCGGGTCCTGCCCCTTGGCCTTGCGGCGCTCGGCGACCTCCTCGTTGGTGGAGAACGCCTCGTACAGCTCGCCGGCCTCCAGCAGGCGGCGCGCGATGTCGGCGTAGATGTCGCGTCGCTCGCTCTGCCGGTACGGGCCGTACTCGCCGCCCGCGTCGGGACCCTCGTCCCAGTCGAGACCGAGCCAGCGCAGCGCCTCCAGCAGTTGCTGGTAGGACTCCTCGCTGTCCCGGGCGGCGTCGGTGTCCTCGATGCGGAACACCAGGCTGCCGCCGTGGTGCCGGGCGAAGGCCCAGTTGAACAACGCCGTGCGGATGAGCCCCACGTGCGGGGTTCCGGTGGGCGACGGGCAGAAGCGGGCGCGGACTGTCTCAGTCATAACCCGTTCAGCCTATCCCGCTTGACCAGGCGTTCGGAGAGCGCCATGCTGGTCTTATTCAACACAGGATGAATTAAGGGGGTGGTGGCCGTGGTCGAGCGCACGACCTGCGTCGTCGTCGGTGGCGGACCGGCCGGGATGGTGCTCGGACTGCTGCTGGCGCGGGCCGGGGTGGAGGTGACCGTGCTGGAGAAGCACGCGGACTTCCTGCGGGACTTCCGGGGCGACACGGTGCATCCGTCGACGCTGCAGCTACTGGACGAGCTGGGCCTCGGCGAGCGGTTCGCGAAGCTGCCGCAGAGCAGGCTGAGCACCGTGTCGCTGCCCGGCCCGCCCCCGCTGACGATCGCGGATTTCCGCGGGCTGCGGATCGCGCACCCGTACCTGGCGATGGTGCCGCAGTGGGACCTGCTGGACCTGCTGGCGGACGCGGGCCGGGCCGAGCCCGCGTTCCACCTGCGGATGAGCACCGAGGTGACTTCGCTGGTGCGGGAGGCGGGCCGGGTGGCGGGCGTGCGGTACCGGACGGCGGACGGCGCGACCGGGGAGATCCGGGCGGACCTGACCGTGGGGTGCGACGGTCGTTGGTCGGTGGTGCGGCGGGAGGCCGGCCTGCGGGCGCGGGAGTTCCCGGTGCCGTTCGACACGTGGTGGCTGCGGTTGCCCCGGCGCGGGGAGGAGCGGCCGGAGCTGATGCCGGGCATGCGACACGGGCACTTCGCGGTGATCATCCCGCGCGAGGAGTACTTCCAGGTCGCCTACCTGGCGGCGAAGGGACTGGACGGGCAGTTGCGCGCCGAGGGCGTGGAGGCGTTCCGCGACCGGATCAGAACGGTGCTGCCGCAGCTGGCGGACCGGGTGGACGCGATCACCTCGATGGACGACGTGAAGCACCTGGACGTGCGGCTGAACCTGATGACACGCTGGCACCGGAACGGCGTGCTGTGCATCGGCGACGCGGCTCACGCCATGTCGCCCATCGGGGGTGTGGGGATCAACCTGGCGGTGCAGGACGCGGTCGCGACGGCCCGGTTGCTGGCCGTCCCCCTGCGGCGCGGAGTGGTTGCCCGGGACCTGGCGCGGATCCGACGGCGCCGATTGCTGCCGACGATGGTGGTCCAGGCGATCCAGCGATTTATGCACCGGGCAGTCGTCCGGCCGGCGATCGAGGGACGGCGAAACGGACCGCCGAAGCCGCTGGTGACGGTGATGAACGCGGTGCCGTGGGCCCGGAGGATCCCCGCCTACGTCATCGGGGTGGGCCTACTGCCCGAGCACGCACCAAAATGGGCACGGCGAAACAACAACACCGAAAGCAAATAAGAAAACGCAAGCCGGCAACGAAACGACACCGACTACCCCAACCAGACCCCCCGCGCCGCAACCGCAAGCCGGCAACGAAAGAAGACCGACCACGCACCAGACCTCCCCCGCCCCGAAAACGCAAGCCGGCAACGAAACGACACCGACTACCCCAACCAGACCTCCCCCGCCCCCGATCCACAGCCGATCTTTAGTCGCCGACCAGCGGGGTCAAGGTACTCTTTCCCGCCTTGACGCCGCTGCTCGGCGACTGAAACACAATCAGGCATCGGGGGCGGGGGTGGTCGGAAGGTGACCTTTCGAGCGCCGTGAGGCGCACCGCCCGCAGGGCGGAAAAGATCAAAAGATAGTCCTCGCCGGACGGGCAGGCTCCGGGATGACCAGGGGTTGGGTGCCTCGTCCCACCTTGGCGAGGTGGTCGCTGGGTGGTCATCCCGTCGCCTTCCGGTTTGTGCATATCACCTTGAGCCAGGGCCGCAAGGTTGGCATTTGATCCGCCGGTGAGGACGGAGGTTGCGGCCCTGGCTCAAGGTGATCGTCCAGTTCCAGGCGACGGGATGACCACCCAGCTACCTTGGGTTCAAAGCCCTGGCGCTACGCGTTCTGTACCGGGTTGGTCAGTGTGCCGATGCCCTCGATCGTGATGGACACCGTCTGGCCGTCGGTGATCTGGCCGACTCCGGCGGGCGTGCCGGTGAGGATGACGTCGCCGGGCAGCAGCGTCATCACGCCGGACACGAACTCCACCAGTTCGGGGATCTTGTGGATCAGCAGCGAGGTCCGCGAGTCCTGCTTGAGCTCGCCGTCGACCTCGGTGCGGATCGCCAGGTCGGAGGCGTCCACGGCGGTCTCGATCCACGGTCCGAGCGGGCAGAACGTGTCGAAGCCCTTCGCGCGGCCCCACTGGCCGTCGGCCTTCTGGAGGTCCCGAGCGCTGACGTCGTTGGCGATCGTGTATCCGAGGATCGCCGCCGGGGCCTGCGCCGCCTTCACGTTGCGGATCGGCTGGCCGATGACCACCGCGAGCTCGCCCTCGAAGTCCACCCGCTGCGACGCGGCGGGCAGCTTGATGGCGGCGTTCGGGCCGATCACGCTGGTCGACGGCTTGAGGAACATCATCGGCGACTGCGGCACCTCGTTGCCGAACTCGGCCGCGTGCTCCGCGTAGTTCCGGCCGATCGCGATCACCTTCGACGGGAGGATCGGCGCGAGCAGCCGAACGTCGGCAAGCGAGAACCGCTTGCCCGTGTAGTTCGGCTGTCCGAAGGGGTGGTCGGCGATTTCCAGGAGCTCGTCGCCGTCGACGGAAGCGAAGGCGACCCCACCGGCATGAGCAACTCGAGCTAGACGCACCCACCCACCCTAACCAGCCGCCCTCCCCCGGGCACACGGGTGGTCATTGACACGGGGTACCCCACGGGCGTCTCATTAAACGGCACTTTCATTTCGATGACCGAAACGTGGAGGCTCGGTGATCACCAACGCCTGGTACGTCGCCGGATTCTCGCCCGACTTCGTGCGCGGCCGACTGCACGCACCCGTCGTCGCGGGGCTGCCCCTCGTGCTGTGGCGGACCGTCGACGGTGACGTCGTCGCCTACGACGGGCGGTGCCGGCACAAGCGGTTCCCGCTGCTCCGGTCCGGCGGCGACCTGCAGTGCGCCTACCACGGAATCTGCTACGACCAGCCGGGGCCGTGCTCCCCCGGATCCGCGCCGTCGACCGTGCTCCCCCGCCGCCCGGTGACCGAAAAGGACGGACTCGTCTGGGTGTGGCCGGGCGCGCCCGGCCGCGCCCAACGAGTCGCCGTGCCGGACACCCCCGAGATCCCGGGCTGGGCGACGGTCCGCTCCGAGCCGGTGGAGGTCGCGGCGAGCAGCCGCCTGCTGGTGGAGAACCCTGCTCGACATCCGGCGCTCCTACCCGCTGCACGTGCGGAGCCTGTCCGGCGGCACGCGGATCGCGATGCGCCTGGAACGCCGGACGATCGGCGGCGTCGAGACCGTCAAGACGGTGCGCCGCGCCCGGGACCAGCAGCTGCCCGACGTGATGCGGGACTGGTTCGGCTACGACGTCGTCGACCGCGAGCACACCCACCACGTGCTCAACCCCGGCCTGACGCGGATCGAACTGCGCGTCGGGCCGGCCGGGCTGGGCGGCGAGCGGGAGAAGGGGTACGTCCTGCACCACCTGCACACGCCGGTCGCGCCGGGGCGGCTGCGGTGGTGGTGGACCGTGAGCTGCCGGTCGCGGGAGCTGGCCGACCGGGTCGCGGACGGGATCGCCTGGGTGATCCGCGAGTACCGGTGGGCGATCGAGGCTCAGCAATCGATGCTCGCCCACCCCGAGCGGGGCCACGAGGACGTGCCCGTGAAGACCGACGGTGCGGTCGTCCTGCTGCGCCGCGTCTTCGAGCACCTGGAACGGCTCGAAGACGAACCCGACCACGCCGAGCTCGCCCGGCTGCGCACCGGAGTGACCCGATGCTGAGACGCCACGACGAAACCCCGCGCTGGGGCTACTGCGAAGGCTGCCGCCGCTGGATCTTCGCCGGATCCTGGCGGAGATCCCGGTGCCCGGTCTGCCGCACCGCGGTGAGCGTGCTGGAACAGGCCGCGGACGACGCGTTCTACGTCGAGCTGGAGATCCCCGTGCCGGCAGGCGCAGACGAACCGGTGTTCTGACCGGCGCATGCGTGGCACGGGCAGTGCGGGCAACCCACGTCGTGCGGCCGCCGCGGCGCGCTGGTGATGACGTCACAGATCAGGCAGCACAGCTCACCGTCGAGCGAGACGACCTCCTCGTACGGCACGGGCGCCATCCGGTCCTCGGCGTCGATCGCGCGGTGCGGCGAGCCCACGGCCAGGATGACGTGGTCGGTGATCGCGCCGACGGCGTGCGGCACCTCGCCTTCGATGAGGTACACCTGGCCGGCGCGGGTCTCGTGGATCCGGCCCGCGTAGGTGATCGTGCCGATCCCCGCGGTCACCACCAGCACGTGGTGACCGGGGTGCGTGTGCGGCACGAACCCGGCGCCTGCGGGCAGGCGCAACAGGTCCGCGCCCACGGCACCGTTGGACACCAGGGCGTCCCCGCTCGCGGCGGGCGCGCCGTGCAGCGCCGTGGAGCGCGAGCCGTGGTGCACGTCCAGTTCGGTGTGTCCCCTGTGGACCCGGCTGCGGGCCCACGTGACGAGTTCGAGTTCGGCCACGGCCGTCCCCTTCCTACTTGGTCGCCCAGACGACGCCGCCGAGGTCGTGGTGTCCCGCGTGCAGTGCGGCGTAACCCGGTTCACGGAACCCGGCGTCGCGGAGCAAGCGCAGCCACTCCCAGCGGCCGCGGAGACCACCGCGGTCCCACCAGCCGTCGACGGCGGCGAAGAGCAGGTCCAGCGCCCACGGCGTCGCCCCGGCGGTCGGGCTCGTGCCCTCGGCCAGGACGAGCCGTCCGCCATCGGTGAGCATGTCGCGCAGGCGCCGCAGCGCCATCTCCTTGTCGGCGGCGCGGTGCACGGTGTTCGTGGCCACGATGGTGTCGAACATCTCCGGTCCCGGCCCACTGTCCAGATCGTCCGGTCCCGCGTCCAGTACCCGGCCGCGCGTGCGCCCCGACGCGATCACCACTTCCGCCGCGTACTCGGCGTACACCGACATCGGCCAGTCGGCCGGCACGCGGCGCCACTCCTCGAACGGCGCGCCCTCCGCGAGAGCCGGCCAGGCCACGACGAGGGCGTCCAGCGCGTCGTGCGCGGCGGTGCGGGTGCCCGGAAGTGCCTGCCGCGGCGGGGAATGCGCCGCGGTCAACGCCAGTGCCTCGCGGTACACGTGGCGCGCCCGCGCGCACTCCGGCCGCACCGGCGAGGCCAGGATCGCCCGCGCCGCACGGCAGGCGTGGTCGAGCAGCTCCTCGTACCGCAACGCGCTCTCCCGCCGCACGGTGAGCCCGCGCGCCATCGCGTCGCGCAGCGGCTGCCCGTTCTCCGCGGCCAGGAACCCGGAAGACGAGAACACCGCGGGCCGCACCCGCGCGGTCCGGCACACCCCCCGCAACCCTGCCACCGCGCCCACGAGCGCGACTTCGTGGCCCAGCGCGGGTTCCGGCACCGCCACCGCGGCGAACTCCCCGGACAGCCCGGCCGCCCGCCACTCCCCCTCGACGTCCGCCGGGTGCAGCCGCTGCCCGCCGCGCTCGATCAGTTCCGCGGAACGCCCGTGCAGGACCAGGAAACCGTCACGCAGGTCGCCGCGGTCCCCGGTGCGCAGCCAGCCGTCCGGCGTCACCGGGCTCGCCTCCGGGGCGCCCCAGTACCCGCGCATCAGCTCCGGCGCACGGAGCCACACCTCCCCGTCCTCCAGGCGCAGCTCCGTGCCCGGCAACGGCACCCCGACCGGGCCCTGGTGCCGCACGTACTGTTCCCGGAACCCGGCGGCGTCGAGCAGCGGCATGGTGGTGCTGAGGTTGACGGCCTCGGTGAGCCCGTAGGCCTGCCGCAACCGCGGCCCGTACCGGGCGGCGAAGTCCGCGGCCAGTTCCCGCGAGAGCGGCGCGCCGGAGGTGATCACGTACTCCAGGCAGTCCGGCCAGTGCACACCGGCGCGGACCACATCGCGCAGCTGCGCCGGCACAAGCGATGCGGTCTGCGCACCCTCCGCCTCGACCGCCGCGAAGAACGTGACGGGGTCGAACCTCTCGGTCAGCACCAGGGGCGCGTCGGTGAGCCGGGTGCCGACCAGCGACATGACGAGCGCGGTGACGTGGTGCAGCGGCAGCGCGGTGGCGTGCGGGCGGACCGGCGAGAAGCCGTGCAGGGCCGCGGTCCGCGCCGCGTTGCCTGCCACCTCGTCGCGGCCGAGCATGACGCACCGGCCGGCTCCCGGGGTGTGCACGAGGAACGCCAGGCCGGCGGCGTCCGGATGACCGGGCTCGCCGTCGAGCAGGCTCACCCGCGACACGCGGGGCGGCCCATCGACCACCGCGGAGGCTCCGACCGCCGCGGCGACCCTGGCCACCTCGGTGTCCGGCACACGGGCGCGCAATGGAACCGCCACCAGCCTGCGGTCGGCGCAGGCCAGCAGCAGCTCGGCGAACGCGTCGCCGGTCGGGCAGCGCAGCACCACCCGGGCGTTGTCCGGGAGGCCGTCGAGGATCGCCCGCCATGGCTCCACCGCACCCACCCTGGCCGCTCAGGGCCGGCAGTTGCAGAGAGGCGAGTCCCGCCGCGAGGGCGGCCACGCGAGGTGGCGAACAGTCCTAGCCGCGCATGCTCTTGTGCACCAGGGCGTCGCACAGGGCGAGCCAGCTCGCTTCGACGATGCTGCCGTGCACGCCGACCGTGGTCCACTCCTGGTCGCCGTCGCTGGACTTCAGCAGCACCCGGGTCACCGCGTCGCTGCCCGGGTGGCTCGGCAGGATCCGCACCTTGTAGTCCGACAGCTCGACACTGTCCAACCAGGACAGCGACGGCGACAGGGCCTTCCGCAGCGCCGCGTCCAGCGCGTGCACCGGGCCGTTGCCCTCCGCGGTCGCGATCACCCGCTCCCCCGCGACGTGCACCTTCACCGTCGCCTCGGAGATCACCTCCCCGTCGCCGCGGTGGTCCAGCACGACGCGGTAGGACTCCAGCGTGAACGGCGGCTCGGCCGGGCCGTCGACCTCCTCGCGCAGCAGCAGTTCCAGCGACGCGTCGGCGGCCTCGAACGACCAGCCCTCGGCCTCCAGCTCCTTCACCTTCGCCACCACGCTGGTGACCGCGTCAGGCCGGCCGGCAAGGTCCACCCCGAGCTCACGTCCCTTGAGCTCCAGGCTGGCCCTGCCGGCCATCTCGGTGACCAGGACCCGCATGTCGTTGCCGACGGAAGATGGATCGATGTGGTTGTACAGCAACGGATCCACCTTGATCGCGCTCGCGTGCAGCCCCGCCTTGTGGGCGAAGGCCGACGACCCGACGTAGGCCTGGTGGGTGTCGGGTGCGATGTTCGCGATTTCGGCAAGGGCATGGGAGACGCGGGTCAGCTCGGCGGCGCCCCCGGTGGGGAGCACGTCCATCCCGAGCTTGGCCACGAGGTTTCCCGTCACGGCGAACAGGTCGGCGTTGCCGGCCCGCTCCCCGTACCCGTTCGCGGTGCACTGCACGTGCGTCGCGCCGGCCTGCACCGCCGCGATGCTGTTGGCGACGGCGCAGGAAGTGTCGTCCTGGCAGTGGATGCCGAGGCGGAAACCGGTGCGTGCGGCGACTTCCCGCACGGTTTCGGCGATCCCGAGCGGCAGCTGGCCGCCGTTGGTGTCGCACAGCACGACGACGTCGGCGCCTGCGGTGAACCCGGCTTCCAGCACGCGCAGCGCGGTGTCCGGGTCGAAGGCGTAGCCGTCGAAGAAGTGCTCGGCGTCGAGGAACACCCGGCGCCCCTCACCGACCAGGAACGACACGGTGTCGGCGACCATCGCGCAGGCCTCGTCGACGTCCACGCGCAACGCGCGCTCGATGTGGCGGCGGTCGGACTTCGCGACCAGCGTCACCACCGGCGCCCGCGAGTCGAGCAGCGCCCGCACCTGGGCGTCCTCCGCCGCCGTCGTGCCCGCCTTGCGCGTCGATCCGAACGCGACGAGCGCCGCGTGCTTGAGGATCAGCTCCCCGTCCGCGGCGCGGGCGAAGAACTCGGTGTCCTTCGGCAGCGCGCCCGGCCAGCCGCCCTCGATGAAGCCCACACCCAGCTCGTCCAGCAGACGCGCGACGGCGAGCTTGTCCGCCACCGAGTAGGAAATGCCCTCGCGCTGGGCGCCGTCCCGCAAAGTCGTGTCGTACAGGTGGAAGTCGTCACCGAGCGGCAGTCCGGCTGGCTCCGTGCGGGTCACGGTCATCTCCTTGCGTGGTGGAAGGCTTCTCGGGCAACAAAAAAACCTCCCGCGGATGCGAGAGGTCTGCGCGCCAGGTGTCCGATGCGGACACTACCCGGCGCGCCTGCCGATAATGATCACGGCGAAAGAGGAAGCCATGCCCGCATCATGCCACACCGGTGCGCGAAAGGGCAAAAATGCGGCGGAGGCCACCCCCGAAGCGGGGATGGCCTCCACGGCGCGGGAAACGATCAGGCGACCGGTCGCGTGTTCGACGAGACCAGGGCGGCCAGGCGGTCACCGATCGCCTGCGTGGTGCCCGGGTTGGCCTGGTCGCGGGTCGCCAGGTCGAAGGCGACGGACGCCTCGATGCGGCGGGCCGCCTCGCGCTGGCCCAGGTGGTCCAGCAGCAGCGAAACCGACAGCACCGCGGCGGTCGGGTCGGCGATGCCCTGCCCGGCGATGTCCGGCGCGCTGCCGTGCACCGGCTCGAACATGCTCGGGTTGCGGCGCGTGATGTCCAGGTTGCCGCTGGCCGCGAGGCCGATGCCACCGGTCACGGCGGCAGCCAGGTCGGTGATGATGTCGCCGAACAGGTTGTCGGTGACGATCACGTCGAAGCGGCCGGGGTCGGTGACCATGTGGATCGTGGCGGCGTCGACGTGCGAGTAGGAGACCGTGACCTCCGGGTGCTCGAGCGACACCTCCTCGACGATCCGCGACCACAGCGAACCGGCGTGCAGCAGCACGTTGGTCTTGTGCACCAGCGTGAGGTGCTTGCGCGGCCGCTCCTCGGCCCGCTTGAACGCGTCGGACACCACGCGGCGGATGCCGAACGCGGTGTTGACGCTGACCTCCGTGGCGATCTCGTGCTCGGTGTCCTTGCGCAGCAGGCCGCCGTTGCCCGCGTACGGGCCCTCGGTGCCCTCGCGCACGACCACCATGTCGATCTCGGCGTTGCTGTCGGCCAGCGGGCCGCGCACACCCGGGTACAGCTTGGCCGGGCGCAGGTTCACGTGGTGGTCCAGCTCGAACCGCAGGCGGAGCAACAGGCCCCGCTCCAGGATCCCGCTGGGCACGGTCGGGTCGCCGACCGCGCCCAGCAGGATGGCGTCGTGCTGCCGGAGCTCACCGAGGACCGACTCGGGGAGCAGCTCGCCGGTGGCGTGCCAGCGGGCCGCGCCGAGGTCGTAGTTCGTGTACTCCACCGTGGGAGCGACCTCGCCGAGTACCTTCAGGGCCTCGGTGATCACTTCGGGTCCGATCCCATCACCTGGGATCACCGCCAGCCGCATCAGACACCTCCGTCGATCAGGGCCACGAGGCTCGTTCGCACCCGTTTGCCCACATACTCCAGCGACGGCAGGTTACCGGCTGTCGCCAACGAGCCGAAGCGGCACCACCCTTATGACGGAATCTCCCGAGAAGTGAGACACCCGATCGGCGGAGTGGCCCCGGTCGTCAGGGCCGGCTACCCCCGTTCACCCGGATCACGCTCACCCGGTTGCCGTTGCCGTTGTGGTGCTTCAGCGCGAGCAGCCCGAGCACCGTGTCGGCCGACGCCGGGTTGCGCGTGACGTCGAGCGCCGTGCCGGGCTTCGCCGAGTACATCAGCGCGGACCCGTTGGCACCGGCGACCGAGTAGGCCGGCGCGAGCGCGTCGAACGTCATCGGCGTGCCGATGGCGTCGATGAGCCCGTTCTCGCTGCTGGGCGCCACGTAGTACCCGGTGGTGCCGACGGTGTAGCTGATCTTGTGCGAGGCCGCGGCCGGGTCGATGCCCAGCGCCGTGATGCTGACCGGCAGCAGCACGACGTTGGTGTCGAACACGTTGGTGTCCACGTCACCGAGCTGGCCGTTGACCGCCTGGACGTCCACGGTGGGGAAGCCCGCGGCGTTCAGGTCCACGGTGTTGACCAGCCAGACGTCGGTGCCGCTCGCCTTCGCGACGTAGGACTCGAAGTCGGGCACGCCGTCGCCGGTGGTGTCGATGTCGACGAACGGGATCGTGTTGCTGCCCAGGTTCGCCCAGTTGCCCCAGGTCGAGATCCCGAACGCGAGCAACGCCTGGTCGGCGTGGCCCTGCTGCCGCGCCTGCGCGATGGTGGACGCCGCCCCGACGTACTGCAGGTCACCGCCCTTGGCCGTGTCGTTGATCGTGCAGCCGTCGGTCACCCTGCCGCGGCACTCCGGCAGCCGCGGGGACTCGCCCTGCAGCTCCAGCACGCTGACCAGCGACTCGTAGCGCTGGCTCCCGGTGCCCTGGTCGACGCCGCGGCCGGTGAGCGTGAAGCGCGCGGTGTCGGCCGCGAAGTTCAACGACTTCGGGGTGTCGATCGACGACACCGGCTTCGGCGCCGCGTAGACCGGCACGCGCAGCGTCGGCTTGCTCCCGCCGGGCGGCGGGCTGAGCACGACGCGCCCGGAGGCGTCGGCGACGAACTGGCGGGCCATCCCGGCCTGCTCCGTCGCCACCGTCGGGTCGATGACCTTGCGCAGCGCCGTGGGGTCGGTGATCCGCAGCGTGACGCGGACCGACGCGGTGCCGCGCGGCGGCAGCGACACGGACCGGTCGGACAGCTCGTACTGCACGCCGGGCAGGTTGGTGATGCCCTCGTAGGCCACGGCGTAGCGGGCCCAGCTGTCGCCCTTGTTGACCACCTGGATGGTCTTGGTGATCGTCGTCGGCCGGTCCACCTCGACGGTGCCGAAGGTGACGCTGACGGCGCCCCGGTCGTCCCGCGAGTAGGCCAGCACCTGGTCGTTCAGCGCGGCCTGCGTGTCCAGCCGCCCGGCACCGACGCGCTGCGGCGCGTAGGTCTTGCCGTCGGCGACGATGTCGTGCCCGGCGGTGTTCATCACCAGGGCCTTGATCTCCTCGACGGACCAGTCGGGGTGCGCCTGCCGCAGCAGCGCGGTGACGCCGGCGGTCAGCGGCGTCGCCATCGACGTGCCGGACAGCACGGTGCGGTTGTTGCCGCTGCCGCGCAGGGCGGACGAGATCGTGTCACCGGGCGCGGACACGTCCGGCTTGACGGCCGGGCCGCGCACGCCGCGCGAGGTGAACGAGCTCGGGGTGTCCACGATCGCCGGGTCGTAGGTCTGCAGGCTGGCGCGGCCTGCCCCGTACAGGCGGACGGTCAGCGTGCCCGCGTCCAGCGCCGGGCGGATCTGGCTGGTCGCCGACGCGGTGAACTGGAACATGGGGATGGCCGAGTTGCCCGCGATGCCCGCGGCGAAGTGCTCCAGGCTGGACGACAGCAGGACGCCGGTGGCGCCGGCGGCCTGCGCGTTGTTGGCGCGAGCAGCCGAACCGCAGGCGCGGGTGGCGTCGTTGTCGTCCCACTCCAGCCACGCGAACTTGCCCGCGACCGCGGCCTTGTCGGCGTCGGAGTAGGGCGCGCAGCCGTCGGCGTTGGCCGAGGACAGCTTCGCCACCGCCGAGGTGCGGTCCAGGGTGTCGTAGCCGGTGTAGTTCTGGCTGTACTGGCCGCCCTTGGGGCCGGCGACACCGGCCGGGGCGGTCACGTCCGCCGCGTCGCGCAGGACCGACACGTCCCGGCTGGACGCCACGGTCAGCGCCTCGGGCGTGTTGCCCGGCGAGCCGCCGACGTCGTAGAGGTCGCCGCCGTTGCCCTCGGCGATGACCGACAGGACGTTGTTCGCGGCCAGCTTGCGCACGAACAGTGAGTCCGGGTCGTCGGGCGCGCCGAAGTCGCTGCCCAGCGACAGGTTGACGATGTCGAGGTGGTCGTCGAAGTCACCGTCGCCGTTGGGGTCCAGCGCCCAGTCCAGCGCCTGCGACGTGACGTCGGTGGAACCCTCGCAGCCGAACACCTTGATCGCGTACAGCGAGGCCTTGGGCGCCATGCCCGGACCGATCTTCATGGCGTTCAGCGACTCGGCGGTCAGCTTCGAGTAGTCGCCGGTGAAGGTGCTGCCGTCGGCGTTGACGCCGTAGCCGCCGACCGTGCCGGCGACGTGCGTGCCGTGCTCACCGCAGGCGATCGGGTTGGGGTCCGGCTTCGGGGTGTCCGCGCCCTCGGTGCCCGCGTCGTACTCGTCGCCGACCAGGTCGGTGCCGCCGACCACCTTGGCGTTGGGGAACAGCGGCGTCGGCGCGTCCCGGTCGACCGAGTCGTAGGCCGCCTTCGTGCCGGGGCCGCCGAAGTCGGCGTGGGTGTAGTCGATGCCGTCGTCGATGACCCCGACCTTGATGCCGTCGCCGAGGCGGCCGGTCTGCTGCCAGGCGTTGAGCGTGTTGGTCAGCTGCGCGGCGCTGTTGTTGCTACGGGTCTTCGGCACGACCGTGCGGATCGACGCGACGTCCGGGCGAGCGGCCAGTTCGCGGATCTTCGCGGCGTCGGCGGTCACCACGACACCGGACACGGCGTTCGCGGTCGAGTAGAGCACCTCGGTGCCCGCGTCGAGCGAACGCAGCTGGCCGAGCACGGAGTTCACCACCCCGGCGACCCCGGCCCGCGCGTTGTTCGCCGCCTGCCTGGCGCGGTCCTTGCCCGCGCCGCGCTCGGCGTTGAACGCGTCCACCGCGGGCTGCTGGGTCAGCTCGATGAAGGCCGTCGTCCGGCCCGCGGCCGACGCCAGCCGTGGGGACAGCTTGCCCTGCAGGCCGTCCGCGGACACTTTGGCCACGGGTTTGCCCGCCGCCAGCGGCTCGTCCTGGGCCGCCGCGCTGCCCGACGCGAAACCGGTCGCGGCGAGCGCGGCGGCGAAGACGGCGGCGAGCGACCGCCGGGTCGTGTTTCTCATGCTTGTTCGCACCCTCACTCCGATCAAGGCGAGGGTGCGAACTTAGCCGGTGCTCCCGCGATGCGCCTAGAGCGCATCGGAGTAATCCGACTTTGGGAGGTAGTGCGCGTTATGCGAACGTGACGGCGCGGATGGTGCGCGCGCCGACGGTCGCGGCGATCGGCTCCAGCAGGTGGGAGTCCACCTCGCGGTCGACGCGCAGGATCATCACCGCGTCCGACCTGTCGGTGGTCTGGCTGATCTGCGCCGCCTCGATGTTGATCGACGCCTCACCCAGGAGGGTGCCGACGCGGCCCATGATGCCGGGGCGGTCCGGGTACTCCAGGAGCAGCATGTGGCCCTCGGCGCGCAGGTCGAAGTGGCGGCCGTTGACCTCCACCAGCTTCTCCACCTGGTTGTTGCCGGTGACCGAACCCGACACCGACAGCGTGGTGCCGTCGTCGTGCACCGCGCGGACGGTGACCAGGCTGCGCCAGTTCGGGCTCTCCGGCTCGGTGACGATCTCGGTGCGCACGCCGAACTCCTCGGCCAGGCGCGGCGCGTTGACGAACGTGACCTGGTCCTCGACCACGCCGGCGAACACGCCCCGCAGCGCGGCCAGCGACAGCACGCTGACGTCCTCCGACGACAGCTCGCCGCGCACCTCGACGGTGACCGCCGACGGCGCCTTCTGGCTCAGCGCGGCCAGCACGGTGCCCAGCTTCTGGGTCAGCGGCAGGTACGGGCGGACCTCCTCGCCCACCACGCCACCGCTGGCGACGTTCACCGCGTCCGGCACGAAGTCGCCGCGCAGCGCGAGCAGCACCGACCGGGCGACGTCGGTGCCCGCGCGGTCCTGCGCCTCGGCGGTCGAGGCGCCCAGGTGCGGGGTGACGACGACGTTGGGCAGGCCGAAGAGCGGGCTCTCGGTGGTCGGCTCGGTGACGAACACGTCGATGCCGGCGCCGCCGACGTGGCCGTTGCGGATGGCCTCGGCCAGCGCGTCCTCGTCGACGAGGCCACCGCGGGCGGCGTTGACGATGATGACGCCCGGCTTGGTCTTCTTCAGCGCCTCGGCGTCGATCAGGCCCTTGGTCTCCGGGGTCTTCGGCAGGTGGATCGAGATCATGTCGGCCCGCGCGAGCAGCTCGTCCAGGCTGAGCATCTCGACGCCGAGCTGGGCGGCGCGAGCGGCGGGCACGTACGGGTCGTAGGCGACGATCTTGGTGTCGAACGCGGCGAGGCGCTGCGCGAACAGCTGGCCGATCTTGCCGAAGCCGACGACACCGATGGTCTTGCCGTTCAGCTCGACACCGGTGAACTGGCTGCGCTTCCAGGCGCCGCCCTGCAGGCTCTGGTCGGCGGCGGGCACGCGGCGCGCCACGGCGAGCAGCAGCGCGACGGCGTGCTCGGCGGCCGAGACGATGTTCGAGGTCGGGGCGTTCACCACGAGCACGCCGCGCGCGGTGGCGGCGGGCACCTCGACGTTGTCCAGGCCGACACCCGCGCGGGCGACGACCTTCAGGCGCGTGGTGGCGGCCAGCACCTCGGCGTCCACCTTGGTGGCGGAGCGGACCAGCAGCGCGTCGGCGGACTTGACGGCCTCCAGCAGCGCGGGGCGGTCGGTGCCGTCCACGTGCCGGACCTCGACCTCGTCGCCGAACACGGCCAGCGTGGACGGGGCGAGCTTTTCGGCGATGAGGACGACCGGCTTGCTGGGGTTGGTCACGATGGGGCTCCCGTTGACGCGGCTGGGCTCAAACGACGCCCGCGAGTCTAGTCGCGCTGCTCACCGGGCCTGTTAACGGGAGCGCAACCCGGCGGGAACAAGATCGCGGACGCGCAAGCGGAGTGCGGGCTCCGCACCGGTGCCGTGGCTCGCTCCCCACGACCGCATGCGGATGGCCGCCGCCCGCGGGGACTTCACCGGGGTCGGGGCAGCCACCCACCCGGCACCGGAGGGCACACGCCGAGCGCGGTCGTGCGCCGGGCCCTGACCAGTCCGCCGGCCACCCACGCGGGCTGCTACGCCGCGGACGCGCGCGTCACGCACCCCTTCGGTGTCGGGTTCGGGACCAGCACGGACTCACCCCGCTGGACGTCGTCTTCCACCAGGACGCCGATCCCGGGCTGGTGGTCACAACCGCCGTTGTGGCCTTCGCGACCGCGGCCGGGACCCTGCCGGAACTGCTCGCGGCCGCTCAGTCCGCGGTCAGCCCGGCGAGGTCGTGGAACTCGCCGTCCCTCGCGCCGGCCACGAATGCGTCCCATTCGGACGGTGTGAAGACCAGGACCGGCCCGTCCGGGTCGGTCGCCTTGCGAAGCGCCGTGTAGACGAGACCGTCGACGTGCTCGACCTGCGCGAACTCCAGTTCGCCTTCGGTGGCCTGCCACCGCGCCCCGGTGAGATCCAGTTCCTCGCGAACCCGCACCTTGTCGTCCACGTGATCACGGTAACTCCGGGAACGAAAAGGGACCGCCCCGGGGGCGCACCCCGGAGCGGTCCCTTCGCGCCGAAAAATCAGGCGGTCTCGGTGATCGGCCGGTCGACCCACGACATCAGGCCGCGCAGCTTCTTCCCGGTCTCCTCGATCGGGTGCTGCTCGCCGGCTTCCTGCAGCTTGCGGAAGTTGGCCCGGCCCGCCTCGTCCTCGCCGACCCACTCGCGGGCGAAGGTGCCGTCCTGGATCTCGCCCAGGATCTTCTTCATCTCCTCCTTCACCGCGGGCGTGATGACACGCGGGCCGCGGGTGAGGTCGCCGTACTCGGCGGTGTCGGAGATCGAGTAGCGCATCCGGGCGATGCCGCCCTCGTACATGAGGTCGACGATGAGCTTCAGCTCGTGCAGCACCTCGAAGTAGGCGATCTCGGGCGCGTAACCGGCCTCGGTCAGCACCTCGAACCCGGTCTGCACCAGCGCGGAGGCGCCACCGCAGAGGACGGCCTGCTCACCGAACAGGTCGGTCTCGGTCTCCTCCTTGAAGGTGGTCTTGATGACCCCGGCGCGGGCGCCACCGATGGCGGCGGCGTAGGACAGCGCGAGCGCCTGCGCGTTGCCGGAGGCGTCCTGCTCGACCGCGATCAGAGCGGGCACGCCCTTGCCGTCGACGAACTGGCGGCGGACCAGGTGGCCGGGGCCCTTCGGCGCGACCATCGCCACGTCCACATTGGCCGGCGGCTTGATCAGCTCGTAGCGGATGTTGAAGCCGTGGCCGAAGAAGAGGGCATCGCCGTCCTTCAGGTTCGGCTCGATGTCCTCGCTGTAGATGAAGCGCTGCTTGGTGTCCGGCGCGAGGATCATGATCAGGTCGGCCTCGGCGGACGCCTCCGCCGGGGTGAGCACCCGCAGGCCCTCCTCCTCGGCCTTCGCGCGCGACTTCGACCCCTCCGGAAGACCGATGCGCACATCGACCCCGGAGTCGCGCAGGCTCAGCGCGTGCGCGTGGCCCTGGCTGCCGTAACCGATCACGGCGACCTTGCGACCCTGGATGATGCTGAGATCGGCGTCGTCGTCGTAGAAGATTTCGACTGACATGAGGGGAACTGATTCCTTTCGGTTCTAAAACTTCAACGGGGCGCGGAGGCGGTGATCGACCGGGGACCCCGGCCGACCGCGACCATGCCGGACTGCACGATCTCACGCACGCCGTACGGCTCCAGCATGCGCAACAGGGCACCGAGCTTGTCACCGGTGCCGGTGGCCTCGATGGTGAGCGCCTCGGGCGACACGTCGACCACCTTCGCACGGAACAGCTGGACGGTCTCGAGGACCTGGCTGCGCACGGTGGCATCGGCCCGCACCTTGACGAGCAGCAGTTCGCGCTGCACCGACGAGACGGGCTCGAGCTCCACGATCTTGATGACGTTGACCAGCTTGTTGAGCTGCTTGGTCACCTGTTCGAGCGGTAGCTCCTCAACGGCGACCACGATCGTCATCCGGGACACCTCGGGGTTTTCCGTGGGCCCGACGGCGAGGGACTCGATGTTGAAACCGCGGCGGGAGAACAACCCGGCGACTCTGGCGAGCACCCCGGGGACATTCTCCACCAACACGGACAGCGTATGCCTGGTCACTGCGAAACCTCGTCGTCCTCGAACAGCGGGCGGATGCCGCGCGCGGCCATGATCTCGTCGTTGCCGGTCCCGGCCGCAACCATGGGCCAGACCTGGGCGTCCTTGCCGACCACGAAGTCGATCACGACCGGGCGGTCGTTGATCTCCATCGCGCGGCGGATGACGTCGTCGACCTCGTCCTTGGTCTCGCACCGCAGGCCTGCGCAGCCCAGCGCCTCGGCCAGCAGCGTGAAGTCCGGGATCCGGTGCTTGTGGGTGCCGAGGTCGGTGTTGGAGTACCGCTCGGCGTAGAACAGGTTCTGCCACTGGCGGACCATGCCGAGGTTGCCGTTGTTGATGACGGCGACCTTGATCGGCGCGCCCTCGATGGCGCAGGTGGCCAGCTCCTGGTTGGTCATCTGGAAGCAGCCGTCGCCGTCGATGGCCCACACCTGCTTGTCCGGCACGCCGAACTTGGCGCCCATCGCGGCGGGCACCGCGTAGCCCATGGTGCCGAGGCCACCGGAGTTGAGCCAGGTGCGCGGGTTCTCGTACTTGATGAACTGCGCGGCCCACATCTGGTGCTGGCCCACGCCCGCGGCGTAGACGGCGTCCGGGCCGACGATCTGGCCGATGCGCTCGATGACGTACTGCGGCGACAGGGTGCCGTCGGCGGGCCACTCGTAGCCCGCCGGGAAGGTCTGGCGCCACGCGTCGATCTGCGTCCACCACGGCGCCAGGTCCGGCTCGCCGATGCGGTCGGTCTCGGCCTTCACCGCGTCGATCAGCTCGGTGATGATCTCCGCGCAGTCCCCGACGATCGGCACGTCGGCCTTGCGGTTCTTGGAGATCTCGGCCGGGTCGATGTCGGCGTGGACGACCTTGGCCTCCGGCGCGAACGACGACAGCTGACCGGTCACCCGGTCGTCGAACCGGGCGCCGAGCGCGACCAGCAGGTCGGCGCGCTGCATCGCGGCGACCGCGGCGACCGAGCCGTGCATGCCGGGCATGCCCAGGTGCTGCTGGTGCGAGTCGGGGAACGCGCCGCGGGCCATCAGCGTGGTGACCACGGGGATGCCGGTCAGCTCGGCCAGCTCCTTCAGCTGCGCGTGGGCCTGCGCCTTGATCACGCCGCCGCCGACGTAGAGGACCGGGCGGCGCGCCTGCGCGATGAGCCGCGCGGCCTCGCGGACCTGCTTGCCGTGCGGGCGCAGCGTCGGCCGGTAGCCGGGCAGGTGCAGCTCCGGCGGCCAGGAGAACGAGGTGGTCTCCTGCAGGACGTCCTTGGGGATGTCGACCAGGACCGGGCCGGGACGGCCGGTGGAGGCGAGGTGGAACGCCTCGGCGATCACGCGCGGGATGTCGATGGGGTCGGTGACCAGGAAGTTGTGCTTGGTGATCGGCATCGTGATGCCGCAGATGTCGGCTTCCTGGAACGCGTCGGTGCCGATCAGCGGCCGGGTCTGCTGGCCGGTGATCGCGACGACCGGGACGGAGTCCATGTTCGCGTCGGCCAGCGGGGTGACCAGGTTGGTCGCGCCGGGGCCCGAGGTCGCCATGCACACGCCGACCTTGCCGGTGGCCTGCGCGTACCCGGTGGCCGCGTGCCCAGCGCCCTGCTCGTGGCGGACGAGGACGTGCCGCACCTTCGTCGAGTCCAGGAGCGGGTCGTACGCAGGCAGGATGGTGCCACCCGGAATGCCGAAGACCACCTCGACGCCCATCGCCTCGAGCGATCGCACCAGCGACTGCGCGCCGGTCACCCGGACCGGCGTGCCTGCGGGCGGGGCTGGCTTGGGGCGGTTGCCGAGCTGGGCCGGCGACGCGGCGGCCGGATTCGCTCCGGGTTTCGTTTCCGATCGCGACGTGGCGCTTGTCATCAGTTCTGCCTCGTGGGTCTCGTGGGGCTTCTCGTCGGGTGGTGGGGTTCGGGCTGGCGTGGGCAACAAAAAACCCCCGCCGACCTTTCAAGGTCGCACGAGGGTCGCGCGTCGACGCAGGTGGGTTCGATGGTCCCTACGCGTCGACGCGCGGGGGAAGTACGAGGCCAATCTGCGGGTTCACGGCGCTGACGTTAACGGGTCTTGTCGAACAGTGTCAACTCTGCGGGACGGTGATCCCGGATACTGGGCACACCCGGCCGTGGCGTCCCGGCGGGCGGGAGGCACCATGGTGGCGTGGCCGAAACCGAGCAACAGGGCCGGAAGGCGATCTTCCGCGTCCCGCTGATCTCCCTGCTCGCCGTCGTGTTCCTGGCGGTGTGCATGATCCCCGCCGCGTTCGCCGACGTGCCGGGGCTGTGGCTGATGTACGTCGTCCCGATCGGGTTGTTCGTCTTCGTGGTGCGCACCCGCACGGTCGCCTCCGCGCGCGGCCTGGACGTGCGGACGGTGTTCGGCCACCGCGAGATGCCGTGGTCCTCGCTCAAGGGGCTGGCGATCAACGACAAGGCCAAGGTCCGCGCGGTGCTGACCGACGGCAGCGAGGTCCCGCTGCCGTCGGTCCGCACCCGCCACCTGCCGGTGATCTCCCTGGTCAGCGAGGGCCGCATGAAGGACCCGAGCGGCCTGACCGACGACCTGGACGAGACCACGGACGAGGCGTCGGACTAACGGGCCCAGTCCTCGACGCGGGCGCCGGCGCGGAACCGCAGCGCCGGGTCGGTGTACCGGGCTTCCGGCACGTCGTAGAGGGCGTCGAGCGACGCGCGCTGCCCCGCGTAGGCCGGGACGTAGGCGGCCAGTTCCGCCTCGCTCGCCGTGATCCCGGCCGCGTCGAGCAGGCCGCGCACCATCGTCAGGTCGTCCATCGTCTCTCCTTTCAGGCGGCGGCCACGCCGGCCGGCCGCGGCACCCGCAGGTGCCAGTCGGTGCTCTGCTGGAACGCGTCGCCCGCGCGCAGGATCGCCGCTTCGCCGAAGGCGGGACCGGCCAGCTGCAGGGACAACGGCATCCCGTCCGCGGTGAAACCCATCGGCACGGCCAGCACCGGGTTGCCGACGCTGTCCCAGTACGGCGTGAAGATCAGCGAGAACAGCTCGCTCACGTCGACTCCCCCGCCGGGTGTGGTGATGCTGTCGAAGGTCGGGGCGCCGACCGCGGCCGTCGGCGCGGCGATCACGTCGACCGTCTCGAACAACCGGGCCAGCGCGTCCTGCGCCACCCGGCGCACCCGCTGGGCCTGCACGTAGTCCGCGCCGGACGCCATCGCCCCGGTCACCAGCATCGCGCGCGTGGCCGCGTAGTAGTCGCCCCAGCGGCCGGCGAGGTCGTTACGGTGGTAGGCCAGCGCCTCGCAACCCATGGTCACCATGTCCGCGGTGATCATCTCGTGCCAGTACGGCAGCGTGACCTCGACGACCGTCGCGCCCTGCTCGGCGAGCACCGCGACGGCCGCGTCGAACGCGCCGGTCAGCGCGGGATCCGCGTGGTCCGGGAAGTGCCCCTCGCGCACCACGCCGACGCGCAGGCCGGACAGGTCGCCGTCGAAGGCGGGCGCGCTGAACGGCGCGTCCACGCAGTCCGGGTCGCTGGTGTCCAGACCGGCCAGCACCTCCAGCACCGCGGCGCAGTCCCGCGCGGAGCGCGCCAGCGGTCCGATGTGGTCGAGGCTGTAGCCCAGCGGCACGCACCCGGACTTCGGCACCCGGCCGAACGTCGGCATCAGGCCGCTGACCCCGCAGAACGCGGCCGGGATGCGGATGCTGCCCGCGGTGTCGGTGCCCAGCCCGGCCAGGAACATCCCGGCCGCGACCCCGCTGCCGGTGCCGGAGCTGGACCCGCCGGGCCAGGTGTCCGGGTTCCACGGGTTGCGCGGCACGGGGAACGGCTTGGTGTCGTCCGGCATCCCGCAGGCGAACTCCATCGTCGAGGTCTTGCCCGTGATGACCGCGCCCGCGGCCTTGAGCCGGGCGACGACGGGCGCGTCCCGGCCCGCGCCCCACGCCGGGTCGAGCACCAGGCTTTGCGCGGTCGTCGGGCCCTCGGCCATCGCGATGATGTCCTTCACGCCGAACGGGATCCCGTGCAGCGGGCCGCGGTCCACACCGCGGGCCAGTTCGGCGTCGGCCTCAGCGGCGCGCTCGAGCGCGTAGTCGTCGAGCCGGTGCAGGTAGGTGCCGATCTCCGCGTCGTGGCGGTCGGCGGCCGCGATGGCCGCTTCGGTGAGCGCGACGGACGTGGTGGCGCCGGCCCGCAGCGCGGCGGCGGCGTCGGTGACGGTGTGGATCATGCTTCCCTCCCGGGGACTCGGGTGCCGCGCGAGACGAACCGGAACCGGTCGGCGCGGGTGTGGATGAAGGCCAGGTCGAACAGGCGCCCGGCGGGGTCGGCGATGGTCTGCTCGGTGACCAGGACGGGCGCGCCGGGCGCGATGCCGAGCACGGCGGCGACGAGCGGGTCGGCGGGCTCGGCGCCGATGATGAACTCGGACTGTCCGAACTCGACACCGGCGTCGGCCATGAGCGCGTACCAGTCGGTGACGAACGGGCAGTCCCGCAACCGCGCGGCCTCCGGGAAGAGGGCGTAGTTGGTGGCGAGCCAGACCGGCTCCTCCTGGTGCAGTGCGACGTACTCCAGGCGCAGGCACGGGGTCCCGGCAAGCACGCCGAGCCGGTCGGCGACCACGGCGGGCGCGGCGATCTCGGAGCGGTCGAGCAGCCGGGGCCGGGTGCGGCGGTTGAGCAGGCTGTGCTGGTCCGGGCGGATCACGCCGTGGGCTTCGACGAGCCGCTCGTCGGCGGGCCGGACGACTGCGTGCGTGCCGATGCCCTGGACGCGCTCGATCAGCCCCTCCGCGCGCAGCAGGGAAAGCGCTTCCCGGACGGTGGCGCGGGACGCGCGGTGCGCCGCCATCAGCTCGGCCTCGCCAGGCAGCTGCCCGTCGGGGTAGCGGCCACCCTGGACGGCCGCGCGGAGCATGTCCCGCAACCGGCGCACCTCGTGACCCCGCTGTGCCGCACTCCTCATTCCCGGGGACGCTAAGGAGCGTCGTTTGCCGCTCGGTCTCCACGGCATCACCGCCGTGTTACCGCTGCTCACGCGGCCTCCGGGAGAGCACCGAAGGTGAAGCCGCCGCCGATCGAGGCGATCGCGGCGAACCCGATGTCGCGCATGATCTCGACGCCGATCTCGTGCTGCCGCCGGGTCATCGCCGCGCAGCAGTCCTCGAGCAGCGTGACGCGGTAGTCCCGCATGAAGGCCGCGCGCACGGTGGACTCGACGCAGATGTTGGTCACCACGCCGCAGACCACCAGTCCGGTCACGCCGAGCCCCTGGAGCAGCGGATCCAGCGAGGTCCACAGGAACGCGTCGAACCGGGCCTTGTCGACCACCAGGTCCGCGGCCGTGCAGCCGAGTTCGTCGACCACGTCCGCGTCCCAGGTGCCCACCTCCAGGCCGTGCAGCTCGGCCAGCCCGCCGGACAGCTCGGCCAGCCGGGGACCCTCGTCCACGCGACCGGGCCGGTAGACGTGCCGGGTGAAGACCACCGGCACGCCCGCCTCCCTGGCCCGCGCCACCGCGGCCGCGGTGTTCGCCACCGCCGCCGCCGCGCCGTCCAGTTCCCGGCCCAGCCGCGGCAGCGAGCCGTCCGGGTGGCAGAACCCGTTCTGCACATCCACCACCAGCAGTGCGGTGCTCATCAGGCGACCTCCAGTTCCTTGTCGGGGGCGAACTTCGGCATGCCGAGCGGCACGGAACCCTTGGGCGGCCGCCACGCGCTGGGCTTGCAGGCGTCCCGGCAGGCGGCCTCGGTCGAGCAGCACAGGGAGCAGATCGTGCCGCCGTGGAAGGGGCAGGTCGCCATGTCCGCGCGGTCGTAGCTGCCCGCGCACACCGAGCACGGCAGCTCGTCTCCGGCGGGCAGCACCGACTCGCGGGCGACGTACCAGCGTCCGCGGGTGGCGGCGGCCACGACCGGCGGCAGGACCACCGCGACGCCCAGCGCGATGAACGGCGACAACGCGGCCGCTGTCGGGCCGAACGCGCCGTAGTAGGCGACCATCGACACGGCGCCGGCGACGATCATCGACCCGAACCCGACGGGGTTGACGTGGTAGAGGTGCGCGCGGTGGAACACCAGCTGCGGCGGGGCCAGCTTCAGCCACTTCTTGTTGATCACCAGGTCGGACACCATCGCCGCGATCCACGCGACGCCGACGTTCGAGTACCAGGCGAGCACCTCGACGATGTGGCTGAAGATGTCGATCTCCATCAGCGCCAGGGACAGCCCGACCTGCAGGAACACCCACGCGGCGCGCCCGGGGTGGCGGTGCAGCAGCCGGGAGAAGAAGTTCGACCAGGACAGCGACCCCGAGTAGGTGTTCATGATGTTGATCTTGATCTGGGACAGCAGCACCAGTACCCCGGCGAGGACCAGCGCGACGGTGTGGTTCCCGGTCAGCCGCTCGTAGACGGCGGTGAACAGGTCCACCGGCACCCCGACGTGATCGGCGCCGATCTTCGTCGAGGCGTACCCGACCAGCAGCGTCGAGGCGAAGAAGATGCCCACCGCGAACAACGCGAAGCCGGGCCCGCCCATGATCACCGCGAGCCGCCACCGCCCCCGCCTGCCGGGTTCGGGGTCGGGCATCAGCCGCAGGTAGTCGCCCTGCTCCCCCACCTGGGTGGCCAGCGACAGCTGCGCGGCGGCGATCGTGAACACCGCGAGCACGGTCATCCCGGCCAGACCGGACGGCGACACGGTCGCCGGGTGGACCATGTTGTGCCCGGCGTCCGGCGCGGTCGCCGCGGTGCCCAGCGCCAGCCCGATCAGCGCGATCCAGACCGGCCACGTCCAGGCCTGGAACTTCGCGCTGAACGTCATCCCGTACAGGGTCAGCGGGATCATCACCGCGGACACCACGACGTAGGACAGGTGGATGTCCAGCCCGGTCAACGCGGTCACCGCCTGCGCCATGATCGCGCCCTCGTAGGCCAGGAAGATCAGCGTGTAGGTGGCGTAGACCAGCGAGGTCAGCGTGGATCCGAGGTAGCCGAAGCCGGAGCCGCGGGTCAGCAGGTCGATGTCCACGTGCCCGCGGGCGATCGCGAACGCGATCACCAGGGTCAGCGGCAGCGTCACGGCCGCGGCGACCAGGAAGCCGGTGAGCGCGTTGGCGAAGCCGAACGCGTCGACGAACGCGGCGTCGAGCGCGTAGCCCGCCATCGCGGAGATGCCGACGAGGCAGGACAGGAACACCATCCACGGCGACCACTTCCGGAACGCCGCCGGGGTGTACCGCAGTGAGTAGTCTTCCATTTCCGGGTTGTCAGCGAGGCCCATATCCGATCCCTTCGCTCGGGTGCGGCGAAAGTTAGGAATCGCGTATTTCGGCCGCGTATCCGACGGCATTGCGCCCGGTTACGCCGCTTCTCACTCTCCGGACACCGCGCTGACCTGCGGTTTTCGTCACGCGGGGAGGTGATGCGCCGAATTCGGTGTGGGATGGGCCGCCGGTTGATCGGGACGCGCGGGACCCGGCGTAATCTGGCTGGCATGCCTGCTCTGCGCTCCCGAACAACCACCCATGGCCGCAACGCCGCGGGCGCCCGGTCCCTCTGGCGGGCCACCGGGCTGACCGACGGCGACTTCGGCAAGCCGATCGTCGCGATCGCCAACTCCTACACCCAGTTCGTGCCCGGGCACGTGCACCTCAAGGACCTCGGTGACATCGTGGCCGGGGCGATCCGCGAGGCCGGTGGCGTGGCGCGCGAGTTCCACACGATCGCGGTGGACGACGGCATCGCCATGGGGCACAGCGGCATGCTCTACTCGCTGCCCTCGCGCGAGATCATCGCCGACTCGGTCGAGTACATGGTCAACGCGCACCAGGCCGACGCGCTGGTCTGCATCTCCAACTGCGACAAGATCACCCCGGGCATGCTGAACGCCGCGATGCGGCTGAACATCCCGGTGGTGTTCGTGTCCGGCGGCCCGATGGAGGCCGGCAAGGCGGTGGTCGTGGACGGCGTCGCGCACGCGCCGACCGACCTGATCACCAGCATCTCCGCCTCGGCGAACCCCGCCATCGACGAGGACGGGCTGTCCATTGTGGAGCGGTCCGCGTGCCCGACGTGCGGGTCGTGCTCGGGCATGTTCACCGCGAACTCGATGAACTGCCTGACCGAGGCGCTGGGCCTGTCGCTGCCGGGCAACGGCTCGACGCTGGCCACGCACGCCGCGCGCCGCAAGCTGTTCGAGGACGCCGGCCGCACGGTCATGGAGCTGTGCAAGCGCTGGTACGGCGAGGACGACGACAGCGTGCTGCCGCGCTCGATCGCCAACCGCAAGGCGTTCGAGAACGCGATGGCGCTGGACATGGCGATGGGCGGCTCGACCAACACGGTGCTGCACATCCTGGCCGCGGCGCAGGAGGGCGAGGTCGACTTCACGATCTCCGACATCGACGAGATCGGCCGCCGCGTGCCGTGCCTGTCGAAGGTCGCGCCGAACTCCGACTACCACATGGAGGACGTGCACCGGGCCGGCGGCATCCCGGCGATCCTCGGCGAGCTGAACCGGGCCGGGCTGCTCAACCGGGATGTCACTGCTGTGCACTCCTCTTCGCTGGAGCAGTGGCTGTCCACGTGGGACATCCGCGGCGGGTCGCCGTCGCCGGAGGCGATCGAGCTGTTCCACGCCGCGCCGGGCGGGGTCCGCACCACGGAGGCGTTCTCGACGTCGAACCGGTGGACCGAGCTGGACACGGACGCGGCCAACGGCTGCATCCGCGACATCGAGCACGCCTACACCAAGGACGGCGGGCTCGCGGTGCTGCGCGGCAACCTGGCCGAGAACGGCGCGGTGATCAAGTCCGCGGGCATCGACGAGGAGCTGTGGCGGTTCCAGGGCCCGGCGCGTGTGGTCGAGAGCCAGGAGGAGGCCGTCTCGGTCATCCTGAGCAAGAAGATTCAGCCGGGTGAGGTGCTCGTGGTCCGCTACGAGGGTCCGGCAGGCGGCCCTGGCATGCAGGAGATGCTGCACCCGACGGCGTTCCTCAAGGGCGCCGGGCTGGGCAAGAAGTGCGCGTTGATCACCGACGGCCGGTTCTCCGGCGGCTCGTCCGGGATCTCGGTCGGGCACATCTCGCCGGAGGCCGCGTCGGGCGGCACGATCGGCCTGGTCCAGGACGGCGACCAGATCCTGATCGACGTACACGAGCGGAAGCTGGAGCTGCTGGTGGACGCCGACGTGCTGGCCGAGCGCCGGGCGAAGATGGAGGCCTCGGAGCGGCCGTGGCAGCCGGTGGAGCGCCAGCGGCCCGTGACCGCGGCCCTGCGCGCCTACGCGCGGATGGCCACCTCCGCCGACACGGGCGCGGTGCGCGACCCGAACAAGTAGGCCTGACGACGAAGGGCCCCGGCTGCGAGCAGCCGGGGCCCTTTTTCGTTGTTCAGCGCGCCAGCACGATGACCACGACGGCCGCCGCGGCGGCGATCAGCAGGAAGAACAACCCGAACGGCACCGGGCGGCGCCGCCACGGGGTGTTGACGTCCAGCGCGATCCGTCCGGAGCCGGTGAACAGCAGCGCGAACGCCACAGTCGCCAGCAGCAGCTCGAACTCGAACCCGTTCGGCTCGAAGAACCCGCCGCGCCACTGGACGTAGATCATGTTCACGGTGACGCCGAGGATCGCGGCGGCGCCGATCTGGGTGAACAGGCCCAGCACGACGAGCACCGCGCCGATCAGTTCGCTCAACCCGGTGACCCACGCGAGCAGCGTCGGCTGGGCCGTGTAGCCCATCGACTCCAGCATCCGCGCCGTGCCGTCGATGCCGGGGCCGCCGAACAGCCCGAACACCTTCTGCAACCCGTGCGCGCCGAGGATCGCCCCGAGCGCGAGCCGCAGCGCGAGCAGACCGAAGTCGATCCCGCCGTGGTAGCGGTTCACCGGCGGTGACGGCCGGTCCTCGACGTCGGAGAGCATGCTGGTGCTGCTGCTCTCGGTGGGCTGGTAGTACCCGGATTCCGTGAACAGGTTCTGGGTCTTCGACTCGTCCTGAGGGCTGGCCACCCGCGCAGGTTAGGCCATCCGGGTCGGAAGCGCGACAGTTTCCGGGGCATCGAGCGGGTGCTCAGCTGCCGAACACCGACATGATGAGCGCGCCCAGCGCCGCGGGGAACACCTGTGCCGGGTCCGCCTCGCCGGTGGTCAGTGTCGCCGTCAGGGTCCGGCTGCCGTCCGGCGTGCTGATCATCAGGGCGCCGTAGCCGCCGGGGGCGCCGCCGTTGTGGTGCACGATCGTGCCCGCCGGGCCGAGGTCCTGCACCCACAGGCCCAGACCGAGGTTGAGCTCGCCGTGCGGGGTGAGCATCTCGGCCAGCAACGGGGCGGGCAGGAGCCGGCCGCCGAGCAACGCGGAGATGAAGGTGTTCAGGTCTTCGGCGGTCGAGATCAAGTCGCCCGCGCCGGCCAGCAGGGAGGGGTTCTGGCGGCTGACGTCGACGACGTGCCACTCGCCGCCGTCCTCGTAGCGGTAGTAGCCGTGGGCGTGCGGTCCGGGGAGGTCCGGCGAGGTCGCCGACACGACGGTGTCCGCCAGGCCGAGCGGCCCGAGGATGCGCCGCTGGGCCTCCTCGGCGAAGGTGTTGCCGGTGACGGCCTCGATCAGCAGCAGGGCGACGGTGTAGTTGGTGTTGGAGTAGCTCTGGCCCTCGCCCGGCTCGAACCGCGGCGGCCGCGACAGCGCGAACCGCACTAGCTCCTCGGGGCGGTAGGTGTGGAAGCGGTTGTCCACCCACGCCCGGCCCTGCGACGGAAGCCCCATCACGAAGGTGCCGTCGGCGTCGGGCTCGCCGGTGTAGTTGTAGAGGCCGCTGGTGTGCTGCAACAGCATCCGAACGGTGATCCGCTCGTCGAACCCGAACCCGGGCAGGTGACCGGCGACCGGGCCGTCCAGCTCGATCCGGCCCTCGTCCACCAGCTGGAGCACCAGCGTCGCGGTGAAGGTCTTCATGACGCTGCCCGCCCAGCCCTGCGCGCCCGCGGGCGGCTCGGCGGTCCCACCCAGCTCGCTCACGCCGGCCCGGCCGGTCCAGCGGCCGCGGTCGTCGCGGACGCACAACTCGGCGGCGGCGAACCCGGCGTCGACGAGGGCCTGGACGGCCTGCTGCAACTCGGGGCGGTGCGTGATGGTGGCGGTGTTCTGCATCGTGCGCTCCTGTGTTCGGTCCGGCTTGATGCGACTACGTTCGCCCGCCGGCCTGACACCGCACCGCCTCCGCGCTGACACGGCGCCTGACACGCCCCGGTGGGTGTGTCAGATGGTTTGGCGCTCGCCCACGCTGCGCTCGATGCAGAACTCATTGCCTTCGGGATCGAGCAGCGTGACCCAGCCGAGCCCGTCGGGGGTCCGGTGGTCCTCGTGCAGCGTCGCGCCGAGGGTGACGACCCGCGCCACCTCCTCGTCGCGGGTCCGGTCCTCCGGCATCCAGTCGAAGTGGACGCGGTTCTTCACCGTCTTGCCCTCGGGAACCCGGATGAACAGCAGGCCGGGCACCGGCGCGGGCGCCTCGACCAGCACCTCGGCGTCGCCAGGCGAGTCCTCGCCGGAGACCGGCCACCCGGTCACCTGGCTCCAGAACCGGGCCAGCTCGTAGGGTTCGGCGCAGTCGATCGTCACGTGGCGCAGGATCATCGCTAGTACTCCCCGTGCACGAGGTTCTGCGGCAGCTCCCCGCCGGCGTAGCGGGCGATCTCCGCGGCGACCACGGCGTACGAGCGCCGCTTGCTGCCCGTCACCGAGCCGGCCACGTGCGGCGTCAGCAGCACGTTCGGCGCCGTCCACAGTGGATGGTCCGCGGGCAGCGGCTCGGGGTCGGTGACGTCCAGCGCGGCCCGCAGGCGGCCGGCGGTCAGCTCGGCCACCAGCGCGTCCGTATCGACCACCGGTCCGCGCGCGGCGTTGACGAGGATCGCGCCGTCGGGCATCGCGGCGAGGAACTTCCCGTCCACCATCCCGCGGGTGCGGGAGGTCAGTGGCACCATCAGCGCGACGACGTCGTGCGCGCCCAGCAGCGCGGGCAGCTCGTCGACCGAGTGGACGCCCTCACGCGCGCTGACGCCGACCATCGTGACCCGCGCGTCGAAGGCGGCCAGGCGGCGCTTGAGCTGCCGCCCCAGGTCACCGGCCCCGACGACGAGCACCCGCTTGTCCTGAAGCGTGTCGGTGGCGTGCAGGTTCCAGCGGTGCGCGGCCTGATCGGCGGCGAACCCGGGCAGCTCCCGGTAGATCGACAGCAGCACCGCGACGACCCATTCGGCCGTGCTGCCGCCGTGCGCGCCGCGGCAGGTGGACAGCAGCACACCGTCCGGCACGGAGCCGATCCAGTTCTCCGCGCCCGCCGACAGCAGCTGGATCAACTTCAGGTTCGGCAGCGCGCCGAGCACCGCGTCGCGTTCCTCGGGCCGGTGCGCGCCGGGGACGAGGACCTCGGCGTCGGCGGCCTCGGGCGGCAGCGGCTCGCGCCAGCTGTAGCGGACGGGCCGCACCCCGGCCAGCTCGCCGAGCGCGTGCAGGCCGTCTTCGTCGGGGACCAGAACCGTGACGGACATGATCGCCACGGTACTTACCCGTCGTTCACCCACCGCCACCTAGGCTGGGAGCGTGCGTGTCGGGAACGGGAAGGCGCCGTGGCTGCTGGTGGCGGCCTGCGGGCTGCTGCTGACCGGCTGCGCCCGGTTCGACGACCGGGCCGCGAACCAGACGTTCGAACCCGCCCCGGAGCTGACCGCCCCGGCCGGTCCGCAGCCCGAGCTGCCCGAGGTCGACGGCGGTGACGACGAGTCGCGGCCCAGCGCCCCGCAGACGTCGATCCCGCCGCCGCAGGGCTGCACCGACTACGACCAGTCCGTGATTGCGACGTGCCTGGACACGGTGTCCGCGCTCGCCGCGTTGCCGGACACCGGCGCCGCGCCGAGCGCGCTCGCCGCGGAACGCAAGACAGGCCGCGTGCTGCAGGTGTCGAGCGGTCAGGCGCCGGCCGAGGTCATCCGCCTGGACGTGCAGGCGACCGGTGACGGCGGCCTGACCGGGCTCGCGCTGTCCCCGACGTTCGCCGAGGACCAGCTGGTGTTCGCCTACGTCACGACGGCCACCGACAACCGGGTGGTCCGCTTCACGCGCGGCCAGCAGCCGAAGGCGCTGCTGACGGGCATCCCGAAGGGCGCGACGGGCAACCGGGGCGCGATCATGACCGACGGCAAGGGCGCGCTGCTGGTCGCGACGGGCGACGCGGGCAACCCGTCGGCGGCCGCGGACCCGAACTCGCTGGCCGGGAAGGTCCTGCGCATCGACACGGCGGGCAACGCGGCGCAGGGCAACCCGACGCCCGGCTCGCGGGTGTACGCGAGCGGCGTGCACTCCCCCGGCGGCCTCTGCAAGGCGACGGACGGTTCCCGGATGTGGATCACGGACCGGGGCTCCTCCGTGGACGCGCTGTACCCGATCACGCCGGGCGCGTCGCTCGCGGTGCCGACGTGGACGTGGCCGGAGAAGCCGGCGCTGGCGGGCTGCGCGGACAGCGGCTCGGCGGTCGTCATCGCCACCTCGGTGGGCGCCAACGTGCAGGAACTGCCCATCACGCTGGACGGTTCGGTGGGCGGCAAGCCGAAGACGCTGATGGACGGCAAGAACGGCACCGCGTACGGCCGCTACGGAGGGCTGGACCAGATCGACAGCCAGTTCGCGCTCGTGGGCACCGTCAACAAGGACGGCGGCCAGCCGATTTCCAGCGACGACCGGGTCGTGCTGATCTCGCTGCAGGCCACCCCGAGCGGCGGCAGCGGCAAGGACTAGCACCGCAGACCTCACGGCCGGGAACCGGCGAACCTCAGGACCGGCGCCGCAGCGCCCGAACATCCAGCACGGCCGCCACCAGCGACGCCAGCGCGCCGAGCGTCCCCAGGTACCGGCCGATCCCGGCGTACAGCCCGATGCCGCCCTCGTCGAGCAGCCCGCGGGTGTCCTCGTCGAACTGCCAGCCCATCGCGAACCAGCCGAGGACCATCAGCAGCAGCGCCACTCCGGCGAAGATCAGCCACAGGTGCGGCAGCCCGGCGACGCGCACCTTGCGGAACTGTCCGAACGCGACCACCGCGACACCGGCGAGGAGCAGCAGCAACGGCCCGCACCAGGCGAGGAACCCGGTGGTCCAGGCGTCCCGCGCGACGTCGGAGGACGGCAGTTCCCGCAGGGCCTCGTCGACGACCTGGTTCGTCGCGGACAGGTTCGTCCACGGCAGGAACAGGGCGAGCGTGGCGACCACGCCCGCCCCGAACGCCGTCCACTCGCGCCAGCTGACGCGGGCGAGCGAGAACCGCTCGGGCTCGGCGGACACCTTCGACGGCATCCTCAGGCGCCCACCCGCTCGATGATGAGTTCGCGGACGCGCTTGGCGTCGGCCTGGCCCTTGGTCGCCTTCATGACCGCGCCGACGATCGCGCCCGCCGCCTGGACCTTGCCGCCGCGGATCTTGTCCGCGATGTCCGGCTGCGCGGCCAGCGCCGCGTCCACCGCGGCCAGCAGCGCCGAGTCGTCCGAGACGACCTTCAGGCCGCGCTTCTCCACGACCTCGTCCGGCTCGCCCTCGCCGGCCAGCACGCCCTTGACGACCTCACGCGCGAGCTTGTTGGTCAGCTCGCCGGAGTCGACCAGCGCGGCCACCCTGGCGACCTGCGCCGGGGTGATCGGCAGCGCGGCGATCTCGGTCTCGCGGGCGTTGGCTTCCTGCGCCAGGAAGTTCACCCACCAGCTGCGGGCGTCGTTCGGCTTCGCGCCCTCGGCGACCGTCGCCTCGACCAGCTCGACCGCGCCCGAGTTGAACAGGTCGCGCAGCTCCTCGGCGGACAGGTTCCACTCGGTCTGGATCCGCTTGCGGCGCGCGGCCGGCATCTCCGGCAGCGTCCCGCGCAGCTCCTCGACCCATTCGCGCGACGGCGCGATCGGGACCAGGTCGGGCTCCGGGAAGTACCGGTAGTCCTCGGCGGTCTCCTTGGTGCGGCCCGGCGAGGTGGTGCCGTCGGACTCCTGGAAGTGCCGGGTCTCCTGGGTGACCGTGCCGCCCGCGACCAGCACCGCGGCCTGCCGCGTCATCTCGTACCGCACGGCGCGCTCGACACTGCGGAAGGAGTTGACGTTCTTGGTCTCGGTGCGGGTGCCGAACTCGGTGGCGCCCTTCGGCATCAGCGACACGTTCGCGTCGCAGCGCAGCGAGCCCTGGTCCATGCGCACGTCGGAGACGTCCAGCGCCAGCAGCAGGTCCCGCAGCGCGGTCACGTAGGCGCGGGCGACCTCGGGAGCCCGCTCGCCCATGCCGACGATCGGCTTGGTGACGATCTCGATGAGCGGCACGCCGGCCCGGTTGTAGTCCAGCAGCGAGTGCTCCGCGCCGTGAATGCGACCGGTGGCGCCGCCGACGTGCAGCGACTTGCCGGTGTCCTCCTCCATGTGCGCGCGCTCGATCTCCACGCGCACGACCTCGCCGTCGTCCAGCGTCACGTCCAGGTAGCCGTTGAACGCGATCGGCTCGTCGTACTGCGAGGTCTGGAAGTTCTTCGGCATGTCCGGGTAGAAGTAGTTCTTCCGGGCGAACCGGCACCACTCGGCGATCTCGCAGTTCAGCGCGAGGCCGATGCGGATCGCACCCTCGACGCCCTTGCCGTTGAGCACCGGCAGCGCGCCGGGCAGGCCGAGGCAGGTCGGGCACACGTGGGTGTTGGGCTCGCCGCCGAACTCGTTGGCGCAGCCGCAGAACATCTTCGTCTTGGTGTTCAGCTCGACGTGGACCTCGAGCCCGAGCACCGGGTCGAACCGCTCGACGACCTCGGCGTAGTCCATCACTTCGGCAACGGCGGTCACGCCGAGACTCCCTTCAGCTCCGGAACCCGGTCGATGATCGACCCGCGCGCGACCTCGTAGGCGGCGCCGACCCGGTAGAGCCGGTCGTCGGCGAGCGCCGGGGCCATGATCTGCAGGCCGACCGGCAGCCCGTCCTCATCGGACAGTCCACTGGGCACGCTCATGGCGGCGTTGCCCGCCAGGTTGGCCGGGATCGTGCACAGGTCGGCCAGGTACATGGCCATCGGGTCGTCGACCCGCTCGCCGATCTTGAACGCGGTGGTCGGGGTGGTCGGCGAGACCAGCACGTCCACCTTCTCGAACGCGGCCGCGAAGTCGCGGGAGATCAGCGTGCGCACCTTCTGCGCCGAGCCGTAGTACGCGTCGTAGTAGCCGGAGGAGAGCGCGTACGTGCCGAGCATGATGCGGCGCTTGACCTCGGGGCCGAACCCGGCCTCGCGCGTGGCCGACATGACCTCTTCGGCGCTGTGCGAACCGTCGTCGGCGACCCGCAGGCCGTAGCGCATGGCGTCGAACCGGGCCAGGTTCGACGACGCCTCGCTCGGCGCGATCAGGTAGTACGCGGGCAGCGCGTAGACGAAGTTCGGGCAGGACACCTCGACGACCTCGGCGCCGAGCGCCGTGAGCTGCTCGACCGCGCCCTCGAACGAGCGCTGGACACCGGCCTGGTAGCCCTCGCCGCTGAACTCCTTGACCACGCCGACCTTGATGCCCTTGAGGTCGCCGCGCAGGCCCTCGCGGGCGGCGGCGACGACCGGCGGCACCGGCGCGTTGATGGAGGTCGAGTCGAGCGGGTCCCAGCCGCCGATGACCTCGTGCAGCAGCGCGGCGTCGAGCACGGTGCGGGCGCACGGCCCGGCCTGGTCGAGCGAGGACGAGAACGCCACCAGCCCGTAGCGGGACACCCCGCCGTACGTCGGCTTCACGCCGACCGTGCCGGTGACCGCGCCCGGCTGGCGGATCGAGCCGCCGGTGTCGGTGCCGATCGCCAGCGGCGCCTCGAAGGCGGCGAGCGACGCGGCCGACCCACCGCCGGAGCCGCCCGGGATGCGGCCGTGGTCCCACGGGTTGTGCGTCGGGCCGAACGCCGAGTTCTCGGTGGAGGAGCCCATCGCGAACTCGTCCATGTTGGTCTTGCCCAGGATCGGCACGCCCGCCTCGCGCAGCTTGCGCGTGACCGTCGAGTCGTACGGCGGGATCCAGTTCTCCAGGGTCTTCGAACCGCAGGTGGTGGGCAGGCCCTGGGTGGTCAGCACGTCCTTGAGGGCGAGCGGGACACCGGCGATCGGCGAGGCCGGGGCCTGGCCGTCGGCCAGCGCGGCGTCGACCTCACGGGCGGCCGCGAGCGCGCCGTCGGCGTCGACGTTGAGGAACGCGTGGACGTGGTCGTCGACCTCGCCGATGCGGTCCAGGTGCGCCTGCGTGACCTCCGCGGCGGACACCTCACGCGCGTGGATCTTCTCGGCCAGCTCGGCGGCCGACAGCCGTGTTAGGTCGGTCACTGTTCCTCCCCCAGGATCCGCGGCACCCGGAAGCGGCCCTCTTCGGCGGCCGGCGCACCGGCCAGCGCCTGCTGCTGGGTCAGCCCGGGCCGGACCACGTCCTCGCGGAAGACGTTCGTGAGCGGCACGGCGTGCGAGGTCGGCGGCACGTCGTCGGCTGCGACTTCGCTGACCTTGGCAACCGCGTCCAGGATCTGGTCGAGCTGACCTGCGAAAACGTTCAGCTCGTCGTCGGTGACCGCGAGCCTGGCGAGCTTGGCCAGGTGCGCGACCTCGTCGCGGGAAATGTTGGGCACGCGGGTGACTCCCGGGGTGTGCGGATCGGCGTTTCGGTAAGTCACAAGTCTATGGCGGCGGGCCTTGCGACCTCGACCGGGTTGTGCACGGCGGGCTCGCAATCCGGTCTCGGTACTCAGACGATGGCTCCCCGTGACGGCCTTCGTCTGTCACAATCAGCGGCCGGTTGCGCTCCCCGGCAAGGCGGGAGCGCCGGACCCGAGAGGGGTTCACGTTGTCCTTCCTGATCCGGGTGCAGCTCCCGGACACGCCAGGAACCCTCGGAGCGGTCGCGACGGCTCTCGGCATGATCGGGGCGGACATCCTCTCGGTGGACGTGGTCGAGCGCGGCGGTGGTGTCGCGATCGACGACATGGTCGTCGAACTGCCCTCCGGCAGGCTGCCGGACGCCGTGATCACCGCGGCGGAGAGCGTGGAGGGCGTCGAGGTCGACGCGGTGCGGCCGTACGCCGGTGTGCTGGACACCCACCGCGAGCTGGAACTGGTCGAGGAGATCGCCGCGCAGCCGGCGTCCGGGCTGTCGGTCCTGGTCGAGGGCGTGCCGCGGATCATCCGCGCGGGCTGGGCGATCGTGGTGTCGGTCAGCGAGCCGGGTGTGGACCGCCTGGCCTCCTCCAGCGCGGCGCCCGAGGCGCCGATCACCGACCTGCCGTGGCTGCCGCTGGAGCGCGCGACCATCCTCGACTCGGAGGACTCCTGGGTGCCGGAAACCTGGCAGGAGCTGGGCACCGAACTGGCCGCGACGCCGCTGGGCAAGCCGGACAAGGCGCTGCTCGTGGGCCGTCCCGGCGGCCCGATGTTCCGGGCCGCCGAGGTCGCGCGCCTCGCGCACCTGGCCGGGATCGTCGCCGTCGTGCTCGACGGCTGATCACGGCACCTTCGACGGCCACCAGATCCGCCGTCCGACGTCCAGCGTCAGGGCGGGCACCAGCAGCGACCGCACGATCAGGGTGTCGAGCAGGACGCCGAACGCGACGATGAACGCGATCTGGGCCAGGAACAGGATCGGGATGACCGCCAGCGCCGCGAAGGTGGCGGCGAGCACCACCCCGGCCGAGGTGATCACGCCGCCGGTGAGTGTGAGACCGCGCAGCGTGCCGTCGTGCGTGTTCGTCCGGACGGCCTCCTCGCGCACCCGGGTCATCAGGAAGATGTTGTAGTCGATCCCGAGCGCCACCAGGAAGACGAACCCGAACAGCGGCACCGCCGGGTCCGCGCCGGGGAAGTCCAGCAGGTGGTTGAACACGAGCGCGGACACGCCCATGGTGGCGGCGAAGGACAGCACGACGGTCGCGATCAGCAGCAGCGGCGCGAGCAGGGCGCGCAGCAGCAACGCGAGCACCACGAAGATCACCACGAGGACGATCGGGATGATCACCGCCCGGTCCCGCTCGGAGGTCTCCTGCGTGTCCAGCTGGATGGCGGTCGTGCCGCCGACGACGGCGTCCGCGCCGGGCACCGCGTGCACGGCCTGCCGGACGCGGCCGACGGTGTCGAGCGCGGCTTCGGAGTCGGCGGCGTCAGTGAGGATCGCGATGACCTGGACCCGGCCGTTGACCACGTTCGGCGCCGCCGCGACCTGGGCCACGCCGTCCACCCTGGCGGCCTGGGTCACCGCCTTGGCCTGGGATTCGTTGGTGATGATCGTGGTCGGCGAGCCGGACCCGCCGGGGAAGTGCCTGGCCAGTACCTCCTGGCCGGCGACCGAGTCGACCGGCGTGAGGAACAGGTCGGACTGCGCGACACCGCCCGCCTTGAGCTGCGGGACGAACGCGGCGCCGACCAGCAGCAGGACGGTGGTGCCGATCCAGATCGCACGCGGTTTGGCCGCGACGGCGTTGGCGATCCGGCCCCAGATGCCGCGCGACTCCGGGTGCGGCGAGCCGAGCTTGGGCCGGACCGGCCAGAACGCGGCGCGGCCGAGCAGGGCGAGCGCGGCCGGCAGGAACGTGACGGACGCGAGGAACGCGGCGGCGATGCCGATCGCGGCGACCGGACCGAGGCCGCGGTTGGACTGCAGGTCGGAGAACAGCAGGCAGAGCACGCCGAGCACGACGGTTCCGGCCGACGCGGCGATCGGCGGCAGGGTGGCGCGCCAGGCGAGTTCGACCGCTTCGTGCCGGCTCTCGGTGTCGCGCAGCTGCTCGCGGAACCGGGAGACCAGGAGGAGCGCGTAGTCGGTGGCCGCGCCGAAGACGAGGATGAACAGGATGCCCTGGCTCTGGCCGTTGAGGGTGAGGACGTCGTGGTCGGCGAGCAGGTAGACGACCAGGCTGGCCAGCCCGAGCGCGAAGACGGCGGAGAGCAGCACGACGACGGGCAGCAGCGGGCTGCGGTAGACCACGACCAGGATCAGCGCCACGACGAGCCCGGCGACCAGCAGGAGGAGGCCGTCGATGCCGCCGAAAGCGGTGACCAGGTCCGCGATCTGCGCGGCCGGTCCGGCGACGAGGACGGTCAGCCCCGGCGGCGCCTGGCGGAGTTCGGCGCGGATCTGCTCGACGACCTCGCCGGGTTCGCCGCCGACGAGGACGGAGACGGTGAGTTCGAGGGCCTGGCCGTCCTGCGACGGCCGCGGGCTCGCGACCTGCGTGACTCCGGGGATGGCCTGGATGCGGGCCGCGGCGTCGGTGAGGAACGCGTTGTCCTGGGGCGCGACGCCGCTCGTCCGCTCGGCGACGACGATCGCCGGGAGCGTCTGGTCGGTGCTGAACGTGCGCTGCTCGTCGAGGGCGCGGGTGGATTCGGCGGACGCCGGGAGGAAGGCGGAGTTGTCGTTGGTGGCGACGTCGCTCAGCTTGCCGGCGTAGGGGCCGCCGAAGCCCCCGAGCGCCAGCCAGGCGACGACGAGCAGGGCGGGGACGAGCCGGCGTGCGGTCCTCATGGGCTAATACAGTCCTAGGGATCGGAGAGTTGTTCAGCAGGCTGAACATTACCGGGAGGTGCGGTTGCCCGCAGAGGAAGGCCCGGCAAATCGGACATCTGCCGAGGCTGCGGAAGGGATGGCGTCCTGGCCGACCGGGCGACTGCTGTCCGCCGCGGCGCGGCTGGTCGAGCAGCGGTGGACGGCGCGGCTGGAGACGCTCGGGCTGTCGCACGCCGGGCTGATCGCGTTGCACACCCTGCGCGGCGGGCCGTTGTCGCAGCGCGCGCTGGCCCGCCGGTGCCAGGTGACGGACCAGACGATGAGCCGCACCCTGGACCGGCTGTCCAGGTCCGGCTACGTCACGCGCGTGCCCGATCCACTCGACGGCCGCCGCTCCCTGGCACGGCTCACCCCGGCGGGCGAAGAGGTGCTGGCCACCTCCGAGCAGATCGCGCGGGAGGACTCGTCGGTGATCGGCGCACTCGGCGACGACGCGGCCTTCCGGCGGCAGCTGATCGAGCTGATCGGGCACCTGACCGGACCATGACAACTGTCATAGTCGCGCGCTAGTGTGCTGACATGGAGCTGGGTTTCCTGGGGCTGGGCACGATGGGCACGCCGATGGCGCTGAACCTCGTCCGCGCGGGCGCGCCGCTCGTGGTGTGGAACCGGACCGCCGCGAAGGCCGAGGTGCTGCGCGCGGCGGGGGCGGCGGTCGCCGGGAGCGCGGCGGAGGTGTGCCGCCGGGCGGACGTGGTGTTCCTGATGCTCGCCGACGGCGTGGCGGTGGATACCGCGCTGGGCCGCGGCGGGAGCGGGTTCGCGGCGAACGTCGGCGGGCGGACCGTCGTGCACATGGGGACGACGTCGCCGGAGTATTCGCGCGGGCTGGCGGCCGATGTCGCCGCGGCGGGTGGCCGGTACGTCGAGGCGCCGGTGTCGGGGTCGCGGAAGCCGGCCGAGGCGGGGCAGCTGGTGGCGATGCTGGCGGGCGAGCCGGGGGCGGTGGCCGAGGTGGGGCCGTTGCTGGCGCCGGTGTGCCGTCAGGTGGTGGAGTGCGGGCCGGTGCCGGGCGCGTTGCTGATGAAGCTCGCGGTGAACCTGTACCTGATCACGATGGTGACGGGCCTGGCCGAGGCGACGCACTTCGCGGAGCGGCAGGGCCTGGACTTGGCGCGGTTCGTGGAGGTGCTGGACGCGGGCCCGATGGCGAGTGACGTGTCCCGGGTGAAGGTGGCGAAGCTGGTGGCGCGGGATTTCGGGGTGCAGGCGGCGATCGCGGACGTGCTGAAGAACAACCAGCTGGTCGCGGAGGCTGCTCGCGGGGCGGGGCTGGCGTCCCCGCTGCTGGACGTGTGCCACGAGCTGTACGGGGAGACGCTCCGGTTGGGCCACGCCGCGGAGGACATGGCGGCGGTGGTGCATGCGATCGAGCAGCGGACCGCCGCGATTGCTGCTGAAGATGCGGCCCCGGCCGGGGTGGCAGCTCCCGAGCCCGCCGGCTGACCCGAGCCGGGTGTAGAGGCGATGCGGCGGGCTGGCGCCTCGGCGCCGGGACAGGCTCCGCGTCAGGCCTCACAGATGCAACCGGAGAGCCCGCAACCATGAGCCCGGCAACGGTTCCCGAACCTGCCGCCGGCGAAACCCACCCGCTCCTCGAGGCGGCCTGACCAGCGCCACGGACCGGCACCGGCTCCGCGTCAGCGCCTCACAGAGGCAGCCGGAAAGCCCGCAGCCACAAGCCCGGCAACGGCTCCCAATCCCGCTCCGGCAGGCGGCTGAAACCGAGCCGGGTGTAGAGGCGGTGGGCGGTCTGCATGGCGTCCAGACTGGACATCACCACGGCGCGGGCGCCGATGGCACGCGCCCGGTCGAGCACCGCTCGCGTGAGGGCCTCGCCGACGCCGCGGCCCCGGGCGGCCGGTGCGGTGGCCAGCATCCGGAACTCCAGCTCACCGTCGCGGGCGATTTCGGAGTAGTGCGTTCCCGGGTGGACGATCGTGACCGAGCCGAGCAGGCCGTCGTCGTCGGTGGCGACCAGGAGTTCGGCATGCTGGGCGCGGTGGGCGGCGTCGGTCAGTTCACGCACGTAGTCGTCGTCCGCGGTGATCAGGCCGTCCGCGAGGTAGGCGGACGCGGTCAAGGTGCCGACGGCCGCATACTCCTCGGGGCGCGCCGGTCTTACGGACACCTCGCTCACCGGCCACCTCCGGCTGAGATCACGACGGACACAACGGCCGGCCCTACCGCTCTGGCGTGCGCCTCACTCACCGGCCGGCTCCTCCGTCGGCAACGCCACCTCGGCGGCTGCCTCGGGGCCGCGGTCCAGCAGCACCTGGAAACCGCCCTCGTCGAGGATCGGGACCTTCAGCTGCACCGCCTTGTCGTACTTGGACCCCGGCGCGTCGCCGACCACGACGAACGCCGTCTTCTTCGACACCGAGCCCGCGGCCTTGCCGCCGCGCGACATGATCGCCTCCTTGGCCTCGTCGCGTGAGAAGGTGTTCAGCGAACCGGTCACCACGATCGACAGGCCCTCCAGCGTGCGCGGCACCGACTCGTCGCGCTCCTCCGCCATCCGGACCCCCGCGCGGCGCCACTTCTCCACCACCTCGCGGTGCCAGTCGACGGCGAACCACTCCCGCAACGCCCCGGCGATCGTCGGGCCGACGCCGTCCACATCGGCCATCGCGGCCTCGTCGGCGTTCTCGATCGCCTCCAGCGAGCCGAACTCGCGCGCCAGCGCCTGCGCCGCGGTGGGGCCGACGTGCCGGATCGACAACGCCACCAGCACGCGCCACAGTGGACGGTCTTTCGCGCTGTCCAGGTTGGCCAGCAGCTTGCGCCCGTTCGCCGACAGCTCCCCCGCCTTGGTGCGGAACAGCTCCACCCGGCCCAGCTTCTCCTCGTCCAGGTCGAAGATGTCGCCCTCGTCGACGACCACACCGGACTCCAGCAGCGCCGTCGCCGCCTCGTAGCCCAGCATCTCGATGTCGAACGCGCCGCGCCCGGCCAGGTGGAACAGCCGCTCCCGCAACTGCGCGGGACACGACCGCGCGTTGGGGCAGCGGATGTCGACGTCGCCCTCCTTCTGGTGCGCCAGCTTCGTGCCGCACTCCGGGCAGAACGTGGGCATGATGAACTCGCGCTCGTCGCCGGTGCGCACGTCGACCACGGGGCCGAGCACCTCGGGGATCACGTCGCCCGCCTTGCGGATCACCACGCGGTCGCCGATCAGCACGCCCTTGCGCTTGACCTCCTGCGCGTTGTGCAGCGTCGCCATCGCCACCGTCGACCCGGCCACCTTCACCGGCTCCATCACCGCGAACGGCGTGACCCGCCCGGTGCGGCCGACGTTGACCTGGATGTCGAGCAGCCGGGTGGTCGCCTCCTCCGGCGGGTACTTGTAGGCGATGGCCCACCGCGGCGCGCGGGACGTGCTGCCCAGCCGCCGCTGCAGCGACACCTGGTCGACCTTCACCACGATGCCGTCGATCTCGTGCTCGGCGTCGTGCCGGTGCTCGCCCCAGTACCGGATGTGGTCCAGCAGTTCGGACGCCTTGTCGACGACCTTCGTGTGGCTGGACACCGGCAGCCCCCACGCCGCCAGCGCCTCGTAGGCCTCCGACTGCCGGGCGGGCTCGAAACCTTCGCGCTTGCCGAGGCCGTGGCAGATCAGCCGCAGCTTGCGGCTGCGCGTGACCTTCGGGTCCTTTTGCCGCAACGATCCGGCCGCGGTGTTGCGCGGGTTCGCGAACGGCGGCTTGCCCGCCTCGACCAGCCGGGCGTTGAGCTCCGCGAAGTCCTCGACCCGGAAGAACACCTCGCCGCGCACCTCGACCAGGTCGGGCACCGGGTACTCGTCGGTGCCGGTCAGCGTCTCCGGCACCTGCTCGAGGGTGCGGACGTTGAGCGTGACGTCCTCACCGGTCCGCCCGTCGCCGCGGGTGAGCCCGCGGACCAGCCGCCCCTTCTCGTACAGCAGGTTGATGGCCAGCCCGTCGATCTTGAGCTCGCACAGGTACTGCGTGGACCCGCCGACCTCGCGCTCCACCCGGTCCACCCACGCCCGCAACTCCTCCTCGTCGAAGACGTTGTCCAGGCTCATCATGCGTTCGAGGTGGTCGACCGCGACGAAGTCGGTGGAGAACGTGCCGCCGACGTTCTGGGTCGGCGAATCCGGCGTCGCCAGGCCCGGGTACTCCGACTCCAGCCGCTCCAGCTCCTTGAGCAGCGCGTCGAACTCGCCGTCACTGATGACCGGCGAGTCCAGCACGTAGTACCGGAACTGGTGCCCGCGCACCTCTTCCGCGAGCGCGCCGTGGCGCTCGCGGACATCGGCGGGGACCTCGGTGACGTCCTGTGCGGCTGGAGTCTCACTCACAGTCCGTCAGCTTAGTCAGCACCACCGACAGTTTCCGGGCGTTCCTCGTCCAGACCACGGACCAGGTCACGCAGTTCGAGGAGCGTGATGGCACCGGCGGGCTCGGTCTCGGCCGTCTCCACCCTGCGTAACCGTTCCGCCGCGAGGCGTTCGCCGAGCGTGGCGTCCAGCGGCAGGAACGTCATCGCCGACCGCGCGGCCGCGTCGAGTTCACCCAGCAGCGGGTGGTGGACCGCGACGTCGACCACCCCCTCGGCCTCGTCCACCTGCGCCGCGACCCGGACGTCGGCCAGCGCGACCGAGCGCGTCCCGAGGTTCACCGTCACGCCCGTCGGATCGGGCACCGGCGGCACCGAATCGTGGTACTCCCAGATCGCGTCCTCGGGCGGCGCGGCGGCCTTCCACGCGTCGGTGAACGGCCGCAGCGCCGGGTCCTCCTGCCCGCTCACCACGAGGGCGTAGATGGCCCGCTGCCCTCGTTCGAGTGACACGTGCAGGTGCGGGTGCAGCTCGGCGACGGCCGCGGCCAGCTCGCCCTCGACGCGCTGCGGCTCGCGGTCGCCCAGGGCCGCGCTGATCCCCGGCAGCATCTCCGCCCAGCGGCGCCAGAAGCGTTCCGCGGCCGCCACCGGGTCGTCCGGCACCGCCTGCTCCGGCCACGCCGTGCGCGGGTCGGGCAGCTCGTCCTCCGGGCGCCGTCGTCGAAACCATCGCATCGGGTAGGTCCTACCAGCCTTCCGGCGGCTCCACGAACGCTTTGCCCAGATCCGTGGTCAGCTTCAGCGCGCGGCGCACCCAGTCCGCGGTCGCCCCGGCGAAGCCGCACGTCGGCGTCGGCACCGCGCGGTCGGCCAGCGTCGAGCGGTTGAACCCGAGCCGGTCGGCCAGTGCCAGCGCGGGCTGTGCCAGCTCCCGCAACGCGGGCCGCCTGGCCGGCTCCAGCGCCGGCACCAGGCCGAGGAACAGCACGGTCCCGCTGTCCCAGGCCTCCCCCAGCTCGTCGAGCAGCGTCGAGGGCGCTCCGCCGAGCAGCGTCGCGTCGATCGCCAGCGCCCCCGCGCCCGCGGCGTGCAGGAGTCCGACCGGCGGACGCGCGGCGCAGCAGTGCACGACGACCGGCTGCCCGGTCAGCTCGCCCGCCCGCTCGATCACGCGGCTCAGCAGTTCCCGCGCCTCCTGCTCGGGGACCGCCGGGACGGTGCCGTATCCCGACGGCGTCGGCAGCGAACCGGCGAGCACGGCCGGCAGGGTCGGCTCGTCGAACTGGACCACGACCTCCGCGCCGGTGCGCGCCTTGAGCTCCCCGACGTGGGCGGCGAGCCCCTCCAGCGCCGATTCGGCGAACTCCCGCACCGCGCCGCGGTCGGTGAGCACGCGGTGCCCGCGCGGCAACTCGATCCCGGCGGCCAGCGTCCACGGCCCGGCCAGCTGCGTCTTGATCACGGGCGCGGCACCCGCCTCGGTGACCGCGTCGAGGTCCCAGCGCAGCAGGTCGACCGCGCGCCGGTGGTCGCGCCCCGGCCGCGCCGCGACCCGGTAGCCGCTGGGCACGACCTCGATCGCGAGGTCCACCAGCATCGCGGCGGTGCGGCCGATCAGGTCCGCGCCGACGCCCCGGGCAGGCAGTTCCGGCAGGTGCGGGAAGTCGGGCAGCTCGCCGAAGACGACGGCGGCCGCCTCCGCGGGGTCGGCGCCGGGCATCGATCCCACCGCGGTGGCCGCACCGGGTGGCCAGACGTGTTCGCTCACACCCCGATTCTCCAAGGCCGCCCCGCCGGTCGCGCCGCGGCCCCGCGCGCGGCCCGGAAAATGGCGCCGGGAGAAATAGCGGAAAGGCGCCGATGTCGGTAAATCCGGTCAACCGGACATTTCTCCGCAATTCCCCGGTCGTCTCCCGTTCTTGATTTCCGCTGGCTAACCTTGACGGGCATGACGAGCGGTTCGCGGCACGCGGGCGGTGGCACCCTGTTCACCGAGCCCTTCCTGGTGGTCAGCCACCGTGCCGGGGCGGCCGGACCCGGCGTGCGGGACCAGCACGGACGGCCGCTGGGAAGTGTCGCGGAAGCCGATCACGGCACGTTCCGGAAAGCGTTGTGGGCGCTCACCGGATCCGCCCGCTTCCGCCCGAACTGTTTCGCCGTGCGCGACTCCGGCGGAAGTGTCGTGCTGAAAGTGCGGGCGCACGACTCGCGCTTTCTGGTGACGCGCGCGGACGGCACGCCGATCGGCGGAATCGAGCCCGACGGGCCGGACCGGTTCACCCTGTCGGCCCACGGCCGCGCGGCGGGGGTGCTGGAGCACCGGCGGGCGCGGGAGTTCAGCATCACCGACGCCTCCGGGCGGGAAGTGGCGCGCGCGGCGGACGGGGACGGCCGCGACTACGTCGTGGAGGTGTTCGCGCAGCTCACTGATCCGCTGGCGAGCCTGGTGCTCGCCGCGGCGCTGACCGTGGACACCGCGCTGCGGCCGGGGTGACACGGGTCTCAACCACGGCAGGTGGACATTCCACCCGGGAAGTTCCAAAGTGAAATTTCCCGGGTCGGAAAGGACGATGAGGTCTCGTGGAAGCAACTCCGGAAGGCAGCGCCGAGTGGAGCGAGCCCGGCCTGTACACCGTGGCGCCGGGCGTGCACCGGATCCCGTTGCCGCTGCCGAACGACGGGCTGCGGGCCGTCAACGTCTACGCCCTCACCGAGGGGTCGGACCTGGTCCTCATCGATTCGGGGTGGGCGCTGGACGAGGCGCGCGAGCAGCTCGCCGCCGCGCTCAAGGGGCTGGGCGCGGAACTCGGTGACGTGAGCCAGTTCCTGGTCACCCACGTGCACCGCGACCACTACACGCAGGCGGTCGCGCTGCGGCGGGAGTTCGGCGGACGGATCGCGCTGGGCGCGCTGGAGGAACCGTCGCTGCGCATGACGGCGGACCCGGACGTGGTGCCGCTCATCGGGCAGATCCGGTCGCTGCGCATGTGCGGCGCGGATCCGGTGGCCGACGAACTGGTGCGGGTGTTCGAGATCCACGGCCGCAACACGGAGGCGTCGATCTGGGAGCGGCCCGACGAGTGGCTCACGCCGGGCCGCCGGTCCGTGCTGCCCAGCAGGCAGCTCGACGTCGTGCACACGCCGGGGCACACGGCCGGGCACGTCGTGTTCGACGACGGCGCGGCGGGGCTGATGTTCACCGGCGACCACGTGCTGCCGCACATCACGCCGTCGATCGGTTTCCAGCCCGCGGTGGCGGAGATGCCGCTGCGCGACTTCCTGGACTCGCTGCGCCTGGTGCGGGGCATGCCGGACCGGCGGATGCTGCCCGCGCACGGCCCGGTGGCCGACAGCGTGCACGCCAGGGTCGACGAGCTGCTGGACCACCACGCCCAGCGGCTCGACGTCATCGGGACGACCATTGTGGACGGTGCCGCGACCGCGTACGAGTCCGCGCTGCGGCTGGGTTGGACGCGACGGCAGCGCAAGCTGGGCGAGCTGGACGTGTTCAACCAGATGCTGGCCGTCCTGGAGACCGCGGCGCACCTCGACCTGCTGGTGCACCAGGGCAAGCTGGCGCTGCTCGTCGAGGACGGGGTGCGGCGCTACTCGGTGGCCTGAGCGGGCGGCGAGGACGGCCGGACGCGACTTCGCGTAGGGTGGGTGCCGGCGGGCGGGTTCGGTCGCCGTCGACGCCGGTTGCGAGGAGCACCGGAACGGTGAACCTGCTGCGATGCTGATGCTCGCCCCCCGCTGCCATCGACTCCGCCGGTCACGGGCTGTTCCCCGGGCCGGCCGTCCTCACCACTTGGCTGCCGCGCCGGACGGCGCCGGCCACCCCTCCAGGAGCTCACCTTGATGCAGACCACCCGTCACACCCGTACCCCGGACGCGGCCGCGCCCGTCCTGTTCAGCCACCCCCTGGTCGAGGAGCCCGCGCGGACCGCGGGCGAGGTGGACGTCACCCCCGCGCGGCACGTCCGCTTCGCGGCGCCGACGTCCGCCCCGACCCGCCGCCGGTGACCGGCGCCACGGCGCCCACGTCGTCCAAGACCGGCAGCGACTACGCCGCCCTGTCACGCGAGATCCGCGCCGCGGGGCTGCTGCGGCGACGCCACGGCTACTACGCCCGCCGGATTGCGACCACGCTCCTCGTCTTCGCCGGCGCCTGGACGGCCTTCGCCTTCCTCGGCGACAGCTGGTGGCAGTTGCTGATCGCCGCGCTGCTCGCCGTGGTCTCGGCACAGCTGGCGTTCCTCGGGCACGACGCCGGGCACAAGCAGATCTTCCGGACGCGCCGCCCCAACGACGCGCTCGGGACTCTGCACGGCGGCCTGATCGGCATGAGCTACCAGTCGTGGATCTCCGGGCACAACCGGCACCACGCGAACCCCAACCACGAGGAACACGACCCGGACCTGGACATCGCTGCGCTGGCCTTCACCCGCAGGCAGGCGAGCCGCAAACAGGGTTTCCTCCGCTGGATGGCCAAGCACCAGGCGGTGTTGTTCTTCCCGCTGCTCACGCTGGAGGGGCTGAGCCTGCACGCCTCCGGCATCCGTTCGGTGTGGCGGGGCGAGACCAGGGCCCGGCGCCTCGAAGGCGCGCTGCTGGTCGCCCACACCGTGGGGTACCTCGCCGCCGTGTTCCTCGTCCTGTCGCCCGGCGTCGCCGTGTTGTTCGTCGTGGTGCACCAGGCGCTCTGGGGTGTCTACATGGGATGCTCGTTCGCCCCGAACCACAAGGGCATGCCGACGGTGACCGGCGAGTCACCGGACTTCCTGCGCAAGCAGGTGCTGACGTCGCGCAACATCCGCGGCGGCCGGTTCACCGACTTCCTGCTCGGCGGGCTGAATTACCAGATCGAGCACCACCTGTTCCCCAGCATGCCCCGGCCGCACCTGCGGCACGCGCAGCCCATCGTGCGGCGGTTCTGCGCCGCGCACGGGATCTCCTACCGCGAGACCGGCCTGGTGCAGTCCTACCGCGAAGTGTTGCGGCACCTGCACGAAACGGGCGCACCGCTGCGGACCGTGTAGTGTTCGTGGTGCCGGGACTTTCCGGCACCACACCGGCCGTTCTTCCGGCCGGGGACGGGAGCGCCGGCATGACGTCGGGTTCACCCGAATCCACCACTTCCACGGCCGCCGGGCAGCCCGGGCCGAGTCTGCGCATGACGCTGAAGCCGGAGGCGGCCACCACCGGGCAGGTCGACGGCGCGTGGTGGCCCAGGTCCCGGGACCTGTCCGCCGAATTGCCCGCGCTGCTCGCGGCGCTGGCGACCCGGCTGGGCGCCGTCGAGCGGTCGACCTACCACCTGGACGGCTGGGACTCCGCAGGCACCAAGCTCGCCACCGGCGGGCGCACGGTGCGGCTGGACGGGTTCCGGTCGCAGCGCCCCGGCACCGTCACGCTGGTCGGCACGGGCATGCGCCGCCTGACGCTGCTGGTCGTGCCGCCGGACACCAACGACGCCGCCGCGGCGAAGGCGATGCGTGACGCGTCCCGGCCGGGCGGCGACGACACTGTGGACAGCCTGATCGGCGACGAGCTCAGGAGAACTGCTCCCGCAGCTCGCGCTTGAGGATCTTGCCCGAGGCGTTGCGCGGCAGGTCCGGGACGAACCGGACCGCCTTCGGCACCTTGAACGCGGACAGCCGTGCCCGGACGTGCGCGATCAGCTCCTCCGGCGCGACGTCCTCTTTGGACACCACGACCGCGGTGATCGCTTCGATCCACTTCTCGTCCGGGACGCCGATCACCGCGGCTTCGGCGACCGCCGGGTGCGTGTAGAGCGCGTCCTCGACCTCGCGGGACGCCACCAGCACGCCGCCGGTGTTGATCACGTCCTTGATGCGGTCGACGACGTAGATGTAGCCCTCTTCGTCGATCCGCACCAGATCGCCGGAGTGGAACCAGCCTCCATGGAAGGCTTCCGCCGTCTCGTCTGGCTTGTCCCAGTACCCCTCGCACAGCTGGGGGCTCCGGTAGACGCATTCGCCGGACTCGCCCGGCGCCACGTCGTTGCCCTCGGCGTCCACCACCCGCAGCTCCACGAACAGCGCCGGACGGCCCGCCGAGTCGGGGCGCTCGGCGTGGTCCTCCGGGCGCAGGATCGTCGCCAGCGGGCCGATTTCGGACTGCCCGAAGCAGTTGTAGAAACCGAGCTCCGGCATGGCCTGGCGGAGGCGGTCGAGCACCGGCCCCGGCATGATCGACGCGCCGTAGTACGCCTTGCGCAGCGCGCTCAGGTCCCGCGAGCCGAAGTCGGGGTGGTTGGCCAGCGCGACCCACAGCGTCGGCGCGGCGAAGAACGCGCCGTGCCGGTCCTCGGCGAGCCTGCGCAGGATGTCCGTCGGATCCGGGGTTTCCAGCAGGGTGTTCGTCGCGCCGACGGCCAGCCACGGCACGAGGAACACGTGCATCTGCGCCGAGTGGTAGAGCGGCATGACGTGCAGCGGGTCGTCGTCCGCGGTGAGGTCGAGGCCGGTGATGCACGAGAGGTACTCGTGCACCAGCGCGCGGTGGGTCATCATCGCGCCCTTGGGGCGGGACGTCGTGCCGGAGGTGTACAGCAGCTGCACGAGGTCGCCGTCGGCCACGTCGACGTCCAGCGCGGGCGCCTCACCGGACAGCGCGACCAGCGCGCCCTCGGCGTCGCGCAGCGGCACCACCTGCTCCAGCGGCGGCAGGTTGCCCGCCAGTGCGGGGTCGGCGAGCGCGACTCGGCTGCCGGACTGCTCCACCAGGTAGGCCAGCTCGTCGCCGGTCAGGTTGTAGTTGACGGGCACGTGCACGAGCCCGGCGCGGGCGCAGGCGAGGAAGCCGATCAGGTAGGCGTCGGAGTTCTTGCCGTACGCGGCGACCCGGTCGCCCTTGGCCAGTCCCAGGCCGAGCAGGTGCGCGGCGGCGCGGGTGACGGCCGCGTCGAGTTCGGCGTAGGTCCAGGCCCGGTCGGCGAACTTCAGCGCGACACGGGCAGGCCAGCGCGCGGCGCTGCGCCGGAGGATGTCCGCGACGGTGCTGGAGCGGAGCGTGGTCAAGGGGGACTCCTCCTTCGGCGCCGGTGCCATACTCGACTGTCGTGAGTGAGATCCACATTAGACGTGCTCGGCGCTCCGATGTCGAGGAGATCGTGGCGATGCTGGCCGACGACGACCTCGGCGCGCAGCGGGAAGCGCCCGGCGACCCGGCCTACCTGCGGGCGTTCGAGGCGATCGACGCCGATCCCGGCCAGCTGCTGGTGGTCGCGGAGCGGGACGGCGAGGTGGTGGGCACGCTGCAGCTGACGTTCATCCCGGGCCTGTCCCGCCGCGGCGCGACGCGGGCGCTGGTCGAGGGCGTGCGGGTGCGGTCCGACCAGCGCGGCGGCGGGCTCGGGGCGGCGCTGATGGAGTGGGCGGTCGAGGAGTCCCGGCGGCGGGGCTGCGCGCTGGTGCAGTTCACCTCCGACGCCTCCCGCACCCGCGCGCACCGCTTCTACGAGCGGCTCGGCTTCGAGGCCACCCACCTGGGCTTCAAGCTGCCGCTGTAGGCGGCTCCCAGTTCCGCACCAGGTCGAGCAAGCCCGGGAACCGCGCGTCGAGGTCGGCGACGCGCACCTCGCTGCGGCGCTCCAGGCCGTACTGCCGCTGGGTCGTCACGCCGGCCTCGCGCAGCAGCTTGAAGTGGTGGGTCAGCGTCGACTTCGGGCGGTCGATCCCGAACCAGCCGCACGAGCGCGGCACGCCCGGCGACTCCAGCAGCAACTTCCGCACCATCCCGAGCCGCAGGGGGTCGCTCAGCGCGGACAGCACCACCTCTAGGCGCAGGTCCTCCCGGGCCGGCTGCGGCAACGTCTCCTCCGTCACAGTACGAATAATATCGTACTAAGGGCCAGTTCGACTATCTTCCAACTAGTACGACAAAACTCGAACTAGGAGGAGATCGTGAAACGCACCGCCTGGCTCGCCGCCTGGCCGGTCCTCGCCGTGTTCGTCCTGTCCAACGCCCCGACCCCGGTCTACGTGCTGTGGCAACGCGAACTCGGCTTCTCCGCCGGCGTCCTGACATTCGTCTTCGCGTGCTACATCGCGGGCCTGCTCGCCGCGCTCCTGGTCGCGGGCGTGCTCTCGGACCGGATCGGGCGCAAACCGGTCCTGCTGCCCGCGCTCGCGCTGGGCATCATGGCGTGCGTCCTCTTCGCGACGGCAGGTTCGGTGCTCGTGCTCGCGGTCGCGCGGTTCCTCACCGGGCTCGCGGTGGGCGCCGCCGTCTCCGCGGGCATGGCCGCGGTGAACGACGTCGCCCCGGGAAAGGGCAAGACCGCGGCGCTGGCGTCGTCGACCGCGATGGTCCTCGGCGCCGGTCTCGGGCCGCTGCTGGCTGGTGTCGCGTCGGAAACCCTGCCGGGGCCGACGGTGACGATCTTCCTCGCCGAGATCGTCCTGCTCGTCTCCGCCGGGATCGTCGTCGCCCGGCTGCCGCTGCCCCGCCCGGTGGGCACCACCCGCGCCTGGATCCGGATCCCGCAGGTCCACCCCGCCGGCCGCAGCGCGGTCCTGCGCGGCGTCGCCGTGTTCGCGCCGGGCATCACGGCCACTTCGTTCGTGCTCTCGCTCGGCCCGTCCGTCCTCACCGAACTGCTGGACACCACCAACCGGATCGTCGCCGGGGCACTCGCGTTCGTCATGTTCCTCGGCGCGACGGGCGTTCAGTTCGCGGTGCGCGGCCTGCCGGTGCGGGCGATCCTGCTCGCCGGCGCCGCCTCGACCACGGCCGGCATGGTCGCGCTGGTCGTCTCCCTGCAGACCGCGTCGCCGGCCCTGCTGGCGGTCGCCGCGGTGCTCGCCGGGACCGGTCAGGGCATGGGCCAGTTCGGCGGCCTCACCCTGATCAACGCGAGCGTCCCGGCGAACCGGCTCGCCGAGGCGACCGCCGCGCAGAACGTCGGCGGCTACGTGCCCGCCGCGGTCCTGCCGCTCGCCGCCGGGTTCCTCAGCGACGCCGCCGGCCTCGCGACCGGCGCGACCGCGTTCGGCGCCGTCGTGATCGCCGCGGCCTTGGCGGGCAGCCTCGTCGCGGGACGAGGCCGCCCTGCCCGTCAGGTCGCCGCCTCCACCGGGCTGCGGAACTGCGCCGAGTACAGCCGGTAGTAGGCGCCGCCCGCGGCGAGCAGCTCCTCGTGCGTGCCCTGCTCCACGATCCGCCCCGACTCCATCACCAGGATGAGGTCGGCGTCGCGGATCGTGGACAGGCGGTGCGCGATCACGAACGACGTGCGGTCGGTGCGCAGCGCCGCCATCGCCTGCTGCAGCAGCGCCTCGGTGCGGGTGTCGACCGAGCTGGTGGCCTCGTCGAGGATCAGCAGCGACGGATCGGCGAGGAACGCCCGCGCGATCGTCACCAGCTGCTTCTCCCCCGCGCTGAGGTTGGTGCCCTCGTCGTCGATCACCGTGTCGTAGCCGTCGGGCAGGCTGCGCACGAACCGGTCCACGAACGTGGCCCGCGCGGCCGCCTCCACCTGCTCCGGCGTCGCCGACGGGTTGCCGTAGGCGATGTTGTCCCGGATCGTGCCGTTGAACAGCCAGGTGTCCTGCAGCACCATCCCGGTCTGGCCGCGCAGGTCGTCGCGGGTCATCGCGGTGATGTCCACGCCGTCGAGCGTGATCCGCCCGGCGTCCAGCTCGTAGAACCGCATGATCAGGTTCACCAGCGTGGTCTTGCCCGCCCCGGTCGGCCCGACGATCGCCACCGTCTGCCCCGGCTCGGCGACCAGCGACAGGTCCTCGATGAGCGGCCGCTGCGGGTCGTAGGAGAAGTCCACGTGCTCGAACTCCACCCGGCCGCGGCGCCGCTCCGGCAGGACCGGGGACGCGGTGTCCGGCTTCTGCTCCGCCGCGTCGAGCAGCTCGAAGACCCGCTCGGCGGAGGCGACGCCGGACTGCAGCAGGTTCGCCAGCGACGCCGCCTGGGTCAGCGGCTGCGTGAACTGGCGCGAGTACTGCAGGAACGCCTGCACGTCGCCGAGCGTCATCGTCCCCGTCGCGACCCGCAGCCCGCCGACGACCGCCAGCACGACGTAGCTGAGGTTCGACAGGAACATCATCGCCGGCATGATGATCCCGGAGATGAACTGCGCGCCCATGCCGGCCCGGTAGAGGTCGGCGTTGCGGCGCCCGAACTCCTGCTCCACCTCGCGGCGCCGGCCGAACACCGTGACCAGCTCGTGCCCGCTGAACGCCTCCTCGATGTGCGCGTTGAGGGCGCCGGTGTGCTTCCACTGGGCCACGAACAGCTTCTGCGAACGCTTCCCGATCACCCTGGTCAGCACGATCGACGCGGGCACCACCAGCAACGCGATCACGGCGAGCAGCGGCGACACCACGAACATCATCACCAGCACGCCGATCAGCGACAGCAGCGACGTGAGCAGCTGGCTCAGGGTCTGCTGCAGCGTCAGCGCGATGTTGTCGATGTCGTTGGTGACGCGGGACAGCAGTTCCCCGCGCGGCTGCCCGTCGAAGTACCGCAACGGCAACCGGTGCAGCTTCGCCTCGACGTCCTCGCGCAGCCGGTACACCACGCGCTGCACGGCGCCGTTGAGCAGGTAGCCCTGCAGCCAGCCGAACACCGACGCCGCCACATACAGCACCAGCACCCAGGACAGCACCCGGCCGAGGGCGGCGAAGTCGATGCCCGCGCCCGGCACCACGTCCATCCTCGCGAGCATGTCGGCGAGGTTGGTGTTGCCCTCGGCACGCGCCGCCGCGATCGCCTGCTCGGTGGTGGTGCCCGCGGGCAGGCGGCTGGAGACGAACCCGCCGAAGATGATGTCGGTGGCGTGACCGAGGATCTTCGGCCCCACCACGGTGAACGCGACGCTCGCGACGCCGAGCGCGACCACGAACACGAGCGTGAGCCGCTCCGGGCGCAGCCTGCCCATCAGGCGGCGGGCGCCCTCGCCGAAGCTCTTCGGCTTCTGCACCGGCCCGGCGGGAGCGCCGGGAAAACCTGGTCTGGTCACGCCGCTTCCTCCGCGGTGAGCTGGGACTCCACGATTTCGAGGTAGGTGGGGCAGTCACGCAGCAGCTCCGCGTGCGTGCCCAGCCCGACGATCTCCCCGTTCTCCAGCACGACGATCTGGTCGGCGCCGACGATCGTGGAAACCCGTTGCGCCACCACGATCACCGCCGCATCCGCGGTGTGCGGGGCCAGCGCGGCGCGCAGCCGGGCGTCGGTGGCCAGGTCGAGCGCCGAGAACGAGTCGTCGAACAGGTACACCTCCGGTTTGCGCACCAGCGCCCGCGCGATCGCGAGCCGCTGCCGCTGCCCGCCGGAGACGTTCGTGCCGCCCTGCGCGATCGGGGCGTCCAGGCCGCCGGGCATCTCCGCCACGAACTCCCGCGCCTGCGCGATCTCCAGCGCCTGCCACAGTTCTTCGTCGGTGGCGTCCGGTTTCCCGTAGCGCAGGTTGCTCGCCACGGTGCCGGTGAACAGGTACGGCCGCTGCGGCACCAGCCCGATCCGGCTCCACAGCACGTCCGGGTCGAGTTCCCGCACGTCGACGCCGTCGACCAGGACGCGGCCTGCCGTCGCGTCGAACAACCGCGGCACCAGCGACAGCAGCGTGGTCTTGCCCGCGCCGGTGCTGCCGATGATCGCGGTGGTCTTCCCGGCCTCCGCGCGGAAACCGATGTCCCGCAGCACCGGTGCGTCCGCGCCCGGGTAGCGGAATTCGACCCCCTGGAACTCGACGGCGCCGTGTTCGGCGACCTCCCGCACCGGGCGCAACGGCGGCCGCACCGACGACTCGGTGTCCAGCACCTCGGCGATGCGCTCGGCGCAGACGGACGCGCGCGGGATCATCGTCGCGATGAAGGTGGCCATGGTGACCGACATGAGGATCTGGATCAGGTAGTTCAGGAACGCCGTGAGCGCCCCGATCTGCATCTCGCCGCCGGCCACCCGGTGCGCGCCGAACCACAGCACGGCGACGCTGCTGGCGTTCATCACCAGCAGCACCGTCGGGAAGATGACCGCCTGCAGGCGGCCGACGCGCAGCGCGGTGACGGTCAGCTCGTCGTTCGCGACGGCGAACCGGCGCACCTCGTCCCGCTCGCGCACGAACGCCCGCACCACGCGGATGCCCGACAGCTGTTCCCGCAGCACGCGGTTGACGCGGTCGATGCGGGTCTGCATCAGCCGGAACTGCGGCACCATGCGCGACACCACGAGCCCGATGGCCGCCAGCAGCACCGGCACCGCGACCAGCAGCAGCCAGGACAGCCCGACGTCCTGGCGCAGCGCGAGCACGATGCCGCCGACGCACATGATCGGCGCCACGATCAGGATCGTGCAGCCCATCACCACGATCAGCTGCACCTGCTGCACGTCGTTGGTGGTGCGGGTGATCAGCGACGGCGCCCCGAACTGCGCCACCTCGCGCGCGGAGAACCCGCCGACCCGGTGGAAGACGGCGGCCCGCACGTCGCGCCCGAAACCGGCCGCGCTGCGCGCGCCGAAGTACACCGCCGCGACGGAACAGGCGATCTGCAGCACCGTCACGGCCAGCATCCAGCCGCCCGCCGAGAGGATGTAACCGGTGTCGCCGGTGGCGACGCCGTGGTCGATGATGTCGGCGTTGAGGCTCGGCAGGTACAGCGACGCGATGGTGCCCGCGAGCTGCAGCACCACCACCGCGGCGAGCGCTCGCCAGTACGGACGTAGGAATGTCCGCAATATCCGGTTGAGCACAATTCCCCCTAGGAACGGTCGGTATCCACTGTGTAGGCTACGCCCGTAAGAAACGCAACGTTTTTTAGGAGGGTGGGTGCCGGAGCCCAAGTCGAGGCGTCACGGGGCCGAACTGGAGGCCGCGATCCTGGACGCGGCGTGGGCCGAACTCGTCGAGGTCGGGTACGCGAGACTGACCATGGAAGGCGTCGCGGCCCGCGCGGGCACCAGCAAACCGGTGGTCTACCGGCGCTGGCCCGGACGCCCCGAACTGGTCCTCGCCGCGTGGCGCCGTCGCATCCCGGACGCCGACAACCCGCCCGACCTCGGTGACCTCCGCTCGGATTTGCTGGCATTCCTGCATCGATTGGTGCACCGGTTTCACGACACGCCCCGCGATGTGCTGGCCGGACTGATGAGCGAAACGTTCCGGGACCCGGAGGTTTTCGCTTTGCTGCTGAAGCAGATAGCGGCCGCGAAACACCGCCCCACCTTCGAAACCATCGTGCGCAGAGCCGTGGCACGCGGCGAACTCCCGCCCGTCGAGATCACCCCGCGCGTCGCACGCGTCCCCCTTGACCTCGTCCGTGCCGAAGCAATCTTCCACCACGGGGAAATCGACGAGAAAACGATTACCGAGATTGTCGACGAAGTCTTCCTCCCCCTGTTGCGCGGATTGGCGCACAAGGAGTTCGATGGGGAGGAATGACCGGCCCTCCGGCGGGGTAACCACCCCGCTGACACGACCGACGAGAAGTGTGGAGGCGGTGTCGGGAAAATGAGCACCGCTGGACGGGTCCTGATCCGGCAACGGGAAGTCGCCGGGTGCACCGTCGTCGACCTCGCCGGCCGGCTGAACGCCCGGACCTACGGGGAACTCCGGGACAACCTGATCAAGCTCACGCTGGACCAGCCGCGGGCGTTGATCGCACAGGTCGACGACCTCGACATCGCCGGGGAGCCCGCGCTGGCGGTCTTCTCCGCCGTCCGGATGCGCACCGACGAGTGGCCGTCCGTGCCGGTGCTGCTCGTCGCGCACGACCCGGAGCGGCACCGGATGATCGCAGGCAGCGCCATCCGCCGGTTCGTCCCGGTCCACACCTCCCTCAACGCGGCGATCGAGGCAGTGGCGGAGCCGCCGCCCCGGCGACGGCGGAATGCCGTCTTCCTCCCGCTCCCCAGCAGTTCGCACGGCGCGCGGGCGTTCGTCCAGGAGACCTGTCGCGACTGGAACATCCGGCACCGGCTGGAGGACGCGCTCGGCATCGCCACCGAACTGGTCGAGAACGCGATCACGCACGCGGGCACGGCGCTGGAGGTCCGGCTCGAGCTGCGCACGGGTTACCTGACCATCGCCGTCCGGGACGAGGACCCGCACCCGGCCGTCCTGCGCCAGCGGCCGAGCGGCCGGCTGCAGGGCTACGGCCTGCAGGTCATCGCCGCCCTGTCCCGGGCCTGGGGCTGCTCCCCCGCCCAGGACGGCGGGAAGATCGTCTGGGCCGTGCTCAGCGTCGGTCCCCGTCGCCTCGCGCCGTTCCCTGTTTGACCTCCGGCAGCGCGTCCGAAATCCCGTCGAGGGTTTCCATCACCAGGATCGCGCCCGCCGACTCACCGCGGCGGTTGCGCAACGCGCCGCAGGCGATCCGGACGGTGACCGAACGGCCGCGCCGGTTGACCGCCTCGAGCACGACCTGCTCGGTGAAGGACGCGTCGGCGAGGGCGGGCCGCACGACCGGGCGCAGCTCCGCCACCGGCAGCCCGATGTCGAGGTTCAGCAGGTGCTCGCCCTCGGCCTCCTCCGAGCGCAGTCCCCACAGGTCCTCCGCGCCCGCGTTCCAGGCGACCACGCGCATCTGCTGGTCCACCACCACGACGCCGGCCTGCAGCGAGGTCAGTACCGACTCCAGGAACTCGTTGACGTCGTCCAGTTCGCTGGTGCGGTCCCGCAACGTGTTGTTGATCGTCTGCAGCTCGTCGTTGGTGGACTGGAGTTCCTCGTTGGTGGTCTCCAGTTCCTCGTTGGTCGACTGGAGTTCCTCGTTCGTCGTCTCCAGCTCCTCGACCGTCGACTGCAGTTCCTCGTTCGTCGTCTCCAGTTCCTCCGTCGTGGACTGCAGCTCCTCGTAGGCGTTCTCGCGCTGCCGGTTCGCGCTCGCCAGCTCGGCCAGCAGGCGGTGGTTCGTGGTGACGTCGTGGAACACCACCGACACGCCGACGATGTCGTCGGTCAGCGAGACCAGTGGGCTGATGTGCAGTTCCAGCGCCAGCACCTCCCCCGGCCCGCGCTGCCACTCCACGTCCTTGACCCGCACGGCGCGCCGGTCCACGCGCACCTGTTCGATGTAGGACCGCAGTTCGACCGGCCGGTAGGAGATCTCCAGGTCCCGCAGCGGGCGGCCGATGTCGCGGTCGGTCAGGCCGAACACCTGCTGCGCCTGCTGGTTGGCCAGCGCGACGACGTCGTCGGCCGTCACCACGACCTGCGCGAGCGGGTTCGAGTCGAACGTCAGCGCACGCAGCTCGTCGATCTGGTCCAGTGAGCTCCGGCGCTCCGGGATCAGGGGGTGGCCGAACGGCGAGGCGCCCGCGATCGCCGTCGGCACCTTGCGGAAGATCCGGTAGCGCAGGTTCACCGGGTCGAAGATGCGGCTGTGCGACAGCAGCATTTCGGCCTTGCCCATGAACAGCACCCCGCGCGGCACGAGCGCGAAGTGCAGTTTCCGCAGGATGTTCGTCTGGGTGTCGGCGGTGAAGTACATCAGGGTGTTGCGGCAGACGAGCAGGTCGATGCGGGAGATGGGCGCGTCCTGGACCAGGTCGTTGCGGCCGAAGATCACCGACCGCCGCAGGTCCTTGTGGAAGACGTACCGGCCCGCGGTGCGCTCGAAGTAGCGCTGCACGTACTCCGACGGGAGGTCTTCCACGTCCTTCGCGGTGTAGGCGGCCTGCCGGGCCTGGGCCAGCGCCTCCTCGTCGACGTCGGTCGCGTAGATCTTGACCCGCTGCCGGAACTGCTCCAGTCCCAGCACCTCGGCCAGCACGATGGCCAGGCTGTAGGCCTCCTCGCCGGAGGCGCAGCCCGCGCTCCACACCCGGATCTGGTCGTCGGGCGAGCGCTCGGCGAGGATCATCGGCACGATGTCCGACTGCAGGTAGTCCCACGCGTCGGGGTCGCGGAAGAAGTTCGTGACGTTGATCAGGATCGTGTTGAACAGCGCGCCGAACTCGTCGCTGTTGGCCTGCAGGTGATCGAGGTAGTCTCCGTAGTCCTCGCAGCTGATGACGCTCATCCGGCGTCCGACGCGGCGCATGAGGCTACTGCGCTTGTACCCGGTGAAGTCGAATCCGCGCGTTTCCTTCAGGTATTCGAGGATGGCCTCGAAACCCTCGTCCGTCGCAGGCTCGATCTGCTCGTTCACGTTGCGGACCTTACAAGGTCAGGCTGTTTCGTCCGAGGCGCCGTCCGGCAGGTCCGTCACGGTGGGCAGCCCCTCGAACAGGAACTTCCGCAGCACCGTCGCCGCGTGGCCCGCTTCGTCGCGGTGCCGGGAGTAACGCCCGGCGACCAGGGGGTAACCGCGGTGTTCGGCGTCCTGCGTCATCCGGCCCGCCAGGTCCCGCTTCTCCTCGAGCGCGCGCAGAGCCGCCCACAGCGCCTGCTCGATGTCGCGGGACTGCTGCTGGAAGAGGGCTTTCGCCGTCCAGGCATGGCCGACGCGGCAGCGGTACCGGGTGCCCTCCTTGTCGAGTGAGAACAGCACGCCCTGACAGTCCGGGCACCCCAGGCCCGATGGCTCGGTCACGTCGAGCACCTCCAGCGAGACCGCGTTGCCCGGACCGTCGGACCGGGCGATGCGTGCTTCGATCTCCTCGATCAGGGGCACGGGTTCGTCGTCGCGCACCTCGACCGGCTCCCGCACCCGACCGGCCAGCACGCGGCCGATCTCCACGGCGGGAACCACATGGTCCGGGGCCACCCTGGCCATCGCGTTCTCCGGCATCGCCGGGTAGATGGCGTCCTCCGGGTCCTGCACGATCGCGAGCCCGCCGCGGGACTTGATCGTGTCCAGCCCGGTCGAACCGTCGTCGAGCGAGCCGGAGAGCACCACGCCGATCACCGCGGGACCGTGCGAGAGGGCCGCGGACCGGAACAACGCGTCGACCGCGGGCCGGTACCCGTTCTCGGTGGGACCGCGCGAGAGCCGGCACACACCGTCCTCGACGAGCAGGTGGTGGTCCGGCGGGGCGACGTAGATCCGCCCGTGCCGCAACGGCTCGCCGGAGCTGGCCGCCACCGCGGGCAGCGAGCCGGACCGGCTCAGGATCGCAGGCAGCGCGCTGGCGCCGCCGGGGGGCAGGTGCAGCACGACCAGGACCGCGGCGGGCAGGTCCCCGGGGAGACCACCGGCGAAACTGCGCAGCGCCTCGACTCCGCCGGCCGAAGCGCCGACGACGACGATGTCCCTGAACCGTTCGGCCACCAGAATGCGCCTTCCGCGAGGGTCCCGAGTCCGCACCTCCGACGGTAGCCCCTTTCGCGGTGGTCAGCAGATCATGGAGCCACGGCCTCGCACACGGACTCGTAGCGCGGCAGGATCGAGGTCAGGCCGGTGAGGTCGAGGACGCGGTCCGCGCGGCAGCTGCGCGGCGCGACCAGACGCAGCTCCCGCCCACGTCCGCACACCTCGAGCATGGCCTGCACACCGGCGGCGCTGAGGAACGCGACCCGGGTCAGGTCGAGCACGACGGTCCCGGGTTGTTCGGCGAGTGCCTCGGCGAGCCGCGGCGCGGTGGACAGGTCGATCTCGCCGGTCGCGTGGACGACGGACATCCCGGACCGGTACTCGACGGCAAGGTCCAGCAGACGCTCGGTGAGCGGCGTGCGCGGCTCGTCGGACACCAGGTTCGCCCCCTCGGCACGTGGTCGCGTCTCCGGCCGGAACCGGACCACGATGCTAGCGCCACCGGGCTAAACCGAACAGCCACCCAGTTCACCGGATCGGGCGTTACCCGTCGGTTGCCGCGATCTTCGCGCTGCCCAGCACGACGTCGCCTGCCGCGTCCGGCCGGTAGAGCACGGCGACCTGACCGGGCGCGACGCCGGTGAGCGGTTCACGCAACTGGATCCGCACCTGGTCGCCGTCCACCTCGGCGACGGCCTCGCCGAGACCGCCGTGCGCCCGGACCTGGACGACGCACTCGGTCGGGCCGTCGAGCGGCCCCGCCGGCCACACCGGGCGGTCAGCGCGGATCTCGCGGACGGTGAGCGCGTCGGCCGAACCGACCTTGACCGTGCCGGAGACCGGCTCCAGCGCCAGCACGTACCGCGGCTTGCCGTCCAGCACCGAGCGGTCGATGCCGAGGCCCTTGCGCTGCCCGATGGTGAAGCCGTGCACGCCGGTGTGGCGGCCGAGCACGGCGCCGGTCTCGGCGTCCACCAGGTCGCCGGGCCGCTGGCCGAGGCGCTTCTCCAGGAACTTCTTCGTGTCGCCGTCCGGGATGAAGCAGATGTCGTGGCTGTCCGGCTTGCGGGCGACGGCGAGGCCGCGCCGCTCGGCTTCCGCGCGGATGTCCGGCTTGCGGGTGTCGCCGACCGGGAACATCGAGTGGCGCAGCTGCTCGGGCGTCAGCGAGGCCAGCACGTAGGACTGGTCCTTGTCCGGGTCGACCGCCCTGCGCAGCTCCGGAACACCGTCCACAACGGACAGCCGGGCATAGTGGCCGGTGGCGACGGCGTCGAAGCCGAGCGCGATGGCCTTCTCCAGCAGCGCCTCGAACTTGATCTTCTCGTTGCAGGTGACGCACGGGTTGGGGGTGCGGCCGGCGGCGTACTCGCCGACGAAGGTCTCGATGACCTCCTCGGTGAACCGCTCGGCGAAGTCCCAGACGTAGAACGGGATGCCGAGGATGTCCGCGGCGCGGCGCGCGTCGTGCGAGTCCTCGATCGTGCAGCACCCGCGCGAACCGGTGCGCAGGGTGCCCGGCTTGGCCGACAGCGCCAGGTGCACGCCGACCACGTCGTGCCCGGCCTCCACCGCGCGGGCCGCCGCCACGGCCGAGTCCACTCCCCCGCTCATCGCGGCCAGTACCCGCATCACACCTCCTGCTTGTTCTTGCGCAGCCCGGACAGCCCGGCCTGCCGCGCCCGCGCGACCACGGCCGCGATCTCCCGCGCCACCGCGTCCACGTCGTCCGGAGTGGACGTGTGGCCGAGCGAGAACCGCAGCGAGCCGCGGGCCGACGCGGCGTCGGCGCCCATCGCCAGCAGCACGTGGCTGGGCTGGGCGACCCCCGCGGTGCACGCCGAGCCGGTCGAGCACTCGATGCCCTTGGCGTCCAGCAGCATCAGCAGGCTGTCGCCCGCACAGCCGGGGAACGTGAAGTGCGCGATGCCGGGCAGCCTGCCCTCGCCCGTCGGCATGCCGTTGAGGATCACGTCCGGCACCTCGCGCCGGACGGCCTCGATGAGCGCGTCCCGCAGGCCGCCGACCCGCTCGGCGTAGCGGGGCTGCTCGCGCACCGCCTCCTCGACGGCCGTCGCGAAGGCGCGGATGGCGGGCACGTCGAGCGTGCCGGAGCGGACGTCGCGCTCCTGGCCGCCGCCGTGCAGCAGTGGCACGCACTCGGTGTCGCGGGACAGCACGAGCGCCCCGACGCCGTAGGGCCCGCCGAGCTTGTGCCCGGTGAGGGTGAGCGCGCTGACGCCGCTGTCCGCGAAGTGCACCGGGACGCCGCCGACGGCCTGCACGGCGTCGGTGTGCAGCGGGATGTCGTGCTCCGCGCAGATCGCCGCGAGCTCGGCCATCGGGTTGACCGTGCCGACCTCGTTGTTCGCCCACATGACGGTGACCAGGGCCACGTCGTCCGGGTCGGCCTCGATGGCCTTGCGCAGGGTCTCCGGCAGCACGCGGCCGTGCTCGTCCACGTCGAGCCAGGTGACCTCGGCCTGTGCGTGGTCGGCCAGCCACTGCACCGCGTCCAGCACGGCGTGGTGCTCGACCGCGCTCGCCAGCACGCGGCGGCGCTTCGGGTCGGCGGCCTGGCGCGCCCAGAAGATGCCCTTGACCGCGAGGTTGTCGCTCTCCGTGCCGCCCGCGGTGAAGATCACTTCGGACGGACGGGCGCCCAGCGCCTCGCCGATGACCTCCCGCGCCTCCTCGACGGCCCGCCGCGCGCGGCGGCCGGAGGAATGCAGCGAGCTGGCGTTGCCCACCGTGGACAGCGCCTCGCTCATCGCCGCAATGGCGGACGGCGACATCGGGGTGGTCGCCGCGTGGTCGAGATAGGTCATCGCACTACCAGGGTAGACCGTGCGGTATCACTCGCGTGTGGGCCACCGCCGGGTGATGACGACGCCCACCACGGCGAGCGCGGCGAGCGTGAGCGCGAGCACACCCAGGGCCGGGGCGGGTTCGGCCGCCGAGGCGAGCAGGCCGAGCAGGACCCCGCCGAAGCCGACGGTGAGCGCCGAGGTGACCCAGTCGCCCAGCTGCATGGCCGAGGTGTTGAACCCGCGCTCGTGCTCGGGTGAGAACCGCAGCAACAGCAGGGAGATCGACGGGTAGGCGATGCCCATGCCCGCCCCGCCGACCAGGCACGCGACGAACGCGAGCCAGCCGGGGAACCACGGCTGCGCGACGAACCCGAACAGCAGCACGGCCACGGCGACCATCCCGAACCCGGCGCGCAGCAGCTTCTCGCGGGACCAGTCCGGGTGTCGGCCCTGCACGGCGGAGGCCGCGGACCAGGTGAGCGCGGAGGCGGTCAGCGGGAGCCCGGCCAGCACCGGGTTGTAGCCGTGGACGGTGGCCATGGCCAGCGGGAGGTAGGCCTCCATCCCGGCGAAGGCGCCGCCGAGCAGCGCGCGGGAGGCGACGACCGTCGGCAGGCCGGGCCGCGCGGTGACCGTCCCCGGCGGCACGAGGCGGCGGACGGCGACGGCGAGCGCGAGGAGACCGGCCGCGCCGTAGCCGAGCGCGGCCGGGCTGGGGTGCTGGGCGGCCCAGGTCAACGCGGCGACCCCGGCCGCGGCGGCGAGGGCCACCACGATCCCGGCGCGACGTTGCTGGGCGCCCGCGGTGTGGGTGAGCCGTCGCGCGACCGGGATGAGCATCAGCAGGCCGGCCAGCGCCAGCGGCACGAGACCGAGGAACACCCAGCGCCAGCCGAGGTGCTCGGTGATGAGGCCGGCGACGGTCGGCCCGACGACGGCCGGCAGCACCCAGGCCGCCGCGTTGGCCGCATACATGACCGGTCGTTCCCGGTCGGTGTAGACGAGCGCGATCAGCAGCGAGACGGCGACCAGCACGGTGCCCGAGCCGAGCCCCTGGAGGACTCGGCCGGCGAGCAGGAAGCCCATGTCCGTGGCGGTTCCGGCGACGACCAGGCCGGCGAGGAACAGTGCGGGCCCGGCGACCATCGGGACGGCGGGCCCGCGGCGGTCGCAGACCCGCCCGGACAACACGGTCGCGACGACGCTGGCCACCAGGAACGCGGTGAACGGCCAGGAGTAGAGGCGCTGCCCCGCCAGGTCGGCGACCATGGTGGGCATCGCGGTGGCGACGCCCATGCTCTCGAACGCGATCAGGGTGACGACGAGCAGGCTGGCCACGGTGGTCGTCCGGTGCTCGGCCGTCCACAACACGCCCCGAGCCCGGGCTTCGACGATCATGAATTCAGGCTGACACCTCCACCACACTGGAGGTCAAGAAAGAAGCCACAAACCGCCACCCGGCAACGAAAGCCCGAAACCCCACGAACCACTCCCCTCCCGCAACCCGATCCCCAGCCAAATCGGTTGCCGAGCCACCGGGTCAAGGCACGCTTTCCCGCCTTGACCCGGTGTCTCGGCAACCGAACAATTCAAGATCGGGTTCGGAAGGGCACTTCTCATCCGGGCGTAGCGAAGCGAAGCCGGCGCTCCTCAGACACGCGCGTAGCGCCTCGCCCCAACCGCCCGCTGCGAAGGCAAGGCCACATTCCCCAAAGCAGCCTGCACCGAAGCCTCCGCCAGCGCAGCCAGCTCCCGCCGATCCCCCGCACGCCCCGGGGCGATCTCCCCGCACACGGTCACCTCGAGCACGAGCCCGCGCAACGCCGCGACCCGTTTCAGCGAGTCGACGAGCGACTCCGGCCCGATGAACGCGGGCTGCGTCGTCTCGCGGCCGTCGGCCATCCGGTAGCGCAGCGCCAGCGGCCGCACCGGGACGCCGGCGTCGATCGCGGCCTGGAAGGTCGCCGGGCGGAACCGGCCGGACGCCAGCCCGCACCAGGTCGTGCCTTCGGGCGTGACGTTCACCAGGGAACCGGCCCGCAGGGCGGCGGCGAGTTCGTCGATCGTGGACGGCAGCGTCGACAGCCGTTCGCGGTCCAGGAAGATGCTGCCGCCGCGCGCGACGAGCGTGCCCAGCACCGGCCAGCCCGCGATCTCCCGCTTCGCCAGCGCGCGCATCGGGCGCACCGCGTTGACCGCCACGATGTCCAGCCACGAGATGTGGTTGTTCACCACCAGCGCTCCGCGGCCGCCGCCGTCCAGCGGCTCGCCCCGGACCACCAGCCGCACCCCGAACGCCCGCAGCACACCGCGGAACACCAGGCGCACCACCGAATCCCGGCACCGCGGCACGAACATCGCCGGCAGGGCGCCGAAAGCCAGCAGCACCACGCCGACAGCGGCGGTGAACCGCAGCGCCCGCCGCACCCCGCCGACCGACGGCGCGCCCGGCGTCAGGCACCCGTCGCCGCACGGCGAAGCGGGCATCCAGGGGTGGCTCATGCCTGGTTCCCGAGGAAGAACTTGAGGTAGCGCTCGTCCATCTGCTGCAGGTCGAGCAGGGTGAAGAAGTCGGCGACGGCGAAGTCCGGGTCGTGCGCGGGCGGGCCGCACACCTTCGCGCCGAGGCGGGTGTAGCCCTTGATCAGCGGCGGCAGCAACGCGCGAGCCGGGCGGGCGATGTCCGCGTCCTGCCACGGGTTCAGCGGCCTCACGCGCTGCGACTCGGGCGCGTAGTGCTTGGCGCGGAGGAGGTCCCACACGCCCGCGGCGTACGAACCGCCGTCGGTGAGCGGGACCGAAGCGCAACCGCCGAGGAAGCGGTGGCCGGAGAGCAGCATGTACCGCCCGATCCCGGCCCACACCAGGCTCACCACGGCGCCGGTGCGGTGGTCGGGGTGCACGCAGGAGCGGCCGGTCTCGACCAGGGAGCCACGCAGTCCGGCAAGGTTCGACAGGTCGAACTCGGTTTCCGAGTACAGGCCGCCGGCCCGCTCGGCGCGTCCCGGCGGGAGCATCCGGTAGGTGCCGACGATCTCGCCGGTGTTGTCGTCGCGCACCACGAGGTGGTCGCAGAACTCGTCGAACCGGTCGGCGTCCACGCCGGGCGCGGAGTGCAGGGTGGCCCCCATCTCCTCGGCGAAGACCTGGTAGCGGAGCCGTTGGGCGGCAACCACTTCGTCGTTGTCGTAGGCGACGAGGAGGGAGTAGCGGGCAGCGCCATCGGGCAGCTGGCCGTCCTGGCTGTCGGTGCTGACGAGCAACTGGGACCGCGTCATGCCTGTAGGTGTACCGGCGGGAAGGAAACCGCCAGGAGGTTCATCGCGTGACCACCTCGTGCACGTTGGATGAACCGCGGGTTCTCAGGGTTCTCTCAGGAAGCCGCGCGTGATCGGGCTCAAGTCATGAGATCGACACGATTGGGGTATGGCCCCACGGAACGTGGTGCCGACCGGAAGTGAGAGGGATGTCCGGCAGCTGGTTGCGGATCGTGGTGGCGCTCGGCGTGGCGGCGGTGGTGTTCGGCCTGTTCCTGGCCGTGGAGTACGTGCTGCGGCGGGTCCTGCGACGGCTCGGTCAGCGCGCGACCGTGCTCGGCGAGCTCGCCGAGCACATCCACGCGCCGCTGCGGTGGTTCGGCGCGATGGTGGTCCTGCGCATCACCGTGCTCGTCGCGTTGCCCACCGGGTCCTGGCGCAACGCCACCTCGCACGTGCTGACGCTGGCATTGATCGGCACCGGCGCGTGGCTGCTGGCCGGCGTGCTGACCGCGGTCGAGCAGACGATGCTCGGCCGGTGGCGCGTCGACGTCGCCGACAACCGGCACGCGCGGCGCATGCAGACGCAGATCCGGCTGGTGCGGCGGGTGATCGTCGCCGCGATCGCGGTGATCGCGCTCGGCGCGATGCTGATGACGTTCCCCGGCCTGCGCACGGCGGGCACCAGCCTGCTGGCCTCCGCCGGGGTCATCGGCGCGATCGCCGCGCTGGCCGCGCAGTCACTGCTGGGCAACGTGTTCGCCGGACTGCAGATCGCGTTCAGCGACGCCATCCGGCTGGACGACGTCGTGATCGTGGAGAACGAGTGGGGCCGCGTCGAGGACATCACGCTGACCTACCTGGTGGTGCACCTGTGGGACGACCGGCGGCTGGTCATCCCGACCGCGCAGTTCATGTCGCAGCCCTTCGAGAACTGGACCCGCCGTGACGCCGCGCTGCTCGGGACGGTGGAGCTGGACGTCGACTGGACGATGCCGGTCGACGAGATGCGCGACGAGCTGCGACGGATCCTGGAGTCGACCGACCTGTGGGACGGCCGGGTGAGCGTGCTGCAGGTGACCGACGCGACGCACACCCTGGTGCGCGTGCGGGCGCTGGTGAGCGCGGTGGACGCCGGCACGCTGTGGGACCTGCGCTGCCTGGTCCGGGAGCAGCTGGTGCAGTGGGTCCGCGGTAAGCACCCCTACGCCGTGCCGCGACTGCGCGCCGAGCAGGTGCCGAGCACTCCCGCGAGGCGTGTGGAGGACAGCGCGCCCGACCACGACGCCCGCGTCTTCGGCGACAGCGTGGACGGCCTGGTGCGGGAGCACGCGTTCAACGGCCCGGGGAAGGCTTGACGCCACGCACCATCCAGGCGCGCGCGGTGAGTCCGGTGCCGGTCAGGCGTTCGCGGAGCAGATCGCGGAGGGCGTCGCGCCGCTGGTCGTCCAGCGTGGCCACGTAGCCAGGGGCCGGTCCCTGGCCGCTCAGGAACGGGGTCCAGTAGTCGTCGAAGTCCGCGAACGTGGTGTCCACGTCGACGGCGGCGACGGTCACCTCGTGCAGGCCGGCCCACAGCCGCGCAAGGACCTCCGGATGGCACAACGGGAAGCGGCGACCCTCGTCGAGCTCGGCGGCGGCCGGGTTCAGCTCGACGGCCGCGTCCCAGAAGGTCCGCAGCATCCCCATGCCGTCCGCGTAGTCCCAGACGTAGGCGGCGACGGTGGCGCCGGGCGCCGCGGCCCGCTCGAATTCGGCGATCGCGGCCGCGGGGCCGGGCACGAAGTTGAGCGCGAGCCCGCTGACGACCGCGTCGAAACTGTTGTCCCGCACCGGAAGCGCCCGTGCGTCACCCCGGACGAACACACCCGCGCGACGCGCTCGCGCGGCGGACAGGAACCCCGCCGACGGATCGATCCCGACCACGAGCCGCGGCCGCCTCTTCTGGATGGCATCGGTAAGCACCCCGGTCCCGCAGCCGACGTCCAGCCACCGCTTCCCGCCCGGCACGGCGAGGCGGCGCAGGAACTGCTCCGCCACGAGCGCGCTCCAGCGGCCCATGTACGTCTCGTACGCGCCGCCGGCGGTCCAGGCGTCCACGGGGGAACGGTAGGCCCGGAAACGCCGACGGGCCACCGCCGGGAACTTCCGGCGGTGGCCCGTGAGGCATCAGGCGAACCCTCAGCCCTTGCGCTTGGTGACCTCTTCGGTCAGCTGCGGCGCGACGTTGAACAGGTCGCCGACCACACCGAAGTCGGCGATCTCGAAGATCGGCGCCTCCGGGTCCTTGTTGACCGCGACGATGGTCTTCGAGGTCTGCATGCCGGCCCGGTGCTGGATCGCACCGGAAATGCCGAGCGCGACGTACAGCTGCGGCGACACGGTCTTGCCGGTCTGCCCGACCTGGAACTGCGCCGGGTAGTAGCCGGAGTCGACCGCGGCACGCGACGCGCCGACGGCCGCGCCGAGCGAGTCGGCCAGCTTCTCCACGACCTCGAACTTCTCGGCCGAACCGACACCGCGGCCACCGGACACCACGATCGTGGCCTCGGTCAGCTCGGGGCGGTCACCGCCGACGACCGGCTCGACGCCGGTGATCTTCGCGGACTTGGCGGCGTCCACCGCGGGCAGCTCGACGGCCTCCTCGGCCGCCGCGCCCTCGGCCTGCGAAGCCTCGACCGCACCGGGGCGCACCGAGATGATCGGCAGGCCCTGGGCCTTGGACTTCACCGAGTACGCGCCACCGAAGATGGACTGCTCCACGGTGCCGTCGGAGTTGACACCCACGGCGTCGTAGATCAGGCCGCCGCCGACGCGGATCGCCAGACGGCCCGATACCTCCTTGCCCTCGGCGGACGCGGTGACGATCACCGCCGCCGGGGAGGCCTGCTCGACCAGCTTGGCCAGCGCGTCGACCTTCGGGGTCACCAGGTAGTTCGCGGCGTCCTCGGACTCGGCCACGTACACCTTCTGCGCGCCGTAGGCGCCCAGCTGCTCCTTGAACTTGCCCGCGGTGCCCGGGGCGCCGACGACGACGGCCGACGGCTCGCCCAGCTCGCGGGCGGCGGTCAGCGCTTCGAACGTGGTCTTCTTCAGCTCGCCGTTGAGGTGGTCGACGAGAACCAGAACTTCAGCCATTGCTCCGTTGCTCCTGCCTCAGATGATCTTCTGGCCGACCAGGTACTCGGCGATCTTGCTGCCGCCGTCACCCTCGTCCTCGACGCGCTCACCCGCGGTGCGCGGGGGCTTCGGGGCCGCTTCGACCACAGTGGACAGCGCGCTGCCGAGGCCGACGGCGCCCGCGTCGACGCCGAGGTCGGCGATCGTGAGGGTCTCCACCGGCTTCTTCTTCGCGGCCATGATGCCCTTGAAGGACGGGTAACGCGGCTCGTTGATCTTCTCGGTGACGCTCACCAGCGCGGGCAGGCTCGCCTCGAGGTGGGTCAGGCCGTCGTCGGTCTCCCGGTCGGCCTTGACGGTGGTGCCCTCGACGGTCAGCGACCGGACCTGGGTCAGCTGCGGCAGCCCGAGCAGCTCGGCCAGCATCGCGGGAACGGCGCCGGCGCGGCCGTCCGAGGCCTCGTTGCCCGCGATGACCAGGTCGAAGCCCTCGACCTTGCCGACGGCGGCGGCGAGCACCTTGGCGGTGGCCACGGCGTCGGAGCCGTGCAGGGCCTCGTCCGAGACGTGGATGGCCTTGTCGGCGCCCATCGAGAGGGCCTTGCGGATGGCGTCGGTCGCGCGGTCCGGGCCCACCGAGATCACGGTGACCTCGCCCTCGCCGGCTTCCTTGATCTTCAGCGCTTCTTCGACCGCCTTCTCGTTGATCTCGTCGAGAACGGCGTCGGCGGACTCGCGGTCGAGCGTGTGGTCACCGTCGGAGAGCTTGCGCTCCGAATAGGTGTCCGGCACCTGCTTGACCAGGACAACAATGTTCGTCATTGGTCCCCTTCGACCTCCCTGAACCAGCCTTACTGGTCGGTAGCGTAGGGAGATTTCAGCCCCGACGCGCCCCGAGGTGACGGCATTCACCCGGAATCCCGATTTATCGGGACGATCGTTCAGCTTTATCTCCGATGCGCCCAGGCTACTCCGAGTGGACGCTTGCGCGGATGGGTTACCCCGGATGGTGCGTTCGGTCTAACCTGACTTCCCGTGCCCAACCACGTCGCCGTTGTGACCGACTCGACCGCCTCCCTGCCGGAGCAGCTGCGCAGGCAGTGGGACATCACGGTCATCCAGCTGCAGCTACAGGTGGGCGACCAGGTCGACGAGGAGAACCGGTTCGACCGCGGCGAGCTGACCGAGGCGCTGAAGTCCGGGCAGCGGGTGAGCACGAACCCGCCGGATCCCGGCGCCTTCTTCTGGGCCTACCAGGACGCCGCCGCCGCAGGCGCGAGCGCGATCGTCAGCCTGCACATCTCCGAGCGCATGTCGGCGACGCTGGCGTCCGCGCGCGAGGCGGCACGACAGGTGCAGATCCCGGTGTACCCGCTGGACAGCGGCACGACCGGGATGAGCCTCGGCTTCGCCGTGCTGTCCGCGGCCAGGGCCGCCGCGGCGGGCGGACGAGTCGAGCGCGTGATCGAGGCGGCGCAGCGGCGGTTCGCCACCAGCAGCGAACTGCTCTACGTGGACACGCTGGAGTACCTGCGCCGCGGCGGCCGGATCGGCAGCGCGACCGCGCTGCTCGGCACCGCGCTGTCGATCAAGCCGCTGCTCACCGTGCGTGACGGCGAGGTGGCCCCGCTCACGCGGGCCGCCGGCAGCAGGCGGGCGCTGGCGAAGCTCGTCGACCTGGCCGCGGAACGGGCCGGCAACCTGCCCACCGACCTGGCGATCTCCTACTTCCGTCCCAGCGAGCGCGAGCTGATGCTGGTGCAGCAGCTGCGCGACCGGATCCCGAACGTGACCGAGCTGAGCATCGTCGAGGCCAGCACGGTGATCGGCGCGCACGTCGGCCCCGGTGCGCTGAGCATCACGGTCTCGCCAGGGTAGCCGTGGAACCAGCGGGGTAACCCGTCCGTTGATCCGGTGACGAAACCGGCACACCGCCCCGGAGGACGGACATGGCTTCGCTGTTCAACAAGATCGCCCGATTCGCCAACTCCCCGCAGGGCAAGCGCGCCATCCGGCAGGCGCAGCAGTTCGCCAACGACCCCCGCCGCCGCGCGCAGGCCAAGTCGGCCATCGCCAAGCTCAAGGCACGCGTGAGCGGGCACGGTCGCCGGCCGTACTGACCTTCCCCGGCCACACCACGACCGCCAGCGCCAGCAGGGCCAGCCCGGGCAGCGCGACCGCGTTGATCACCTGGTCCAGCGGCTGGAACACGTGCAGGTGCATCAGGTGGTAGATCGCGTGCGGCACCGAGAAGACCAGCCACGCGACACCGGCCAGGCGCGCGGCGGTCGTGGTCCGCACGACGATCGCCCCGATCGTCACCGCGCCGAGCGCCAGGAACATCGAGCCGACGTCGCGGATCAGGTGCTCGTTGTAGGGGCCGTCCAGCGAGACCCAGCTCGGCCGGATCACCGGGAAGTCGCCGTAGAAGCTCTCCGGCAGGACCGCTGCCCAGAAGCCCACCACGAGGCCGGTCAGCGCGAGCAGTGTGAGAATTCCGAGTCGCATGCCATGAGGACTGCGCAGCCGTCCGGAACGTGACAGCCGGAAGTTGTTGGATCGTTTCCACCGGAACCGTAACGGAGTAGCTTGCTCACCCGATAGGGTTACGCCTCAGCTCGCACTGCTGCTACTGAGGGGAGCCGTCACGGTGCACACGGCTACGAGCGTCCGGGACGACCAGCACATCCAGCCCGACCTCCGCCGCTTCGCCGCGGCGCCCTTCGACAGCAGACCGGTGGCGACCGCGACCGAGGCCGACCTGGACGTGCGCCTGTTCCGCACCACCTACCTGCCGTCGTTCGTAGCCAGCGAGGCGCTGGAGGAAAATTCCCGTCCGGTCGAGAAGGACCTGGCGTGGCTGCGGCTCACGACGCCGGGCGGGGTGCCGACCGCGCTCGGCGTGCTGACGATCGGGCGCGACCCGAGCGCGCACGTGCCCGGCGCGTACGTCCAGTTCGTCCGCTACCAGGGCCTGGACCCGGACGCGCCGGTCGCCGACCAGCAGGAGCTGCGCGGCAACCTGGTGGAGACCGCGGTTCGGTTGAGCGCGCTGCTCAGCGGCCACCTGCGGACGCGGCTGGCCGACGGCGAGGGCTTCCGCGAGGAGCAGCTGCCGGACTACCCGCTGGAGGCGCTGCGGGAGACGTGCATGAACGCGGTGATGCACCGCAACTACGAGACCTCGCACGCGCCGGTGCGGATCAGCTGGTTCGACGACCGCATCGAGGTGACCAACCCGGGCGGCCCGTACGGGCAGGTCCGGCCGGACAACTTCGACCGCGTGCACGACTACCGCAACCCCAACCTGGCGCGTGCGATGAAGGCGCTGGGGTACGTCAACCGCTTCGGCCGCGGCATCTTCCGGATCCGCTCGGCGATGGCGAAGGCGGGCAACCCGGTGCCCGAGTTCCGCGTCGACGCCTCGTCGTGGTCGGTCGTGCTGCGGAAGTGGCCCTGACTCACCCAGTAGTGTCGCCGGGGTGAGTACGTCGCGCGCCGAAGCACTGCACCTGACCGGGGAACGCACGGTCCCGGGCATCGCCGAGGAGAATTATTGGTTCCGGCGGCACGAGGCGGCTTACCACGCGCTGCTGCCGTGGTGCGCCGGCGCCGTGGTGCTGGAGGCCGGCTGCGGTGAGGGCTACGGCGCCGGGCTGATCGCGTCGACGGCGAAAGCGGTGCTCGCGCTCGACTACGACCAGCCGACCACCGAGCACGTCGCCCGGCGTTATCCCCAGGTGTGGACAGCCCGGGGGAACCTGGTGCGGCTGCCGCTGCGCGACGGGTCCGTCGACGTGGTCGCGAACTTCCAGGTGATCGAGCACCTGTGGGACCAGGGCGCGTTCCTGGCGGAGTGCCTGCGCGTGCTGCGGCCGGGCGGGCGGCTGCTCGTGACGACACCGAACCGGATCACGTTCACCCCGGACAGCGACACGCCCCTGAACCCGTTCCACACCAGGGAACTCGCGGCGGACGAGCTGGATTCGTTGTTGCGCGAGGCGGGTTTCGCGGTCGAGCTGATGCACGGCCTGCACCACGGGCCGGGCGTGCGGGAGCTGGACGCGCGGTACGGCGGGTCGATCATCGACGCGCAGCTGGAGGTCGTGATGGGACACCTGCCGGGGCAGGCGCCGTGGCCACCGGAGCTGCTGGCGGACGTCGCGGCGATCCGCGCGTCGGACTTCGAGATCCACGGCGAGCGCGTGGACGAGAGCCTGGATCTGGTCGCGGTGGCGGTGCGGCCGTGACCGGGGAGGGGACGTTCTGCCTGGTGCTGCACAGCCACCTGCCGTGGCTGCCGCACCACGGGTCGTGGCCGGTCGGCGAGGAGTGGCTGTACCAGGCGTGGGCGCACTCGTACCTGCCGGTGGTGGACCTGCTGCGGCGGTTCGCGGCGGAGGGCAGGCGGGACGTGCTGACGCTGGGGGTGACGCCGGTGCTCGCGGCCCAGCTGGACGACCCGTACGCGTTGCGGGCGTTCCACGAATGGCTCGGGCACTGGCAGTTGCGGACGGTGCAGGCCGGGACGCTGTGGCGGGAGGTCCCGTTGCTGCGGGAGCTGGCCGCGGCGGAGTACCGCACGGCGACGCGGTCGCTGGAGGACTTCGAAACGCGGTGGCGGCACGGGTTTTCGCCGGTGCTGCGGTCCCTTGTGGACTCGGGCGTGGTGGAGTTGCTCGGCGGCCCGTACGCGCACCCGTTCCAGCCGTTGCTCCAGCCGCGGGTCCGGTCGTTCATGTTGCGTGGTGGTCTGGCGGACACCGAGTTGCGGATCGGGCACCGGCCGGCGGGCATCTGGGCGCCGGAGTGCGGTTACGCGCCGGGCATGGAGGAGGACTACGCGGCGGCCGGTGTGCGGCGGTTCCTGGTGGACGGCCCGTCGCTGCACGGGGACACGGCGTTCGCGCGGCCGGTGGGTTCGACGGACGTGTTGTGCTTCGGGCGGGATCTGGAGGTCACGTACCGGGTGTGGTCCCCGCGGGCGGGTTATCCGGGGCACGCGAACTACCGGGATTTCCACACGTGGGCGCACGAGGTGGGGTTGAAGCCGTCGCGGGTGACGGGCAAGCAGGTGGAGCCCGCGGACAAGGCGCCGTACGACCCGGCGCTGGCGGCGGACACCCTGCGGGCGCACGTGAAGGACTTCGTGGAGACGGTGGTGTCGCGGCTGCGTGAGTTGCGTTCTTTGCACGGCCGGGAAGCGCTGGTCGTGGCGGCGTATGACACCGAGTTGTTCGGTCATTGGTGGCACGAGGGCCCGGCGTGGCTGGAGGGCGTGCTGCGGGCGCTGCCGGAGGCGGGCGTGCGGGTGACGACCCTGCAGGGCGCGGTTTCCGCGGGGCTCGTCGGTGCGCCCGTGGAGTTGCCCGCGTCGTCGTGGGGTTCGGGCAAGGACTGGCGCGTCTGGGACGGCGAGCAGGTGGCCGACATGGTGGCGGACAACGCGGCGCTGCAGCAGCGGTTGCTGGCCCTCCCCCGCGCCGAGACGCGCGACCGGGTGGCGGACTGGGCAGTCGGCGAGGCGACGATGGCCCTGTCGAGCGACTGGGCGTTCATGGTGACGAAGGACTCGGCGGCGGACTACGCCCGCCGGCGGGCGGCCGTGCACACCGCGCGTTTCGACGAACTGGCAAGCCTGATCGGCCGCGGCCCGCTCCCGCCGTCGGTGGAGCGCTGGGCGCGGGAGGACAACCCCTTCGGGCAACTGGATGCGCGGCAGCTCTGAGGCCTCGCCAACCGGACAACCTGAACCGTCGCCGGCTGGTATCGACTCCCCGCTGCCCGATAGCACCACTCGCCGCCCCGGCCCGGCCCCCAGCCACTCCCCCTGCCCGCCGGGCCACGCGGCAACCTGCCCCACGACCCGAACCACTCACCACCCCAACCCGGCCACCCCACCACTCCCCTCGCCCGCCCAGCCACGCCGCAACCTGCGCCACAACCCAAATCACTCACCACCCCAACCCAGCCACCCCACCACTCCCCTGCCCGCCGGGCCACGCGGCAACCTGCACGCCAACCCAAACCACTCACCACCCCAACCCGGCCACCCCACCACTCCCCCTGCCCGCCCAGCCACGCGGCAACCTGCCCCACAACCCAAACCAACCACCACCCCAACCCGGTTACCCCGCCACTCCCCTCGCCCGCCCGGCCACGCGGCAACCTGCCCGCCAACCCGAACCACTCACCACCCCGGCCCGGCCACTCCACCACTCCCCTGCCCGCCCAGCCACGCGGCAACCTGCGCCACAACCCAAACCACTCACCACCCCAACCCAGCCACCCCACCACTCCCCAGCCCGCCCGATCACGCGGCAATCCCCCAACACCACCGCGTCCTCACCCGCCATGTGATCGACATCACCCACCGGCATCGCGTGTCGTCGGGCGGTTCAGTTCTTAGTTGACCAGTGAGTAACCTCCTGTCATGCGCGTGCTGATGCTGTCCTGGGAGTACCCGCCCGTCGTGGTCGGTGGGCTGGCCCGCCACGTGCACGCGCTGGCCCGGCACCTCGCCCAGGACGGGCACGACGTCGTGGTCCTCTCCCGGCACCCGGCCGGCACCGACGCCCACACGCATCCGACGACGGACCTGGTGGTCGAGGGTGTGCGCGTCATCCGCGTCGCCGAGGACCCGATGCACGTGACGTTCGAGCGGGACCTCGTGGCGTGGACGCTCGCGATGGGCCACGGCATGGTGCGCGCGGGTCTGGAGCTGGCCCGGTCGTGGCAGCCGGACGTCGTCCACGCCCACGACTGGCTGGTGGCGCACCCGGCGATCAGCCTGGCCGGCGCGCTGCGGCGCCCGCTGGTCGGGACGATCCACGCGACCGAGGCCGGCCGGCATTCGGGGTGGTTGTCGCAGCCGCTGAATCAGCAGGTGCACTCCGTGGAGTGGTGGCTGGCGAACCGGTCGGACGCGCTGATCACGTGTTCGCAGGCGATGCGCGCCGAGGTCGCGAAGCTGTTCGAGGTGTCGGCGGACGACATCACGGTCATCCACAACGGCATCGAGGAGCGCGGCTGGCAGGTCGCGGCGGACGAGGTCGCGCGGGCGCGGGAGAAGTACGCGCCGGGTGGTGAGCCGTTGCTGTTGTTCTTCGGGCGCCTGGAGTGGGAGAAGGGCGTCCAGGACCTGGTGTCGGCGCTGCCGAAGATCCGGCGGGCGCACCGCGGCACGCGCCTGGTCGTCGCCGGGCGGGGGCGGCACCTGGACGAGCTGGTCAAGCAGGCGCGGCGGATGCGGATGCAGCACGCGGTCGAGTTCGCCGGGCACCTGCGGGACCGGGAGCTGCGGGCGGTGCTGGCGGCGGCGGACGCGGTGGTGCTGCCGAGCCGGTACGAGCCGTTCGGAATCGTCGCCCTGGAAGCGGCGGCCGCGCGGGCGCCGCTGGTGGCTTCGACGGCCGGTGGGCTGGGCGAGGTCGTCGTCGACGGGGTCACCGGGTTGTCCTTCGCGCCCGGGGATGTGCCCGCGCTGACGGCGGCGGTGAACTCGGTGCTGCGGGACCGCGCCGCCGCGGAGAGCCGCGCCCGCACCGCGCAGGCCCGCCTCGCCGACGACTTCGACTGGGCCCGCATCGCGGCGACCACCGCGGAGGTCTACCGCAAGGCCCGCGTCCGCGAGCACGGCGAGCTTGGACGCCCCAAGATCCCGACGGGCAACGTGCTCAACCCCGAGCCGCCGCCGGTGGTCGTCGAGCGGAAGACCACCGCCGCGGCGCGGAAAAGCGGGCCGAGGAAGCCGGCGCGCTGAAGCCGTCCTTCGCGCAGAGCTGAGAAGTGGCCCTATGCACGCCCACGACCAGCCGCGGTCGGTCGCGTGACTGTGGTTGTCCCGCCATCAGCGCACCACGCGCTCGAAAACCAGCCACGGCCCGTCAGGCAGTGGTGGTCCGTCCACCTCGGTGAATCCGCTCGTCGCAACCAGGCGCTGGGAGACGGTGTTGTGCGGCCGGATCACCGCGCGCACGACCCGGACCTCCGGTTCGCGCACGGCCCGCGCGACGAGTTCCGCCAGCGCGGCGCGGGCGAATCCGCGTCGGCGCCAAGCAGGTTCGATCTCGTAGGTCACCTCGACCACGCCCTGCTCGTCCGGCGGCCCGTGGTAGCCGGCGCGGCCGACCACGCCATCCGGCCCCGCAACGGCGCCGGCAAGCCACTCGGCGGCGCGCGGGTCGGCACGGACGCGGGTGCTCGCCCGGCGCCAGCCCGGTAGCCAGCGGGGGTTCACGAAGTACGGCGTCAGCTCAACCGGCGCGACACGGTTCGCCGCGGCGAGATCCCCTGCGGCGAGAGCGTGATAGGTGTCCGGGGGCAACGGAACGACGCGCACGCCCCTACCGTCGCAGCCCGGCCGCTCACCTGTCGATCGAATTGCCACCGGGACACCTACCGCGCCCGGAGTCCGCCACGCTCGCCGCCGAGGCTCGGCAGGCTCCGACACAGCGCCGAAACCTCCGCTGCCGTTGGGTCCGTTCAGAACACCGGCAACAGTTGCCCACGCTCAGACTCGAGGCGGGGACCGAAGATCCGGCGCTCGGCCTCCGTAATTGGCCTGTGGATCGAATTGCCACCCGGACACCTGCCGCGCCCGGAGTCCGCCACGCTCGCCGCTGAGGCTCGGCGGACTCCAGAACAGCGCCGGAACTTCCGCCGCCGTTGGGGGCGTTCAGAACACCGGCAACAGTTTCCCACGCTCAGACTCGAGGCGAGGACCGAAGATCCGGCGCTCGGCCTCCGTAATTGGCCTGCGGGTCGAATTGCCACCGGGACACCTGCCGCGCCCAGAGTCCGCCACGCTCGCCGTCGAGGCTCGGCAGACTCCAGCACAGCGCCGAAACCTCCGCCGCCGTTGGGGCCGTTCAGAACACCGGCAACAGTTGCCCACGCTCGGACTCGGGGCGGGGGCCAAAGATGCGACGCTCGGCCTCCGTGATGGGCCTGTCGTTGATGCTCGCCTCGCGGCGGCGCATCAGGCCGTTCTCGGTGAACTCCCAGAGCTCGTTGCCGTAGCTGCGCCACCACTGGCCCTCGGCGTCGTGGCATTCGTACTGGAAGCGCACGGCGATCCGGTTGCCGCGGAAGCCCCACAGCTCCTTGCGCAACGCGTAGTCCAGCTCGCGTTCCCACTTGCGGCGCAGGAACTCGACGATCGCGTCGCGGCCGACGACGTGCTGGTCCCGGTTGCGCCAGACCGAGTCCGGCGTGTAGGCCAGCGCGACCTTCTCCGGATCCCTGGTGTTCCAGGCGTCCTCGGCGGCCTGGACCTTTTGCGCCGCGGTGGCCTCGTCGAACGGCGGGAACGGCGGACGGTCGGACATGGGGCACCCCAATCTGGAGAACGCACGTTCTCCACTGGTGCGCTACGATAGAGAACGCACGTTCTCCACGCAAGGGGCAGGACCGGGATGGATCACGACGAGGCACGCGTGCGGCTGCTCGACACGGCCGAAGAGCTGTTCTACGCGCGCGGCATCCAGGCGGTGGGCATGGATGCCATCCGCTCGGGTTCGGGCGTCTCGTTGAAGCGGCTGTACCAGTGCTTCCCGGCGAAGAGCGATCTCGTCGAGGCCTACCTGCGCCGCCGCGACGAACGCTTGCGGCGGTCGCTGGCGGACTACGTGTCGGCACAGCCGCCGGAAGACGCTGTCCCGGCGGTGTTCGACTGGCTACGGCGGTGGTTCAGCGAGGACGACTTCCGGGGGTGCGCGTTCATCAACTCCTTCGGCGAACTGGGCGACGGGTCACCTCGTGTCGCGGCGGTGGTGCGCGAGCACAAGGACCTGGTGCGGGACTACTTGCGCGCCCTGGCTGGCTCGGACGAGCTGGGCGACCAGATTTTCGCGCTGGTCGAAGGCGCGACGGTGATCGCGGGCATCACGGGCGATCCGGGCGCGGCCGAGAGCGCCAAGACTGCGGCGGTGGCGCTGCTTCGGGCTTCCGCCGAGAGGTGAGGGCCTCGCCACCAGCACCGCACCTTGAGCGAAGTCGCCACCAGCTCCACACCCTGAGCGGAGTCGCCATCAGCTCCGCTCCTCCGGAAGAGTCATGCCCCCGGCACCGAATCTCAAGCCGCCTCGGTCATCGCGCCCAGGGGAGGCGGTGCCGATGACGCGATGGGGCGAGGCACCGCTGGTAGTACGGGAGGGTGCGGAGTCGGCGCCACCGCGCACCGCCCCTCCGCGGGGGCGTGCTGGCGGAGTCGGCGCCACCGGCACCGCCTCTCCGCGGGGGTCAGCCATCGCACGTCGGCAAGGCGAACACATCGCCCCGAGAGGCGGGGCCGGTGGCGTAAGGCCCCACGCGGAGGGCGCGTCCGCGTGCTTGTGGCACCCGGCCCCGCCTGCCCGCGGCGCTGGTGGAGCTGCGGGAGCGGGGCTGCCGGCTGTGCCGCACGCGGTGTCGCTGTTCCGGGCGGGGCGGTGCTGCTGGCGTGCCGGCATACCTGGGCGCGGCGAAGCCGCTGACATGCCGGCCTGCCTGGGCGCGCCCCCGAGGGGCGTGCAGGCGTGCGTGGCATGTGCCGGCGCATGCCGGCATGCCCGGGCGCGGCGAAGCCGCAGGCGTGCCGGCAAACCTGGGCGCGCCCCCCGAAAGGCGTGACAGGGGTGCGTGGCCGGTGCCAGCGCCCGCCAGCATGCATGGGCAGGACAGTGCCGCTGACGTGCCAACATACCTGGGCGCGGCGGAGCCGCTCACGTGCCTACATACCTGGGCGGGACAGTGCCGCTGTCGTGCCGGCCTGCCTGGGCGCGCCCCGCGAGGGGCGTGCAGGCGTGCGTGGCATGTGCCGGCGCACGCCGGCATGCCCGGGCGGGGCGAAGCCGCTGGCGTGCCGACATACCTGGGCGGGGCGGAGTCGCTGGCATGCCGGCATGCCCGGGCGGGGCTGAGCCGCTGATGTGCCGGCCTGCCTGGGCGCGCCCCCGAGGGGCGTGACAGGCGTGCGTGGCAGGTGCCGGCGCATGCCAGCAGGCCTGGGCGGGGCGGAGCCGCTGGCGGGGCGGCCTGCCTGGCCGCGCCCCCACGAGGGGCGTGACAGGCGTGCACGGCACGTGCCGGCGCACGCCGGCCTGCCTGAGCGCGGCGGAGCCGATGGCATGCCGGCATGCCTCGGCGGGGCGAAGCCGCTGGCGGGGCGGCATGCCTCGGCGGGGCGGAGCCGCTGGCGTGCCTGCAGGCCTGGGCGCGCCCCGCGAAGGGTGGGCGGGCGTGCGTGGCACGTGGCGGCGTGCGCCAACACTCGCGGGAGTGCACCGGCACTAGCGGAGGTCCGCGTCAGGGCAGTACTTCCGCCGGGGTCAGCTGGGCTTGCAGCTCGTCGTGGTAGGAGCCGACCCGGGCGTAGACTCCGGGCTTTCCTGGCTCGGCACAGCCTTCGCCCCAGGAGACGACTCCCACGACCCGTCCGGCGGCCACCAGTGGGCCTCCCGAGTCGCCCTGGCAGGTGTCCACCCCGCCCTCCGGGTAGCCGGCACAGACCATCGCCTCGGGGCTGTACTGCTGGGGGTACGCCTTCGTGCAGTAGTCGTCACTCGTGACGGGCACCGTCGCCTTCAGCAGGACGTCCGACGAATCGCCCATCGGCTCGGTGTTGCCCCAGCCCAGGATCGTCGCCTCGGTGCCGGCCTGGTAGCCGGGGTCGTCCTTCGTCGCCAGTGGCAACGGCTGCGCGGTCAACGGCTGTGTCAGGGTCAGCAGCGCCACGTCGTAGCCCTGCGTGGCGTCTTTGAACTGGGGATGCACCCACACGTGGGACACAGTGGACACCGTCCCGTCCCGGCCGCTCAGCTGCGTCCGTCCACTGACGACTCGCAGCGACGGCGGGCTCTCGCCCTGCGCGCAGTGCGCCGCTGTCAGCACTTTGTCCGCCGCGACCAGCGTCCCGCCGCAGAACTGGAGGCCGGTGGCATCGGTCAGCGCCACGGTGAACGGGTACTCCGCGATGTTCGCGGGCTTGCCACCGACGATGCCGGGCTCCGCGTGCGCGGCCGGCACGCACACACACGCGGCGACCAAACTCGCGAGAACCACGATCGAACGGGTGAAACGGCGGACTGCAGGGATCATTACCAGCTCCTTCGGCGCCCTGGTGAACGGTGTCGCAGTCCAGGATTGCGCGTCGGGAGGGTTCTACACATCTACCAAAAGACAGAAATTTCGCGGACAGGTCGGGCCCGGTAGGTGGAGCATACCTACCGGGCCCGAGTGTCCGCGCTGTCCGGCCACAGCCAGCGCGAGCCGGTTTTCCCCGTCAGGAGAGGGAAAACCGGGGTCCTCTCGACACAAACAGAGCTCTAGACCAGATCCGTCAGGTAGCGCGCGTACGCGCCGGTGGTCAGGAAGTTCGGCAGCTTCTCGCCGAGCGCCGTCTCGACGAAGATCTCACGCGCATCGTCCAGTTTGGCCTCCGGGCCCAGGTCGGCCCGGATCGACGCGAGCTCCTCGTCCAGCATGGTCCGGACCAGCGAATCCGTCACCGCCGTGCCGTCGTCGAGCTTCGTGCCGTTGCGGATCCACTGCCACACCTGCGCCCTGGCGATCTCCGCGGTCGCCGCGTCCTCCATCAGGCCGAAGATCGCGGCGGCGCCGGTCCCTCGCAGCCACGAGTCCACATAGCGCAGAGCGACGTTGATGTTGGCCCGCACACCCTTTTCGGTGACTTCGCCGCCGGCGCTGGCCACGTTCAGCAGATCCTCGGCGGTCACCGAAACGTCCTCGCGGGTCCGGCCGAGCTGGTTCGGCCACCCGCCCAGCACGTCGTCGAAGACCTCGCGGCAGACCGGGACCAGGCCGGGGTGCGCGACCCACGAGCCATCGAAGCCGTCGCGCGCCTCGCGTTCCTTGTCCTGGCGGACCTTCTCGAACGCCAGCGCGTTCGCCTCCGGGTCCTTGCTCGGGATGAACGCCGCCATGCCGCCGATCGCGTGGGCGCCGCGCTTGTGGCAGGTCCGGACCAGCAGCTCGGTGTAGGCCCGCATGAACGGCGCGGTCATCGTGACCTCGGCGCGGTCGGGCAGCACGAAGTCCGCACCCGCGTCACCGAAGTTCTTGATGATCGAGAAGATGTAGTCCCACCGGCCCGCGTTCAGGCCTGCCGCGTGCTCACGCAGCTCGAACAGGATCTCGTCCATCTCGAACGCCGCGGTGATCGTCTCGATCAGGACGGTCGCCCGGATGGTCCCCTGCGGGATGCCCAGCTCCTGCTGCGCGAGGCGGAACACGTCGTTCCACAACCGCGCCTCGAGGTGGTTCTCCAGCTTCGGCAGGTAGAAGTACGGCCCGCTGCCCCGCGCCAGCAGCTGGCGCGCGTTGTGGAACAGGTACAGCCCGAAGTCCACCAGGCTCGCCGAAACCGGCCGCCCGTCGATGCGCAGGTGCTTCTCGACCAGGTGCCACCCACGCGGGCGAACGACGATCGTCGCGGGGTTGTCGCAGATCGTGTAGCGCTTGCCCGATTCGGTGGTGAAGTCGATGTCGCGCCGGATGGCGTCGAACAGGTTCAGCTGCCCGCCGACGATGTTCGACCAGGTCGGCGAGGTCGCGTCCTCGAAGTCGGCCAGCCACACCTTCGCGCCGGAGTTCAGCGCGTTCACGGTCATCTTGCGGTCGGTCGGGCCGGTGATCTCCACGCGCCGGTCCTCGAGGCCGGGCGCCGCGGGCGCCACCTGCCAGGAGTCGTCGTTGCGGATCCAGCGGGTCTCCGGCCGGAAGTCGAGCACCTCCTCACCGCTGGCGAGCTTCTCCCGCCGCAGCCGCCGCTCGTCGAGCAGCTCGCGCCGCCGACCGGCGAACTCGTTGTCCAGCCGCGCGATGAAGGCCAGCGCCGCCGGGGTGAGGATCTCGTCGTACCGCTCGCCGGCCGGGCCGGCGACCTCGATCTGCGAGGTGAACCTGTGGGACATGGCAAGCCTTCCTGGAGGGGCCGCGAGCGGCCAGGGCGAGCGCGCCCTGGCCGCTCGCGACTTCTTCTAGAACTGGGCTTCTTCGGTGGAACCGGTGAGCGCGGTGGTCGAGCTCTCCGGGTTCAGCGCGGTGCTGACCAGGTCGAACCAGCCGGTGCCGACCTCGCGCTGGTGCTTCGTGGCGGTGTAGCCCCGCTCCTCCGAAGCGAACTCGCGCTCCTGCAGGTCGACGTAGGCGGTCATGCCCTCGCGGGCGTAGCCGTGCGCCAGGTCGAACATCGAGTAGTTCAGCGCGTGGAAGCCGGCCAGCGTGATGAACTGGAACTTGTAGCCCATGTGGCCCAGCTCGCGCTGGAACTTCGCGATGGTCGCGTCGTCCAGGTGCTTCTTCCAGTTGAACGACGGCGAGCAGTTGTAGGCCAGCATCTGGTCCGGGTACTTGGCCTTGATCGCCTCGGCGTACTGGCGGGCGACCTCCAGGTCCGGCGTGGAGGTCTCCATCCACAGCAGGTCGGCGTACTCGGCGTAGGCCAGGCCGCGGTCGATGCAGGGCTCGATGCCGTTGCGGACCTTGTAGAAGCCCTCGGAGGTGCGCTCGCCGGTGATGTACTTCCGGTCGCGCTCGTCCACGTCGCTGGTGATCAGCGTCGCGGCCTGCGCGTCGGTGCGGGCGACGACCAGGGTCGGCACGTTCAGCACGTCGGCCGCGAGGCGGGCCGCGTTCAGGGTGCGCTCGTGCTGCTTGGTCGGGATCAGCACCTTGCCGCCGAGGTGGCCGCACTTCTTCTCGGACGCGAGCTGGTCCTCCCAGTGCACACCCGCGGCGCCGGCGGCGATCATGCCCTTCATCAGCTCGAACGCGTTCAGCGGGCCACCGAAGCCGGCCTCGGCGTCGGCGACGATCGGCGCGTACCAGTCGATGTCGTTGTTGCCCTCGGCCCAGTTGATCTGGTCGGCGCGGCCCAGCGCGTTGTTGATGCGGCGGACGACGGCCGGGACCGAGTTGGCCGGGTACAGGCTCTGGTCCGGGTAGGTCTGGCCCGCGAGGTTCGCGTCGGCCGCGACCTGCCAGCCGGACAGGTAGATGGCCTTCAGGCCGGCGCGCACCTGCTGGACGGCCTGGTTGCCGGTCAGCGCGCCGAGGGCGTGGACGTAGTCCTCGGTGTGCAGCAGGTTCCAGAGCTTCTCGGCGCCGCGACGGGCCAGCGTGTGCTCCTCGACGACGCTGCCCCGCAGCTTCACCACGTCGGCCGCGCTGTAGGAGCGCTTGACACCCTTCCACCGGGGGTCCGACGCCCACTGCTGCTCGAGCTTCGCGGCTTCCTGCTGCAACTCGTTGGGCTGCTCTGCCATGGGAGTTCTCCACCTTTGCGAACTTTGCGATGACTCGCTTGCTTGGAACGACCATGACATGCGCTGCGCAAACACCGCCAGCGCTCCAATTTGCCAATTTCTGCAAATTTTGGCGTAGCATGTTGTGAAGGTTGCGAAACGAGGTTTCGCAGCCGCTGCAAAGTTCGCCGACTGAATCGGTCACGTGATCGGTGCGGTCGGGAAAAGATCCTCGGGAAGGGCCTGTCGTGGAGAAGACTTTCGCCGGCGCGAAGCTGCGCCACCTACGCGAGAGCCGGTCGATGAGCCAGGCGGACCTGGCCAGGTTGCTGGAGATCAGCCCCAGCTACCTGAACCAGATCGAGCACAACTCGCGTCCCTTGACCGTTCCAGTGCTGCTGCGCATCACCGAGGCGTTCGGGGTCGACACCGAGTTCTTCGCCAACAACGACACCAGCCGCCTGGTCGCCGACGTGCGCGAAGCGCTGCTCGACGAGGCGCTCGGTGTCGAGGCCACGACCAGCGAGCTCAACGAGCTGGCCACCAACCTGCCGACGATCGCGCAGGCACTGGTGCGGCTGCACCGCAGCTACCGGGCGGCGGTGGAGAGCACGGCCGCGCTGGTCACCGAGAACGGCATGGGCCCGCACGGCAGCGCCGCCGCGCCCCTGCCCCACGAGGAGGTCCGCGACTTCTTCTACGAGCGCGAGAACTACGTCGCCGAGCTGGACGAACGCGCCGAGCGGATGGCCGAGGACATCGGCCTGCGCCGCGGCGGCGTTCACAAGACTTTGCAGGACCGGCTCGCCGACCACTACGGCGTGCAGGTGACCAGCGAGGGCATCGACGAGGCCGCGGGCGAGCAGCACCGCTACTCCCCCGACTCGAGGATCCTGCGGCTCGCGCCGAGCCTGCGGGTGGGCCAGCGGGCGTTCCGGATGGCTTCGCAGATCGCGTTGCTGGAGTACGACGACCTGATCACCGAGCTGGCGGATTCGTGGGCGTTCTCCGGCCCGGCGGCCCGGTCACTGGCGCGGGTCGGCCTTGCCAACTACTTCGCAGGCGCGCTGATCCTGCCCTACGGCGCGTTCCTGTCCATGGCGGAGACCTTCCGCTACGACATCGAGCGGTTGTGCGACCACTTCGGCGTCGGGTTCGAGACGGTGTGCCACCGGCTGTCCACCCTGCAGCGGCCCAAGCGGCGCGGCGTGCCGTTCTCGTTCGTGCGGGTGGACCGCGCGGGCAACATGTCGAAGCGGCAGTCCGCGGCGGGCTTCCATTTCTCCCGCGTCGGCGGGTCGTGCCCGCTGTGGAACGTCTACGAGGCGTTCAGCTCGCCGGGCAAGATCCTCACCCAGATCGCGACGCTGCCGGACGGCAAGAGCTACTTCTGGATCGCGCGGACGGTCTCGCGCAACATCGGGGGCTACGGCAGCCCAGGCAAGATGTTCAGCGTCGGCCTCGGCTGCGAACTCCGGCACGCCGGGCGGCTCGTCTACTCGACCGGTCTGGACCTGGACGCCAAGGCGGCCGCCACGCCGATCGGCATGGGCTGCAAGGTGTGCGAACGACCGGCCTGCCCGCAGCGCGCGTTCCCGACGATCGGCAAGCAGCTCACGGTCGACGAGAACACCAGCACCTTCGTCCCGTACCCGGCGGTGCCCAAGGGATAGCGTGGGCGCATGACGACGCTCTTCCGGATCCTGGCCGTCAGCGGGAGCACGCGGGCGGGCTCGACCAACTCGGCGATGCTCGCCACCGCGCAGGCGATCGCGCCGGAGGGCGCGGTCGTCGAGGTCTACGACGGGCTCCGGTCGTTGCCGCACTTCGATCCGGACGACGACCGGGACCCGCTCCCGGACGCCGTCGCCGACCTACGGGGACAGCTCAAGGAAGCGGACGCGGTGCTGTTCTGCACGCCGGAGTACGCCGGCGCGCTGCCCGGGTCGTTCAAGAACCTGCTCGACTGGGCGGTCGGTTCGGACGCGATGGGCGGCAAGCCGGTGGCGTGGATCAACGTGTCGTCGTCGATCACCGGCGCCGTCGGGGCGCACGAGTCGCTGCGGACCGTGCTGGGCTACCTGGGCACGCGGATCGTCGAGGAGGCCTGCGTGCACATCCCGGTGCCGCGCGAGGCGATCGGCGCGGACGGTCTGATCGGCGACGAAGCCATCCGCGATCGGGTGCGTGCGGCGCTGACCGCGCTGGCAACGCGCTAAACCCTGTCTTCCAGGGTCTTCTGCAGCGCCTTGTTCGCCTTGCGGGCCATGTCGGCGATGGCCTCGCGGCGTTCGGCGTCGGCTTCGTAGTCGGCGCGGCGGTCGCGCACCACGCGCGCCGGGGAGCCCACCGCGATGCCGTAGTCCGGGATGTCGCCGCGCACCACGGCGTGCGCGCCGAGGACGCAACCGCGGCCGACGCGGGTGCCGCGCAGCACCGAGACCTTCGTGCCGATCCAGGTGTCCGGCCCGATGCGCACCGGGGTCTTCACGATCCCCTGGTCCTTGATCGGCAGGTTGATGTCGGTGGTGACGTGGTCGAAGTCACAGATGTAGACCCAGTCGGCCACCAGGGTCGCCGCGCCGAGCTCGATGTCGAGGTAGCAGTTGACGACGTTCTGGCGCCCGAAGACCGCCTTGTCGCCGATGCGCAGCGAACCCTCGTGGCAGCGGATCGCGTTGCCGTCGCCGATGTGGACCCAGCGCCCGATCTCCAGGCGGCCGTAACCGGGGCGGCAGTGGATCTCCACGTCCTTGCCGAGGAAGACCATGCCGCGCAGGATGATGTGCGGGTTCGCCAGCCGGAACTTGAGCAGGCGCCAGTACCGCACCAGGTACCAGGGGGTGTAGGCGCGGTTGCGCAGGACCCAGCGCAGCGAGTCGGCGGTCAGGAACTTCGCCTGACGAGGGTCGCGCCGGGCGCGGCGCCAGGCCTGCACCCGGGACAGCACCGGCGATCCCCACATCGATGTCATAAGTTGACAGTATGCCGACTCCGTTGATCATCGATACCGACCCGGGCGTGGACGACGCGTTCGCGATCGCGCTGGCCGCGCTGAGCGAGGACGTCGAACTGCTGGGGGTCACCACGGTTTTCGGCAACGTCCCGCTCGAAGCGACCACCCTCAACGCGCGCCGGGTGCTGGCGCTGTGCGGGCGCGCGGACGTGCCGGTCGCGGCCGGCGCCGCGCGGCCGCTGGTGCACGCCCAGCTGCAGCGGGCCAGCCACGTGCACGGCTCGGACGGGCTGTCCGGGCGGTCGGCCGCGCTGCCCGAGCCGGCCCGGGTGCTGGAGCCGGGCGGCGCGGTGAGCCTGCTGGTTTCGCTGCTGGAGGCGGCCGCGGAGCCGGTCACGATCGCGCCGATCGGCCCGCTCACGAACATCGCGCTGCTGCTCGCGGCGCACCCCGAGGTGCGGGAGAAGATCGCGCGCATCGTCGTCATGGGCGGCGGGCTGGCCGGCGGCAACACCACCGGCGCGGCGGAGTTCAACATCTGGAGCGACCCGGAGGCGGCGCGGCGGGTGCTGGTCGAGGAGCCGGTGCCGTGCGTGCTCGTGCCGATGGACCTGACCTACCGGTGCGCGGTGGACAGCACGTGGCTCGGCAAGCTGGCCGCGTCCGGGCCCATCGGCACCGCGCTGGAAGCGTTGACGCCGGACTACCTGGCGCACTACCGCAAGGCGCTCGGGTGGGACGGGATCGTGCTGCACGACGCGGTCGCGGTGGCGGAGGCGATCCGGCCGGGGATTCTGAAGACGGAGAGCTATCCGATCGAGGTGGAGTGCTCACTGGGCCCCGCCCGCGGCGCGACGCTGGTCGACCGGCGGCGGCAGGCGCTGCGCGCGGACGCGGAAGGCGACGTCGCGCCGGGGCGCGTCGAGGTGGCCGTGGACACCGACCTGGAAGGCCTGCGGGGCTTCATCCTGGAGCGGCTGACACAGGCCTGACAGCCCCGGGGACCGGTCGTCAGCGGGCGAGCCTCGCCCTGGCCTCTTCGGTGAGCGGCGCGAAGAAGTTGACCAGGTTGCCGTCGGGGTCGCGGAACAGCAGCGAGCGGTTGCCCCACGGCATGGTCGTCGGCTTCTGCACGATCTCGGGGACGACCGCCAGCGACGTCAGCCGTTCGTACGCCCGGTCCACGTCCTCGACGAGGAACTCGAGGATCGCGGTCCGGTTCGACGCGGGCACGGCCGCCCCGGGGCTGAACAGCGACATCGTCTCGGCGCCGCCGATCGCGAGCGTGCACGAGGAACCGGCGAACTCGGCGAACTGATCGGCGAGCCATCGCGCCCGCAGGCCGGTCACCTGCTCGTAGAACTCGGCAAGGCGTGCGACGTCGCTGGTGATGACACGGACGGAGACGAGCTGCACGGCGGGTCCTTTCTGCACTTCTGGGAGGGACACCGGCCACGCTAGGGGCGATAGTGGACAGGATCCGCCCGGTATTGCGAGGATCTTCGGGTGACCCGGCCGATCGCCCGTGTGCTGGCCCTGCTGGAGATCCTCCAGAGCGGCGGGACCCGGACCGTCGCCGAGCTCGCCGGTCGGCTCGACGTCGACGAGCGCACCGTGCGCCGATACGTCGATCACCTCCGCGACCTCGACGTCCCGGTCCGCACGGTGCGCGGACGGCACGGCGGGTACCGGCTGTCGCCCGGCTACCGGATGCCCCCGCTCATGCTCACCGACGAGGAAGCGCTCGCCGTTCTGCTCGGTCTGGTCGCGGGGCGGCGAGCCGGCCTGATCACCACGTCGGTCGCGGCCGCGGAGAGCGCGGCCGCGAAGATCCGCCGGGTGCTGCCCGGAGCCGTCGGGCGGCGGCTCGACGCGCTGCTGGAGATCGCCGGTTTCACCGCGCCGCCGCGACCGGCGCTGACGGCGGAGGCCGGGGTGCTGCTCACCGTGGCGGAGGCGGCGCGGGATCGCCGGCCGGTCGAAATCGCTTACACCGCGGGCCACGGCGGCGCCAGCGAACGCGTCGTCCACCCGTACGGGGTGGTGGCGCACTCCGGGCGGTGGTACCTGAGCGGCTTCGACTCGGCCAGCGGGCAGGTGCGCACGTTCCGGATCGACCGGATCGGAACCGTCGAAATGGGCGCGGGAACGTTCGACGTGCCGGCGGGTTTCGATCCTGCGGAACGGGTGCTCAGCGCCCTCGCCGAGACGCCGTACGAGCACGAGGTGTCCGTGCGGATCCGGTCGACGCCCGAACGGATCCGCTCCGTCTTCCCGCCGTCCGTCGCGTCGCTGGAGACGATCCCCGACGGTGATCCCTGGGTGCGCGCACGGATCCGGGCGCAGCGACTCGACTGGATACCGCCCCTGCTCGCGGCGCTCGACCAGCCGTTCGTCGTCGAGCAGCCCGGCGCCCTTCGCGATCTCGTCAGAGCACTGGCGGATCGGCTGGCCCGCCACGCCGAAGCGGGACCGGACGACTGATCACCACAAGCCGGTCAGGGGTGCGCGGGGTGCGGGATGCGCACGGCGGCCAGGCGCTTGTTCCGGGCGGAAGCGCTTTCCCCCACCTTGGACACGCTCGTGCAGCGCGGATACGTCAGGCCCGGTTCCGGGTCGAGGATCTTCTCGCAGGTGACGGAGTGCTCGTCCGCGCCGAGGAAGAACCGCAGGCTCGTGCCCGGCCGCACCAGGACGTGGGACAGCCGCACGTCGTGTTCGTCGCGGTCCTCGCCGAGGCCGAAGAACGGGTCGGCGTAGCGGACGCCGTCGGCCTCGAAGTGGTGCTCCGCGCCGTCCGCGTCGAGCGCCTCGGCGAGCACGCCGAGCGTCACGCTGGCCGGGATCACCAACCGCCACCACTGCGGCGGCTTGCGGCCGGTCACGGTGACCTTCAGCTGGTACACGGCCAGCTTCACGGTTTCCGCGAACGCCCGCAGCTCGCGCCGCAGCGCCGTCGCCTCGGTCTCGAGCGCGTCGAGCCCGCCGCGGTCGCGCACGTAGTGGTAGGCCTCCTCGACGCCGCTGCGTTCCCGCGCCGACAACGCGTATTCGGTGACCAGCCGCCGTCGCTCCGATTCGGACAGACCCGGCCCGTCGTCCCACATCTCCAGCATCGCGGCGGCGTGCGGGCGCACGTTGCGGTACCCCAGGGCGACATGCCAGGCCGGCAGCACCTCGTCGCCGAAGCCGGCGACCACCTCGATCGCCGCGACGCGTTCGACCGGTGATGCGAACTCCGCGGCGTGCAGGAGTTGCGCGGCGCCGTCGACCGGGCGCCTGCCCTCGAACCAGCGCAGCGCCTGCCGCCAGGCCTCGTCGGCGGGCAGCGGCGCGAGACGGCCCAGCAGCTGGGCGGCGCGCAGCCCGGGCGTGACCGGGCGCGGTTCCCGAGCAGCCCACTCGTCGAGCGCCCACTGGCCCAGCGGCGTCACCTTCCGGTCGGCGTCGAGAGCGCCGAACTCGGTCAGCACGTCCAGCGCCGCGTCGAGGGGGAACAGGTCCGTGCCGCCGAAGCTCGACGCGACCGCGTCCCCGTCCTCGCTGCCCTTGAGCAGCCGGTGCACCGAGAACACCAGGTCGTCGAGCAGCGGGCCGTTGGCCAGCGCGGTCAGCACCGCGCGGCACATCGCGAACGCACCGCGACGGCGCGGGTCGGCCGACTCCGCGCGCAGGACCGCGTCCAGGCCCTTGAGCCACAGCTGCGCCGGATCGTCGTGCGGCGGGCGGGCGACCGCCTCCGCGACGCCGACCTCGATCAGCCCCGCGCCTTCCGCGGCCACCCACGGCCGGTGGATCGTGACGACGTCCGCGGCCGAGCGGACCTTCTCGCCGACCTCGACGCCGAGCACCCCGGCGACCGAGGGGACGTCGGCGGGACGCAGAACTCCTTTGGGGGTAACGGGTCTCCCGTCGCCGACCCAGCTCGCCAGCGCCCTCGTCCGGGACAGCGCTGGGCACTGACTCGCCAGTGTGGAGATTCCGGTACTCACCCGCAGGACTTTAGCGAGGGCGCCCCGTTACCCGGACGGGTGTTTCCGTCCACAGTAGAGATGTCGATTTGTCGATCATGTGCCGCGGGCTAAGCTCGGCCCGGTGAGCGATCTCAGCCTGACGGTCCTCGGCTCCGCCACGCCGTACGCCGAGCCGGGCAACCCGTGCTCGGGCTACCTGGTCTCCAGCGGTGAGACGCACGTGTGGCTCGACGCGGGCCCCGGCACGCTCGCCGAGCTGCGCCGCCACACCGGCCTGGACCGGCTCGCCGCCATCTGGATCTCGCACCTGCACGCCGACCACTGCGCCGACCTGCTCACCGCGTACTACGGCGCCCTCTTCGCGGACGTCGAGCTGCCCGCGCCGATCCCGCTGTTCGGCCCGCCCGGGATCGCCGACCGGCTGGCCGGTTTCCTGACCAACGGGCCGTCGCGCAGCCCGGTCGAGCGGGCCTTCGCCGTGCAGGAGCTGTCCGACGGGCACCGGGCGGAGATCGGCCCGATGACGTTCACCGCCGCGGCCGTCGAGCACGGCATGCCCGCGTTCGGTGTGCGCATCGAGGCGGGCGCGGCTTCGCTGGCTTACTCCGGCGACAGCGCGCCCTGCCCGGCGGTGACCAGCCTGGCCAAGAACTGCGACGCGTTGCTATGCGAGGCGGACGGCCCGGCGCCGTCGGAGGCGCACCACACCCCGGAGGACGCGGGCGAGGCCGCGGCCGGCGCGGGAGTGCGGAGGCTGATCGTCACGCATGTCGGGCCATTCCTCACGCCGGGCGATGCCGTCACCCGCGCTGCGGCACGCTTCGAAGGGCCGGTCGCGTACGCGGCTCCCGGCGCCGTCTTCCACCTGCCCTGATCGGCCCGGGCGAACACTCCCGTTTCTCCCGTTCGGGAAATTAGCGAGCGTTGCTAATAGCTCTCAGTCAGAGCTACCGTGGACGACGTGCGAGAACTGGCCGAGAAGCTGATGACCACCACGGCCGCGCTGCGGCGGGTCGTCCGCAGGCGCGTGCGGGACACGCTGCCGCACGCGCCCCTGCGCCCGGCGCAGGCCGAGCTGCTCCGCGTGGTCGACGAACACCCCGGGATCGGCGTCGCCGCTGCTGCTCGCGCCCTGCACCTGGCCGGGAACTCGGTGAGCACGCTCGTCAACCAGCTCGTCGACGCCGGGCTGCTGGACCGCCACGTCGACCCGGACGACCGGCGGGCCGCGCGACTCGAACTCACCGGCGCGGCGCGGGCCCGGCTGGACAACTGGCGCCGCACCCGCACCGCCTTCGTGGCCGAGGCGATCGCGACCCTGCCTGCCGGGGACCGCGACGCGATCCAAGCCGCTCTGCCCGCTCTCGGCCGGCTGGTCGCCGCGATCCAGGAGGAGAGATGACCACACCCGCGGTGCGCTGCGCCGGGCTCCGGCACGCCTTCGGCGACACGGTCGCCGTCGACGGCGTCGACCTGGAGATCCCGGCGGGCCAGGTCTTCGGACTGCTCGGCCCCAACGGTGCGGGCAAGACCACCACCATCCGCATGATCACCACGCTGCTGCCCGCGAAAGCCGGCGCGATCGAGGTGTTCGGACTCGACGCAGCACGCCGCAAGATGCGCGTGCGGCGGCTCATCGGCTATGTGCCGCAACAACTTTCCGCCGACGGCGCGCTCAGCGGACGGGAGAACGTCGCGTTGTTCGCCCGCCTCTTCGACGTCCCGCGCCGCGAGCGGGCCGAGCAGGTCGACAACGCCCTGGGCGCCGTCGGCCTGCTCAGCGACGCCGACCGCCCGGCCTCGACCTACTCCGGCGGCATGATCCGCCGCCTCGAACTCGCGCAGGCGCTGGTCAGCGCGCCCCGGCTGCTGATACTCGACGAGCCGACCATCGGGCTCGACCCGGTGGCCCGCTCCAGCGTCTGGGAACGCATCCAACAGGTCCGCGCCGACACCGGCATGACAGTGCTCGTGACCACGCACTACATGGACGAGGCCGAGCAGCACTGCGAACGGGTCGCGCTCATGCACCGCGGCCGGATCCGGGCCATGGGCAGCCCCGCGGAACTGCGGGCCGAACTCGGTCCACAGTCCACTTTGGACGACGTCTTCCGCGCGGTCACCGGGGACGCCTTCGACGACGCAGACAAGGGAGGGATCCGGGATGTCCGTGCCGCTCGCCGCACCGCCCGCCGCCTCGGCTGACCCCGGCGCGGTCCGCCGCCTGCTGTCCAGGGTGGGCACGATGTGCCTGGTCGAACTGCAGAAGCTGCGCCGCGACCGCGCGGAACTCCTCACCCGCGCGATCCAGCCCGCACTGTGGCTGCTGATCTTCGGCGAGACCTTCACCCGCCTGCGCGCGATCCCCACCGGGAGCACGCCCTACCTGGACTTCCTCGCGCCGGGGATCCTCGCGCAGTCCGCGTTGTTCATCGCGATCTTCTACGGCATCCAGATCATCTGGGAACGGGACGCCGGTGTGCTGGGCAAGCTGCTCGTCACGCCGACCCCGCGCGCGGCGCTGGTCACCGGCAAGGCCTTCGCGGCCGGGGTGCGGGCACTCGCGCAGGCCGTGATCGTGCTGGTCCTCGCCGCGCTCCTGGGCGTCGGACTGACCGCGAACCCGCTGAAGCTGGCCGGCGCGGCGCTCGCCGTGGTGCTCGGATCGGCGTTCTTCTGTTGTCTGTCGATCGTGATCGCCGGGCTCGTGCTGTCCCGCGAACGGCTGATGGGGATCGGGCAGGCGATCACGATGCCGTTGTTCTTCGGGTCGAACGCGCTCTACCCGGTGGATTTGATGCCCGGTTGGCTGCGCGTGCTCAGCCACGTCAACCCGCTCAGTTACGAAGTGGACGCCCTGCGGGGGCTGCTGATCGGCACCGCGAACCACGTATGGGTGGATTTCGGGGTGCTCGCCGGCTCCGCCGCCGTCGCCATCGCCGTCGCATCCGCCCTGCTCGGGCGGCTCGTGCGGTGAGTTTGCCCGATTCGGCCCCCGGGTAACCCGATGGGCACACATCATCGAATAGAGGGGACAGGCGACATGTCTTTCCCGGAAGATGCCCGCGTCCGGAAATCCGGAATGCAACCCGTCCAGGTGCTCGCCGCGCTGATCGGCCTGCTCTTCCTCGTGCTCGGCATCGCCGGGTTCCTGCGGACCGGCTTCAGCGGCTTCACCAGCAACGAGCACCAGACGATCGTGGGCTTCATGATCAACCCGCTGCACAATCTCGTGCACACGGTCATCGGCGTGCTCGGCCTGCTGTGCGCGGCGGCCTCGCCGTCTGCGCGGCTGTTCGGCTGGATCCTGTTCATCGGGTACGGCCTGGCGTCGGTCTGGGGCCTGATGATCACCGGCGTCATCTCGTCGAATCCGGTGTCCGGTCTGGGCAACCCGCTCAACCTGGACGCCGCCGACAACTGGCTGCACGTGCTGGCCGCCCTGCTGGGCCTGGTCATGGCGATCATGCCGGCGCGCAAGCGGGTGCACGTCGACGACAGCGAGGTGGACACCGCAGCGATGCGGCTGCCGATCACCGACGAGAACGTGCCGGGCAACGCGGACGTCCCGACCCGGCCGGTGCCGCAGCAGACCGCGGCGGAACCGCGGACCGGCCACCACCGCCCGTCGCGCTGGCGGATGCACCGGTCGGGCCGCACCGCGCACTGACCGTCGGGCAGACTGCCCCGCGTGAGCGGAACGGTGCTGGTGCTCGGCGGGCGCAGTGAGATCGGGCTCGCCGTCGCACGGAAACTCGTGGACGGCGGGCGGAAGTTCGTGCTGGCGGCCCGGCGCAGCGGCGACCTCGACTCCGAGGAAGCGTCGCTGCGCCGGGCCGGCGCTTCGGAAGTGGTCCGCGTCGAGTTCGACGCGGACGACGTGGCCAGGCACCGCGAGGTGCTCGACGGGATCGTCGCCGAGCACGGTCCACTCGAGACGGTCGTGGTGTCGTTCGGGATCCTGGGCGACCAGGAGCGGGCCGAACGAGACGCGGCGCACGCGATGGCCGTGATCCACACGGACTACGTCGCGCACGTGAGCATCCTGACCGAGCTGGCGAACCTGCTGCGCGCGCAGGGCAGCGGGCAGCTCGTGGTGTTCTCCTCGGTCGCCGGGGTGCGGGTGCGGCGAGCGAACTACGTGTACGGCTCGGCGAAGGCCGGGCTGGACGGGTTCGCGAGCGGCCTCGCCGACGCCCTGCACGGCAGCGGGGTGCGCCTGCTGCTGGTGCGCCCGGGTTTCGTCATCGGCCGCATGACCGAGGGCATGTCGCCCGCCCCGTTCTCCAGCACGCCGGAACAGGTCGCGACGGCGACGGTCCGGGCGCTGCGGCGGGGACGTGGCGAGGTGTGGGTGCCGCCGGTGCTGCGGCCGGTGTTCTTCCTGATGCGACTGCTGCCGCGCGCGATCTGGCGGCGGATGCCCCGCTGAACAGACCGAAGGCCACTCCCGCCGGGAGTGGCCTTCGCCGCGTCAGGGAGCGGTCAGCCGCCGAGGAGACCGCCGACCAGGCCGCCCACGGTGTCCAGCAGGCCGCCGTTCTTCTTGGTGGTCGGCTGAGTCGTGCCGGGCGAGCTGCTGGGCTGCTCCGAGGTCGGCTCGGTCGTGGTCTCCGGCGACGTGGTCGCCTCCGGGGACGTGGTCTGGGCGCTGCCGGAGCCGGTCGTCGTGCTCACGGCGGGCGCCGGGGCCGCCTGCGAGGTGGTCGGCGCCGCGGTCGTGCCACCGGCCGTCGACTGGCTGGTGCGCGCCTGGCTGCTCGCGCTGCTGGTCCCGTTCTTCGCGGCCGGCGTCTGGGACTGCGACGACGCGCTGCCCGACGGCGGCAGCTCGGCGCTGGTCGAGGTCGGGGTGCTGCTGGCGAGCAGTTGCTGCTGCGGAGCGGCGATCGTGCTGGTCGGCGTGTGGCCGGTGCTCGTGTCCGGGCCGCCACCCGCGCCGCCCGGCGCGGCGGCGTCGTGCAGCTGCCCGGTGGTCAGGGTGCTGACCGCGACCCCGGCCAGCGCCGCCACACCGGCGGCGAGGGCGCCGATGCGGCCCGCCTTGCGCTTGTCCCACCGGCTGCCCGGCTCGCTCTCGCGGCGCAGGATGCTGGCCGCCGGGATGCGCACGGTGGGCGCGTCGGCCATCTCCGGGGTGATGCCGGAGTCGTCGACGGGCTCCTTCGGCAGCTTGATCGCGGTGAACTCCTGCGTGACGCCTTCCCTGCGCAGCAACTCCGCGACGCTGATCCGCCGCGTCGTGGCACTCGGTCGAGTGTCTTTGTCGTCGCTCGTCACGCTGAACCTCTCCAAATCCGCTTACTGCCCGCGACATGATTACTGTTGTTATCAGTTCGTTGCTTCAGGTCGTGATCGAGGTCACAGCCATTAGGCCAAATGTCGTACACACCGTGACGAGTCGATGGCTGAGGCGACCCGATACTGTGAGCCGCATCGCGCAGTTCCGGAGGTGACAGCGTGGCGGGCCGCAACCCCTTGTCGTGGGTGAGCAGCGTGGCGGACTGGTTCGAGCAACGTGGCGTGTACGTGCCGGGCGAGGACAACCACACGGTCGACCCCTGGCGCGACTTCGGCTGGCTGATCGTCGCCTGGCTGGTCGGTTGCGGGACGTTCATCCTCTTCCTCGCGATGGCCGTGTGACCCGGCCGGGGTGAGCGCGATCACGGCTGGTGGCCCGCCGATCACGGATCGGCCACAGCCCGACACCAGGTCCGCGTCAACCCCGCGCCGTGACTCGCACCCGCCCGCGACTAGGGACAGAGTGGAGCGCGCCCGGCGGAAATACCTACCCCGAACGGACCAGCCGGCCGGGCAGCCGAAGATGTGAGGAAGTGGCCCCTGTGCGCACCCCGAGGCACGCGATGGCCGCTCTCGTCCTGGTGGCGGTGACCGCTTGCGGTGCGCCGGCGCAGGTCGAGGGCGGGTCGACGAGCACCGGCGGTGACGTCGCGATCCAGCAGGCGGTCCCCGCGCTGCACACGCTGGACTTCGGTGGCCAGTACCGGTTCGACGACGGGGTCGCGGTGTCGGTGTCCGCGCCGAAACCGTTCAAGCCCAGCAACAGCGCGTATCCGCGCAGCGACCGGGCGGTGGCGTTCGAGATCATCATCCGCAACGACGGCGACCAGCCGTACCGGCTGTCCGGGCTGAGCGTGTCGGCGACCGTCGGGGACGTCGCGTCGAAGCAGGTCGTGGACTCCACCCAGGGCTACAGCGGCATCGTCGACGCCGGCAAGGACGTGCAGCCCGGGCGCGACGTGCGCGTGAACCTGGCCTTCACCGCGCCACCGGAGCCGGCCGAGATGCGGCTGACGCTGCGCCCGACGGCGACCAGCCCGGTCATCGCCGTGTACTGCGGTCCGGCCTGACCGCCGCCCGGATACGCTCGGGGCATGACTGACCCGCAGCGGCTCACCGCCGGTGACAAGGCCCCCGACTTCACCCTTCCCGACAGCACGGGCAAGCAGGTCTCGCTGTCGGACTTCCGGGGCAGGCACGTCGTCGTCTACTTCTACCCGGCCGCGGGCACGCCGGGGTGCACCAAGCAGGCCTGCGACTTCCGGGACAACCTCGGTGACCTCGACGGCGCCGGGTACCAGGTGCTCGGCATCTCGCCGGACAAGCCGGAGAAGCTCGCGAAGTTCGCCGAAGCGGAGCAGCTGACGTTCCCGCTGCTGTCCGATCCGGACAAGACGGTGCTCACGGAGTGGGGCGCGTTCGGCGAGAAGAAGAACTACGGGCGCATCGTGCAGGGCGTGATCCGGTCGACGTTCGTGATCGACCCCGAGGGCACGATCGTGAAGGCGATGTACAACGTCCGGGCGACCGGCCACGTGGCCAAGCTGCTGAAGGACCTCAAGATCTCCGCCTGACCCCGCTTCCGGCGTGGGCGCAGTGCCGCCCGCGCCGGAACCGCGCTCACATCACCCGGCGGTAGGCCTCCACCAGCTGCTCCTCGGCGTCGTCGAGGTACGCGGCCAGCTGGCGCTCCGCCGTGAGGCCGTCGCCGGTGCGCAGCGTCTCCAGGATCTCCCGGTTGCGCTCCAGGTACGGCTCGTGGAACGGCTGCGGGTCGGCCATCACGTGGAACACCAGCCGCAGCTCGGCGAGCAGCCCGCGGACCAGCTCGTCGACCCGTGGGCTGCCGGCGAGCGTGATCAGCGCCTGGTGGAAGTGGATGTTCGCGGTGCCCAGCTCGCGCCAGGCCTGACGCTTCTTCGCGTCCTCCCCGTCGGCGACCGCGGCCTCGACGGCCTGCAGCTTGTCGCCCGGCGGGCTGGTGATCTCCCGCAGCACGGCGCACTGCACGAGCTTGCGCACCTTGTACAGGTCGATGACGTCCTCGACCGACAGGCGCCGCACGAAGACGCCCCGGTTCAGCTCGTGCACCAGCAGCTTCTCGTGGGTGAGCAGCCGGAACGCCTCCCGCAGGGTGTTCCGGGAGACGCCGAGCGCCCCGCCGATCGCCTCCTCGGAGAGCCGGCTGCCGGGCTCGAAGAAGCCCTCGGTGATGCGCCCCCGCAGGATGTCCGCCAGCCGTTCGGCCGTGCTGGTGCGGCCCAGCAACAGGCGGTCGGCTTCGAGCCCGGTGCTGAGGATCGAGCCCATGGACTCGGCGTCGGTGGTCACGCTGGGCCTCCGGTTTTTCAGGGGTCGGACCGTGTAACGGAAACTTAACCAGTCCATCGAAGGACGGTCCAACCTGCGACTTGTTCTACGAAAAGTCTATCCAGACGCTTCGAAGCGGTGTCGATGTTCCTCGAAAGTATTGACGGATCGTTCAACAATCCCTAACTTCATGACCTACCTCACTCCCCTTCGATGGATGGACACCGTGATGACCGCTTCGACTGAGCCCACGGACAAGCGCTCACTGCGCCGCGCGTTCGTGGCTAGCCTGTCCGGCACCACTCTGGAGTACTACGACTTCGCGGCCTACTCCGTGGCGGCCGCGACGCTGTTCGGCAAGCTGTTCTTCCCCTCGGGTGACAGCCTCGCCGGCACCATGGCGGCCTTCTCGACGTACGCCGTCGGTTACCTCGCCCGCCCGCTCGGTGGGTTCATCTTCGGCCGCCTCGGCGACAAGCTGGGCCGCAAGCAGGTCCTGGTGTTCACCCTCCTGCTGACCGGTATCGCCACCTTCCTCATCGGCGTCCTGCCCACCCACGCCGCGATCGGCGGCTGGGCCGCCGTGCTGCTCGTGGCGCTGCGGTTCGCGCAGGGTGTCGGTGTCGGTGGTGAATGGGGCGGCGCGGTACTGCTGTCCAGTGAGTTCGGCGATCCCAAGAAGCGCGGTTTCTGGGCCTCGGCAGCCCAGATCGGCCCGCCCGCGGGCAACCTGCTGGCCAACGGTGTGATCGCGCTGCTGGCCGCGGTGATGACCACCGCCGCGTTCGAGTCCTGGGGCTGGCGCATCGCGTTCCTGCTGTCCGGTGTCCTGGTGCTGTTCGGTCTGTGGCTGCGGATGAAGCTGGAGGAGACCCCGGTCTTCAAGAAGATCGCGGAGAGCGGCGAGAAGCCGAAGGCCCCGCTGAAGGAGGTCTTCACCCAGGAGCCGCGTGCCCTGATCGCCGGCATCCTGATCCGCATCTGCCCGGACGTCCTGTACTCGCTGTTCACGGTCTTCGTCCTCACCTACATGACCAGCGAGCTGGGCATGAGCCGCAGCCAGGGCCTGACCGCGGTCATGATCGGTTCGGCGTTCCAGCTGTTCCTGATGCCGGCCGCCGGTGCGCTCTCCGACCGCGTCAGCCGTCGCAAGCTCTACGCGATCGGCACCATCGCCGCCGGTGTCTGGCCGTTCCTGTTCTTCCCGCTGGCCGGCACCAAGTCCTACCTGGCGATCGCGGTCGGCATGGTCGTCGCGCTGGCGATCCACGCTCTGCTCTACGGCCCGCAGGCCGCGATGATCACCGAGCAGTTCTCCGAGCGCCTGCGTTACACGGGTAGCTCGCTGGCCTACACCCTCGCCGGTGTCGTCGGTGGCGCTGTCGCTCCGCTGATCTTCACCGCCCTGCTCGACGCGTACGACTCCTGGTTCGCCGTGGCGCTCTACGTCCTGGTGACCGCGATCGTCACCGGCATCGGTGTCGCCCTGAGCCGCCGGGCGCGCGAGGAGGAGCCGGTCGTCACCTCGGCCGACACGGTGGAAGTCGCACGATGAGCGCCCCCGCGACCACCGCCACCATCGACCTGAACTGCGACGTGGGCGAAGGGTTCGGCGCGTGGCGGATCGCCGATGACGAAGCCCTGCTGGACGTCGTGACCGGCGCCAACGTGGCCTGCGGCTTCCACGCCGGTGACCCCTCGACCATGCGGCACGTCTGCGAGGCGGCGGTGAAGCGCGGGGTCACCATCGGAGCCCACGTCGGGTACCGGGACCTGGCCGGGTTCGGCCGCCGGTTCCTCGACGTGGACCCCGTCGAACTGATCGACGAAATCCTCTACCAGCTGGGTGCGCTCGACGCACTGGCCGGCGCGTCGGGCGGCGAGATCGCCTACGTCAAGCCGCACGGCGCGCTGTACAACGCCATCGCCACGCACGAGAAGCAGGCGGGCGCGGTGGCCGAGGCGGTGTGGCAGTACGACCCGACGCTGCCCGTGCTCGGGCAGCCCGGGTCCCGGTGGCTGGCGCGTGCCGCCGAGGCCGGGCTGACCACCATCGCCGAGGCCTTCGCCGACCGCGGTTACTCGCCCGACGGGCGGCTCCTCCCCCGGCGCGAGCCGGGGGCGGTGCTGACCGACGCGGACGAGGTGGCGCGGCGGTGCGTCCGGCTGGTGCGGGACGGCGAGGTGGTGGCCGTGGACGGCACGGTCATCCCCCTCCAGGCGGGTTCGCTGTGCGTGCACAGCGACACCCCGGGCGCGGTGGAACTGGCCACCGCGGCCCGGGCCGCCCTGGTGTCGGCCGGGGTCGAGGTGCGGAGCTTCGCATGAACATCCGGCGATGCGGGGACCAGGCGCTGCTGGTCGACGTCGGGGACACCGGCGGGATCGACGCGGTGCTCGGCCTGTACTCCGCGCTGTCCGACCCTCGTCCCGACGGCGTGACGGAACTGGTGCCTGCGGCGCGCACCCTCCTGGTGCGCTTCGACCCGGCCGTGATCGGCACCGGTGAGCTGGTGGAGCTGCTGACGGGCACCGAACCGGTGCCCGCCCAGGCGATGCGCGGCGAACTGGTGGAAATCCCCGTGTACTACGACGGCGCCGACCTGGCCGAGGTCGGCAAGCACACCGGACTCGGCGCGGACGGCGTCGTCGAAATGCACACCGCCGCCGAGTACACGGTGGCGTTCGGCGGGTTCGCGCCCGGTTTCGGTTACCTGACCGGGCTGCACCCGAAACTGCACCTGCCGCGGCGGGCCACGCCGCGGACGCACGTGCCCGCCGGGGCGGTCGCCATCGCCGGTGAGTTCACCGGCATCTACCCGCGGTCCTCGCCGGGTGGCTGGCAGCTGGTCGGCCGGACCGAGGTCCCGCTGTGGGACCCGGCCCGCCGTCCGCCGGCCCTGCTGCGGCCCGGCACCCGCATCCGCTTCCGGGAGGTTCGATGATCGAGGTGGTGCGGCCGGGTCCGCTGACCACGGTGCAGGACCTGGGACGTCCCGGACTGGCCGCCCTGGGGGTCGGCCGGTCCGGGGCGGCCGACCGGCGGTCGGCCGCGCTGGCCAACCGGCTCGTCGGCAACCTCGACGGCGCCGCGGTGCTGGAAACCACGTTCGGCGGCCTGGTGCTGCGGTTCCGGCAGGTGGCGCGGGTCGTGGTGACCGGCGCGCCGTGCCCGATCCGGCGGGGCCGCCGCGGTGAGGCGATGAACGCGCCGTTCACCGTCTGGCCCGGCGAGGAGCTGACGCTGGGTGCGCCGACCTCGGGCCTGCGCACCTACGTCGCCGTGCGTGGCGGGATCGGCGTGGACAAGGTGCTGGAGTCCCGCTCGACCGACCTGCTGGCCGGGCTCGGCCCCGCCGCGCTGAGCGAGGGCGACGAGCTGCCGATCGGCGACGACGAGTGTGGCCCGCTGCCCTCGGTCGAGGTCGCGCCGGTGCCCGACCCGGCCGGGTTCGCGCTGACCGTGCGCGTGATGCCCGGCCCGCGGGACGACTGGTTCACCGCGGAGGCGCTGAAGACCTTCGCGACGGCGACCTACGAGGTGACCTCGGAGAGCAACCGCGTCGGCGTCCGGCTCACCGGCCCCGTCCTGGAGCGGGCCCGCGAGGGCGAGCTGCTCAGCGAGGGCATGGTGCCGGGCGCGATCCAGGTGCCGCCCTCGGGGCTGCCGCTGGTGTTCCTCGCCGACCACCCGGTGACCGGCGGATATCCGGTCATCGGTGTGGTGCTGACCGACGACCTGCCGGTGATGGCCCAGGCGCGGCCGGGCCAGACCGTGTCGTTCCGCCTCGTGTCCGCCGATCTCCCGGCGGCCGCCTGATCTCCCGGGAGCCATCCGGCAGGGTGGCTCCCGGGCTCCAACCTCAGCGCCCCGCCAGCTCCCGCAACGCAGGCAACAACGCCCGCAGGGCGCGGCCGCGGTGGGACGACGCGTCCTTCTCCGCCGGCTCCATCTCCGCCGACGTCCGGGTCTCCCCCTCCGGCACGAAGATCGGGTCGTAGCCGAACCCGTTGGCGCCCCGCGACTTCCGCGTCAGCCTGCCCCGCCACTCGCCGCGCACCACCGTCTCCTCGCCGCCCGGCAGCACCAGCGCGGCCGCGCACACGAAGGCCGCGCCACGGCGCTCGTCCGGGGTGTCGGTGAGCTGCGCGAGCACCAGGTCCAGGTTCGCCTGGTCGTCGCCGTGCCGTCCGGCCCAGCGGGCGGACAGCACGCCGGGCATCCCGTTCAGCGCGTCCACGGACAGGCCGGAGTCGTCCGCGATGGCGGGCAGGCCGGTGGCCGCGACGGCGTCCCTGGCCTTGGCGACCGCGTTCTCCTCGAAGGTCGCGCCCGTCTCCGGCGCCTCGGGGAACTCCGGCACGTCGGCGAGACCGACCACCTCCAGCCCCTGGATGCCCTCGGCCGCGAGAATCCGCCGCAGCTCGCCGAGCTTCTTGGCGTTGCGGGTGGCCAGCAGGACGCGGCTCACTTCGAGCCCTTCTTCTTGCCCGTGGCCGGCTCCGGCAGCTCGTACGGGTACGGCTCGGCCAGCGCCGCCGTCTGCAGCCGGGTCAGCTCCGCGCACCCGGTCTGCGCCAGGTCCAGCATCTTGTCCAAAGTGGAGCGCGTGAAGGTCGCGCCCTCGCCGGTGCCCTGCACCTCGATCAGCGTCCCGGCGTCGGTGGCGACGACGTTCATGTCGACCTCGGCTCGCGAGTCCTCCTCGTAGGGCAGGTCCAGGCGCACGCGCCCGTCCACCACACCGACGCTGACCGCGGACACCATCGCGGAAAGCGGTTGCGGATCAGCCAGCCGTCCGGCCGCCGCGAGCCAGGTGACCGCGTCGGCCAGCGCCACGTAGGCGCCGGTGATCGCGGCCGTGCGGGTGCCGCCGTCGGCCTGGATCACGTCGCAGTCGAGCTGGATCGTGTTCTCGCCGAGCGCGGCGAGGTCGATGCAGGCCCGCAGGGAGCGGCCGATCAGCCTGCTGATCTCGTGGGTCCGCCCGCCGATCCGGCCCTTGACCGACTCGCGGTCGCTGCGGTCGTGCGTGGCCGAGGGCAGCATGGCGTACTCGGCCGTCACCCAGCCGAGGCCCGATCCCGTCCGCCACCGCGGCACACCCTCGCTGACGCTCGCCGCGCAGAGCACCTTGGTGTTGCCGAACTCGATGAGCACCGAGCCGGCCGGCCACTGCTGGAATCCCCGCGTGATCTTCACGTCGCGGAGCTGGTCGTCGTTCCTGCCGTCTTTTCGCACCACGCGTGCAGCGTAGAACCCCGCTACTGTGCCTGTTCATGCGCGCCGCCTTCGCGACCCTGCTCGCCTGCCTGCTGTGCCTGACCGCCGCCCCGGCCACCGCGTCCACCACCACCTGCGCCGACACGCTGACCTGCACCACCGAGGACATCAACCGGATGACGATCGCGCAGCGCCTTCAGTTCGTGCGCGCGCTGTCGGCCGGTCCGGCGGCGGAGGTCGTCCCCGGTCACGCGCCGCGCTGGCGCAACATCGAGGGGGTGCTGGAGTTCTTCGCCGACCGCGGGCTGGGCGCGCCGGGCAGCTGGGTGTCCTATGTGGATGCCGGGATCCTGGAGGGCATCGAGCGGGGGATCGCGCTGGCCCGCGGGGACAGCACGGACACCTTCGGCAACCCCGGTGCGACCTTGTGGGCGAGCTACCTCACCCGCCTGCGTGACGGGAGGCTGACGGTCCGTTCCGCCCACGACCGCGCGTGGAGCGAGGCCGAGCAGGCCTCCACCGAGTACGGCGTCGCGCTGGCCGAGCGGGTGCACGGCATCGCCGCCACCCCGGTCGAGGAGCGCTTCTACCAGTTCTCCGAGTTCTACCGCTGGACGCTGCGCAGCCGCCCGATGCTGCTGGACCTGCTGACCCCGCCGGTCGGCCCGGGCGACCAGCGGCAGCTGACGTTCCTCGACTGGTTCACCGACGTCACCAACGACGTGCCCGCCCGCCGCGGCTCGCACCTGGCCTACGACCTCGCCGAGTTCGACGTGCCGGGCGGGACGCTGAACTTCCTGGCCCTGTTCGCCGCCTACGCCGACGCGCTGGCCGAGGACTACCTCCCGGTGTAATTCAGCGCATGTTGACAAACGCGTACCCGCGCGGAGAATTCATCGTAAGGTGAATTAGGGGGTGCGTGATGCGGCGCAGACTCTTCCAGGCCCTCGGGCTCGCGGCCGTCCTGGCGATCGTGGTCCTGACCCTGCGCGACCGCGTCCCCTCGCCAGGGGAGATCGGCTCCGCGCTCCGCCAGGCGGATGCACGCTGGCTGGCGGTGGCGGCGGCCGCCGAGTTCGTGTCGATGGGGATGTTCGCGCGCCAGCAACGGCGGCTGCTCACCGCGTTCGGCGTGACCCTGCAGCGCCGCCGGATCCTGGCCCTGTCCTACAGCCGGTCCGCCATCTCGATCAGCCTCCCCGCGGGTTCGGCGGTGTCCGCCGCCTACGCGTTCCAGCAGTTCCGGGCGGGCGGCGCGGACCGGAAGTCGGCGGCCGCGGTGATGGTGCTCTCCGGCGTGCTCTCGGCTCTGGGCCTGGCGCTGCTGTACGGGACCGGCGCCCTCGCCGCGATCCACCCGGCGGCCGGCGTGGTCCTCGTCGCGGTGTCGGTGCTGGTGGTCACCCTGATCCCCCGCCGCTTCGGCCCGGTGGCGCCCCGGCACTGGCTGCTCGCGCTGGCCGCGGCCACCGCGAACTGGCTCGGCGATCTCGTGTGCCTGATCGCGGCGGCCCGCGCCTTCGGCATCGGCCTCGGCGTGCTCGAACTGGCCACCCTCTACCTCGCGGTGCAGCTCGTGCGGCAGATCCCGCTCACGCCGGGCGGGATCGGCGTCATCGAGGTCAGCCTGCTTACCGGGCTGGTCTCGGCGGGCGCGGCGGAACCGGCCGCCGCCGCGGCGGTGCTCACCTACCGGCTGCTGTCCTGCTGGCTGATCATCCCGATCGGGCTGGCCTGCTGGGCGGCGCTGCGGCGGGCCTCAGAGGTCGTAGACCGCGCCGCGCTCGACGAGCGCCGCGCCGGGGAAGACCGCCCGCGCCTCGGCGAGGATGGCATCCCGGTCGCTCCAGGGCGCGACGTGCGTGATGAGCAGCCGCTCCACACCCGCGTCCCGCGCCAGCTCGCCCGCCTGCTTGCCGGACAGGTGCACGCCCGGCGGCCGGTCCTCCGCGTCGGTCCAGGACGCCTCGGCCAGCAGGACGTCGACATCGCGGACCAGGTCGGCGAGCGCGTCGCAGGGCCCGGTGTCGCCGGTGTAGGCGAGCGTGCGGCCGGCGTGCCGCACCCGTAACCCGAACGCCTCGGTCGGGTGGACCACCGGGATCGCGGTGACTTCGAACGGGCCGATCTTCACCGGCTCGCCGGACAGGGCGTGGAACTCGTAGACGTCGGACAGGTCGGTCTCGGCCAGCTCCGCCTCGTTCGGGGCGTAGGCCATCGCGAGCCGGACCGGCGCGTTCGCCGGGGCGTGCACCGGGAGACGGCGCGCGGTGGTGTCGTACGGCGGGGCCGGGTGGTAGCGGCGCAGCACGGTCAGCGCGCTGAAGTCCGCGCAGTGGTCCGGGTGCAGGTGCGACAACACGAGCGCGTCGAGGTCGAACGGGTCACGCCGCTGCTGCAGCTCGGCGAACACGCCGTTGCCGAACTCGAGACCGAGCAGGAAACCGTCCGCTTCGAGCAGGTAGCCGGACGCGGGCTGGCCAGGGCCGGGAACACTGCCCGAACAACCGAGGATCGTCAGTCGCACGGGACAACACCCTGCCAGCTCAGGCGCTGATCGGCGAGAGCACGCCGGGTGCGAATCCCATGAAACGCTGCGCGAGCCGGACGAACGGCTCCGGCGAGCCGGTCGCGATGAACTCGTGCTGGGGCGGCGTGTCCCGTTCGGCCAGCATGTCCTGTTCGGTGAGCACGCGGACGACGTCCTTCGCGGTCTCCTCGGCGCTGGACACGAGCGTCACGTCCGGCCCCATGACGATCTGCAGAACCCCGGTGAGCAGCGGATAGTGCGTGCAGCCGAGCACGAGCGTGTCGACCTCGGCGCGCAGCAGCGGTTCGAGGTACCCCTGCGCGAGGCCCAGCACCTGGCGGCCGGACGTGACACCGCGCTCGACGAAGTCGACGAACCGGGGGCACGCGACGCTGGTGACCGACACGTCGCGCGCCGCGGCGAAGGCGTCCTCGTAGGCGCGGGAGCGGATCGTGCCCTCGGTGCCGATCACGCCGATGCGACCGGTGTGGGTGGCGGCGACGGCCCGTCGCACGGCGGGCAGCACGACCTCGATCACCGGCACGTCGTAGCGCTCGCGCGCGTCCCGCAGGCACGCCGCGGACGCCGTGTTGCACGCGATGACCAGGGCCTTCACCCCGTCCGCGACGAGCTTGTCCAGCGCGGTCAGCGCGAGTTCCCGCGCGCGTGCGATGGGCAGCGGGCCGTACGGGTTGTGCGCGGTGTCCCCGACGTAGCGCAGCTGCTCGGACGGCAGCTGGTTCAGGATCGCGCGGGCGACCGTGAGGCCCCCGACTCCGGAATCGAACACACCGATCGGGGCCTCACGACTGCTCACGGCTTCGAGGGTACCGCCCGCTTCCGGCCGGCCCGCGCGGCGAACCAGGCCGCGAGGACCCCGCCGAGCGCGCCGAACAGGTGCGCCTGCCACGAGATGCCGGGCTGGCCGGGCAGCACGCCCCACAGCATCCCGCCCCATCCGATCAACAGCACCGCGGCGAGCGCGATCTGCCAGAACGCGCGGTTGAACAGCCCGCGGACCAGCAGGTAGGCCAGCCAGCCGAAGGCCAGCCCGGACGCGCCGATGGTGATCGTGCCCGGCTCCGAGGTGAGCCACACGCCGAGGCCGCTGACCAGCCAGATCGTGGCCGTCACGAGCGCCCACCGGGCGATCCCGCTCGCCATCGCGAGAAAGGCGAACACCATCACCGGCAGCGTGTTGGCCAGCAGGTGCGCCCAGCTGCCGTGCAGCAGCGGCGCCCACACCACGCCGTCCAGCCCGCCGAGCGAGCGCGGCGCGATGCCCTCCGCGTCGAGCCGGTTGTCCAGCACGACGTCGACGCCCTCGACGAGGTACAGCAGGGCGGTGAACGCCAGCACCACGAGCGCGGCGGTCATCGGCTTCGCCGGCAGGACGCGCTTCGCCTGGTCGGCCTGGGGTGCGGGCAGCGTGCTCATGACTCCACGGTACGAGCGCCGCGGGCCTGCGGAATCGGGTGAAAACCCTGAATTGACACCGGTATTACCTGGCAGAAACCGCGCTCCGGTTCGCTGGTCCCAGGTGACCACCACTGCCTGGAGGAACACGCGTGACGAGCATCTACGAACAGATCGGCGGGCAGGACGCGCTGATCGCCGTGGTCGACGACTTCTACGAGCGGGTGCTCGACGACGTCGAACTGGCGCCCTTCTTCACGGGCACGAACCTGCCGCGCCTGAAGGGCATGCAGGTCGAGTTCTTCGCCGCCGCGCTCGGCGGGCCCGACGAGTACCGGGGCCGGTCGATGAAGGACGTGCACCGCGGCCGCGGCATCGCCCAGCACCACTTCGACCTGGTCGCCAAGCACCTCACCGAGTCACTGCTGGCCGCGGGGGTACCGGAGGAGACCACGAACACGATCATCGGCGCGGTCGCCCCGCTGTCCGCCGACATCGTCTCGCCGAGCGCCTGAACAGCGAAAACGCCCCTCTCCCAGCCGGGGTGAGGGGCGTTTTCGCGCGTGGTCCTAGGCCCAGAGCTGCCCGTCGAGGCGCTCGGCGGCCTCGTCCAGCGTGCCGCTGTAGGCGCCGGTGGACAGGTACTTCCACCCGGCGTCGGCGACGATGAACGCGATGTCGGCCTTCTCGCCCTTCGCGGCGACCTTCTCGGCCGTGCCGAGCGCCGCGTGCAGCACCGCGCCCGTGGAGATGCCGGCGAAGATGCCCTCGTGCTCCAGCAGCTCACGCGTGCGGCGCAGCGCGTCGTAGGCGCCCACCGAGTAGCGGCCGTTGAGCACGTCCGGGTCGTACAGCTCCGGCACGAACCCCTCGTCGAGGTTGCGCAGCCCGTACACCAGCTCGCCGTAGCGCGGCTCGGCGGCGATGATCTGCACGTCCGGCTTCTGCTCGTGCAGGTACCGGCCGACGCCGACCAGCGTGCCCGTGGTGCCGAGGCCGCCGACGAAGTGGGTGATCGTCGGCAGGTCCTTCAGCAGCTCGGGCCCGGTCGTGCGGTAGTGCGCGTCCGGGTTGGCCGGGTTGCCGTACTGGTAGAGCATCACCCAGTCCGGGTTCTTCTCCGCCAGCTCCTTGGCGCGCCGCACGGCCTCGTTCGAGCCGCCCGCGGCCGGCGAGAACACGATCCGCGCGCCGTAGGCCTGCAGCAGCTGCTTGCGCTCGGCGGAGGTGTTCTCCGGCATCACGCACACCAGGCCGTAGCCCTTGAGCTTCGCGGCCATCGCCAGCGAGATGCCGGTGTTGCCCGAGGTCGGTTCGAGGATCGTCGAGCCCCGGCGCAGCCTGCCCTCGCGCTCGGCGGCCTCGATCATGGCCAGCGCGGGCCGGTCCTTGATCGAGCCGGTCGGATTGCGGTCCTCGAGCTTCGCCCACAGGCGCACGTCGTGCGTGGGGGACAGCCGGGGCAACCCCACCAGCGGCGTGCCGCCGAGGGCTTCGAGCAGCGATTCGTACCGGGCCATGGCCTAGCGGGCGCCGCCGGCCACCGCGGGCAGGATGGTGACCGTGTCGCCGTCCTTGACCTCGGCGTCCAGACCGCCGGCGAAGCGCACGTCCTCGTCGTTGACGTAGACGTTGACGAAGCGGTGGAGCTTGTCCTCCTTGACCAGGCGGGCCTTGAGACCGCCGTGGCGCGACTCGATGTCGTCGATCACCTCGGCCACGGTCTTGCCGGCCGCCTCGACCGACTTCTGACCACCCGTGTGCGTGCGCAGGATGGTGGGGATGGACACGGTCACGGCCATGGGTAACTACCTCCGCTTGGGTTTCTTCCAGGTCTGACGTCGGGCTGCCCGGCGTTATTCCGTGATCTCCACGGGCTCTTCGGTGACGACCCCGTCGACGATCCGGTACGACCGGAACTCGTGCGTCTCGGGGTCGCGGGTGGAGACCAGCACGTAGTGCGCGTCGGGCTCGGAGGCGTAGGACACGTCGGTGCGTGACGGGTAGGCCTCGGTCGCGGTGTGCGAGTGGTAGATCACGACCGGGACCTCGTCGTTCGCGTCCATCTCGCGGTAGAGCTTGAGCAGGTCACCGGAGTCGAACTCGTAGAACGTCGGCGAGCGCGCCGCGTTCAGCATGGGGATGAACCGCTCGGGGCGGTCGGAGCCCTCGGGCCCGGCGATCACGCCGCACGCCTCGTCCGGGTGGTCCCGGCGAGCGTGGGCGACGATCTCGTCGACGAGTTCACGGCGGATCCGAAGCACGACGGACATCTTACGTGCCGGACACCGGGGGTTCACAGAGTGAGACTGCGCACGCCTGCGCCAGCGCGGCCTGCGTGTAGTGCAACCAGAAGAGCCGGACCTCGTTCTCGGTGACCGGCAGCCGGGTCCAGGCGCCGACCGTCCACCGCGGTTTGCGCACGTACAGGGCGGGGGCGTGGGCGACCATGGTGAACCAGGCCCGCAGCCAGGCGCGGTCCAGGGTGAACACCGTCTGCCCCCGGTAGTTGAGCACCACCGCGCGCACCGCCGCGGTCACGCTCTCCCGCATCGCCGCGCCGTGCCGCTCGCGGAACGCCTTGCTGTCGCGGATGAGCTGGTAGGCGTCCGGGAACAGGTCCTCGTCCCGCAGCCGCCGCCTGCCCCGGTAGCCGGTCTCCAGCGCGGTCAGCAGATCACGGCCGATCGCGTACAGGCACTCGGCGACGTTGGGTGACATCTCGACCAGGACGTGCCCGCCCTCCCCCGGCACGGCGTTCAGGAAGTCCACCTCAGCGCCCCTGCAGCGTCGCGTGCAGGCCGAGCACCTGGAGGTGGGCGACCAGTTCCTCGGCCTGCTCCCGCCCGGCGCACCGGGTCAGTTCCGCGCGCCCGTGCTCGATGACGTCTTCCACGAGTTCGAGTCCACGCTCGAACGGCAGGCCGAAGACCTCGTGGATCGCATAGGCGATCGACGGGGAGGAGTTCATGTGGTCGTGCACCACGACCGCCCAGGCCCGCTCTGCGCTCACGGCCATCAGATCGCTCCGTGACCAGCCGCGTTACTCGAACGCTTCCGGCCACACGTCCCGGTACGCGGGCACGCCCGCCACGCCCACCGCGCTCACCAGCCCGTGCACGCACGCCCGCGCGAAGACCCGCGCCGCCGCCGCGCACAGCTCGTCCAGTGCTGCCGCGCGTGTGGTCACGCCGAAGGGGCCTTCGGCCGCCGGCAGGTCCCGCGCGCCCGTGGCCAGCGCGAACACCGTGTCGCCGTCGAACATCGAGTGCGCCGGGCGCACCGCGCGGGCCAGGCCGTCCTGCGCCGCCACCGCCAGGCGGCGGCACTCGGCCTTCGACAGGTCCGCGTCGACCGCCACCACGCCGATCGTCGTGTTCAGGTCCGTCTCCCGGCCGGGCACCGACGCCGCCCGGTCCGGCCAGCGCACCCCGAACTCGCCCGCCACCTCGTGGTCCGCCGCGTACGGGCGGCCGCTGTCGAACGACACCGCCTCGCCGCGCGCGTTGACCACCGCGAGCGCCCCGACCACGAAGTCGCCTACGCGCTCGCTCGCCGTGCCGGTCCCGCCCTTCAGCGAGCCGACCGCCGCCCCCGCGCCCGCGCCGACGCAGCCCTGCTCGACCGCGGTGCCCGCCGCCTCGCAGGCGGCGTACCCGAACGAGGCGTCCGGCCGGTTGCCCCAATCCGACCGCGGCAGGTCGAAGATCACCGCGCCGGGCACGATCGGCACCACCTCGTGCGGCTCGACGCCGACCTGGAACCCGCGGTCCCGTTCGGCCAGCCACCGCATGACCCCGTCCGCGGCCGCCAGCCCGTAGGCGCTGCCGCCGGACAGGCAGATCCCGTCGACGTACCGGACCAGGTTCTCCGGCTCCAGCAGGTTCGTCTCACGCGTGCCGGGCGCGCCGCCGCGCTGGTCGACCGCGCCCGTCGTGCCCGGCGGCGCGAGCACGACCGTCGTGCCGGTCGCCCAGCCGTCCCCGATCCGGTGGTGGTGCCCGACCAGCACCCCCGGCACGTCCGTGATCACGCCGTCAGTGCCTGGACCAGGCTTTCCTGCACCCAGGTCAGCCAGTGGTAGACGCCGAGGTGGGGCGAGCGCGGATCGTCCTCCGGCAGCTCGTCGGGCATGTCCTCGGTGACGTCGAGCGCGGTGCCCAGCGCCAGCCGGACGTCGTTGAGCGCGGACAGCCACGCGTCGGCCTGCTCGTAGGTCAGCCTCACGTCGCCGCCGTCGCGCGGCAGGGTCTCCATGACCACCGCGGCCACGCCGACCTTCGCGTCGACCAGCTCGGGCTCGTGCAGCGACCGCAGCGCGCTCGCCGAGTCCAGGACCTCCTGGCTCGGCGTGTCCGGGTCGATCTTGTGGTAGTCCGGCAGCAGGCGGGACAGCACCGGGTCGTCCGGCGACTGCGACGGGCCGGTGCGGATGCCGGTCAGCTCGGCCAGCGGGTCCTGCGGCGCCTCCTCGGCGCGCGCCCGCAGCATGTCCTCGAGCTGGCTCACCAGGCCGCGCAGCACCGCGGCCTCCTGCTGCTCGAACCCGGCGTGCACGCGGCCGCCCTTGCGCTGCCAGCCCCTCACGAAGTGTGCTCCATCGTCGCCCACAGTCCCGCGGCGTGCAGTTTCGTCACGTCCGCCTCGACCTTCTCCTTCGTGCCCGAGGACACCACCGCGCGCCCCTTGTGGTGCACGTCCAGCATCAGCTTGGTGGCATGGTCGCGGCTGTAGCCGAACAGCTTCTGGAAGACGTACGTCACGTACGACATCAGGTTCACCGGGTCGTTCCAGACGATCGTCTGCCACGGCTGGTCTTCGGCGCCTGCCTCGGTGCCGAGTGGTTCAACCTGCGTCTGTTCGGATGCGACAGGCGTGGTCATGCGCCCCATGGTGTCACGGAACCGGCACTGCGTGGACCGGTGGTGGGTCTGTTCGGGTGATTCGGCCGAACGCGCAAGTACCTCATAGTCTGATCCCATGGGTTTCCCCGAGACGCACGGCAGCACGGCCCTGCTGACCGACCACTACGAGCTCACCATGCTGGGCAGCGCCCTCGCCGACGGCACCGGCGACCGCCAGTGTGTGTTCGAGGTCTTCGCCCGCCGCCTGCCAGCCGGGCGGCGCTACGGCGTGGTCGCCGGCACCGGCCGCGTGCTGGAGGCGATCGCCGACTTCCGGTTCACCGACACCGAGATCGACCAGCTCGCCGCCACCGCCGTGGTCGACGACGAGACGCTGTCCTGGCTGGCGAACTACCGGTTCGGCGGCGACGTCGACGGCTACCCCGAGGGCGAGCTGTACTTCCCGGGCTCGCCGATCCTCACCGTTCGGGGGACCTTCGCCGAGGCGGTCCTGCTGGAGACCGTCGCGCTGTCCATCCTCAACCACGACAGCGCGATCGCCTCCGCGGCCGCCCGCATGTCCTCGGCCGCGCACGGCAGGCCGATCATCGAGATGGGCGGCCGCCGCACGCACGAGATGGCCGCGGTCGCCGCCGCGCGCGCCGCCTACATCGGCGGGTTCGCCACCACGTCGAACCTGGAGGCCGGGCGCCGCTACGGCATCCCGACCCGCGGCACGGTGGCGCACGCGTTCATGCTGCTGCACGACAGCGAAGAGGACGCCTTCCGCGCCCAGGTCGAGAAGATGGGCACCGACACCACCCTCCTGGTCGACACCTACGACATCACCCGCGGCATCGAGACCGCGGTGCGCGTGGCGGGCCCGGAGCTGGGCGCGATCCGCATCGACTCCGGCGACGTGGGCGTGCTGGCCCGCAAGGCGCGCGAGCAGCTCGACTCGCTCGGCGCGAAGGACACCCGGATCGTGGTGTCCGGCGACCTCGACGAGCACGCGATCGCCGCCCTGCGCGCCGAGCCGGTCGACGCCTACGGCGTCGGCACGTCGGTGGTCACCGGGTCCGGCGCGCCGACCGCCGGGATGGTCTACAAGCTGGTCGAGGTCGACGGCCGCCCGGTCGCCAAGCGCAGCGAGAACAAGGCCTCGCGCGGTGGGGAGAAGTCCGCGCTGCGCCGCCACAAGCCGACCGGGACGGCGCTGGAGGAGGTCGTGTACGCGGCCGGTCAGCGCCCCGAGGCCGGGGAGAACGACCGCGAGCTGCCGATCCCGCTGGTGCGCGGCGGCAAGCCGGTCGACGGCCTGCCCACGCTGGAGGACAGCCGCCAGCGGCTGCGCGAGGGCCTGGTCAGCCTGCCGTGGGAGGGCCTCAAGCTCTCCAGCGGCGAACCCGCGATCCCCACCGTCTTCCCTCAGGAGGCGTGATGAGCAGGGCACTGATCGTCGTCGACGTGCAGAACGACTTCTGCGAAGGCGGCGCACTCGCCGTCACCGGCGGGGCCGAGGTGGCCGCGAAGATCACCGAGCACCTCGCGCGCGGTGGTTATTCGGCGGTCGCCGCGACCCGCGACTACCACATCGACCCGGGCGCCCACTTCAGCGAGAACCCGGACTACGTGCGGTCGTGGCCGCGGCACTGCGCGGCCGGGACTCCGGGCGCGTCGTTCCACCCGGCGCTCGACGTCGGGCCGATCACCGCGGTGTTCTCGAAGGGCCAGTACAGCGACGGCTACTCGGGGTTCGAGGGCCACACCGACGCCGGCGAGAAGCTCGTCGACTGGTTGCGCGAGCGGCAGATCACCGACGTCGACCTGGTGGGCATCGCGACGGACCACTGCGTGCGGGCGAGCGCGCTGGACGCGGCGGCGGCCGGGTTCTCGGTGCGGGTCCTGCTGGACCTCACCGCCGGCGTGGCGCGCGAGACCGTGGACAAGGCGCTGGAACAGCTGCGGGCCGCGGACGTGGATCTCGTGGGCACCCCGCGGGTCGGCTGATGCGCACCGTCCTGCGCAAGCACAACAACCGCTTCCGGGAGCGGCTGGCGACCGGCCGCATGGTGGCGATCCTGCGCGCGGACGACCCGTCCTGGTTCGCCGACGCGGGCCAGGTCCTCTACGAGGCGGGGCTCGGTGTGCTGGAGGTCGACCTGGCGACGCCGGGCGCGCTGGACGCGATCGGCGTGCTGCAGGCCGAACTGGGTCAGGACGCGCTGATCGGCGCCGGCGGGGTGCGCACGGTGGCCGCGGTGGACCGGTGCGCCGCCGCGGGCGTGGACTTCATCGCGACGACGGTCTTTTCGCCGGACGTGCTGTGGCGGGCGCAGGAGTACGCGCTGCCGATCGTGTGCGGCGCGCTCACGCCCACCGAGGTGGACGCGGCCTGGCGCTACGGCCCGGCCGCGGTGAAGCTCCACCCGGCGGCCACCGCCGGCGGGGCGCGGTACCTGGAGGAGGTCCAGGCCGCGCTGCCGGAGGTGCCGCTGGTGCCCGCGGGCGGGGTGGAACTGTCCGATGTGGACGCCTACCTGGCCGCGGGCGCCCTCGCGGTCGGCGTCGGATCCCCCCTGTTCGGCGACGCCCTGGACGGCGGCCGCCTCGACGAGCTGGGCAACCGCGCGTCCCGGCTGGCGGCCACCGCGGGCCGCTACGCCTGAGCCGTCAGAGCCCGAACGGCGAGCAGCTCGCGGACCCGACGAGGATGTCGCCGGACGCCGGTCCGCCCTGCGGGAACAGCTTGATGTGCATGGCGTTCGTCGTGAGGCTGCCGTCGGCGGGCACCGGCACGACGAGCTCGTTCAGCACGACCTCGGCCATCGGCGGCGCGCCCGGCGTCGCGCCCGGGATGGTGATCACGTGGTTCGGCGGGATGTTCTGCGGCACCGTGATGCCCGTGACGGTGCCCAGTGACATGTAGCCGTTGCTGCCATTGGCCGTGGTGTTGCAGCCCGCGCCGAACGTCCTCGCCTTGATCACCGGCCCGCCGAACTGCTGCAGCACGCTCGTCTCGAACCGCTGGCCGGTCACCTTCACGCTCGCCGTGCCGTCGGCGTTGCGGGTGCAGGTGGTGCTGCCCAGGCCGTACTTCGTGCGGGTGCCGACGGTGATCGGGTCGGTGCGGCCCTCCGCGGTCGTGTCCACGACGCACGGCGCGATCGGGTCCGCGTGGGCCGACACGCCGTCGACCGTGATGTCGACTGCACCCACCGAACCTGCGCCGGTCGCCTCGGCCTGCGCCTGCGCGGTCGCCGGCACGGCCACCACCGCCCCGAACAGGGTCGCCGCCGCCACGATCCGCCTGGCCCGCTTCATGAGCCGCTCCTTTCGCCTGAGAAATGCCTCCTCGACAATCGGCAGGTCGCGGCGGCACCCTGACCCACCCGGCCGGATGCCACCCGGACGAGTGGATCCCGGACTTGCCGGGAGCGGGGCGGTGGCCCGGTCTTGACGGTGGCCCCCGGTACCGTGTCCTGGTGGCCGTCCGTACTGCGTTCCCCGGTGTCAACGAGCTCCTCACGACCGCTGTCGAGGCGCTCGGCGGTGCGGAGCGCCCGGGGCAGGTCAAGATGGCCGAGGCGGTCGGCCGCGCCATCCGCACCGGCGAGCACCTGGCCGTGCAGGCGGGCACCGGCACCGGGAAGTCGCTGGCGTACCTGGTCCCGGCCATCCGGCACGCGGTCGAGAAGGACACCACGGTGGTCGTGTCGACGGCGACGATCGCGCTGCAGCGCCAGCTCGTCGACCGCGACCTGCCCCGGCTGGCGAAGGCGCTGAAGAAGCCGCTGGGCCGCATGCCGACGTTCGCGATCCTCAAGGGCCGCCGCAACTACCTGTGCCTGCACCGCCTCGACTCCGGCGCGCCGGAGGAGCCGGAGGACCCGGCCCTGTTCGACCCGTTCGCGGTGTCACGGCTGGGCAAGGAGGTCACGCGGCTGCGCGAGTGGGCCTCCGACACCGAGACCGGCGACCGCGACGAGCTGGTGCCCGGCGTGACCGAGCAGGCGTGGCGGCAGGTGTCGGTCACCGCCAAGGAGTGCCTCGGCGTGGCGCGCTGCCCCATCGGCCAGGACTGCTTCGCGGAGCGGGCGCGCGGTGAAGCGGGCAAGGCGGACGTAGTGGTCACCAACCACGCGCTGCTGGCGATCGACGCGTTGCAGGGCTATCAGGTGCTGCCGGAGCACGACCTGGTGATCATCGACGAGGCGCACGAGCTGGTCGACCGCGTCACGTCGGTCGCGACGGGCGAGCTGACGTCGTCGGCGGTCGCGGTGGCCGTGCGGCGCTGCGGGAAGCTGATCGACGCCGACACGGCCGACCGGCTGCAGGAGGCTTCCGAGGGCCTGGCGATGATCCTGGAGGACATGCCGGCCGGGCGGCTGGACACGCTGCCGAAGGCGCTGGGCGGTGCGGTGGCCGCGGTGCGGGACGGCGCGCACGCGTGCCTGAGCGCGCTGGGCTCGGACCGCAAGGAGGACGTCGAGGAGGCCACGGCCCGCAAGCTCGCGCGCTCGCAGCTGGAGGAGGTGCACGACACCGCGGTGCGGCTGCTCGACGCGTTCGCCGAGGACACCGCGCACCAGCGGGATGTGGTGTGGCTGTCCAACGACAAGTTCTCGTTCAGCAGCAGGCCGCCGATGCTGCACGTGGCGCCGCTGTCGGTGGCCGGGTTGCTGCGGGAGCGGGTGTTCGCGCAGAAGACGACGGTGCTGACGTCGGCGACGCTGGCGCTGGGCGGCGCGTTCGACACGCTGGCGCGGCAGTGGGGGCTGCCGCCGTCGCAGGCGCGGGTGGTCGCCGCGGAGGGCACGGCGACGGAGAAGGCCCCGCCGGCGGACGACGACGAGCTGAAGTGGTCCGGTCTGGACGTCGGTTCGCCGTTCGACCACCGGCGCAACGGGATCCTCTACGTGGCGAAGCACCTGCCGCCGCCGGGCCGCGACGGTCTCGGCGAGAAGACGCTGGACGAGATCGCGTCGCTGATCGAGGCCGCTGGTGGCCGGACGCTGGGCCTGTTCTCGTCGATGCGCGCGGCGAAGCAGGCGACCGAGGAGCTGCGGGACAGGGTCGGCTTCCCGATCCTGTGCCAGGGCGAGGACACCACCTCGCTGCTGGTGACGAAGTTCGCGGAGGACCCGCGGACCTGCCTGTTCGGGACGTTGTCGCTGTGGCAGGGCGTGGACGTGCCGGGGCCGTCGCTGCAGCTGGTGATCGTCGACCGGATCCCGTTCCCCCGCCCGGACGACCCGGTGCAGTCGGCGCGCCAACGGGCGGTCGAAGCCCGCGGCGGCAACGGTTTCCTGACGGTGGCGGCCACCCACGCGGCGCTGCTGCTGGCGCAGGGCACCGGACGGCTGCACCGCTCGGTCGGTGACAAGGGTGTGGTGGCGGTGCTGGACTCCCGCCTGGCAACGGCCCGCTACGGCGGCTTCCTGCGCTCCTCACTCCCCCCGTTCTGGCCGACGTACGACCCCGAGGTGGCAAAAGCGGCGCTCAAACGCCTGGACGCAGCCACCGGCTGACGCCGGCCCTCCCCTGCGCGAGCCCCCACTCGCGCGCCCCACACCGTGCACTCGGTCCCCCACTCGCGCACACCGGCGCGAGTCCCACGCCCAGCACCGCGAGTCCCACCCTCAGCGCCGCGAGCCCCACACTGAACGGCGCGAATCCCCGCCCACCGCCGCGAGTCCGACCCTCAGCACCGCGAGTCCCACACTCAGCGGCGCGAGCCCCACGCCCACCGGCGCGAGCCCCACCTCACCGCCGCGAGTCCCACCCTCAGCGCCGCGAGCCCCACACTGAACGGCGCGAATCCCCGCCCACTGCCGCGAGTCCGACCCTCAGCACCGCGAGTCCCACATTCAGCGGCGCGAGCCACGCCCACCGGCGCGAGCCCTACCCCCAGCACCGCAAGTCCCACGCCCACCGGCGCGAGTTCTACCTCCAGCACCGCGAGTTCCACCATCAGCCGCGCGAGTTCCACCTTCAGCCGCGCGAGCCCCCACGCCCACCGCCGCGAGCGCCACCCTCAGCGGCGCGAGTCAGCAGTGCGAGTTCCCCGCCAGTGCCGCGAAGCTCCGCGCTCGGCGCACCCGAACCATCCCCGGCCCGGGCCGGGCACTCACGCGAGGGCCCGCGTCCCCAGCCGCCAGCCCCCGCCTGTTCTACCGGCGCGAGCCGTCCTCCGGTCCACCGGCGAACTCCTCCGTCACCGGGATCCCCTTCTTCAGCGTCCGCGACACCGTGCACAACCGCTCGACGGCCCGGTCCACCGCGGCCACCAGCTTCTCCCGCTCTTCTTCTGCCAGTGTCGACAGGTCGACGTCGAAGAGCACGTGCACGGCGTCCAGTTCGGACGCGCCCTCGCGGCGGTCGGCGGTCACCGCCACCCGCAGCGGCGCGTCGGTCCGGCGGGTGATCAGCTCCTCGGCCGTCACCGCAGCGCAGCCGGCCGCCGCGATCTGCAGCAGCTCCGCGGGCGAGAACGACCCGGGCGCGCCCTTCCGCCCGATCCGCACCGTCGCGCCACGCTCGTTGCGCCCGACGAACTCGTGCTCGCCCTCGCGGCGGACGTCCAGGCTCACACGCACTCCTCGATCGGGGTCAACGCCACTGGGCGAGGACCGTGACGGTCCCGGGGTCGACCTCGGTGAACCCGGCGTCCCGCACGGCGACGACCCGCCGCTCGCGCCAGGCCGCCGCGGGGTCGTCTCCCGGGTGCAACTGCTTCCACTGGTCCACGGTCGCGGTACGCACCGCGCACGCGTAGCCACGCTCGGCCCACGCGGCCAGTTCGTCGTCGCCGAGGAGCGACGCGAGGATCATCGTGCCGTGGCCGACCTGGGCGGCCGCCTTGCCGACGGTCATCGCGACCTCGGGGTTGAGCAGCAGCAACGGCAGGTCGTCCGGGGCGGGCCCGGGCTCGTCGGGCGGCAGGTCGCTGCCCGAGATCTGCAGGCGGCTGATCTCCTTCGGAACGTCGACCACGCGGCCCGGCACCAGCGCCCGGACCTCGGCTCCCTCGACCGACACGGTCACGCCCGGGAAGTCCTGCGCCGCGACCCAGTGCGCGCCCCGCGCTCGGCGGGCGACCTTCCGGATGTGCCCGGCGACCCAGTCGTGCACCGGCTCGTGCCACTCCCCGCCTGGCTGCGCGCGTTCGTCCAGGCAGACGGCGAGCGCCGCGGTGGCGGCGGCTTCGAGCAGCGGGGTGCGCGACGGCGGTTCGGCCTTTTCCAGCCGCAGGATCACCGGCATCGCCCGGACCTGCTCGGGCGAGGCCTCCGGCAGCGCGGTCTCCTCCGCGGGCAACCCGAGCCAGGTGGCGTACCTGGCGGCCAGCGGGTCGAGAACGCTCATGGCCGGGCGAGCGAGAGGCCGTCGGCCGCGTCGGCAGCCTCGACCTCCGCGCGGCTGACGCCGAGCACGAACAACACGGCGTCGAGGTACGGGTGGGACAGCGCGGTGTCCGCGACCTCGCGCAGAGCGGGCTTCGCGTTGAACGCGACCCCCATGCCGGCCGCCTTGAGCATGTCGATGTCGTTGGCACCGTCGCCGACCGCCACGCACTGGGCGAGCGGGATGCCGTAATGGTCGGCGAACCGGCGCAGCGCCGTGGCCTTCCCGGCCCGGTCGATGATCTCGCCGACGACCCGGCCGGTGAGCTTGCCGCCCACCACCTCCAGCTCGTTGGCCGCGACGAAGTCGAGCCCGAGCTGGTCGGCGATCGGCTGGATGATCCGCGTGAACCCGCCGGACACGACACCGCAGCGGAACCCGAGCCGCTTGAGGGTCCGGACGGTGGTGCGCGCGCCCGGGGTCAGCTGGATCTGCTCACCCACCTCGTCGAGCACCGACTCGGGCAGCCCGGCCAGCAGGCCGACCCGCCGTTCGAGCGACTCGGTGAAGTTCAGCTCACCGCGCATGGCTGCCTCGGTGATCTCGCGGACCTTCGGCTCGACCCCGGCGTGCGCCGCCAGCATCTCGATGACCTCGCCCTGGATGAGGGTCGAGTCCACGTCGAACACGATCAGGCGCTTGGCCCGCCGCGCGAGCCCGCCGCGCTCGATGGCGATGTCCACGCCGCCCGCGGACGCGACGTCCGCGACCGCGGCCCGCAGCTCGGTGTCGGCCTGTTCGGTGTCGTCCGCGACCGACAGGTGCACCTCGAGCCCGGTGACCGGGTAGTCGGCGATGCGCCGGATCGCGTCGATGTTGGCGCCGAGCGCGGCCAGCCTGCCCGCGAAGTCGGTGAACGCGCGGGCGGTCAGCGGCCGCCCGAGGATCACGGCGACGTGCGTCGAGCCCTGCCGGGCGGGGGCGAACGGGTCTTCCCCGATCTCGTCCCCGACCCGGACGTCGACGTGCATGGCCACGCTGGCCATCGCCTGCTCGACGGACTCCTGCAGGCCCTCCGGGTCGTCGGCCACCGCGACCAGCACACCGAGGGTGAGCCGGCCGCGGATGACGACCTGTTCGACGTCGAGCATCTCGACACCGTGCCGCGTGAGAGCGGCGAAGAGGACCGACGTGACGCCGGGCTTGTCCGGCCCGGTCGTCGTGATCAGCACCGGCGTCATGGTCTCGTTCCTACCCGGACGCCGCGGATCACTGCTCGCTCGCGTTGTCCTTGTCGTGGTCGCCCGGGATGACCGCGTCGGTGAGGGCCTGCGACGGGGCCTTGACCCCGGCGTGGACCTTCGGCTTGCCGAAGAAGCCGATCTCACCCTCGTGGTGCATCCGCTCGACCATGTGCGGGTAGTGCAGCTCGAACGCCGGGCGCTCGGACCGGATCCGGGGCAGCTCGGTGAAGTTGTGCCGCGGCGGCGGGCACGAGGTGGCCCACTCCAGCGAGTTGCCGTAGCCCCACGGGTCGTCCACCGTGACGAGCTCGCCGTAGCGGTAGCTCTTGAACACGTTGTAGATGAACGGCAGGGTCGACGCGCCCAGGATGTAGGCGCCGATGGTCGAGATCGTGTTCAGCGTGGTGAAGCCGTCGCTGGCCAGGTAGTCGGCGTAGCGGCGCGGCATGCCCTCGGCGCCCAGCCAGTGCTGCACCAGGAAGGTGCCGTGGAAGCCGAGGAACGTGGTCCAGAAGTGCAGCTTGCCCAGCTTCTCGTCCAGCATCCGCCCGGTGATCTTCGGGAACCAGAAGTAGATGCCTGCGAAGGTCGCGAACACGATCGTGCCGTAGAGCACGTAGTGGAAGTGCGCCACCACGAAGTAGCTGTCCGACACGTGGAAGTCGATGGCCGGGGCGGCCAGCAGGATGCCGGTCAGACCACCGAAGAGGAAGGTCACGAGGAAGCCGACCGAGAAGATCATCGGCGTCTCGAAGCTCAGCTGGCCCTTCCACATGGTGCCGATCCAGTTGAAGAACTTGACACCGGTCGGGACCGCGATCAGGAAGGTCATGAAGGAGAAGAACGGCAGCAGCACGGCGCCGGTGGCGTACATGTGGTGCGCCCACACCGCGACCGACAGCGCCGCGATGCCCAGCGTCGCGAAGACCAGGCCCTTGTAGCCGAAGATCGGCTTACGCGAGAACACCGGGATGATCTCGGAGACGATGCCGAAGAACGGCAGCGCGACGATGTACACCTCGGGGTGCCCGAAGAACCAGAACAGGTGCTGCCAGAGGATCACGCCGCCGTTGGCCGGGTCGAACACGTGCGCCCCGATGTGCCGGTCGGCCATCAGGCCCATCAGCGCCGCGGTGAGGATCGGGAAGGCGAGCAGCACCAGGATGCTGGTGACCAGGATGTTCCAGGTGAAGATCGGCATCCGGAACATCGTCATGCCGGGCGCGCGGAGGCACACGATCGTGGTGACCATGTTGACCGCGCCGAGGATGGTGCCCAGACCGGAGACCGCGAGGCCGGCGATCCACATGTCCGCGCCGATGCCCGGCGAGTGGATGGCGTCCGACAGCGGGGTGTAGGCGAACCAGCCGAAGTCGGCGGCGCCACCCGGGGTCAGGAAGCCGGAGACGGTGATGATGCCGCCGAACAGGTACAGCCAGTAGGAGAAAGCGTTCAGCCGCGGGAACGCCACGTCCGGCGAACCGATCTGCAGCGGCATGACGAAGTTCGCGAAACCGAACAGGATCGGGGTCGCGTACAGCAGCAGCATGATCGTGCCGTGCATGGTGAACAGCTGGTTGTACTGCTCCTGCGACAGGAACTGCTGTCCCGGGCGCGCCAGCTCGGTGCGGATCAGCATCGCCATCGCGCCGCCCACCATGAAGAAGGCGAACGACGTGACCAGGTACATGATGCCGATCTGCTTGTGGTCCGTCGTGCGGAACAACCGCAGCAGCAACGAACCCTTGGCCTCCTGTCGCGCCGGGTACGGACGCGTGACAATCGGCTGCGGGGCTACGGCTGTCACTCCTGCCTCCAAGATCCTCTTCGGTGTGTCAGCGGCCGCGGCGACGCGACCAGTCCGGATCGTATCCCTCGCCCCCGACACAGGTGCGCACCGGCTGGGAAGATCACGCCATGGGAGACCGCCACACGACCGCCGCCGTGGCGGCCGCGGTCGAGGTCGGGCAGCGGTTCCGGTTGCCCACCGAGCACCCGGAAGTGCTGGCCACGCGGTCGAACGTGCTGGTGAGGCTGGGTGCGGTCGTGGCAAGGGTGCCCGGGACGACGCTGGTCGCGCGGCCCGGGGTGCTCCAGTCGCTGGCGCGCGAAGTGGCACTCTCGTCGTTCCTCGAGATGCGGGACGCACCGGTCGTGCCGCCGTTCGAAAGCCCAGGTCCGCACGTCGCAAACGGTCTTCCGGTCACATTGTGGCGTTTCACACGTCACGACCCGGATCACGTCTTCGCGCCCGGCGAGGTGGCCTGGTCGCTGGCCGAACTGCACGCCGCGCTGCGGGATTTCCGCGATCCGCTGGACGCGCCCGGGCCGCTGGCGGAGGCCCGGTCTTGGATCGCGCGGTTCGACCTGCCGGTGGAGCTGGCGGACGAGGTCGACGCCCTCGAGGCGGCGCTGCCGGACGGCCGGGCACAGGCTCTGCACGGCGACGCGCACCCGGGGAACCTGCTGGCCACGGCGAGCGGGCCGCGCTGGGTCGACTTCGAGGACACCTGGGCCGGGCCGGTCCTCTGGGACCTGGCATGCCTGGCGCTGACCACGCGGCTGGACGGCCGCGCCGCGGTCGCCGCGTACCCCGGCGCGCCGGATCCGGACGAGCTGGCGCCCTGGCTGCGGCTGCGCGACCTGTTCGGGGTGTGCTGGCGGTTCGCGATCGCGCGCCGCTTCCCGGACAGGCTGCCGGAAGCGCAGGCTGACCTGCGGCGATTCAAAACTGTCGGTGGGTCCCGCTAGCTTTCCGGGCATGGAGAAGCCCGGGTACCTCACGGCGTTGCGCAGGGACGGCGGCCGCTTGGCGGAAGCGGTGCGAGACCTGCGTGCGCCGGTGGCGGCGTGCCCGGGCTGGGACGTGGCCGAGCTGGTCTGGCACACCGGCGAGGTCCACTGGTTCTGGCGGCAGATCGCGTCCGGAGCGGTTCCCGGGCCGGACGACTACCGGGAACCGCCGCGGCCGGCGGACGACGAGCTGGTGACGTGGTTCGCCGAGGGGGTCGAGGCGCTGGCGGGCGCCTTGGCTGCGCTCGATCCGGCCGAGCCCAGGTGGACGTGGGCGGAGCGGAAGGACGCGGGGTTCATCCAGCGCCGGATGGCCCAGGAGACGGCGGTGCACTGCTGGGACGCGCTGTCGGCGGCGGGGCGGGACGAACCGGTCGAGCGGGAGCTCGCGGTGGACGGGATCGACGAGTTCCTGCGGTTCTTCCTCCCGGACGCCCCGCCGGCCGGCTTCCGGGCGGACGTGCACCTGCACGCGACGGACGGTCCGGGCGAGTGGCTGGTCCGGCCGTCCGCCGCGGGCTGGTCGGTGACGGGCGAGCACCGCAAGGCCACGACGGCGGTGCGCGGGACGGCGTCGGACCTGTTGCTGCTGTTGTGGCGCCGGAAGGGCCCCGAAGAGGTCGAGGTACTCGGCGACGCCGGGGCCCTGGAGGAGTTCGTTGATGTTTCTCAACTGAATTAGCCGGGTGGGTGCTGGTCGCCGGATCAGCGAGCCGCTCGAGGCGGGCTGGGACGCGCAGGGGGCGTTCCGGCGCCGGGTGGCTTGCGCGCTGCCGCCCGGCGGCACCGTGCGCGCGACGGCCCGCGGTGGGCAGCGACTCTCCCCCAGCGCGCTGCCCGGCGACGCAGCGCGCATCTCGGCCGAACACCGTCACGCCCAGGGCCATCAGCCCAAGATCGCCTCGGTGACCATGACCGGCGCCTCCCGGGCCGCGAGGTGGCCGCCATCGGACACGACTGCCCCGCATCAACCAGCCGACTCTCCCCGCAACCTGCGAACGCAGCGAACACGACCGAGCACCTTCACACGAAGGGTCCCAGCCCAGGATCCACACGAAGGGCCACCGGCCCAGGATCGCCTCGGTGACCCTGGGCGGCGCCTCCACCGCCGTCAGATGACAGCCGTCAGGGCACGACCGCGCAACAGCCAGCGGACTACCCGTCACCGGCAAGGGCAACGCGCTCCACAGCCGACGCCCTCGCTCGAAGGGCCTCAGCCCAACCCGGCGACCACCACCGGCACCCCCACCCCAGCGCTGTGAGCCCGGCGGCCGACGGACACGACTGCCCAGCAGCCGGCCGACTTCCCCGTGATCGGCAAAGGCGACGCGAACCTTCGCCGAGCACCCTCACACGAAGGGCCACCAGCCTAGGATCGCCTCGGTGACCATGGCCGGCGCTTCCAGCGGCGTGAGGTGCCCGGCCTGGGGCACGACCACCAGTTCGCCGCTGGGCAGCGTCTCGGCCATCGCCTGGGCGCCGTCGGGTGGGGTGAGTCCGTCGTCCTCGCCCACGATCACCAGGGCGGGCACGTCGGTGGCGGCCAGCAGCGCGGTGGAGTCCGGCCGGTTGGCCATCGCGCGGGCTGCCCATGCCACACCCGCCGGGGGCTGGCTGTCGATGAGGTCGCGCACCGTCTCGACCACGTCCGGGCGGGTCTCGCGGGTCTCGGCGCTGAGCACGTTCGGCAGCATGGCCTCGGCGAGCCAGCCGGTCACGCCCTCCGACTCCGCGCGCTGCGCCAGGTCCCGCCGGGCCTGGGCCGCCTCCGGCGCGTCCGCGGTCGCCTTCGTGTCGATGAGGACCAGCCCGGCGACGCGCTCGGGCGCGGCGCGCAGCACGGCCATGGTCACGTAGCCGCCCATGGAGCAGCCGCCGAGCACGACCTGCTCCAGTTCGAGCTTGTCGAGCAGGGCGACCACGTCCCGGGCGGCGTCGTCGAGGCTGGGCTCGCGGTCGGTCCCGGGCAGCGGCGTCCGCCCGAGGCCCCGCTGGTCGGGCGTGATCAGCCGGTGCCGGGTGGTCAGACCGCCGCGGACGGGGTTCCACATGCGGGCGTCCACCGGGAAGGCGTGGAGGAGGACCAGGGGAAGATCAGCCATACCGAGATTGTGCTGGACCGGCGCGCTACCGTCGCCCTGTGAGCGTCGAGTGGCGGGAGATCCGCACTGACCGCCTGTTGCTGCGGCCACTGGGCCCGGAGGACCGGGACGACGTCGTCGAGATCCAAACCGACCCGCGGACCAACCGCTACCACCCCGCGCCGCCCGGCGAGGAGGAGACCGAGGTCAAGCTCACGGCCTGGCTCGAGCACTGGAAGGCCCACGGGTTCGGCTACCTCGCGGTGGTGCCGCTCGCCACCGGTGGGGTCGCGGGCATCGGCGGGCTGCAGCACCTGGAGTTCGGCGGCGCCCGGCTGCTGAACCTCTACTACCGCTTCCGGCCCGAGGCGTGGGGTCGCGGCTACGCGACCGAGATGGCGCGGGCGGTGGTCGACTGGGCGGAGCGGGAGCTGCCGCAGTTTCCGGTGCAGATCAGCGTGAACATCGCCAACGAGCCGTCACTGCGCGTCGCGGAGCGGCTCGGGTTCACCGCCTACACCGAAACCTTCTACGACGGCGCCGTCTCCCGCCACTTCCGGAAGCTCCCGAAGCCTGAAGACGCGCGGCGGGCCTAGAAACGCTTGCGCGTCGGGCCGCGGCGGCCGCGCGCGTCCCAGCAGGCGCGGTGCCAGTGCCTGCGATCGGCCACCGAGCCGAGCTCGTCGGCGGGCCAGGCCACCACGTGCGGCACGCCGGGCTGGATCTCGTGGTCGCACCCGGGGCAGCGGTACACCTTGGTCGCCTGGCTGCCCGGGACGCTGCGCACCAGCCAGTCACCGTCCGGACCGGACTCGGCGTGCGCCCAACCAGGAGCCGCCCCGGCGCGGTCGGCGTCGGGGCGGCCACGGTGTGGTCGGTTGCGGCGGGGCACCCGGCCACGGTAACGCCTACGCGGCGCGGTCCGCGTCGCGGCGGAAGGTGAGTGCCACCACGAAGGTGAGGCACGCGATCACCACCGAGCCGATGAACGCGGCCGTCATCCCGGTGACCAGCACGTCGTGCGCCGAGCCGGTCGCGGTGCGCGTGGCCGTGCCGAAGATGGTGACCAGGATGGCGAGGCCGAGGGTCGCGCCGGTCTGCTGCATCGTCTGCAGCACACCGCCCGCGGCGCCGGCGTCCCGCGCCGGGACGCTGCCCATGATGATCACGTTGAGCGGTGAGAAGGCCAGTCCCATGCCCAGTCCCATGAGGACCATCGGGCCCAGCAGACCGGTCAGGTAGGCGGTGCCGGTTCCCAGCTGCGTCAACCAGCTCACCCCGGCGATCATCGACAGCGTCCCGGCGATCGCGACCGGCTTGGGCCCGAACCGGGGCAGCAGCCGCGGGATGGCCCGGCTCAGCGCGAACACCAGCAGCGCCATCGGCAGGAACGCGAACCCGGTGCCGAGCGCGTTCATGCCCCGCACGTCCTGCAGGTACTGGGTGAGGAAGAAGAACATCGACATGCCCGCCATCGGGCCGAGGAAGAAGTTGGCGTAGGCGGCGGCGCGATTGCGGTCGGCGAACAACCGCAAGGGCAGCAGCGGTTCGGCGGTGCGGACCTCGACGGCGAGGAACGCGCCGAGCAGCACCAGCCCGGCGATCAGCGAGACCAACGTCAGCGTGTCCGACCAGCCCGCCTCGGCGGCGCGGATGAAGCCGTAGACGAGGGCCGCCACGCCCACCGTCCCGGTCACCGCGCCGGGCAGGTCGAGCCGTGCCCGCTGCCGCGGCGGCTCCACCACGAACCGGGCGGCCAGTGCGGCCACCACCAGTCCGAACGGCACGTTGATGAACAGCACCGCCCGCCACGACAGCCACTCGGTGAGCAGCCCGCCGAGGATGAGGCCGACCGCGAACCCGGCGCTGGACATGCCGGAGAACAGGGCGAGCGCGCGCAGCCGGGCGCGGGCTTCGGTGATGGTCGTGGTGAGCAGGGCCAGCGTGCTCGGCCCCGCGGCGGCGGCGCCGAGGCCCTGCGCGATCCGCGCCACGATCAGCCACTCGGCCGATCCGGCCAGACCGCCGGCGAGTGAGGCGACGGTGAACAGCAGCACGCCGCCGACGAACATCCGCTTGCGGCCGAAGAGGTCGCCGGCGCGTCCGCCGAGCAGCAGCAGACCGCCGAATACGAGGGTGTAGCTCGACATCACCCAGCTCAGCGAGGCCGCGGTGAACCCGAGGTCAGCCTGGATCCGGGGCAGCGCGACGTTCATGACGGTGATGTCGAGGACGATCATCAGCTGGCAGGTGAGCAGGGTTGCCAGCACCACGCCGGGGCGTGGCCGCGCCGCGGTCGCGGCGACAGCCGTGCCGGACGCGGGCAGCGTTGTCTCGGACAAGAAGTCTCCATCGAAGAGGACGACAGAAGCGGACGGACTCTCCGCTTCAATGGAGCTAGCATATGGAGAACGTCTCCGGTTGCGCAAGGGTATCCGGAGAATGTGTCCGGTTTTGGGGTGAGGCGCATGACGGCACCGCGGCCGATGCGGGCTGACGCGCGGCGCAACTACGAACGGATCCTGGTCACGGCGCGCGAGGCGTTCCGGGAGCACGGACCGGACGCCCCGCTGGACGACATCGCGCGCCGGGCCTGCGTGGGCGCGGGCACCCTCTACCGGCACTTCCCGACCAGGGAGACGCTCATCGAAGCCGTCTACCGCGACGACATCGAGCGGCTGAGCTCCGCCGCGCACCGGTTGCTGGAGGAGCACGAGCCGGCGGAGGCGCTGGAGCTGTGGATGCGCGAGCAGGTCGCGTTCGTGCTGCACAAGCGCGGGCTGGCGGCCACGCTGAAGGCGGCGATGGACCGGGATTCCGAGACGTTCGCCGTGTGCAAGACGCTGATCAACGACGCCGCTGCGGTGCTGCTCAGCCGGGCGCAGGAAAGCGGCGCCATCCGCGACGACGTGCGACCGCGCGACCTGCTCCTGCTCGGGCACGGGGTGGGCGTGGCGGCGGAAGGCAACGACGAGACGGCCGAGCGGCTGCTCACCGTGCTGCTCGACGGCCTGCGCCGGCCGAAGCCCTGAGCCGGCGGGGATTCCGCATCGAACGGCTCCGCCCCGAAATTCCACGCCCGAGGCACACGGCCGACAGGAGTTCGACGGCGGCGGGCGGCTCCCCGCTTGACGGGAATCCAGCCGCCGGGGTACCACGGCAAGGGGAATCCCGGCCGACCGGGCCGTGCGCGCCGTTGAGGCATCGCGCCTCGCTCTCCTGGCGATTGCCCACGGCTGAGGCGCCGGTTCCGCCCGGGCTGCTGTCAGTCGTGATCGGGCCAGGTGGGCGGGGCGGAGCCGCTCGCTCGGTGACCGCCGGCGTGGCCCGGCGCTCGGCGCCCCGCCGGTGGCGACGCCAGCGGCACTAGCCGTTCAGAAGCCCACCGGTGAGTAACCGCCAGCGGCACCCACCGCCCAGCGCCTCAACAGAGCGCAATCACCAGCGGGGCCAGTCGCTCGGCCCCTGAACGGCGCGCAACCGCGAGCGGGACCAGCCGCCCAGCGCCACAACCGTGGGCGACCGGCCGGCGAACCCCCGCCCCCGGCGGCTCAGCGGTGCGCGATCGCCAGCGGGAACCAGTCGCCCACCCCCCTCCACCGTGCAGAATCGCCAGCGGGCCCAGGCGTTCAGCGCCCCGCCGGTGCGCAACCGCGAGCGGCACCAACCGCCCAGCGCCCCCACCGTGCGCCATCACCAGCGGCACCAGCCGCCCAGCGCTACAACCTGGGCGATCGGCCGGCGAACCCCCGCCCCCGGCGGCTCAGCGGTGCGCGATCGCCAGCGGGACCAGTTGTTCGGCGGGCGTCATGGAGCCGTGTTGGCCGATCAGCTTCGACTCCAGCGGCTCGGCGGTGCGGCGCAGCATCCCGAAGTCGTCCCGGGCGGCGGCTATCACGTCGCCGAAGCGGGGGCGCACCCGGTCGCTCACGCGCGGCCCCAGCCAGCCCGCCGCGATCGCCTCGTCCCGGCGCGTCACCCACGCCCGCGGACCGAGCACCGAGCGCCACGTGGCCAGCACGTCCTCCGTAGCGCCGGGCTCGGTGTACACGTGCCGCACCCGCGGGTCCCCGCCGAACGCCCGCACGCCGGACCGCAACTCCGGCGTCACGTCGATGTCGATCACGTTGGCGCCCAGCGCGACCATCCCGTGGTCGGCCACCACGGCCAGCACCCGGCCGGGCGGCAGACCGTCCACAAGCAACTCGACGAGCCGGTCGACCTGCCTCAGCTGCATCACCCACGCCGGCGAACCCGGGCCGTACCGGTGGCCGAGCTCGTCCAGCTGGCCGTGGTAGGCGTAGCAGAAGCCAGGCGACTCGCGCAGGGCGCGCAGCGTCTCCGCGGCCAGGTCGCCCATCGCGTACACGCCGCGGTACTCCGCGCCGCGCTGCACCGCCCGCGTCAGCGGCGAGTTCGCGAACTTCGCCTCGGCCACCACCACCGCCTCGACGCCCGCGGCGGCCGCCCGCTCGAACGTCGTGGGCAACGGCTGGACGTCCTCCGGCCGCAGGTCCAGCTCGCCGCCACCGGGGTGCTCGCGCCAGCGCAGGGCGTTGAGCACACCGCAACCGGGCACCTCGAACGTGTACCCCGCCATGCCGTGCTCCCCCGACGCGACCCCGGTCCCGATCGCGGCCAGCCCGGCGACCGTCGTCGACGGGCAGCCGACCGTCAGCGTCGCCTTCGCCAGCTCGGTCAGCACCGGCGCGTCGTCGGCGTGCGCGCGCAGCAGCTCCGAACCCAGACCGTCGATCAGCAACACACAGACGCCGGCGGCATCGGGCAGGCCGAGCGTGTCGACGCAGCCGGGCACGCCCAGCGTCGCGAGGACCGACGGCACCACCTCGGCGAGATGCCCCTGGCCGGACAGCGTTGGCAGCTCCACATGGTCAGCTTGGCAGGAAAGTGGCTCCGTGCGCACGCCTTGCCCGATAATGACCACATGCCGACCTACGCCTACCGCTGTCGCGAATGCACCGGCACCTTCGAGGTGAACCGGCCGATGAGCGAGTCGAGCGCGCCCGCGACCTGCCCCGAGGGCCACACGGACACGGTCAAGCTGCTCACCACCGTCGCGCTGACCGGTTCCGCCGCGGGCGCGCCCGCGGGCGGCGGTTGCTGCGGCGGCGCCTGCGGCTGCGGTCACTGAGCGGTGTAGTCCGCGAACCCCTTCCCCGTCTTGCGGCCCAGCCGCCCGGCGGTGACGAGGTGCTCCAGCAGTGGCGCGGGCGCGAAGCCCTCCTCGCGGAACTCGTTGAACAGGGTCCGCTGGATCGCCAGCGACACGTCGAGCCCGACGACGTCCAGCAGCTCGAACGGGCCCATCGGCAGCCCGCACCCGACCTTCATCGCGGTGTCGATGTCCGCGGCCTGCGCGTAGTGCGCCTCGAGCATCTTCACCGCGTCGTTCAGGTACGGGAAGAGCAGCGCGTTCACGATGAAGCCGGCCCGGTCGCCGCAGTGCACCGGGTGCTTGCCGATCGCCGCGCAGACCGCGTGCGCGGTGGCCACCACGTCGGGTGCGGTGGCGATCGTGCGCACCACCTCGACCAGCTTCATCACCGGCGCCGGGTTGAAGAAGTGCAGCCCGACCACGTCCCCGGGGCGCTCGGTCGCGGCCGCGCACTCGATCACTGGCAGCGACGAGGTCGTCGTCGCGAGGATCGCGCCCGGCTTCGCGACCGCGTCCAGTGCGGCGAACACCTCCTGCTTGACCGCGAGGTCCTCGGCCACCGCCTCGACCACCAGGTCCACATCGGACAGCGCGTCAAAGCCGGCGACCGGCGTGATCCTGGCCAGCGCGGCGGCGCCGTCGGCCTCGGACAGCTTGCCCTTCGACACCGCCCGGTTCACCGACTTCGCGATCCGCGCCACCGCGGCCTCGGCCTTCTCGGTAGTGCGGGCGCGGAGCACGACGTCGTACCCGCGCTTGGCGAACACCTCCGCGATCCCGGTCGCCATCGTGCCGGTGCCGATCACGCCGACCGCCCGCACCGCCCGCACCTCACCGGGGTCCACGGGTGCGACGCCGGGCGCCGAGTCGACGACGACCGGTGAGTCCGGGCCCTCGTAGGTGTAGAACCCGCGACCGGACTTCCGGCCGAGCAGGCCCGCGGTGATCATCTGCTTGAGCAGCGGCGCGGGCGCGTGCAGGCGGTTGCGCGACTGCCGGTACATCGACTCGAGGATCTCGTAGGCGGTGTCCAGCCCGATCAGGTCGAGCAGCGCGAGCGGGCCCATCGGGTACCCGCAGCCGAGGCGCATCGCCGCGTCGAGGTCCTCGCGCGTGGCGTAGCGCTGCTCGAACATCCGCACCGCGTGGTTCAGGTAGCCGAACAGCAGGGCGTTGGCGATGAACCCCGCGCGGTCGCCGATGACGACCGGCGTCTTGCCGAGGCGCTCGGCGAAACCGGTGACGTCGGCGATCACGTCCGGCTCGGTGACGACGGTCCGGACGATCTCGACCAGCCTGAGCACGGGCGCCGGGTTGAAGAAGTGCATCCCGACGACCTTGCCCGGGCGCGAGGTGTGCACGCCGATCTCGGTGACCGACAGGGACGACGTGTTCGACGCGAGGACCGCGCCGGGTCCGACGATCTTGTCCAACTGGGCGAACACCTCGGCCTTGAGGTCGAGGCTCTCCGGGACGGCCTCGATGACCAGGTCGGCTTCGGCGAGGTCGGTCAGCGACGTGGTGTAGGTGATGCGTGCCAGCAGGGCCGCGCGGTCGTCCTCGTCGAGCTTGCCGCCGGTGAGCGCGCGGGCCGTGGACTGCTCGACGTGCCCGCGGGCGCGCTCCACCGCGGCGGAGTCCACCTCGACGCCGATCACCCGGATGCCGCTGCGGGCCAGGACCTCCGCGATCCCGGAGCCCATCGTGCCGAGCCCGACCACGCCTGCCGTTTCGATCGTCCGCGCCATAGCGGCCTCCGGGTTACTCGTCGGTAGCCCTCGATGGTGCGACGCGCGGCGACCGGACGGGAGGTGTATCGAATCAGGTGCACCCGCGCGAGTTCCACCGCCGCTGGGCTTGGTACCGGGAGACGGAAGACGGGCGGCGAGGTGGACGCGGAGCGCAGTCCGGCCGGATGCGGGTGCCGATCGGGAAGGTGGGACTTGCGGTGGCGAGTGCAGAACAGGCGACCAGGAGCGTCGGACTCGCGCCGTGGGCGGTGAGACTCGCGGCGGCGAGTGCAGAACTGCGACCAGCAGCGCAGGCTCGCGGGGCAGGGACGCAGGGCTCGCAACCACCAGACCCGCACCGCCGCCAGCGCACGGCCGGCGACCAGCAGCGCAGGCTCGCGGGGCAGGGACGCAGGGCTCGCGACGCCAGCGTCGCACCGCCGCCAGCGCACGACCGCGACCGCCAGCGCGCGGCCGCGACCCGGAGCGCCGCGCGGCCGCCAGCGCGGGGCCGCGGGTGCGCGCCGCCCGGGGAGGCCCGAAACGACCGGCGAACCGTCAGGCGGGGTCGCCGAAGTTGTCCTCCACCAGGTCCTGCACCACGCGCAGCGCCTCGGCCGCCTGGGGGCCGCCCGCACACACCTCGATCCGGTCGCCCTTCCGTGCGCCGAGCGCCATCAGCGCCAGCACGCTGTGCGCGTCGGCCTCCTGGTCGCCCAGCCGCACGCTCACCTCGGCCTCCAGCGCGGCCAGGCTGCGCGCCAGCACCGCGGCGGGGCGGGCGTGCAGGCCCACCTCGTTGGTCAGCGTCAGCTCCACGCACTCCGTGGCCTGCTCCGCCGGCGCGCCCAGCTCCGGGGGCGCGGCGGCCGCCGCGGCGGCGTCCAGCACCCCGGCCCGGTCGGCTCCGTTCTGGGCCGCCACCGCCGCCGCGACCGTGCCCTCCACCAGCGGCGCGTCCGCCACCACGACGGCGGTCGGGTCGGCCAGCGATTCGACCGCGAGCTCCGCCGTCATCTGCGCGCTGCCCAGGTCGTACAGCAGCACGACCCCGGACCCGGAATCGGCGCGCTGCACCGCCGCCACCACCGAGTCGTAGTCCGTGCCGATCCCGCCGTCGGGCAGCCCGCCCGCGGGCACGATCGTCACGTCGGGCGCCATCTGCGCGGCGACCTCGGCGACCCCTTCGGCGAGCTTCGCGCTGTGCGACACCAGCACCAGGCCGACGCTCATCGGGCCGCCTCGGCGAACGCGGCGAGCAGCAGCGCCGTCGAGCGCGCACCCGGGTCGAGGTGTCCAGCGCTGCGCTCGCCGAGGTAGGACGCCCTGCCCTTCCGCGCGACGAGATCCACAGTGGACTCGGCACCGGTGGCCGCGCCCTCGGCGGCCGCCGACAGGACCGCCGCGACGTCCCCGCCGCCCGCCTTCTCCGCCGCCGCGACCGCGGGCAGCAGCGCGTCGACCATCGTCTTGTCGCCCTCGACCGCCTTGCCGCGCGCCTGCACGCCTTCCAGTCCCGCCCGCAACGCGGCCACGACCTCCGCCGCCCCCAGCTCCGGCTGGTTCGACACCACCGTCGACGCACGCAGGAAAGCCGTGCCGTACAACGGCCCCGCCGCGCCGCCGACCTTCGAGATCAGCGTCGTCGCCGCGAGCTTGAGCACCCCGCCCGGCGTCTCCGGCAGGGCGTTGTCCAGCGCGGCCACCACGGCCTGGAACCCGCGGTTCATGTTCTCGCCGTGGTCACCGTCCCCGATCGCCCGGTCGAGTTCGATCAGCTCGGCGCGGTGCTCGGCGATCACGGCCGCGGCGCCGCGCAACGCGTTCGCGACGCCCTCCGGCGTGCATCCCATGTCCTCAGGCCTTCCAGCGCAGTGCGGCGGTGTTCACCGGCGCGTCCCACAGTTCGGTCAGCTCGTCGTCGAGCTTCAGCAGGGTCAGGCTGATGCCCTGCATCTCCAGGCTGGTGATGTAGGGGCCCACCAGCCGGCGTTCGACCATGATGCCGCGATCGGCCAGCAGCCGCTCGGCGATGCCGTGCGCGAGGTACAGCTCGACCAGCGGGGTGGCGCCCATCGAGTTGGTGAACAGCAGCACCCGGTCGCCCTCGGTGAACGGCAGGTCCTCGACGAGCGCCCCGACCATGCGCGCCACCAGCTCGTCGGCGGGCTCGGCCTTGATCCGCTCGCGGCCCGGCTCGCCGTGGATGCCGATGCCGAACTCGATCTCGTCGGCGCCGAGGTCGAAACTGGGCTCGCCGACGTGCGGCACGGTCGGCGCGGTGAGCGCGACCCCGATCGACCGGACCTGGCCGATGACCTTGCGCGCCAGCGCTTCCACCGCGTCCAGCGAGTCGCCCCGCTCGGCCGCGGCGCCGGCGATCTTCTCCAGCAGAACCGTGCCGCCGACGCCCCGGCGCCCAGCGGTGTAGGTCGAATCGGCGACCGCGACGTCGTCGTCGATCACCACGCTGCGCACGTCCAGGTCCTCCGCCGCGGCCAGCTCGCCCGCGGTCTCGAAGTTCAGCACGTCACCGGTGTAGTTCTTGACGATCAGCAGGGCGCCTGCCGCGCCGGTGGTCGCGCTGATGGCGGCCTGCACCGCGTCCGGCGTCGGCGAGGTGAACACCGCGCCGGGCACCGCCGCGTCGAGCATGCCGAGGCCGACGAACCCGCCGTGCAGCGGCTCGTGCCCGGACCCGCCGCCGGAAATCACCGCGACCTTGCCGTCCACCGGCGCGTCGGCACGCACGACCACGTTCGGGTCCTCCTGAACACGCAGGATGTCCGCGTGCGCGGCGGCCAGCCCGCGCAGCGACTCGGTGACCACGTCGGCCGGATCGTTGATGATCTTCTTCATGCCCGCCTCCTGACTCCGTCGTCGCCCCTTTCCTATCAGGACTTGGGCAGCTTGGGCAGGATCGTGTCGACGATGCGCCGCGCTTTCCCGCACGAGTCGTCCCCGGCGGCGTCGTCGTGGAAGTTGTCGTACTCGAACTTCACGACCTCGCCCTCGCCGTCTCCGGTCCGCAAGTGGGTCCACGCGATGGTGCAGCTGTTGCCCGCCGTGGTCCGTTTCTCCTGGTAGCCGGTGATCCCGCCGCCCAGGTCGACCCGCGTGCCGTCGTCGCCGTCGGACGGCTCGACGGCCTCGGAGATCCGCAGGTAGCCGGTGGCGTTGCCGCCCGACCAGTGGCACTCGTGCAGGCCGCCGGGCCGCTTCTCGGTGCTGCGGCCGAGGACCTCGGTGGCGACGGTGTCGTCCACCAGCGCGCACGGGTCGAGCGGCACGGCCGAGTTCGCCGCGCGGGTCATCCGGGGCGGCGAGCCGTGCATCTCGGCGACGACCTCGCGGATGACGGTCAGCCCGGTGCCGCAGGCGTCCCCGCCCTGGTAGGTGACCTGGACGGAGATGCCGATGGCCGGCGTCTCGGAGGTGACCGCGGTGACCACGCAGCCTTCGTTCTCGGCGGTGTCCGGGTCGTCCAGGTCGCTCTCGACGATCGGCAGGCCTTCGACGGTGCCGACCGGGGTCGTGGAGGACAGCAGGAGCGTCTCCCCCATCGTGAGGCTCAGCCGGGCCTCCTTGCCTCCCGCGTCGGTGACCTCGACGGCGCAGCCGTCCAGCCCGGTCGAGTGGATGCTGTCCTCGACCGGCGTGCCGACGCCGGTAACGGTGTCGCCCTGCAGCACCCCGCACGGGTCGACGGTGCGCAGCGCGTCCATGCTGACCGCGGCGTCGTCGACCGGACCGGTGGCGGCGCTGGTCTGCGTGACGGTCGTGCGCGGGAAGTTCTGCTTGCCGAGGTCCGGTCCGGCGCACGCGGAAACGGTCAGTGCGAGCAGGACCACGGGGACGAAACGGCGAGGCCGGGCGACATGGTGCACGCGGTGCACCGTAGCCGCCCGGCCTCGCCGGGATGTTCCGAACCTGCCTATTCGGCCGGGGTCTCGTCGCTTTCCGACACCGGGACGCGGATCGGCCGCAGCACGGCCCACAGCACGAACAGGGCGGTGAAGATCAGCATGCCGATGCCGGACCACAGGTTGATGTTCACGCCCGCCGCCTTCTGCAGCTCGGCGTCGTCGGTGAACGCGATGCCCATGATCGTCAGGACCGCGCCGTAGACACCGGTCAGCAGCGCGATGATCAGCCGGATGTCGAACGCGCCTGCCCGGCGCGTGCGCACGGGGGTTTCGCTAGCCATGTCTGCCAACCTCCTAGAAGGCGATGTTCAGCGCGATCGTGAGGACCAGGACAATGCCCGCGAGCAGGCCCGGGTTGCGGTACCAGCCCGCGTCCTCGCCGGTGGTGGAGCGCTTGAGCGACTCCCGCGGGGTCAGCGAGTAGACCAGGCCGGTCAGCTCGGAGGCCTCGCGCGGCTTGGTCACCATGGTGACCGCCACGCTGACCGCGATGTCGACCACGAACGCCGCCCCGGCGCCGATGAAGCTGGCGCCCTGGCCGGGCAGGTCCCACACGCCGGTCTCGGCGAGCAGGAACACCACGATGGCCGACGCGGTGCCGGACAGCAGACCGATCCAGGCCGCGGCCGGGGTCATGCGCTTCCAGAACATGCCGAGGATGAACGTGGCGAACAGCGGCGCGTTGAAGAACGAGAACAGCTGCTGCAGGTAGTCCATCAGGTTCGAGTACTGCGACGCGATGGCCGCCGTGCCGATGGCCAGGATCGTGGCGCCCGCGGTGACCCAGCGGCCCATGTTCAGGTAGTACGAGTCCGGCTTGTCCTTCTTGATGTAGGCCTGCCAGATGTCGTACGTGAACACCGTGTTGAACGAGCTCAGGTTCGCCGCCATACCGGCCATGAAGGAGGCCAGCAGACCGGCGATGGCGACCCCGAGGACACCGTTGGGCAGCAGGTCGCGCATCAGCAGCAACAGCGCGTCGTTGAAGGTCGCGCCGCTGGGCGCGGAGCCGCCGTCGATCAGGGCCTGCTTGTTCTCGCCCTGCAGCTCGGTCACGGTGACCGCGGCGATCATGCCCGGAATGATCACGATGAACGGGATCAGCATCTTCGGGAACGCGCCGATGATCGGGGTGCGCTGCGCCGCCGACATGCTCTTCGACGCCATCGCGCGCTGGACCTCGACGAAGTTCGTCGTCCAGTAACCGAAGGACAGCACGAACCCGAGACCGAACACCAGGCCGAGCACGGACAGGAAGTTGCTGCCGAAACCGGTGAGCTGGTTGCCCGGCCAGGATTCCAGCTGGGCCGCGCCGCCGGGGCCGCCGGTCACCTTGTCGGCCAGGCCGTCCCAGCCGCCGACCTTGTAGAGGCCGACGATCGTCAGCGGCACCAGCGCGGCAACGATGACGAAGAACTGCAGCACCTCGTTGTAGATCGCGGCGGACAGGCCGCCGAGCGCGGTGTAGGCGAGCACGATGACGGCGGCGACGACGATCGACACCCAGATCGGCCAGCCCAGCAGCAGGTTCACCACGCTGGCCAGCAGGTACAGGTTCGCGCCCGCGATGAGGATCTGGGCCAGCGCGAAGCTGATGCCGTTCGTCAGGTGGGCGCCGGTGCCGAAGCGGCGCCGCATGAACTCCGGCACGCTGCGAACCTTCGACCCGTAGTAGAACGGCATCATCACGATGCCCAGGAACAGCATCGCCGGGATCGCGCCGATCCAGAAGTAGTGGGCCGTCGGCAGGCCGTACTGCGCGCCGTTGGCCGACATCCCCATCACTTCGATGGCGCCGAGGTTGGCGGAGATGAAGGCGAGCCCGGTGACCCAGGCGGGCAGGGAACGGCCGGACAGGAAGAAGTCGATGCTGCTCGACACCTGTTTCCGGGCCAGGTAGCCGATGCCGAGCACCAGCACGAAGTAGAACGCGAGCAACACGTAGTCGATCGCGTGCGCATCAAGTCGCAGGTTCGCTGCGGCTAGGACGGGCACCGATGCCACCTCCGGGAGTCCAACATCTCCGAACAAAAATCACCACGATCGAGTGACGAGCGCACATTACTACGCGGTATCCCAGCCGTGCACGCCAGCGGGCGCGCCTTGACCGTGTCGAGATCAAACCGGTGACAACCCAACAGCGCGGCGTCACCCGGCGCAACTCGGCGCCCGATCGTGATCGTGATCCACGTCATGGGAGGTGCGAAACGCCGCGGAAAGCGCCCGTTACCCGGCGGCAATGCGCCTTCGATTGCATTCAGCGGTCGCCGGGTACGGCGGCGTACCACCGTTGACAATTTTCGAGGGAGGACCCCGGTGAGCCTGAACGACCTGGTCTACGGCCTGATCAACCTGGTCAGCGCGATCGTCAACAGCCTTTGATGTGAACGGGGATTCGCCGCACCACGTCCGGCGTGGTGCGGCGGATCCGCGTGTTCAGAACAGGCGGAGATCGTCGGATTCGGTGCCGCGGAGGGCGTCGTAGTCCAGGGTCAGGCAGCGGATGCCGCGGTCCTCGGCCAGGGTGCGCGCCTGCGGCTTGATCAGCTGCGCGGCGAACACGCCCTGCACCGGCGCCAGCAGCGGGTCGCGGTTGAGCAGCTCCAGGTAGCGGGTCAGCTGCTCGACGCCGTCGATCTCCCCGCGGCGCTTGATCTCCACCGCCACCGAGCCGCCGTCGGCGTCGCGGGCCAGGATGTCGACCGGCCCGATCGCCGTCGGGTACTCGCGGCGGACCAGCGTGTACCCCTCGCCGAGCGTGGTGATGTGCTCGGCCAGCAGCTCCTGCAGGTGCGCCTCGACGCCGTCCTTCTGCAGGCCCGGCTCGGCGCCCAGGTCGTGGCTGATCTCGTCGATCCGCTCTTCGATGGTGATGACGAGCTTTTCGCCCGCCTTGTTCTGCACCGTCCAGACGTCGCCGTCCTCGATGAGCCAGCACGGCGGGCTCATCCAGTTCAGCGGCTTGTAGGCGCGGTCGTCGGAGTGCACCGACACCGAGCCGTCCGCCTTGATGAGCAGCAGCCGGGTGGCCATCGGGAGGTGGGCCGTCAGACGGCCGGCGTAGTCCACTTGGCAACGAGCGATCACGAGACGCACCCGGCGAGGGTAGAAGATGCTTCGGCAGACTGGTCGCGTGGATCCCATCGAACGGCTCGGCTCCCGCGAGGTGTACCGGAACAACTGGATGACGGTGCGCGAGGACGACATCCGCCGCCCGGACGGCTCGACCGGCATCTACGGCGTCGTCGACAAGCCGGACTACGCGCTGGTCGTCCCGCTCGACGGCGACCGGCTGCACCTGGTCGAGCAGTACCGGTACCCGCTCGGCCTGCGGCGCTGGGAGTTCCCGCAGGGCACCGCGCCCGGGCTGGCCGAGCTGGACCCGCTGGAGCTGGCGGCGCGGGAGCTGCGGGAGGAGACCGGGCTGGTGGCCGGTTCGCTGACCGACCTCGGGCTGCTGGACGTCGCGCCGGGCATGTCGAGCCAGCGCGGCCGGGTCTACCTGGCGACGGAGCTGGTCGAGGGCCCGCACGAGCGCGAGCACGAGGAACAGGACATGCGCACGGCGTGGTTCAGCCGGGACGAGTTCGAGAAGATGATCGCACGCGGGGAGATCACGGACGCCCAGTCGATCGCGGCGTACGGGCTCCTGCTGCTGCACGAACGCTGACCATCGCGACGGCGCCGAGGAGCGGGCCGGCCGACAGCAGGGTGACCGCGTCGCGCCAGCCGGTGAGGTCGGCGAGCAGCGGGAGCAGCTGGATGGTGATCGCGCTGACGACGAACCCGGCGGCGGTCATCGCGGTGAGCGCGGTGCCGGCGTAACGCGGGTCGGCGACCTCGGACAGGGCGGCGGAGAACTGCGCGGAGTCGGCGATCACGGCGGCGCCCCACACGAGCAGCAGCGGCGCGAGCAGGGGCGTCCCCCAGGCCGCGACGGAGAGCAGACCGCAGGCGGCGCTGGTGAGCATGGCGCCGGTGGTGACTGCTGCGCGGCCGAATCGGTCGGCGAGGACGCCGCCGAGCAGTGCCCCGGCGACGCCCGCGACGCCGATGGTGGCGAAGGTGTCGCCGTCGCCCGCGGCCGCGACGTAGCTGGGCAGCCAGGCCCACAGCGCGTACAGCTCCCACATGTGGCCGAAGTAGCCGAGGCAGACCAGGCGTTGCGCCCGGTCGCCTGCCATGCGGAGCAGGTAGCGGGGTTCCCATGGCGGCGACGGGCGCCAGTCCGGCCCTGGCCGGACCAGGGTGAGGGCGATCGGGGCGGCGAGGAGGGCCAGTGTCGCGGCGATGAGCAGGGCGGTCCGCCAGTGGCCGGTGCCGCCGAGGAGGCTGGGCAGCGCGGAGCCGAGGGTCAGCGCGCCGACGAGCACACCGAGCGCGGTCCCGCGCTGACGCGGAAACCAGGAGACGACGATCTTCATGCCGACCGGGTAGACGGCCGCGAGGGCGAACCCGGTGACGAACCGGAGCGGGGCGGCCGCCGCGGCCCCGGCCGACGGGAACGCGAACGTGGCGGCCGCGCCGAGCGCACTGCCCGCGGCGACGAGGACCTGCGGCCGCGTGCGATCGGCGAGGTTGACCGCGGCGGAGACGACGGCGCCGGTGGCGAACCCGAGCTGCACCGTGATGGTCAGGAGAATCCCCGCCTGCCGCGAGAGGCCCCACTCCGCGCGGAGCGCCGGGACCACGGTGGACGCGGAGAACCAAAGGCTCATGGCGAGCACCTGCACGAGGGCGACGAGGGCCAACTGCGGTCCGCGCCGCCGGAGGATCACGTCGTCGTGCTTATTGGCGGTGGGTCGGCGCGGTCAATCGCGGGGCGCGGTGCTTCATCCGATCGCGTGGAACCGGTCCCAGGCCGTGGAACGCGGGGTCCCGTCTCGGGACCCCGCGCCCGGCCGGCTGGGTCAACAGGTTGTGTCGTAGATCGACGTGTAGGAGCAGCTCGAACCGCTGCTACTCGAGTTGCTCGCCAGCACGACCAGCGTGATGAAGATGGTCGCGGCCACCACTGGGATGATCACCAGCACCCACATCAGGATGCGGCGGATCGAGTGCAGCACCGAGAGTTGCTCCAACGCGATTTGCCTCGCCGCGTCACTCGGGCTGTCGGCTTCGACGATATGGCCATGGCTGGCCTGGATCGGAGCCGTCTGGATCCAATTCCACGGCCGCATCAGCCCCAAGTCGGTGAGCTTCCTGGGCGTCGTCTCAGTCATGCCAGCCGCCCGTGCAGGCGAACACGAGGCCGACGAGTCCGAGGACGAAACCCGCGGTGCCGAGGCCGTTCTTCGGCTGCACGGGCGTGGGCTGGGCATAGGGCGGATGAGTCACGAGCGTTCCTTGAGTGCGTGCGCAGCGGGCCGTCCCGCTTGCGTCGCACCCTGAATCGCCGCGTGCTGCTGGTTGTAACAGCGTTCAGGCGGACCAACCGGCAGAAGTGGATCTTGACCGGGAGCGTCTCCAGCGGCGCTGAAGTGCGCGAACGAGCGCCGTTCCGGACGTGACGGAACGTGGTGGTTGAATTTTCAGTTCACTCGAACAGAGCAGTCCGGGCATCCCTCACTCGGGCCACTCCGGCTTCCGCTTCTCCAGGAAGGAAGCCATCCCCTCCCGCGCCGCCGGCGTTTGGGACGCTGCCGCCATCACCTCGACCGCGATGGCGTACGCGTCGGCCTCCGGGCGGTCCAGCTGGGCGTACAGGGTCTGCTTCCCGAGCGCCTTGCTGGCCCGGCTGCCACGCGTCGCCCTGGCCAGCAGGTCGGCCACCGCCGCGTCCAGGTCCTCGTCCGGCACCACTCGGTTCACCAGGCCCCACTCCAGGGCCGTCGCCGCGTCGATGACGTCCCCGGTCAGCGCCAGCTCCATCAGCCGCTTGCGCCCGATCGCCCGCGCGACCGGCACCGCCGGTGTGTGGCAGAACCAGCCGCCCTTGCCGCCGGGCAGCGCGAAACCCGCGGAGGCCGCCGCGACCGCCAGGTCGCACGACGCGACCAGCTGGCACCCCGCCGCGGTCGCCAGTCCGTGCACCCGCGCGATCACCACCTGCGGCACCGACTCCATCGTGCGCATCAGCCGGGTGCACAGGGTCAACAGGCGCCGCACCCCCGCCAGGTCCCGCGACGCCACGTCACCGAAGTCGTGCCCCGCCGAGAACACCGGGCCCGCGCCGGCCAGCACGACGCCCGTCGCGTCGGTCGCCGCCGTCTCCTCGAACGCCGCCAGCAGCTCGGCGAGGTGGGCTTCGGACAGGGAGTTGCGGCGGGCGGCCCGGTTCATCGTGATCGTCACCGTCGCGTCGTCGCGCTTGACCAGGATGTGCTCGTACTCGGCCATGACCCGACGCTACCTCCCGGCGGCCGTGTTGTGGTACCCGAAGACGCGCCGCTCCCGCGCGGTCACCGTCGACATCACGCGGTCCCGCCACGGCGTGCTGGTCGCGTGCCGGTAGGCAGGCGACTCGAACAGCGACACGTCCGCGATCTCGTGGAAGGCCAGCAGATCCGGCCCGGCCCCCTCGACCCGCCGGTACCGCCGGATCCGGTGCCAGCCGGGCAGCTCCAGCAACAGCGGCACGTGCTCCTCGCGGTACCAGCGCTCCAGTTCGTCGGCGTCCCCGGACAACGCCACCGACACCACCACCGGCGCGGGGGCGACGCACGAACCCCAGGACCCGGTCAGCTCGTACACCCGCCGGTCGAGCGTCGCCAGCCGCGAGACCACCGACTGCTCCCGCGGGCTCCGCCGCCGCACCACCTCGTACTCCGGGCTCGCCAGCGCCGCCAGGTCCAGCTCGTACCAGGCCAGCCACGACGGCCGCGCCCCGTCCAGCTCGCGGTACCGGTACCCGCTGCGGATCCCCGGCACGCCGACGCGCGCGGGCGCGTGCTCGTTGTCGTACCAGTCGTGGAACTCCGCCTCGGCGACCTCGCCCGGCTCGGACAGCACGTACAGCAGTCCCTCCGTCATCCGCCACTCCTCCCCCGCGCTCGGGTACCGTTTCGGGCAGGCGACCACGGCGAGGAGCGGCAGTGTCGAGAGAGGACCCCGACGTCATCGACTCGGTGGAGAAGGCCTTCCGGCTGCTGCAGGCCTTTTCCGCGGAACGGCCGGCGATGACGGTGAGCGAGGCGGCCGCGGCCACCGGGTTCACCCGCGCCACCGCGCGCCGCATCCTGCTGACGCTGGAACGCCTCGGGTTCGCCGAGGTCGACGACCGCCGCTTCCGCCTCACCGCGGGCGTCCTGCGGCTCGGCTACGGCTACCTGGCCGCGCTGCCGTTCTGGGAACACGCCCAGCCGCACATGCGCGCGCTGGCCGACGAGCTGCGGGAATCCTGCTCGATGGCCACTTTGGACGGATCCGAGATCGTCTACGTGGCCCGGGTTCCGGCGTCGCGCTCGATGTCCATCACGCTCAACGTCGGCTCGCGCCTGCCCGCCTACCCCACTTCGATGGGCCGCGTGCTGCTCGCCGCGCTGCCGCCCGCCGAGCTGGAGTCCTATCTGGACACTGTCGAACTGCGGAAGCTCACGCCCAACACCATCACGGACCCCGCCCAGCTGCGTGCGGAACTGGCCCGGGTCGCCGAGCGCGGTTACGCGGTGGTGGACGGCGAACGCGAGGAGGGCGTCCGCTCGGCCGCCGCGCCCGTGCGTGGCGCCGGCGGGCGGGCGCTGGCCGCGCTGAACGTGTCGGTCAACGCGGCCCGCGTCTCGCTGGACGAACTTACCGACCGGTTCGTGCCGCGCCTGCTGGACACCGCCGCGGCCATCACCCGCGACATCGAGGGTCTGCACTAGTCCTCCGCGAAGAAGCAACGCGTCGGGTTCGTGACGAGCAGCGCCTCCGGGTCCGGCGTGATCTCCGCGATCAGGTCGGCCAGGTCGCCGTCATTCGGCACGAAACCGTGCGTGTTCGGGTGCGGGAAGTCGGTGCCCCACACGACCCGCTCCGGCGCCTCGGCGGCCAGCAACCGCGCCAGCTCCACGGAATCGGCCATGTCCGGCGGCGCGGTCGCGATCCGGTCGGCGCCGCTCAGCTTCACCCACACCGAACCGGTCTCCAGCAACCGCAACAGCGACCGCACGGCGGCGCTGTCCAGCCCCTGGCGCAGGTCGACGCGGGCCATGTGGTCGATCACCACCCGCACGCCCAGCGATCGCACCAGGTCCGCATGCTCGGCGATGCCGTCACCCGCGACGTGCAGGGCGATGTGCCAGCCGTACGGCCGGATCAGGGCGACGATCGCGTCGATCTCCTCCTGCGACGGCGCCGGCCCGAGGTGCGGCGTGAAGTGCAGCCGGGCGCCGCGCACGCCGGCCCGGTGCAGGCGCTCCACCTCGACCTTCGGCGTGGTCGGCCGGATCAACGCGACCCCGCGGTACCGGCCGCCGCCGGTTTCCAGCGCGTCGAGCAGCGCCGAGTGGTCGGTGCCGTGGCAGGCGGACTGCACGATGACGGCGCGCTCGAAGCCGAGCAGCCGGTGCAGCGCCTGCAGGTCCTCCTTCGGCGCCTCCGGCGGGGTGAACGTGCGGTCCGGCGCGTACGGGAACTTCGCGGTGGGCCCGAAGATGTGGCAGTGCGCGTCGCAAGCGTTTGCGGGCAACGGGATCGCGGGCGCGTGCGGGTTCGGGTCCGGCCCGGGGTTGCGGGGATCGGTCATCAGTCACACCTCGCGGTCATGCCGCCGTCGACGACGATTTCGGTACCGGTGACGAACCGGGCCTCGTCGGAGGCCAGGTACAACGCGGCGTACGCGGTGTCGCGGCCGTCGCCGGCGAAGCCGAGCGGGATGCGCGCCTGCCGCTGGGCGAGCAGCGCGTCCACGTCCCCGCCCGCCCGCTGCCCGGCCAGGCGCGCCTCGACCATCGGCGTGTGCAGCTGCCCCGGCACCACGGTGTTGACGCGGATGCCGTCCGGCGCGTGCTGCACCGCGATCACCTTGGACAGCTGGATCACGCCCGCCTTCGCCGACGCGTAACCGGCCTGAGCCGAGCCGGTCCAGCGGGTGCCGGACGTGGACGCGGTGTTGACGATCGCGCCGCCGCCCTGCGCCTTCATCACCGGGATGACGTGCTTGCAGGTCAGGAACACGCTGGTCAGGTTGTAGTCCAGCTGGGCGGCCCAGTCCTGTTCGGACAGTTCGACCGGTCCGCCCTTGCGCGAGCCGCCGACGTTGTTGACCAGGACGTCGACGCGGCCGAACTCCGCACGGCACGCCTCGACCATCGCCGCCACGGCCGCGCCGTCGGTCACGTCGCACAGGTGCGTGCGGATCGTGCCGCCCTCGGATTCGACCGTGGCGACGGTCTCCGCCAGCGCCTCGGCCTTGAGGTCCACGGCGAACACCTTCGTGCCTTCCCTGGCGAAGAGCACGGCGGCGGCCCGGCCATTGCCCCAGCCGGGGCCGACGCTGCCCGCGCCGGTGATGATCGCGACCTTGCCGGCCAACCGCCCCGTCATGACCCGACCTCCAGCGCCACCAGGAACCGGGACACCAGGTTGTAGGCGCCGATCGTCACAGTCAGCTCGACGATCTCGCGGGCGTCGAAATGCTCGCGCAGGGTCGCGAACAGCTCGTCCGGCACCCGGATCCGCCTGGTCATCGCGTCGGTGTAGGCGAGGACGGCGCGCTGCCGTCCGTCCAGGACGCTCCGGTCGCCACCTTCGCGCAGGGCGGCGATCTGCTCGACCGTCATGCCCTCCTCCTTGGCGACCGGTTCGTGGGCCGCCCATTCGTACTCGGCGCCGTTCAGCTCGGCGACGCGCAGCACCGCGAGCTCCCGCAGGTCCCCGGGCAGGGTGCCCTGCCCGCGGATGGCGCCCAGCAGGCTGTTCCAGCCGTCGGCGAACGGCGGGCTGTGCAGCAGCATGCCGTCCAGCGGGGTCAGGCGCCCCCCTCGGCGCGCGCGGATCCGGTCGGCAACCTCGCTGCCCGTCTCCACGTAGTCCAGCCTGGCCATGTGTTTCCCTTCTAGTTCACTGCGACGGTCGCGGGGACGGGCTCGTGCCCGTCGAGGACGCGGCGCGCCCGGTCGCGGTCGAAGACGCCCTCCCAGCGGCTGACGACGATGCTGCCGAGCATCTGGCCGCACAGGCTGACGAGACCGCGCATGGTGGAGAGGAACCGGTCGATGCCGAGGACCAGCATGATCCCGGCGACCGGGACGACGCCCGTCGTGGACAGGGTCGCGGCGAGGATGACGAACCCGGCGCCTGCCACGCCCGCGCTGCCCTTCGAGGTGATCATGAAGACGGCGAGCAGGCCGACCTGCTGCCAGATGGTCAGGTTCACGTCGAAGGCCTGAGCGATGTAGAGCGAGGCGAAGCCCAGGTACAGGCACACGCCGTCGCCGTTGAAGGCGTACCCGGAGGGCACCACGAGGCCGACGATCCGCTTCGGGCAGCCGAGGTGCTCCAGCTTGCGCATCAGCTGCGGCATCACGACCTCGTAGTTCGCGGTCCCGAGCGTGATGAGCAGCTCGTCCTTGAAGTACCGGTACAGCTTGAGGATCCGGATGCCGCACAGCCGGGCGACAGCCCCGAACACGACGAGGCAGAACACGATCCCGGTGCCCCAGAAGAGGAGGACGACGCCACCGAGGCTGGCCAGGGTGGACGCCCCGAACTTGCCCGTCGTGTAGGCCATCGCGGCGAACGCGCCGACCGGCGCGAGGTACATGACGAGCTTGACGATCCCGAACACCACTTCGCCGATCCGCTCGATGCCGCGGATCACCGGCGCGCCGCGTTCGCCCAGCGCCTTGACCGCGATCGCGAACAGGATCGAGACCAGCAACACCTGCAGGACGTTGCCGCCGGTGAAGGCGCTGACGACGGTGTCCGGGATGATGTTGACCAGGAAGTCGTACCAGTGCTGGGATTCGCCGGTCTGCGCGTACTGCTGCGCGGTGCCCGACAGGTGCAGCGCCGCCGGGTCGGCGTGGATTCCGCTGCCCGGGTCGAACAGGTCCATCACGACGAGGCCCACGATGAGCGCGATCGTGGTCAGGACCTCGAAGTAGACCAGCGCCTTGACCCCGATGCGGCCGACGCTGGTCAGCTCGCCCGCCGAGGCGATCCCGGTGACGATCGTGCAGAACACCACCGGCGCGATGAGCATCTGGATCAGCTCGATGAACCCGGTACCCACGGGTTGCAGCGCGGCGCCCACCCCCGGCGCGACGAAGCCGAGGGCCGCGCCGAGGACGATCGCCACCAGGACGGTGACGTAGAGCTTGGTGGTGAAGGCGGTGCGCAAGAACGATCCGGCGGACATCTTCGTCTCCCTTGTGTTCGCCTGACGTACAGTTGCACGTCTGACGAACACGAGTATGCGAGATGACACCCGGACGGGTCAACCCATGACGAAAGTCGGATCCCTTCCCTGCCGTCAGTGTCCTGTGCGGACACCCGCCCGGTTCCTACCTTGACTTCCGTGAAACGCGTGTGCGCGGCGGTGGCCGCGATCGTCGCCCTGATCCCCGGTACGGCGACAGCAGATCAACTACCGGACCCGTCCTCGATCGACTCCTACGTCGCCGACTTCGCCGAGACAGCCGGGTATCCCGGGGTCGCGGTGGCGATCACCAAGGACACCGGCGTCGTGCACCTGCACGGCTACGGCACCGCGACGGCGACGACCCCGATGCCGATCGCGTCGGTGTCGAAGGCCTTCACCGCGCTGGCCGTGGTGCAGCTGGCCGAGAGCGGCAGGCTCGGCCTGGACGTCCCGGTCGCCACCTACCTGCCGGAGTTCCGCCTCGCCGACCCGCGGGGCGGCGCGATCACCGTGCGGCACCTGCTCAACCAGACCTCCGGGATCACCGACGGGACCCTGCCGGAGAAGAGCCTCCCACAGCCGGACGACCTGGCCGGCGCCGTGCAGCGCGCCCGTCAGGCGACGCTGGCGAGCGATCCCGGCGCCGAGTACCACTACACCAACACCAACTTCCACCTCGCGGCGCGGCTCGTCGAGGTCGTCAGCGGCCAGGCCTTCGGCGACTACCTGCGGCAGCACGTCTTCGAACCGGCGGGGATGCGCTCGACGACCGCCATCACGCGGACGCCCCGCGACCTGCCCGCCACCGTCCACCGCGGACACGTCTACGCCTACGGGCTCACCCCCGCGGCGTCCGAACCGGACCGCTTCGTCGCAGGCTCGGACGGGGTGATCACCACCGCCGAGGACATGGCCCGCTGGCTCGCCGTCCAGCGCACCGGGGGCGGCCTCGTCTCCGCGGCAGGCCTCGCGCTCATGCACACCGCCGCGCGCGAGAACTACGCCATGGGCTGGCAGACCGACGACGAGGGCCGGGTGAGCCACACCGGGATCTGGTTCACCTACACGGCGGGCGCGCTGATGCTGCCCGACGGATACGGCATCGCGGTCATGGTGGACAGCGGCGTCTCGCTCGGCAACGAGGGGACCACCCAGCTCGCCGAGGGCATCGCCGCGATCCTGCACGGTCAGCAGCCGCCGGCCCCGTCCTCGGCGCGGCTGCTGGTCGACCTCGTCCTGGCCGCGCTGACGCTGCTCACCGTCGGCATCGGGATTCGCACCGCGCTCCGCGCCCGCCGATGGGCGGCACGGGCCACCCGGTGGCGGGTCGTCCGCGGACTGGTGCCCCGGCTGATCCCGGTCGTCGCGCTGGTGGCGCTGGCCGACCTGGCAGGCGGGCTGTTCGGCGGCCGCGACGCCACCTGGCTGCAGACGGCGTACTTCTCACCCGCGCTGGTGATCTGGCTCGCGCTGTGGAGCGCGACGGAACTCGCCGTGATCGCCGCCAGGGCCGCCGCGCTGGTCCGGCTCACCCGCGGTCGAGCACCGCTTGCAGGAACTCCCGTGTCCGTTGGTGGTCCGGGTCGGTGAACAGCTTCTCCGGCGGCGCGTCCTCGACGATCTGCCCGTGGTCGAACATCAGCACGCGGTCCGACACGTCCCGCGCGAACTGCATTTCGTGCGTCACGCAGAGGAACGTGATGTCCGTGGTCGACGCGATCTCCTTCAGCACCTTCAGCACGCCGGCCACCAGCTCGGGGTCGAGCGCCGAGGTCACCTCGTCCAGCAGCAGCACCTCGGGACGCATCGCCAGCGCGCGGGCGATCGCAACCCGCTGCTGCTGCCCGCCGGACAGCTGAGACGGGTGGGCGTCGGCCTTCTCGCTCAGCCCGACCATCTCCAGCAGCTCCCGTCCGCGCTGCTCGGCCTCCTCGCGGGACAGGCCGAGCGCGCGGATCGGGGCCTCGGTGACGTTCTGCAGCACCTTCATGTTCGGGAACAGGTTGAACTGCTGGAACACCATCCCGATCCGCCTGCGCATGCGCCGCTGGTGCTTCTCCCCAGCCGGCACCATCCGACCGCCCTTGTCGACGTGCGACAGGCATTCGCCGCCGACGAAGATGCGCCCCGCGTTCACCTGCTCCAGCGTCATCAGCAGCCGCAGGATCGTCGTCTTGCCCGAACCGCTCGGCCCGATCAGCGTCACGAACTCCCCTGGCCGCACCGAAAAGTCCAGCTTCCGCAACACCACGTGGTCGCCGAACTTCTTCACGACCCCCTCGAACCGGATCATCTCAGAGCTGTCCGACACGGCGTTCCAACCTTCGCACGAGGATCGACGACGGGTAACTGATCAGCAGGAACAGGATGCCCGCGAGGGTGTAGGGCTCGATCACCTGGAAGGTCTCGGCCCCCTGCCCCTTGGCCCGGTTGAGCACGTCGAGCACCCCGATGCTGATCAACAGCGGGGTTTCCTTGAACATCGAGATCATGTAGTTGCCCAGCGCGGGCACCACCCGTGGCACCGCCTGCGGCAGGATGATCCCCGTCCACACCCGGCCGCGCGGCAGGCTCAGCGCCCTCGCGGCCTCCCACTGTCCTTTCGGGACGGCCTCGATCCCCGCGCGGTACACCTCGGAGGTGTAGGTGGCGTAGTGGATCCCGAGCGCGATCACGCCGGTCACGAACGCCGACGGGGTGATGCCCAGTGCCGGCCACAACAGGTAGAAGACGATGAACACCTGGATGAGCAGCGGAGTGCTGCGCACCACCTCGATGAACAGGTACATCAGCTGGCTCAGCACCGGGATCCGGGCCCGCCGCACCAGCGCGAACACCAGGCCCAGCACGTAGGCCACCGCGGAGCCGAGCACGGTCAGCTCGAGGGTGACCAGCAAACCCTCCAGCAGCAGCGGGACGGATTCCCAGAAGTAGTCCCAGTTCCAGTTCATCCGGGCGCCCCCGCCCTCGCCCACGCGCGCTCACGCTTGGGCGGCTCACGCCCGAGCCGCCGCGCCAGCACGCGTTCCAGCGCCCGCATGATCATCGTGATCACGACGGCGATCGCCAGGTAGCACAACAGCTCGACGCCGTAGATCAACACGAGCTGGCTGCCGTACACCGGCCGCAGGAGCTCGCCCTTCTCGGTGATCTCCCCGGCCGAGATGAAGTACAGCAGGGCCGTGCTCTTCATCAACTGGATGAACAGGTTGTTGAACGGCGGCAGCATCTCCACCACCGCCTGCGGCAGGATCACCCGGAACATGCGCTGCGCCGGGCTGAACGACAGCGCCACCGCGCCTTCACGCTGCGCGCGCGGCACCGACTGCACCGCGCCGCGCACGATCTCGGCACCGTAGGCGCCGTGGTTCAGCCCGAGCACGATGATGCCTGCGAACAACGGAACGAGCTTGAACCCGACCAGCGCGGGCAGGACGAAGAACAGCCAGAACAGCTGCACGACCTCCGACGTCCCGCGGAACCCTTCGACGTAGACGCGGCTGACGAACCGGACCGTCCGGGACCGCGACAGCATCGCGAGCCCGGCGATCAGTGCCAGGACGATCGTCAGCGCGATGCCGCCGACCGTCGCGTACACCGTCGTGCCGAGTCCACTGAGGATGGTCGAGATGATGTTGGATGTCGAGTCCGACACGACGCGTCCCCGGGCTCGAGCGTCAGGCCGCGCAGAGCTTGTCGGTCGTCAGGTCGGCCTTGGGCAGGTTGCTCTGGTCGAACCCGAACGGCGTCACGATGCGCAGCCACTCACCGTTGTCGTGCAAGGTCTTCAGCTGCTGGTTGAACGCGTCCCGCAGCGAGGTGTCGTCCTTGCGGAAGACGAACCCGCCCGCGGTCTGCACCGGCTGGCCGTTCTCGGTGGGCTGGAAGCCGGGCGTCACCTCGACGCCGGCGTTCGGGTTCTGCTTCACCAGCCACTTCAGCGAGATGTCGGTGAGCGCGGCGCAGTACACGCGGCCCGCGGTCACCGCGCGCAACATGTTGTCCTGCGTGTCCAGGGTTTCGATCTGGTCCTCGGAAACCCCCGCCGCTGTGGCGAAGCCCTTCTCCACCGCGGCGGAGAGCACCGCGACCTTGACCTTCTTGGCGGCGACGTCGGCGAGGGTGTTGACGCCCTGCGGATTGCCGCTGGGCACGAGCAGCGCGGTCAGCGCCGAGTAGTCCGGATTCGAGAACAAGGCCGCGTTGCAGCGCGTGGGCGTGATGTTCATGCCCGCCGCGACGATGTCGAACTGCTTCGCGTTCAGGGCCGGAATCAGCTGGTCGAACGGCACCACGTTGGCCTGCACGGTGTCGATTCCGAGCGCCTTGCACACGGCACGGGCCACTTCCGGGGCTTCACCGGTCGTGTTCCCCGAGGTGTCGGCGAAACCGTAGGGCGCCTCGTTGGCGATTCCGATCCTGATCGTCTTGGCGCTCTTCGCCGAGTCGAGGGTGTTGCCGCTTTCGGTGCTCTGGCAGGCTGCCAACAATGTCGGTCCCGCCACCGCCGCTGCGCCGACGACCGCCGATCGCCGGAAGAAATCCCGTCGTGTCCACTGACCGTGCGTCATTTTCGTCGCACCCCTTATTCGGTTCCGCCGGTTCACCGAACGTAGGCGGTGCGTCCGATGGGGTCAAAAGAAGCAACGAGATCGCCACTCGCTGTTATCGGAAAGAGATCAACGTTGCGTGTGGACGATGCGCACGGAAAGTGACAGAACTGGCTCAGTCCTGCGGCAACTCGTGGCGTTCCCGCACCACCGAAACGATTTCGTCCATGATCTCGGTCAGCTCGTAGTCCTTGGGTGTGAACACCCGGGCGATGCCGCGCTCGGTGAGCAGCCGCGCGTCCTCGGGCGGGATGATCCCGCCGACGATCACCGGGATGTCCCCGGCGCCCGCCGCCCGCAGGCCGTCGACCACCTGCGGCACGACCTCGAGGTGCGAGCCGGACAGCACCGACAGGCCGACGACGTGCACGCCCTCCTGCACCGCGGCGGCCACGATCTGCTCCGGGGTGAGCCGGATGCCCTGGTAGATGACCTCGAACCCGACGTCGCGGGCCCGCACGGCGACCTGCTCGGCGCCGTTGGAGTGCCCGTCCAGGCCCGGCTTGCCGACCAGGATCCGCAGCTTCTCGCCCAGCTCCTCGCCGGTCGCCCGCACGCGGTCACGCACCCGGGACAGCTCGGCGGCGTCGCCCGACATCGCGGCCGCCGACACGCCGGTCGGCGCCCGGTACTCGCCGAACTCCTCGCGCAGCGCGCCGGCCCACTCCCCGGTGGTCACCCCGGCCGCCGCGCACGCGAGCGTGGCGTCGAACAGGTTCTCCGACGTCTTCGCCACCTCGCGCAGCCGCGCCAACGCCGCGTCGACCGCGGCGTGGTCGCGCTGCTGGCGCCACTCCTCCAGCGCCGCGACGGCGTGCTTCTCCACCGCCGGGTCGACGGTTTCGATCGCCTTCGCGCCCTCGGCCTGCAGCGGGCTCGGCTCGGTGGTGTCGAACTTGTTGACCCCGACGATGACGCGCCCGCCGGACTCCACGTCGCGCCGGTACTCGGCCAGCGAGGCCACCAGCTGCGACTTCATGTAACCGCTTTCCACCGCGGCCACCGCGCCGCCGAGATCCTGCACCTGCTCGATCTCCGCACGCGCCCCGGCCACGATCTCGTCCACTTTGGATTCGATGACGTGCGAGCCTGCGAAGATGTCCTCGTACTCCAGCAGGTCCGTCTCGTAGGCCAGCACCTGCTGCATGCGCAGCGCCCACTGCTGGTCCCACGGCCGCGGCAGGCCGAGCGCCTCGTTCCAGGCCGGCAGCTGGATCGCGCGGGCACGGGCGTCCCGCGACAGGGCGACGCCGAGCATCTCCAGCACGATCCGCTGGACGTTGTTCTCCGGCTGCGCCTCGGTCAGCCCGAGCGAGTTGACCTGCACGCCGTAGCGGAGGCGGCGCGCCTTCGGGTCCTCGACGCCATACCGCTCGCGCGTGATCTCGTCCCAGAGCCGGGTGAACGCGCGCATCTTGCACATCTCTTCAACGAACCGGACCCCGGCGTTGACGAAGAACGAGATGCGGCCGACGACCTTGGCCATGTCGGCGGGCTCGACCTGGCCGGAGTCGCGCACGGCGTCGAGCACCGCGATCGCGGTGGACAGCGCGTAGGCGACCTCCTGCGTCGGGGTCGCGCCCGCCTCCTGCAGGTGGTAGCTGCAGATGTTGATCGGGTTCCACTTCGGGATGTGGTGCACCGTCCAGGCGATCACGTCGGTGATCAGGCGCAGGCTCGGCGCGGGCGGGAAGATGTAGGTCCCGCGGGACAGGTACTCCTTGATGATGTCGTTCTGCGTGGTGCCGGTGAGCTTGGCGAGCACCTCGTCGCGGTCGCGACCCTCGGCGTCGGCCTGCTCCTTGGCGACAGTGACGTAGAGCGCGAGCAGCCACATGGCCGGCGCGTTGATCGTCATCGACGTGTTGGCCTCGGCCAGCGGGATGCCGGCGAACAGGCGGCGCATGTCGCCGATGTGCGAGATGGGGACGCCGACCTTGCCGACCTCGCCCTTGGCCAGCGGGTGGTCCGGGTCGTAGCCGGTCTGCGTCGGCAGGTCGAAGGCCACCGACAGGCCGGTCTGGCCCTTGGCGAGGTTGCGCCGGTACAGCTCGTTGGAGGCCGCCGCCGACGAATGCCCCGCGTAGGTGCGCATGACCCAGGGGCGGTCTCGCTCGCGATCCGTGGGGTAGGGCATCGGTGCACCTCCAGATGAACGACACACAGAGCGTACTCGTCGGTAACTTCGCGCGCAGCCCCGCAAGGACGCATCTCACTGGGTGCGAAATCAGCCTGACCCCATCATGACTGCCGAGTTAGCCTCGTGGGTGTGACGTGGAGCCTGTACGCGAGTTACCTGGTGTTCGCCCTGCTGATCGCGGTGGTGCCGGGTCCGGACACGATGGTCGTGCTGAAGAACGCGCTGGCCGGCGGCGCGCGGGGCGGGTTGTTCACCTGCTCCGGCATCGCGCTGGGCAACCTGGTGCAGGCCACCGCGGTCGGGCTCGGGCTGGGCACGCTGATCGTGCAGGTGCGGCCGCTGTTCGAGACCGTGCGGTGGGCCGGGGTCGCCTACCTGTGCTGGCTGGGGTTCCAGGCGCTGCGCGGCGCGTGGCGCGGGAACTACGAGGCGCTGGACGAGCTGGACCGGCGCCGGGCGAGCGGACTGCGACGGTTCCGCGAGGGGTTCCTGTCGAACATCACCAACCCGAAGGTGATGGCGTTCTACCTGTCGGTGCTGCCGCAGTTCCTCGACCCGGCGACGACCGGCGCGGGCGAGGCGCTGCTGCTGGCGTACACGGTGCTGGTGGTCGGCACGGCGTGGCAGCTGACGTTGCTGTTCCTGGTCCGCTGGGCGAAGGGCTGGCTGAACCGGCGACGCGTCCGCCGCGCGATGGACGCCGTGACGGGCACCGCGCTGATCGGCTTCGGCGTCGGACTGGCCGCGGAGTGAGTCAGAGCAGCGCGGCGAGGTCGATCGTCACGGTGCCCACACCCGTCGAGGCGTAGGCCCTCGACACGCCAGAAGTGCGGGACACCCGCGGCCGCGTGTTGGGCCGGCTTGCTCGTGCGGTCCGCGGTCAGCGAATCCCGGGACACCACCTCGGCGACCAACAGGCGGTGCCCCGGCGCCGGAGCCGACCGGTCCGGCGATTCGTGCACCACGACCGCGCCATCGACGATTTCGAGGCGGGCACGCACTTCCTCGGGCAGCGCCTGGTGCTCCTCGTGTGTCAGCCCTTCCGGCGGCAGCGCCAGCCATCCGGGCAGCGCGGTCAGCAGCGCTCCGCCGCGCCGACGACCCGCTCCACGCGCGCGCCCAGCCGGTTCAGGTTCTCGACGAAGTACGGGTACCCGCGGTCGATGTGGAACACGTCCCAGATCTCGGTGACCCCGTCGGCGCACAGGCCGGCCAGCACCAGGCCCGCGCCCGCGCGGATGTCGGACGCCCAGACCGGCGCGGAGGACAACCTCTCGACCCCGCGGACCACCGCGTGGTGGCCGTCGGTGCGGGCGTCGGCGCCCAGCCGCACCATTTCCTCGATGAACCGGAACCGCGCCTCGTACACGTTCTCCGTGATCATCGACGTGCCCTCGGACACCGCGGACAACGCGACGGCGAACGGCTGCAGGTCCGTGGCGAACCCCGGGTAGGGCAGCGTCACGAAGTCGACCGCCTTGGGCCGGTCGTGCTGCACCACCCGGAACCCGCTCTCGCCGAACGTCGTGATCTCGGCGCCGGCCATCCGCAGCTTCTCCAGCACCAGGTCCAGGTGGTGCGGGTTGACACCCTTCACCGTCAGGTCACCGCGGGTCATCGCGGCCGCGAAGGCCCACGTCGCGCCCACGATCCGGTCGCCGATCACGCGGTGCTCGGTGGGGTGCAGCTCGGTGACGCCGTGCACGGTCAGCGTCGACGTTCCGGCGCCCTCGATCTTCGCGCCCATCTGGTTCAGCATCACGCAGATGTCGACGATCTCCGGCTCGCGCGCGGCGTTGTCGATCACCGTCGTGCCCTCGGCCAGCACCGCGGCCATCAGGATGTTCTCGGTCGCGCCGACGCTCGGGAAGTCCAGCCAGATCTGGGCGCCCTTGAGATGGTCGGCGGTGGCGACGACGCAGCCGTGCTCGATGGTGCTCGTCGCGCCGAGCGCGCGCAGCCCGTTCTGGTGCATGTCCAGTGGCCGCGACCCGATCGCGTCACCGCCCGGCAACGCGACGACAGCCTGCTTCAGACGGCCGACCAGCGGGCCGAGCACGCACACGGACGCACGCAGCTTGCCCATCGCGGGCGAGTCGGCCCGGTGGGACAGCTCGGACGGGGTCGTGATCTTCGCGGTGTCGCCGTCCAGGACCACCTCGCACCCGACGCTGCGCAGCACGTCCGCCATCAGCGGGACGTCCAGGATCTGCGGGCAGTTGGTGATGGTGGTGGTGCCCTCGGCGAGGAGTGCGGCCGCCATCAGCTTCAGAACACTGTTCTTGGCTCCGACGACCTCGACCTCGCCCACCAGCCGCGCACCACCGTGCACGTCGAAGTGCTCGCTCATGGCCGTCATCATGCCTTCCGGTTCAGGCACCCGGACGGAGGGGCGGGACATAACAGAGGGCGACCGAGTTCGCACTATCGTGTGAAACACTGTGCTCCCTCGCGGCGATAACGCGCCCGTGCGTCCCACTCGACTGGGGGAACCTTGAGCGAAATGTTGACCCCGCCCGCGCCTCCGTCCCTGCCCGAGGTGCACCGGGCCGAGATCGACGGCGTGCCGGTCTTCTGGACCGACCAGCCGGGCAGGCTCAGCGCGAGCCTGTTGTTCGGGGTCGGTCTCGCGCACGAGTCGTTCCTGCAGACCGGGATCACGCACCTCGTCGAGCACCTGGCGATGCGGCGCGTGCGCACGAGCCGCTACGAGAACAACGCCTCCACCGAGGTCCTGCACACCAGTTTCGACGTCACCAGCACCCCGGAGACCGTCGCGGAGCACCTGCGGCGCGTGTGCGAGTCGCTGGCCGACCTCGACACCGGGCCGCTGCGGCTGGAGCGCGGCGTGCTGCTGGCCGAGGAGCGCGGCAACGACGGCCCGGGCGTGACCGCGTGGCTGCCGTCGGCGCTGTGGTTCGGCAACCGGGCGTTCGGCCTGACCGGCAACGTCCAGCTCGCCGCCGTCCACGCGGGCCCCGAGCAGGCCCGCGAGTGGTGCGCGCGCTGGTTCCACCGCGACAACGCCGCACTCGTGCTGTCCGGCCCTCCCCCGGCCGGCCTGAAGCTCCCGCTGCCCCCGGGCCCGCCTCGGCAGCCGGTGACCGCCGAGCCGTTCGACCTGCCTACCCCGGCCCAGACGAGCATCCCCAACGGCGTCGTGGGCTGCGCGCTGGTCGAGTGGACCGCGGAGATCGCGTGCGCGGCCGGCATCCTCATCCACCGCCTCACCGAACGCCTGCGACACCTCGAGGGCCTGGTCTACGACATCGCCTTCGACCACCAGATGGTGGACGCGCGCCGGGCCGTCCTCGGGTTCGGCACCGACGTGCCGGACAAGCAGGCCGCGCGGGTCGTCGACGCGATCCGCACCGAGCTGGCCGAGCTGGGCCGCAGCGGGCCGACCGAGGAGGAACTGGCCGTCGACCGGGCGGGGCTCGCCGAGGAGGTCGCCGAGCGGGATTTCGCGGTCTACCGGGCGTTCGACGCGGCGATGAGCGAGCTGACCGGCTGGCCCTCGGCGGCCGAGCACCAGCAGCGCGTGCTGGCCGGGCTCGACCCGGCCGCGGTCGCGGCGGCGGCCCGCGAGCTGGCCGGACGGCTGGTGCTGTGCGCGCCGGAGCGACACGTCCCGCGGGACCTGCCGGAACTGCCGGGCAGCCCGCTGCCCGCGCCGCCGGGCCGGGAGATGAAGCGGGCGCTGGTCGGCTCGACCGCGCCCCGCGGCTACCGGCTCGTGGTTGGTGAGGAGGGCCTGTCCACCTACTTCGGGCAGAACCCGTCACCGGCGGCTGTCGTGCGGTTCGACGACCTCGCCGGGGTCGGCATCGAGCACACCGACGGTCAGTTGCCGATCCTGCACCTGTTCGGCACCCACGGTGGGGCGATCACCGTGCGTCCCGGCGACTGGCGCGGCGGCCGGGCGCTGGTGCGGGACCTGCGGGCGCGAATCGATTCCGCGGTGTGTTTCGAAGCGCCGGAGGCCATGCGGCTGTTCGAGCAGTCGTAAGGTTCTCGGTATGCCGGTACGGATCAACCGCGTGTACACCAGGGTCGGCGACAACGGGACGACCGCGCTCGGCGACGGCTCGCGCGTGCCGAAGACCGACCCGCGGCTGGCCGCCTACGCCGACGTCGACGAGACGAACTCGGTGGTCGGGCTGGCGCTCGCGATGGGCGGTCTCGACGAGGAGATCGCGGTGGTGCTGCGCCGCGTGCAGAACGACCTGTTCGACGTCGGCGCCGACTTGTGCTCGCCGGTGGTGCCCGATCCGGAGTTCCCCCCGCTGCGCATCACCGAGGCCTACATCGAGCGGCTCGAAGGCTGGTGCGACGAGTTCAACGAGCGCCTGCCGAAGCTGACGTCGTTCATCCTGCCCGGCGGCACCCCGGGGGCGGCGTTCCTGCACCAGGCACGCACGGTGAGCCGGCGGGCCGAGCGGGCCGGGTGGGCGCTGGTGGAGGCGGACGCGGACCGCACGAACGTACTGGCCGTGAAGTACCTGAACCGGCTCTCCGACCTGCTCTTCATCCTGGCCCGCCTGGCCAACCCGGACGGCGACGTGCTCTGGAAGCCCGGCGGAGAAGCCTGACGGTCGACCCAGGGCGAGCGCGCGTGTCCGCCACCAGCACGTCGACGCTCCGGAAAGCCGCGGAGATGCCTGCCGGACTCCACTCCGGCAAGCATGCGGTCATCCTCATACCCGCCACCAGCACGGCGACCTAGGTTCGTGCCATGACCGACAACCCACCGCTGCCG